>NZ_MIPP01000109.1 GCF_002095385.1 Pantoea eucrina | reverse complement strand
GGGAAGCGCCCCCCTCCCCGCCTGCAAATTCTTCATTTTTTTTTTAAATTTGGTCTGGTGTGCGCTGAAGCTTTCCGACAGGACCGTCAGCCATAAAACACTTGTTGAAGAGAAAAAAAGCAGCAGCCGGGGGAAGCGCCATCCGGGTCCGCCGAGGGAGGGCACGGTTTCGGGATGAGCCGACAGGACGTCGGCGAAAGGGCGCGGTGAGCAGGAGCGAATGGCGCCCGGTCTCA
>NZ_MIPP01000108.1 GCF_002095385.1 Pantoea eucrina | reverse complement strand
TAGGGGAAATCGGCAACCAGGCGGCGGACATCGCGCGCGCGGAGGGGCAGATAAGGGCCACGAATGCCGGTAAGGCGGAGCTGGCCGCAAAGGGTATCAGAGAGCCGGGCGAAGGCGCGCCGAAGGCGGAGTGGGCTGACTACAACAAAGCGCTGGCCGCAACGGACAGCTATAAAGCCGCCGCGGCGCCTTTCGGCACGGGCAGCGCCCTTCAGCAGGGTATTCAGGCGGCGACGGCGGCGGTGCAGGGCCTGGCGGGGGGCAGCCT
>NZ_MIPP01000107.1 GCF_002095385.1 Pantoea eucrina | reverse complement strand
TATTGATAGCCATATTGGCTTATGAATATTGCGATATTCAGTAACTTATTCTAGAACTCAAGGCTATATTTAGTATCGCTCTTATTAGCATAAACCCTTTAATTCTATAATATATCTTAGGATTTGCTATAGCGTTTATAATATTTTGATAATTCTTATTCAAGATCGGTTCAGTATATACCCTTTGAGCAATACCCAGAATATAATAGCGCCCTAAATCCCGTTTTCGTCCAATATCTAAGCCTTTTAGGAAGAAATACCGGTTGCC
>NZ_MIPP01000106.1 GCF_002095385.1 Pantoea eucrina | reverse complement strand
GCATCAGAGCGCGGGCGTGAGCACCGGGGGCAGCATCGGCGGCCAGTTTGCGGGGAACATGGCGAACGGGCTGCTGACGGGGGCGAACCACAGCGGCAGCGGCAGCTCGCTGACGAAGGCGGCGGTGAGCGGGGGCGCGCTGGTTATTCGCGACGGAGATAAGCAGTCGCAGGACGTGAGCGGGCTGAGCCGCGACGCCGCGCACGCGAACCAGACGCTGTCGCCGATATTCGATAAAGAGAGGGAGCAGAACCGGCTGCAGGCGGCGCAGCTGA
>NZ_MIPP01000105.1 GCF_002095385.1 Pantoea eucrina | reverse complement strand
TCAGCGCAGTCGGAATTTCGGGGGGCGCTGCGGGTAACAATGATGGCATCAAACGGCCCGCGCGCGGGCCAGCCGAGCCAGCCATCACCGTGCCGGGTAGAGATATTATGCAGGTCGAGCTGCTTCAGACGGCGTTTAGCTGCCACTGCAACCCTTTGATTCTCCTCAGTGCTGCCGGATAGCGGACAAAAAAAAGCCCCTTTACAGGGGCTTTATAACGATCGGTGAATAGCGGAAAGAAACAGCGGTGCCGCCTGCGTTCAGGCGGACGGGAGCGGCAAAATGTGGCTGGCGCTGTG
>NZ_MIPP01000104.1 GCF_002095385.1 Pantoea eucrina | reverse complement strand
AAAAGGGGGCCCCTTTTTTTGGGGTTTTTTTAAAAACCCCAAAATTTTTTCCCCCGGGGAAAATTTTTTCCCGGGGGAAAATTTTTTTGGGGCCCCTTTTTTCCCCCAAAAAAGGGGGAAAAACCCCGGGGTTTTTTTTAAAACCCCCGGGGTTTTTTAAAAAGGGGGCCCCTTTTTTTGGGGTTTTTTTAAAAACCCCAAAAATTTTTTCCCCGGGGAAAATTTTTTTCCCCGGGGGAAAAATTTTTTTGGGGCCCCCTTTTTTCCCCAAAAAGGGGGAAAACCCCCGGGGGTTTTTTAAAACCCCGGGGTTTTTT
>NZ_MIPP01000103.1 GCF_002095385.1 Pantoea eucrina | reverse complement strand
GCCGGCCATCACGCTCCGTTGCGGGATCCGCAGCGGCGATACCCCGGCGCGCGAGCGGGCAGCGCTGCGCCGCCATCCGCCCGATATCTTAATCACCACGCCAGAGTCGCTCTATCTGCTGCTCACCTCGCAGGGGCGCGATACGCTGCGCGGCGTCACCAGCGTCATCGTTGATGAAATTCATGCGCTGGCGGGCAACAAACGCGGCGCCCATCTGGCCCTGTCGCTGGAGCGGCTCGATGCGCAGCTGGCCCGGCCGGCGCAGCGTATCGGGTTATCCGCAACGGTCAACCCGCCGGAGACCGTGGCGCGCTTTCTGGCCGGTCGCC
>NZ_MIPP01000102.1 GCF_002095385.1 Pantoea eucrina | reverse complement strand
AATACTTCGCAATGCGCCCTGAGGTGCATTCTGAAGTATTTTTCAGGACTGTAATGGTGGAGCTAAGCGGGATCGAACCGCTGACCTCCTGCGTGCAAGGCAGGCGCTCTCCCAGCTGAGCTATAGCCCCATACAGTCACTGCAGAGACCACTACTACCACTCACCAGGAGTTACATTCTTTGCATGAGGAATGTAAATTCGTGCTCAGGCAAGGCATGTAGGAGGGAAGTTTACTTTGGTAAACGACCGAGTACATAACGCCGCATGAGTGCGAATTTGGTAGGCCTGAGTGGACTTGAACCACCGACCTCACCCTTATCAGGGGTGCGCTCTAACCACCTGAGCTACAAGCCTGTAGAGGTTTTTCTGCTCGTTACTTTCT
>NZ_MIPP01000101.1 GCF_002095385.1 Pantoea eucrina | reverse complement strand
GGAGCGGGCGCTGCCGGTTCTGCCACCGGCGGTGCCTCAGGCGATACCGGCTCAGACGCCGTAACGGCTTCAGGTTCAGGTTTAGTTTCTGGTTCAGGCTCAGCAACCGGTTCAGTACGCACCGGCTCCGGTATGACGGAGGGCTCAGGTTCTGCTACCAGCGCCGGCAGCGTCAGCTCCAGCGTGTCGCGCAGGCAGGCAAGGGCGTCATCGCGCGTGCGCGCCAGCGGATCCACAAAGCCCCAGAAGGTGATCACCGGTTTAGCGTCAACCAGATAGACATATTGCTGATCGGGAAACTGAAAGCTTTTGCCCAGCAGCGCACCAAACAGACGCAGCGCCGGCTTGTCCGCCGCGCGCGCGCGTTCGCTCAGCGCCTGCAGCGCCTGCTGGTACTGCGTCAGCAGCT
>NZ_MIPP01000100.1 GCF_002095385.1 Pantoea eucrina | reverse complement strand
GAAATTTAAAGAAGCAGTAAAACTCTCTCCAGGCTTGTAGCTCAGGTGGTTAGAGCGCACCCCTGATAAGGGTGAGGTCGGTGGTTCAAGTCCACTCAGGCCTACCAAATTCTCCCGATTTCTGCGTTATGACAACGGTTCGCATAGTTCACTATGCTTCGCGTCGTCACGCCTTGAACTCGAAAGAATTGGGTAAAGGGTTTTGCGAATCATTGGGGCTATAGCTCAGCTGGGAGAGCGCCTGCCTTGCACGCAGGAGGTCAGCGGTTCGATCCCGCTTAGCTCCACCATCAACGTCCCCACGTTGATACTCAACTTCTGAATGCATTTTCGAGTGCATTGCGAAGTTATTGCTCTTTAACAATCCGGAACAAGCTGAAAATTTGAAACGACCGCGTCGTATTCGTTCTCCGTAATAAGAATGATGCGC
>NZ_MIPP01000099.1 GCF_002095385.1 Pantoea eucrina | reverse complement strand
CACGCTGACCCGGCAGCAGCAGGGCGCGGGCGGCGCATTCGCGAAAGCGGGCGGCAAACAGCGGCGATCCGCTGACGGCGCGGCTGACCCGCTGCTGTAACTCATCCGGCGTAAACTGCAGCCAGTCGGAAAGTGAAAATGTGGCATGCGGCGGCAGACGCGTCACAATGCCGTCGTCGCTGGCGACCACGTCAGCCGTTATGCCGTGCTGTTCCGCGAGCCGATCGGCCAGCGCCAGCGCCCATGGCGCGTGTACGCGTCTGCCCCACGGCGAGTGCAGAATAATGCGCGAGTCGCCGCTGTCGTCCGCACAGCGCTCAATCAGCAGCGTGCGATCGTCCGGCAGCTGTCCGGTCGCCACCTGTTGCTCACGCAGCAGCGTCTGCAGATTACGCCGGGCGTGCGCGTCCAGCGCCGGGTCTTCTGCCGTGCCGTTTGC
>NZ_MIPP01000098.1 GCF_002095385.1 Pantoea eucrina | reverse complement strand
TGCCGGACACCTGCTGCGCGGGCGCTTTATCAGCGGCATGGGGGCCGCGCAGTTCGCTGAGCCGGCGCTGATTGAGCGTATTCGTCAGCTGCAGCGCGCGCCCTCTGCCATGCCGCTGGCGCTGGCCACGCTGGATCCGGCTAATCCGTTCGGCACCCAGCTGCCGTGGCCGCTGACCCTCTCCGGGACAAAACCGCTGCGGCGCGGCGGCAGCTGGGTGGTGCTGTTTCAGGGAGAGCCGCTGCTCTGGCTGCCGCCCGGCGGCAAACAGCTGCATACGTTTACGGCAGATATATCGCCGGAGATCCTGCAGCAGGCGCTTGGCGCGCTAGCCGCGGCCCTCCGGCGCGAGCCGCGCCTGCGCTTTACGCTGGAGCAAATTGATGGCTCTCCGGCCAGCCAGTCGCCGCTGACGGCGCTGCTGAAACCGGCAGGCTTTGCGCGCGTGCCGGGCGGCTACAGCTGGGATGGCTGAGCG
>NZ_MIPP01000097.1 GCF_002095385.1 Pantoea eucrina | reverse complement strand
GCCGGACGCGGTTTGCTGCGCAGCGGCGGCATCCGCAGCGGCTGCCAGCTCTGCGACGTGATCCAGCCACGCCACACCAGATCCCACAGCGCCGCGTCGGTTTCCGGTGACGCACCATCACCGGCGTCGCTCTCGGTGGCGAGCTGCAGCTGCCGGAAGGTTACGCTGCCGTGCTGCTGCAGGTGCGCCACGATCCGCTGCTGCAGAGGTGACATCGTCACGGTTTGCGTCTCCGCCGGTGGCGTCATGATTGCGGCAGCGGCGTCAGCCGGGCAGAGTTCCACCCGCTCCTGTCGCGTGCCGGCTGCGCGGCTGCCGCGCCAGAGCACCTCGCCGCTCGCCAGCAGTTCATCCAGCAGCGCGGGCTGGTAATCAGCGATACGCGCCGGAAAAATCTGGCTCTCCCACAGCCCGGCAGGCAGGGCCACGCCGGCCAGCTGCGCGATCACCCGGCGCAGACCCTCTGTACCGCTGAGCGGGGCGGTAAGCGCGTG
>NZ_MIPP01000096.1 GCF_002095385.1 Pantoea eucrina | reverse complement strand
TTGCTGATAACGTGCAGCTTTCCCTTCAGGCGTGATTCGTACAGCGGCCAGCCATCCGTCATCCATACCACGACCTCAAAGGCCGACAGCAGGCTCAGAAGACGCTCCAGTGTGGCCAGAGTGCGTTCACCGAAGACGTGCGCCACAACCGTCCTCCGTATCCTGTCATACGCGTAAAACAGCCAGCGCTGACGTGATTTAGCACCGACGTAGCCCCACTGTTCGTCCATTTCAGCGCAGACAATCACATCACTGCCCGGTTGTATGCGCGAGGTTACCGACTGCGGCCTGAGTTTTTTAAGTGACGTAAAACCGTGTTGAGGCCAATGCCCATAATGCGTGCACTGGCGCGACATCCGACGCCATTCATGGCCATATCAATGATTGTCTGGTGCGTACCGGGCTGAGAGGCGGTGTAAGTGAACTGTAGTTGCCATGTTTTACGGCAATGAGAGCAGAGATAGCGCTGATGTCCGGCAGTGCTTTTGCCGTTACGCACCACGCCTTCAGTAGCGGAGCAGGAAGGACATCTGATGGAAATGGAAGCCACGCAAGCACC
>NZ_MIPP01000095.1 GCF_002095385.1 Pantoea eucrina | reverse complement strand
GGTACCGGCGCTGCCGGTGGTGCCCCGGCAGCCCGGCAGCCATGCGCTCGCGCAGCTTGAGCTGCCGGGTGAGAACGCATTCTGGCTGACGCTTTTAACCCCCTTCGATCGCACACTTAGTGACAGTGTCACTCTGCTGCGCAGCTACTGGCTCGATGAGGCTGAAGGCGGCCTGCTGCATCAGCTGCGCAGTGAGGGCGCGTGTGACACGCTGCAGGTCAGCTGGCTGTGGCAGGATACCCGGCACGCGCTGCTCGCGCTGCGCTTCAGTGCAGCGAAGATCTCACCCGCGCAGGCCCGACATATAGAGCAGCGCGTCTGGCAGCATCTGCAGGCCGTGCAGCACAATACGCAGCGCCAGCATCAGCACTATCTGCAGCTGGCGCAGCGCGACTTCCGCGCTGAGACGCCGCTGCGTCAGCTGCGGCTGCGGGCGGCAGCAGAAGCGCCTGCGGCCGATCTGCCTCCTGACCTTGTCCTGGCGATCCGCCAGCTGACGCAGGCTGGCCGGCTGCGCCTGCTGACCCGGCAGCCGCTGAGCGATGCTCTGACCTGCATCACGCAGGGATTTACGCTGCGCTGCAGCAGCAGCGT
>NZ_MIPP01000094.1 GCF_002095385.1 Pantoea eucrina | reverse complement strand
CCCCAAATAAGCTTACTTTACGCGCGCGTAAAGTAAGCTTATTTGGGATAGGGGTACAGGTAGTAAAGTAAGTATTCCCATGTAAAGTAAGGTGCAATAGAAAAAAATATATATAGAGGCTGTATATCCCTGCGGAATCGTGGAATCTTGGAATCCGCTAAGAAAAGCCAGCAAATACAATGGTTTACGGATAATCACGCTTTGGAATATTGTTAAAAATTATGGAATATTCCATAAAAGCGATGGAATTCCGTTGGAATCCGGCGAGACAGTGATCATTTGAGGTCAAAACAGGCTATTCAGGGTGTAAGGTTTACTTTTTACTTTAACTTCCCATGCACTTACATCTGAAAGTAAGTTAAAAGTAAGATGAGAGGTTATTTTGTGGTGGTAAGTAGAGCCGGGATCGTGGAGTAAGCAGTATAGGTAATAGCCATCAGCAGAAATGAGCAGAACGCCAGATCACCGTAGCCAACAGCGCGAAGCGTATTCACTCCCACAGCCAAACCCGGCCAGCCCTACTCCAAAGACTGACCCAGCTTCATATTAAGCGGAAAATATATAATAGTGTAGTGTATGATAGTATAGTATATTTAATGCCTAAACTGAGTGC
>NZ_MIPP01000093.1 GCF_002095385.1 Pantoea eucrina | reverse complement strand
GGCAGCACGCCGCAGGGGGGAATTCTGGCCCCGATCGCGCAGCGATCTGCTGCAGACGGCGGTGATCGTCACGGCGATGCTGGCGGGCGAAACGGAGCCGCTGACCGTGCCGGAAAACCCGCTGGATATTCTTGCCCAGCAGACCATCGCTGCCGCCGCCATAGCGCCGCTGGACGCCGGCGGCTGGTTTAAGCAAGTCACGCGCAGCGCGCCTTTTCTGACGCTGTCGCGGCACGATTACGATGCGGTACTGGCGATGCTGACAGGACGCGACGACACTGACGCTTTCGCCCTGCTGCGCCCGCGGCTGATCCACGATCCGCAGACGGATCGCATCACGGCCCGGCCCGGCGCAAAGCTGCTGGCGATTATGCACGCCGGCGCCATTCCCGATCGCGGCAGCGTCAGCGTGATGCTGCCGGAGGGTGAGGCGCAGGCCGGCACCCGCCGCGTGGGCGAGCTGGATGAGGAGATGGTTTACGGCTCGCGCGTCAATGACATCGTGACGCTGGGAGCCACAACCTGGCGTATTCAGCAGATTATGCGCGACCGGGTGATTGTCACACCGGCACCGGGACGCACCGCACGGCTGCCCGTTCTGGCAGGCGGATG
>NZ_MIPP01000092.1 GCF_002095385.1 Pantoea eucrina | reverse complement strand
CCGGCGCGGCGATCCACTGCACCCCGCCGGAGGCGGGTTCGCTTCTGACGACACCCGGCGTCTCCGCCAGCAGCCTCTCTGCCGTGCCGGCGTCGAGGCCAAAATGCCGGGCGACCTGGCTGGCTCTTACCAGCGTGTGCGTCTGCAGATAGCGGCTGACCAGCCCCTGCAGCGGGCGAACCGCGCTCTCCGGCACTGCGCTGCCGCCACCGGAGAGCGCCTGCAGGCGGGCGGCATCTTCTGCGACCGCAAAACAGGCCTGCGCACCAGACGTAACCGGCAGGATCCGGCCCGCCTGCTGCAGGGTCTCCAGTACGTCAGCCAGCGGCGACGCGCCCCGGTAGCGCCGGGCTATCTCTCCGGCGCTGAGCGGCCCCAGTTCGCGCAGCAGATCCACCACCGTCTCCTCGCCGGTAGCCTGGCGCGCTGGCGTCAGGCGCTGCAGCAGCGCTTCCGTCTGTGCAATGACGTTTGCGTCCAGCAGCTGCTCTGGCGGCAGCGCCCCGATCAGCTCGCTGAGCAGTGACGTATCCAGCGCCAGCAGTGCGGCCAGCTGCTCAGCCTGCGGCACCGCCCGGCGGTCGGCGTCAGCCAGATGGCCGGTCAGCAGCGCGGGCAG
>NZ_MIPP01000091.1 GCF_002095385.1 Pantoea eucrina | reverse complement strand
CGGGCAGTAGCGTCAGGCCCAGTCCGGCTTCGCTGGCGCTGGCGAGCGCCGCCAGGCTGGCACTGCTGTAGCTGATGCGCCAGCTGCGCGCCAGCTGGTCCAGCGCCTGGCACATCTCCTCCCGGTAGAGCCCCTGCTGCGGGAATACCACCAGCGGGACCGGCGAGCGGGTAAAGCAGGGATGAGCCTGGCTATCGAGCCAGAGCAGCGGCTCAGGGCGCGAGGCGAGGGGACGCTCGCCGCCGGGCTGCTTGATGAGCATGATATCCAGCTCTTCACGCAGCCATGCACGGTGCAGATCAACATACATGCCGCTCATAACATCAAGACGCAGCTGCGGGTGTGCCCGGCTGAAATCCGCCAGCAGCCCGGCGGTCGGCGCTGCAAAATCTTCCGGTACGCCAAGCCGCAGAACGCCGTCTCGCCAGGTATCGCCCATGACATCCCACGCTTCACCGTTAAGCGTAATGATGCGGCGCGCGTAGGCCAGCATCTTTTCACCCTCTTCGGTCAGCGTAACCTGATGTGACGTGCGTACCAGCAGCGCTTTGCCGAGCATCTCCTCCAGCCGGCGCACCTGCTGGCTGACGGTGGACTGAGAAAGATGAACCCGCCCGGCGGCTCGGGTAAAGCTGGCGGTTTCGCAGACGGCAACAAAGCTCAGCAGCTGCTGAGGCGTAAACATAGGCTGACGATTCATTTTTCCACTGTTCGCTATGGCATTATTTTATTTCCCAATAGTAACTACTGCTGCGATGCTGGCAACCTTTTAACACTGAGAGTGTTTATGAACAGAAATTCGCTGACGCTGGCCGCCCTGATCTTGGCCGGACTGAATATGCGTCCGCTGCTGACGTCGGTCAGCCCGCTGCTCGGTCAGCTGCGCCAGGCGATCGGCCTGTCACCGCTGGCGGCGTCGCTGCTGCCGGCGGTGCCGATGATCATGATGGGCGCGGTGGCGCTGCTGAGCGCATCGCTTTTACAGCGTATTGCGCTGCAGCGCCTGCTGCAGGCGGGATTACTGCTGCTGCTGCTGGCGCTGCTGGCGCGTGCAGCTACCGGCAGC
>NZ_MIPP01000090.1 GCF_002095385.1 Pantoea eucrina | reverse complement strand
AAAGAGCAATTTCAGCGTAACAAACTGCACGTAAACGTGGGCACCATCGGTCACGTTGACCACGGTAAAACCACCCTGACTGCAGCAATCACCACCGTTCTGGCTAAAACCAACGGCGGCCAGGCGCGTGCATTCGACCAGATCGACAGCACCCCTGAAGAAAAAGCACGTGGTATCACCATCAACACCGCACACGTAGAGTACGAAACCGCAAGCCGTCACTATGCACACGTTGACTGCCCGGGACACGCCGACTACGTGAAAAACATGATCACCGGTGCTGCGCAGATGGACGGCGCGATCCTGGTTGTTGCTGCGACTGATGGCCCGATGCCACAGACCCGTGAGCACATCCTGCTGGGTCGTCAGGTTGGCGTTCCTTACATCATCGTGTTCCTGAACAAGTGTGACATGGTTGATGATGAAGAGCTGCTGGAGCTGGTTGAGATGGAAGTACGTGACCTGCTGTCACAGTACGACTTCCCGGGCGACGATACGCCAATCGTACGCGGTTCAGCGCTGAAAGCGCTGGAAGGCGACGCAGAGTGGGAAGGCAAAATCATCGAGCTGGCTGGCTACCTGGACAGCTACATCCCGGATCCGGTTCGTGCTATCGACCTGCCGTTCCTGCTGCCAATCGAAGACGTGTTCTCAATCTCAGGCCGCGGTACTGTTGTTACCGGTCGTGTTGAGCGCGGCATCGTTAAAGTCGGTGACGAAGTTGAAATCGTGGGCATCAAAGATACCGCGAAATCAACCTGTACCGGTGTTGAGATGTTCCGCAAGCTGCTGGACCAGGGTCAGGCGGGCGAGAACTGTGGTGTTCTGCTGCGTGGTATCAAGCGCGAAGACATCCAGCGTGGACAGGTTCTGGCGAAGCCGGGCTCAATCAAGCCACACACCAAGTTCGAGTCAGAAGTTTACGTTCTGTCTAAAGACGAAGGCGGCCGTCATACTCCGTTCTTCAAAGGCTACCGTCCACAGTTCTACTTCCGTACCACTGACGTGACCGGTTCAGTTGAGCTGCCAGAAGGCGTTGAGATGGTCATGCCGGGCGACAACATCAAGATGGTTGTTACCCTGATCCACCCAATCGCGATGGACCAGGGTCTGCGCTTCGCAATCCGCGAAGGCGGCCGTACCGTTGGCGCGGGCGTTGTTGCTTCTGTTATCGCTTAATTG
>NZ_MIPP01000089.1 GCF_002095385.1 Pantoea eucrina | reverse complement strand
GCGCGTCCGCCGCCTGCAGGTTGCGGGCCGGCGGCAGGTCAAGCCACTGCAGCTGCGCTGCCGTGCTACAGCCCCACTGCAGCAGCTCCAGCCGCAGACCGGCGAGATCGCTGCTTAAGATCTCTGCATCACTCTGCGCCGGCGCGCGCAGCGCCTGCTCCTGTGCCAGCAGATGCAGGCAGATACCCGGCTCAAGCCGGCCGGCGCGCCCGGCGCGCTGCGTCATGGATGCCTGACTGATACGCTGCGTTTGCAGCCGGGTGACGCCGCTGCGGGCATCAAACTGCGCGACCCGCTCCAGCGCGCTATCGACCACCAGACGGATCCCCTCGATGGTCAGGCTGGTCTCCGCAATGTTCGTAGCGAGCACGACCTTCCGGCGGCCGGCGGCGGCCGGCAGAATGGCGCGCCGCTGCGCCTCCAGCGGCAGCGCACCGTAGAGCGGAGCCAGATCGATATCGTCCCCCACCCGTGCGCTCAGCTCCCGCCTGACACGCTCAATCTCCGCCACGCCCGGCAGAAACAGCAGCAGCGAGCCGTGCTCCTCGCGCAGCAGCTGGGCGACCTCGCGCGCCACCGCCTCCTCAAAACGCGTCTGCGGATTGAGGCTGGCATAGCGGCGCGCCACCGGATAACTGCGTCCGGCCGATACAATGGCAGGCGCAGCGGGCAGCAGCGCCTGCAGACGCTGATTATCCAGCGTGGCGGACATCAGCAGCAGCTTCAGGTCATCGCGCAGCCCCTGCTGCACATCCAGTAGCAGCGCCAGCGCCAGATCGGCCTGCAGGCTGCGCTCATGAAACTCATCAAGGATCACCAGCGCTACACTCTCCAGCATGGGATCGCGCTGCAGCATGCGCGTCAGGATCCCCTCGGTGACCACTTCGAGTCGGGTATGCGCACCGACGCAGCTCTCACCGCGCAGCCGGTAACCCACGGTGTCGCCCGGCTGCTCGCCAAGCTGCTCCGCCAGCCGCTGGGCCACATTGCGCGCCGCCAGACGACGCGGTTCCAGCATAATAATACGCCCCGGCAGCGACGCCTGCTGCAGCAGCTGCAGCGGCAGCCAGGTCGATTTTCCTGCGCCGGTAGGGGCCGCCAGCAGCACCTGGGGCGAACGCTCCAGCGCCGTCAGCAGCGCAGGCAATACCTCGCTGACCGGTAATTCACTCACGCTCTTCTCCTGCTCTGCCTGTGCTAATATGGCGCGCATTGTACACCACCCGGCGCAGATTACCGGAGCACGCTTATGACCACGCAACGCCTGTTTTTTGCTCTTGAACTGCCTGCTCCGCTTCAGCAGCAGCTGGTGCAGTGGCGGGCGGATAATTTTGCCGCTGAGGCCGGTACGCCGGTTGCAGCGGCCAACCTGCATCTGACGCTGGCGTTTCTGGGTGAGGTGAGCCGCGAGACGCAGGAGAGCCTGCAACAGCTCGCCGCGCGTATTACCCAGCCCGCTTTTACGCTTGACCTGGATGATGCCGGACACTGGCCACGCCCCGGCGTAGTATGGCTCGGCTGCCGCCGCGCGCCGCGCGGACTGCTGCAGCTGGCGTCGCT
>NZ_MIPP01000088.1 GCF_002095385.1 Pantoea eucrina | reverse complement strand
CGGCCCCGGCACCCCGTAGCGAACGGAACCGGCCCCGGGGCAGCATCGCCGCCGCAAAGGCAGCGGCCGCAGCTGACGGCGAACAGAACCGGTGCCTAACCGGCAAAAAACACCACTTTGCCCCGCTGAAAGGTGGCCTGCACCGGCGCAATCCGCGCCACGGCTTCAGCAGAGCAGCTGGCTGACACCAGCATCATGCTGGCTTCATCCTGCAGCGCAGGCCACTGCCGCACGCCCTGATTAGAGAGCGGCAGAATACCTCCGGTTGCGATATGCAGCGCGCGGCTTAGCCCATACTCATCAGAGCCGCGGTAAAGCTGAGCATAGAGATTGGCTTTTTCCAGCATGCTGCCGGTGCCAAAAGGGGACCAGTGATCGATCACGCTGTCAGTGCCGGTCATCACGTTGACGCCTGCCGCCTGCAGCTGCGGCAGCGGCATGGTCAGTCTGCCGATCGGAATGGTGGACGCCAGGCTAATCTGCTGCTCCGCCATGCCGGCAATCATCCGATCCAGCGCATCTCCTTCCAGCGTGGCCAGTGCAAAGCCGTGGCTCAGCGTTACGCGCCCTTTAAGCTGCGGATGACGGGCAACGGTATCAATCATGTACTGAATAGCCGCTACGCCCGCCGCGCTGATTTCGTGCAGATGGATATCCACGCCGCGCTGATAGTCGAGCGCTATCTGAAACATCGCATCAAGCGACGCTTCCATTGCGCCATCAACGCTGGTCGGATCGAGGCCGCCCACATGCGTGACGCCCGGCTGCATCGCCTCGCGCATCAGCCGATCAACCTTTGAGTGCAGCAGGCCGTGTTGCGGAAAGGCAACAATTCCGCAGCGGAAATCGGGATGCTGTGCCAGCGCCTGCTGCAGGTGCGCCAGGCTCTGCAGGCCGCTGACCGGATCGATGTTGCAGTGGCTGCGCGCTTCGGTGGTGCCTTTACTCTGCAGCAGGGCAATCAGCGCTTCGGCACGCGCCTGTGAAGTGGGGAGCAGCTGCGGGATCAGCACCTCTTCCCGGGCGATCATATCCATAATGGTTTTGCCCTGACGCGGGCGCGGAGCCTGCCACGGGCCGCCGTAAAACGTCTTATCAAGGTGGATATGCATATCACGGGTGCGGGGCAGCAGCAGCGCGCCCTGTGCATCCCACTGCGGCAGCGCAGCGTTGCGTGGCGTGCTGGCTGGCTCAATCGCGACAAACAGCCCCTCTTTAATCGTGAGGTTGTAGCACGCGGTGCGGGTGGCGATCACCTCGCCGCCTTCGCGTTCAAACGCCTCTTCAAGACGCACGTTGCAGAGCTGATAGTAAGCAGCGTCAGGCGGGGGTACCGCAGTCTGACAGGCTGGAAGAGAGGGTAACGGCGCGGCGCGACTCATACCGGCAGCCAGCAGGCTTCCGGCGGCGGTCAGGCGAACGCCCTGGCTGAGAAAAGAACGACGGCTGGCAGAGGTAACGGACATAAAAGGCTCCGGATCGCAGGGAAAACCCTAATCTGACAAATCTGCCGCGCCGCCGCTGCGATATTTGCCACTGCCCGGCAGTGGAAAAATCACTGCCACTGCAGATGGCAGAACTCAGCCAGCGCCTGCGCCAGCGTCTGCTGCAGCGCATCCTGCGGCAGACGGCAGAACAGCGCCAGCTCAAAATGTGTGACCGGCGGCAGACCCTCGGCGAGGCCCAGCACGCGATGGCCGGGGAGACGGCAGCTGGCGGGCAGTAGCGTCAGGCCCAGTCCGGC
>NZ_MIPP01000086.1 GCF_002095385.1 Pantoea eucrina | reverse complement strand
GGGAGCATTACCTAATTCTGCACCCTGAATATGGTTACTTTAAGCCTAAGGCTGTTACTTACATTAAACTCCTGAAAGCCCGCTCATCACCTCCTTGTAGTTTTGACAAGGAGCAGGATTTTTATTGTTCAATAATTTGAACCAAAATATTTTTTCGCCTTACTATTAGTACCCTATAGTTTTATAAAAGAGGGTTTATAATTTTACTTATGACAGGGTAAGCATTTACAAAAATGTGATGCGCTTTTCATTTCCTAAAACACTTCTCACCTAAACTATCAATACTTTTAACTTAATTAATCTCCTCTTAAATACCTCAATATCGAATGCTATGTCAGTGACATCTTAAATCATCAACACAAAAATTTTCATTAAGTCAGTGGTGGTTATATGAAACTGAGAAAAAGATTCTGCTTATGCATCGTAACTTCTGTAGGGTTATTAGCTGGTTGTATCAATTCCCCATGGAACCCCTTTCCTAGTAATGCAGGCAAAATAGAAGGGGTTGTGTGGTGCAACCAGAGATATCTTGATATGGTTGATGATTATCAGAAAATTGATTACGAAACTAAAAAAAAGCTGGCTTTAGCCAAAGAAGGTTACGTTTATGCACTGGCTGCTACACTAACCTTGCAAAAAAATAACCCTGACAAGCAATTTAACTTCATAACCCCTAGTTATCTTGAGAAAATAAAAGAGCTCTCGAAAGATAATGTGGGTTTTTTAACGGTTTTGCTGCAGAATCATTTATATATAGCAACCAATTCACTGGGGAAAAAGAACTCATTGTTGCTTTTCGAGGCTCAGATGATTTTTTTAAAGATTATCTGTTCCAAAACCTTGCACCGTTTCCGGTTCAAAATAAGTATGCTCGCGAATATGTTAAAGAGGCTATAAAGTACAGGGAAAGAAGGGCCGGTTTTTTTGGTCCAAAAACAGTTGTTGTAGGTAACTCTCTTGGCGGAGGTCTAGCAGCTCATGTAACGAATAGTGAAGAGACTGCGAATGATATTACAGACGCTTGGGTCTTTAATCCCTCGCCCAGAACAGGTGTACTTCCCCCTCTAGGTGGAAACCCTAAAATCAGGCTCCTTTCAACCAAATCAGAAGCATTAAATATCTCTCAAAGAAAGGGCTTGGGAGTTCAGCACCAGAATGAATATACAGGATTTAATCTGATAAAAAGCAGCTCAATTTACAATCATTATAGATGGGTGCTTATGAGAGAAATTCTATGGTATGCCGACTTTGCATTTTATTTAGATTCAGATAAAAAAGCCAAAACCACTCCCCCACTGGAAATAATACAGGCACAAAATATAACCTCAGCACAATGCGGAGAAACAAATAAGATAACCGACGCCAGACGGAAAGAATATGAAGAGGATGTCAGTTCTCGTATTAAGAAAGGAAGTGTTGATTTAAAAGAAGTTACTGAGGTTGATAAAAAACACCTCTAAATTACTGCGCCAAATATATTGCGATAAATGGTTATCGTTAATATGTGATAAAGCGTTTTAAGAGCCATAAAAGAGACGACTTAATAAATATTGCATCCAAAGAAGAGGCATAAATCCACCACTAAAAAGGAACCATTAAGGATTAAAAAAGGTTCCTATTTGGTACTAAAAATGAATCATTAATGTACCAAAAAGGGCATTTTTTGGCCATTTTTTCAACTTTGCGTAAGGAATTTATTGACCAGCTTAGTCAGTGCCTCTAAGGTTGTGACAATTTCAGGCTTAAATCATACGGAGTTGTCACATGATTATTCATGTTGGTAATGGTAAGGGCGGCTGTGGAAAGTCCACACTGGCCGTTAACCTGGCTATTGAGTATGCCCGTCGTGGTGAAGATGTACTTTATATCGATGGTGATAAGCAGGGTACAGGAACTCGTTTTTTTAACGACCGTAATGAAGCAGGCCACCAGCCGATAGTTCATGCCATTCAAAAGTTTGACAATATCCGCGATACCCTGCTGGATATGAAAAAACGGTAATGCTCCCAACTTACTGATAGTGTTTTATGTTCAGATAATGCCCGATGACCTTGTCATGCAGCTCCACCGATTTTGAGAACGACAGTGACTTCCGTCCCAGCCTTGCCAGATGTTGTCTCAGGTTCGGGTTATGTCGCTCAATGCGCTGAGTGTAACGCC
>NZ_MIPP01000085.1 GCF_002095385.1 Pantoea eucrina | reverse complement strand
CAGGAGAAATCGGCAACCAGGCGGCGGACATCGCGCGCACGGAGGGGCAGATAGCGGGCGAGAGAGCGAAGAGGGATCCGGCCGCGCTTCAGGCCGCGAAGGCAGCGCTGGCCGGCAAGGGCAACCTGACCCCCGCAGCCGGGGAGATAGCGGAACAGGCTTATAAAACCGCCGCGGCGCCTTTCGGCACGGGCAGCGCCCTTCAGCAGGGTATTCAGGCGGCGACGGCTGCGGTGCAGGGCCTGGCGGGGGGCAGCCTGACGCAGGCGGTAACTGGCGTGGCGGCACCGTACCTGGCAGAGCAGATACACAGGCTGACGGAAGGCAATCCGGAAGCGAATCTGATGGCACATGCTGTTGTGGGCGCAGTGGTTGCGCAGGCATCAGGTAACTCAGCCCTGGCCGGTGCAGCAGGTGCAGCGAGCGCATCCGCTGCAACTTCCGTGATAGCGAAAAAGCTCTATGGCACTGATGACTACAGCAGGCTGGACGAAACGCAGAAACAGACCATATCCGCCCTTAGCACACTGGCAGGCGGACTGGCCGGAGGACTCACCGGAGACAGCGTAGCTTCGGTCGTGTCTGGCGCACAGGCCGGGAAAAACACATCTGAAAACAATGATATGTTCAGCCTGCCGAAAGGAATGACTGATTATGGGCAGTCAGCCTCAACGCTAGGAACCTCACTGGCAAACAGCGGAGTTAAAGCAGAAGAGATTAACGCTGCGCTGAGTAAAAATGCGCAGGGTGATTTGCCGGAAGGCGCAAATATCACCAAAGTTATTGTGGATGGCTACATGGACGGTGTGCTGATAGCGGGAGCGGCGTATATTGGCCCGGCGGCATCGGCTGGCAAGATTATAGGCGGTGCAGTAATCGCGGAAATAGCGAACGGTACATATCAGTGGTTCGATATAAACAATGATAAGAATAAGATGTTACCTGAAAATAAGCAAAAAGCCTGGGATTACCGGGGCAGTGCCTCAGCGGCTGTTACTGGTGGTCTGGCACCGGGGCGGGGTATATGGGCAAATGCTGGTATCACAGCGGGTGGAACCCTGTTTACTGATGGGCCTGATAAAGGTGCTTTAACTGGTGCGGGCGCTGGCTGGGCATTTGGTTCAGCAGTTAGCCTTGTTGCGCCACCTTTATTTAACCCTGTTTTGGGCTCCGGTTCAGCTCCTGTTGGAGATATCATCGGTTCGATAGGGGGCGAATTTATTAGTAACGCTGTAAAGGATGAAATAAATGAAGAGAAAAAATAGTCCCACCATAGCTTTGTTGTTTCTGAGTGTTGCATATATGGTTTTCTGCTGCTTAATATTTTTTTCTCTAGCATTGATAACTGTAAAACTTATCGTTAGCCACAACGTGCATATTGAACAGTCAGATATTAAAAAAATTTTGGTTGCCAGCACAATAGCAGGAACAGCGGCGGCCCTAAGATCATGGGTTTTCGCCAAAATTGACGAACGTAAAGCCCGAAAATCTCCCCCATCAGATTCCTGATAAACAGCGGCCCCGGCCTAATCAGGCCGGGATATTTTGACCAGCCGAGCATTATTTAGCCAACCCGATAATCAACTGCCATGCCGCCGGAATCAGCTCTGTTGCCGTAGCGGCGGGCAGAGTTCGGGAATAATATAAAAGATGCTGCACGGAAAACTATGAAGTAATATCAAGGGTAAAGCATCTATCAAGCTCAAAATAAAAATGGTAAGGCGATAAAGAAAGGTGACCAATTATACCTTGATGCTAAATATAATTATTATCTGTAAATTCTTGATGAAAAGGTAATTTTAAGGCTGCTCTTAACCTGTAAGGTTCGGTGAGTTTTTATAAAAATAAAGCTGGATAAGGGAGGTGGCTGGAAATTGATTAAATTAAAGAAGCATTGTCTGATGCGGCAAGATTTTTTAGTATTCGGGAAGGCGAGATTTCTATTGATTATTCATTATGTCTGAATGAAGAATTACATAGTGAACTAGAAAAGCTAGCAAAAGTATTGTTGGCGCTCAAAAAGCATTAGATAATAAAGATATGATTGCCGTCCAGGTTGTAATGATTATATCTAGAGTTCATTCAATAAATTTATTTAATTTTTCCAATGGCATATATGGTGATATTGAAATGATTGGCTGGAATGAAAGTTATAGCTGGCCAGAAATTCCAAAGGGCTATCAAGTACCTGGACATTATAATTATCCTAAGAAATGATCTTAAATCTCAGCCAACCGGCTGGGATTTAAGTGTTATCGGTCAGTTATCCTTCAGTCGCCAGTTGGATGATCAGCTGTCCCGGCCCGGTTAACACTTCAATCTTCTGTCCGGTCATAAATCCCAGCGCTTCCAGCCAGCGGCCCTTAATGGTGAGCTGGGGTAGAGGGTTTGGCTGGCCTTTATTGGGCCGGTATCCGACTTTGTAATAATGCGCGGCGGTTGTGGGCGTGCGGTTCTCTGGCTTATCCGGGCGGACTATAAGGTGGA
>NZ_MIPP01000084.1 GCF_002095385.1 Pantoea eucrina | reverse complement strand
GGCACCGGCGCTGCCCCCGCTGTGGCGCACGCCGCGCGCCTGGTCGCTGGCGCTGAGCTTTGGCCTGGTAAACGGCGGCTACGCCACCTGCGTGGCGTGGCTCCCGGACGCGTATCAGCAGGCCGGCTGGAGTGAACAGGCGGGCGGTTCACTGCTTGGCGTAATGATTTTGTGTCAGGTTATCGGTGCGCTGCTGATGCCGCTGCTGGCCCGCCACACCGACCGGCGTCCGCCGCTGATTTTCAGCCTGCTCTGTCAGCTGACCGGTATGGCTGGCCTGCTGGTTGCGCCGCAGTTCGCCCCCTGGTGCTGGGCCGCAGTGGCCGGGTTTGGCCTGGGTGCCGCGTTTCCGCTGACGATGGTGCTGGCACTTGATCACCTGCCACACCCGCAGGCGGGCGCACGCCTGGTGGCATTTATGCAGGGCGCCGGGTTTATCATTGCCGGCTGCATGCCGTTTGTCGCCGGCCAGCTGCAGGCGTTCAGCGGCAGCTTCTCCAGCGTCTGGCTGATGCAGGGTATGATTACGCTGGGCCTGATTGCGCTGAACCTGCGCTTTCATCCGCACAGCTATACCGGCGCATTTACTCACGTGTCGCGCTGATTGGTCCTACCAAAAGCGCTAAAACCTTTTTGCCTGGTCACACTGCTGCAAAATTCTCCCGCAATGCGTTGCTTTCAGTTAACAACGCATTAACTATCTGACGCCATAAGCCCGGTTTCCTGAATGCGGTCCGACCACTTTCAGCGCGTCACGGGCACTGTTGCACGGTGCATGTTTTGCTGCACCGTGCCGGTTTCACTCCTCCGGAGATAATGGCATGCAGGTATGGCAGCAAAATTATGATCCGCTTAATAATCTGTGGCTTTCCAGTCTGGTCGCAGTGATACCGATTGTTTTTTTCTTTTTTGCGCTGATTAAACTCAAGCTCAAAGGCTACCAGGCGGGCACGGCGACCGTTGTGCTGGCGCTGCTGGTGGCGCTGCTGCTGTATGGCATGCCAGTGGGGCAGGCGCTGGCGTCGGCGGTGTATGGTTTTTTCTATGGCCTGTGGCCGATCGCCTGGATCATCATTGCCGCCGTGTTTGTGTATAAGATCTCGGTTAAAACCGGGCAGTTCGACATTATTCGCGCGTCGATCCTGTCGATCACGCCGGATCAGCGCCTGCAGATGCTGATCGTCGGTTTTGCCTTTGGCGCCTTCCTGGAAGGGGCGGCAGGATTTGGTGCGCCGGTGGCCATTACCGCTGCGCTGCTGGTCGGGCTGGGCTTCAAACCGCTCTATGCGGCGGGCCTCTGTCTGATTGTCAATACGGCGCCGGTAGCGTTCGGCGCGATGGGGATTCCGATTATTGTGGCCGGGCAGGTCACCGGGCTGGACAGCTTTCAGATTGGCCAGATGGCCGGGCGACAGCTGCCGTTTCTGACGCTGATTGTGCTGTTCTGGATTATGGCGATCATGGATGGCTGGCGCGGGGTGAAAGAGACCTGGCCGGCGGTGATCGTGGCGGGAGGATCGTTTGCCATTGCTCAGTTCCTGAGCTCCAACTTCCTCGGGCCGGAGCTGCCCGATATTATCTCCTCGCTCGCCTCATTGATCTGTCTGACGCTGTTTTTACGTCGCTGGCAGCCGGTACGCATTTTCCGTTTTGAAGAGCGCGATGCAGCTGACGCCATGCCCGGAGCGCAGCGCTATACGCTGGCGCAGATTGTGCGCGCATGGATGCCGTTTCTGTTCCTTACCGCGACGGTGACGCTGTGGAGTATTCCGCCGTTCAAGGCGCTGTTTGCCAAAGGCGGCGCACTCTATGACTGGGTCTTTACCGTGCCGGTACCGCTGCTGCATGAGCTGGTGGCGCGGATGCCGCCGGTGGTGAGTCAGGCCACGCCGTACGCTGCACTGTTTAAATTCGATGTGGTTTCAGCCACCGGCACGGCGATTCTGGTTGCGGCACTGCTGTCGATCCTCTGGCTGCGGATGAAACCGCGCGCGGCGCTGCAGACGTTCGCAGAGACGCTGAAAGAGCTGGCGCTGCCGATCTACTCTATCGGCATGGTGCTGGCGTTTGCCTTTATCTCTAACTACTCCGGGCTCTCTGCTACGCTGGCGCTGGCGCTGGCGCACACCGGGCAGGCGTTTACCTTTTTCTCACCGTTTCTCGGCTGGCTGGGCGTGTTTCTGACCGGATCGGACACCTCCTCCAACGCGCTGTTTGCCGCGCTGCAGGCGACCACGGCCCAGCAAATCGGCGTCTCTGATATCCTGCTGGTGGCCGCTAATACCACCGGCGGCGTGACCGGTAAGATGATATCGCCGCAGTCGATTGCGATCGCCTGCGCGGCGGTCGGGCTGGTGGGGAAAGAGTCCGATCTGTTCCGCTTTACCGTGAAACACAGCCTGATTTTTACCTGCATGGTCGGGGTGATCACCACGCTGCAGGCCTACGTGCTGACGTGGATGATCCCGTGAGCGCGCCGCTGCGCGAACGTCTCAGCGCCTGGATCAGCGCGCAGCA
>NZ_MIPP01000083.1 GCF_002095385.1 Pantoea eucrina | reverse complement strand
TGGATGCCTGGCAGTTCCCTACTCTCGCATGGGGAGGCCCCACACTACCATCGGCGCTACGGCGTTTCACTTCTGAGTTCGGCATGGGGTCAGGTGGGACCGCCGCGCTGTGGCCGCCAGGCAAATTCTGTTAATCCGGTAAAACAAGCTGAAAATCGGGTCCCGCAAAACGCCTCTGGCGTTGTAAGGTTAAGCCTCACGGGTCATTAGTACCGGTTAGCTCAACGCATCGCTGCGCTTACACACCCGGCCTATCAACGTCGTCGTCTTCAACGTCCCTTCAGGGCTCTCGAGGAGCCAGGGAGAACTCATCTCGGGGCAAGTTTCGTGCTTAGATGCTTTCAGCACTTATCTTTTCCGCACTTAGCTACCGGGCAGTGCCACTGGCGTGACAACCCGAACACCAGCGGTGCGTTCACTCCGGTCCTCTCGTACTAGGAGCAACCCCCCTCAATTCTCCAGCGCCCACGGCAGATAGGGACCGAACTGTCTCACGACGTTCTAAACCCAGCTCGCGTACCACTTTAAACGGCGAACAGCCGTACCCTTGGGACCTACTTCAGCCCCAGGATGTGATGAGCCGACATCGAGGTGCCAAACACCGCCGTCGATATGAACTCTTGGGCGGTATCAGCCTGTTATCCCCGGAGTACCTTTTATCCGTTGAGCGATGGCCCTTCCATTCAGAACCACCGGATCACTATGACCTGCTTTCGCACCTGCTCGAGCCGTCACTCTCGCAGTCAAGCTGGCTTATGCCATTGCACTAACCTCCTGATGTCCGACCAGGATTAGCCAACCTTCGTGCTCCTCCGTTACGCTTTGGGAGGAGACCGCCCCAGTCAAACTACCCACCAGACACTGTCCGCAGCCCGGATAACGGGCCCACGTTAGAACATCAAACGTTAAAGGGTGGTATTTCAAGGATGGCTCCACGCGGACTGGCGTCCGCGCTTCAAAGCCTCCCACCTATCCTACACATCAAGGCTCAATGTTCAGTGTCAAGCTGTAGTAAAGGTTCACGGGGTCTTTCCGTCTTGCCGCGGGTACACTGCATCTTCACAGCGATTTCAATTTCACTGAGTCTCGGGTGGAGACAGCCTGGCCATCATTACGCCATTCGTGCAGGTCGGAACTTACCCGACAAGGAATTTCGCTACCTTAGGACCGTTATAGTTACGGCCGCCGTTTACCGGGGCTTCGATCAAGAGCTTCTCCTTGCGGATAACCCCATCAATTAACCTTCCGGCACCGGGCAGGCGTCACACCGTATACGTCCACTTTCGTGTTTGCACAGTGCTGTGTTTTTAATAAACAGTTGCAGCCAGCTGGTATCTTCGACTGGCCTCGGCTCGGGGAGCAAGTCCCTCCACCTACGCGCCAGCGTGCCTTCTCCCGAAGTTACGGCACCATTTTGCCTAGTTCCTTCACCCGAGTTCTCTCAAGCGCCTTGGTATTCTCTACCTGACCACCTGTGTCGGTTTGGGGTACGATTTCGTGTTGCCTGGAGCTTAGAGGCTTTTCCTGGAAGCAGGGCATCAGTTACTTCAGCTCCGTAGAGCCTCGTCGTCACGCCTCAGTGTTAAAGAAGACCGGATTTGCCTGGTCTTCACACCTGCACGCTTAAACCGGGACAACCGTCGCCCGGATAACCTAGCCTTCTCCGTCCCCCCTTCGCAGCAACACCAAGTGCAGGAATATTAACCTGCTTCCCATCGACTACGCCTTTCGGCCTCGCCTTAGGGGTCGACTCACCCTGCCCCGATTAACGTTGGACAGGAACCCTTGGTCTTCCGGCGAGCGGGCTTTTCACCCGCTTTATCGTTACTTATGTCAGCATTCGCACTTCTGATACCTCCAGCATGCCTCACAGCACGCCTTCTGCGGCTTACAGAACGCTCCCCTACCCAGCAAACTCGCGTTCGCTGCCGCAGCTTCGGTGCATGGTTTAGCCCCGTTACATCTTCCGCGCAGGCCGACTCGACCAGTGAGCTATTACGCTTTCTTTAAATGATGGCTGCTTCTAAGCCAACATCCTGGCTGTCTGTGCCTTCCCACATCGTTTCCCACTTAACCATGACTTTGGGACCTTAGCTGGCGGTCTGGGTTGTTTCCCTCTTCACGACGGACGTTAGCACCCGCCGTGTGTCTCCCGTGATAACATTCTCCGGTATTCGCAGTTTGCATCGGGTTGGTAAGCCGGGATGGCCCCCTAGCCGAAACAGTGCTCTACCCCCGGAGATGAGTTCACGAGGCGCTACCTAAATAGCTTTCGGGGAGAACCAGCTATCTCCCGGTTTGATTGGCCTTTCACCCCCAGCCACAGGTCATCCGCTAATTTTTCAACATTAGTCGGTTCGGTCCTCCAGTTAGTGTTACCCAACCTTCAACCTGCCCATGGCTAGATCACCGGGTTTCGGGTCTATACCCTGCAACTTAGCGCCCGGTTAAGACTCGGTTTCCCTTCGGCTCCCCTATGCGGTTAACCTTGCTACAGAATATAAGTCGCTGACCCATTATACAAAAGGTACGCAGTCACCCCCATAAAGAAGGCTCCCACTGCTTGTACGTACACGGTTTCAGGTTCTGTTTCACTCCCCTCGCCGGGGTTCTTTTCGCCTTTCCCTCACGGTACTGGTTCACTATCGGTCAGTCAGGAGTATTTAGCCTTGGAGGATGGTCCCCCCATATTCAGACAGGATACCACGTGTCCCGCCCTACTCTTCGAGCTCACAGCAAGTGCGTTTTCGTGTACGGGGCTGTCACCCGGTATCGCGCGCCTTTCCAGACGCTTCCACTAACGCACAAGCTGATTCAGGCTCTGGGCTGCTCCCCGTTCGCTCGCCGCTACTGGGGGAATCTCGGTTGATTTCTTTTCCTCGGGGTACTTAGATGTTTCAGTTCCCCCGGTTCGCCTCGCAGCACTATGTATTCATGCTGCGATGATGCACTGGGTGCACCGGGTTTCCCCATTCGGACATCGCCGGCTGTAGCGGTTCATATCACCTTGCCGGCGCTTTTCGCAGATTAGCACGTCCTTCATCGCCTCTGACTGCCAGGGCATCCACCGTGTACGCTTGGTCGCTTAACCTCACAACCCACAGGCGTTTTGAACGCTGTGAATCGCGATAATCTTGAGACCCGGCCGCATC
>NZ_MIPP01000082.1 GCF_002095385.1 Pantoea eucrina | reverse complement strand
TGCAGGCGCAGCGTATCTGCTTCCAGCGCCAGGCGCGGCGAGTGCGGCTGCTGGGCATCGATCCAGCCGAGCGCGCTGTCCAGCGTTTCCCGCAGCAGGCTCAGTCGCTTAGCCGGGGTGGCGGTGGTTTTTCTGGTCGTTCTCATCGTTTACAGACGCTCCCGCTGTCAATCCAGTATTGCGCGTTGGCATTGCCGCTGCCGGAAAGGGTATTGAGCTTCAGGCTCAGCTGCTCCAGCGGCACCCGCGTGCCATCATCCAGCCGCGCGTCGCTGAGGATCAGCCGCTCCGGCCCGTTATTATCTGGTCCCGGCTCTGCCGCCAGCTTAATACGCAGCACGCTTTCGCCCGCGACTTTGCGCGCCAGCTGCGGGTCGGTAATGCTCAGGCTGTAGAGCGGCGACGCCGGCCAGCGGTCGTTCTCCAGCTGACGAAAACCGAGGCAGACGTTGCCGCGAATGCGAAAGCTGCTTTTGCGATCCAGGGCAAAACTGCTGCTGTCGAGATCGATTTCGCTGTAGCAGAGATTATCATCGCTGAGCGTGGCATTTTCATCCAGAACGCCAAGATAGCGAATGGTCGAATAGGGCTCAAAATCACCGGCGCGGAACCAGAAGCTGCTGAGACGCAGATCGAGCGCCAGCAGGCAGAGCATCGCGCCCACCGCCGCGGTTGATTTCGGGTTATCGATGCGTCCCTGTTTATTAAACGGATACCAGTCGCTGGTGTGATACCCCTCCAGCGACAGAATACGGCTGCCCGGCAGCGGCTGCAGGTGACGCACCAGCGCCTGGATGCCGGGGAAACGCGACGGCCGGCCGGTCAGCAGCAGAACATCACACTGATAGAGCGACACCACTTCGCACATGGCGCGCAGCGCCGGGATAATAGCCATACGGTGCTGCAAAAATTCGCCGTGCAGCTGCGCCATACTGACCACCAGCGGCACCTGCAGCAGATCAAACCGGCTCTCGCTGCCCAGCGTGCGCTGAATTTCGCCATTCACAAACGCCAGCACCGCGCCTGCCGGCTGCTGCGGCACCAGTTCGCCAAACAGCGCGTTGATCTCGCTGTGGCTGTCGAGCGGATCCCAGTTCTCATACCGCTCCAGCACCGCCTGCGCCAGCGGGATAAACAGCTGCAGCGTAACCTGCTGACGCAGCGTCGCCTGTCCATCCATCCGGCTGTCGTGGCCAAACAGCTTCTGCATCAGCGGCTCGGGCAGGGTGACGCCCGCTTTTTGCAGACTCTGCTGCAGCGCCGGCAGGATCCAGAGCTGGATCACATCCAGCAGAATATCATCGCCGGCAACCTTAAAGCCTTCGCGAAACAACAGGCGCGGCGTAATTTTCACATTATTGCCTTGGCCATCATCCAGCCGGTACTGGGTGATCGCGAGGTCGGTGGTACCACCGCCGATGTCGATTGAGGCGATGCGCAGGCTTTTGCCCGGCAGCTCGTCACTTTCACGCGGGCGATCGGGGCGCGCCATACTGCTGAAAAAATCTTCCGCCCGTCCGGCAAAATTCACCTGCGTTTCATTAAACAGCCACACCATCTGGCCGCAGGTGGCTTCGTCCCACTCCATCTGCACATCCGGCAGCGGGCGCTGCGCGGGCGCTGCGTCCCAGCCCTCCGCCTGCCACACCAGCGCGAGCGCCTCCTGCATGCGGCGGCGAAATATCTCCCGCTCCGGCTTGGGCATCGCGGAGGGCAGCGTCAGGATCACATGCCGCAGCTGGCGCGGCGCCTGGCTCTGCGGCATGCGCTGGCGCTGTGCGACGCTGTTCATCTGCATCATCGCCTGCGCCAGCAGCTCGCAGAGCATAAAAGTCATCAGCGCGCTGCGGCTGTAGCTGGCGGAAAACACCGGCAGGCGATCCTCTTCCGGCAGCGCCTGCAGCGGCTCTCCCTCATCGTTGATCATCAGCGTAAAGGGCAGCGCAATAGCCTGCGCCTCTTCGCTCTGACCGCCAGCGTTAAAGCGCCAGCCTGGCTGATAGCGCGCCTCATCCCACAGATAACGACGCGGGCTGGAGATACCGGTGCTGCCTTCCGTGCCGGCGCGCTGCAGCGCCAGACGGCTCGCTTCACGCCCCACGCGGGTCAGCGAAGGCCACATAAATGCGTTATCGCGCCCGCTCTGCAGTGAGAAACTCGCTTTGCCAAAGCTCGCCTCTGCGAACTCCAGCCGGCTGTCGAACAGTTCGTTATACACGCGGTGCGGCTGCGATAAATCGCGCAGCTGCATCTCATACGTCTGACGCAGGCCGTTGCTCTCTTCCGGGTGATCCTCCACCAGAATGCCGCAGGTATGCGAGTTGCCGACATCGAGAATGAGATCCACACTGACCGCCGGGGTTTGCAGCGAGGCCGCCTGAATAGCGATCTCCGCCAGATCGAGCTGCTCACCCAGCAGCTCCAGCAGATTGAGATAGTGCGCCTGATACTCAAACTCACGCAGCGCCTGCGTCAGCGCCAGCTCCCCGCGCGATTCCAGCGCGACCGCCCGCTGCACAAAGGTCTCGCGCAGCCAGCCGTCAACCCAGGTCAGGTCAAGAAACTCGCCCAGCTCATAGTTGTGCCACGCCAGCGCAAAACTCACGCCGTTCTGCGCGTCGGCCGCGCTCAGGCCGAGCTGTTCACCGCCTTCTGCTTCCGGTACCAGCCGGGTGTCAAAGGCGAGGGTAATGCGGTGCGTATGGCCCGCTGCATCCGGTTCGCTGAGCGGCGCAAGGCGGGCGCGCGCCCAGTTATCGGGACCGCCGATAAAGCGGCGACCGCTGGTGCAGCGCAGCACCGGCAGCGGCAGCCACTGATTAGCCAGCAGGGCGAGGGAGTCGGTCAGGGCGACATCCGACTCCGGGCGTACGACCTCGGCCGCGCCTCCCTCCGCCGGGTAGAGCAGGAATTTACCGTTATTGCCATCGACGTGCAGGCGCAGCAGCGGACCGTTGGCGGTCTGGCGCACAAACTGGCGGCGCGCCTGAGCAGAAGGCAGGCGCAGACCAAAGTCGAGAAACTGCACGCCGCTCGCTTCAATCAGCGTGATTTTCTGTTTGTCATCAATCAGAGGAGCCAACATGGTTACTTACTCTCACGCTTAATCGTCAACGGGAAGGCCTGTTCAGCCCCATACTGTGCGTTACAGCTGGCAATACCGTCGCCCGCTTTGCATATCAGCTCCGGCATGCGATAGCGCGACTTGTCGCTGCAGCTGGCGGTATAGCGGCTGCGTACCACCATGGTTCCGGCGCTGGTCATCGCAGCGGTGATATCCGCTTTACAGCGAATATTATCGCCCTGACTGATCCAGGCGGTGCCTTTGCCGTTGCGGATTTTATAACGCAGGCTGGGTGGTTTGCCGGTAGGCAGGTTGGTCTGCCGCAGCGTCACGCGCCAGGTGCCATCGATAAATTTCACCGAGCCGAGGCGGGCGTCATCCGTGGTCATGATCAGGTCATCCGCCTTTGCCGCTTCGGTATGTTCCGCCACAATTTCTGGCGGTGCGGCGTCCGCTGGTGCCGCGGGAGCCGCAGCCATACGCTGCGGCAGCGTCGCGGAGAGCGTCGCGGCTTTGACCAG
>NZ_MIPP01000081.1 GCF_002095385.1 Pantoea eucrina | reverse complement strand
TGCAGAAAAGCAAAAATTCCCTGCTAAAAACATCAAAACCCCCACTCCTGGTTAGTCAATCGGGTAAACTACGGCCAGATTACTCAGTAAAGGCCGTGAAATGTCCAGCCCAGGTACCTCCCTTAAAGCATGTAATACGCTCGGTCTTGAGATCGACGCACAATCGCTGATTATCGCTGATAGCGCAGAAGCCATTACCGCAGCGTGGCACTCCAGCCAGCAGCGCAATCAACCCTTTATTATCCTCGGTGAAGGAAGCAATGTTCTGTTCCTCGAGGATTTCAACGGCACCGTCGTCGTTAATGCCATCAAAGGTATTCAGCCTGAAGAGCATGAAGAAGCCTGGCATGTGCACGCTGGCGCCGGTGAAAACTGGCATGAGTTAGTGGAATATACCCTGAAAAAAGGGATCCCTGGCCTGGAAAACCTGGCGCTCATTCCCGGTATGTCAGGCTCCGCTCCGATCCAGAATATCGGTGCCTATGGCGTAGAGTTTAAAGATGTCTGTCACTATGTCGATGTACTGCATCTGCCTACATCAGCCACTAAAAGGCTCTATCGTGAAGAGTGCGGCTTTGGCTATCGCGATAGCATATTTAAACACGCGCTCAAAGATGATTACGTCATCATCGCGATCGGACTGCGCCTGATGAAAGCGTGGAAACCGGTACTGAGTTATGGCGATCTGGCAAAACTTAACCCGGCGACGACTACCGCCTGGGATGTCTGCCATGCTGTATGTCAGATGCGTCAAAGCAAACTGCCCGATCCGCGCGTTACCGGAAATGTGGGCAGCTTCTTTAAAAACCCGCTTGTTTCAGCTGAGCAGCTGACAGAGCTGCTCGCGCAGTGGCCTGCGATACCACACTATCCTCAGCCTGATGGCGAGGTAAAACTGGCGGCAGGCTGGTTAATCGACCAGTGTCAGCTTAAGGGCTTCAGCGTAGGCGGCGCCGCCGTACATCGCCAGCAGGCGCTGGTTCTGATCAATCAGGATCGCGCCACGCCGCAGGAGATTGTTGCGCTGGCACATACGGTGCGGCAGCACGTGGGTAAGAAGTTCAATGTCTGGCTGGAACCCGAAGTGCGTTTTATCGGTGCCAATGGTGAGCGTAATGCAGTTGAGGTTATTGCATGAAAGATCAAAGCGTTCCTCTCAAGCTGGCTGCGTTGCTGGCTGACGGTGAATTCCACTCAGGTGAACATCTGGGTGAAGCGCTGGGCATGAGCCGTGCTGCAGTTAATAAGCACATACAGACTCTGAAAAGCTGGGGTCTGGATGTCTTTACTGTGACAGGAAAAGGCTACAGCCTGGCTGCGCCTCTGCAGCTGCTGGATGAAGCGCTTATCCATGCTCATCTGGAGAACCCGGGTATCGCCGTTATTCCGGTTATAGACTCAACCAATCAGTATCTGCTTGATCGCATGGATCAGCTTGAGTCAGGTTTTGCCTGCGTTGCGGAGTATCAGCAGGCGGGACGTGGACGCCGCGGACGTAAATGGTTTTCGCCTTTTGGAGCCAACCTCTATCTGTCGATGTACTGGCGTCTGGAGCAGGGGCCAGCTGCTGCGATGGGGCTGAGCCTGGTCATAGGGATTGTCATGGCGGAAGTGATTCAGTCCCTTGGCGCTGAAAATGTCCGTGTGAAGTGGCCAAACGATCTCTATCTTAACGATCGTAAACTTGCTGGCATCCTGGTTGAACTCACCGGTAAAACCGGCGATGCGGCGCAGATTGTTATGGGTGCAGGCATCAACCTGGGAATGCGGGGTGAAGGCACTTCAGAAATCAATCAGGGCTGGATCAACCTGCAGGAAGCGGGCGTGACTATCGATCGCAACCAGCTGGCAGCCAGTATCATCAACAGTCTGCGTGCGGCGTTACCGCTTTTTGAGCGCGACGGTCTGGCTCCCTTTATTCAGCGCTGGGAAAAGCTGGATAATTTTATCAATCGTCCGGTTAAATTACTGATTGGTGAGCGCGAAGTTTACGGTATTGCGCGCGGGATAGATAAGCAGGGTGGCCTGCTGCTGGAACAGGAGGGAGTGATTAAATCCTGGGTTGGCGGGGAGATCTCACTCAGGCCAGATAACGGCTAGCCACAGCACTATGATAAAAGCCCTGCGCGCAGGGCTTTTTGCTGTTACTTCCTCAGCCTTACGCTCTGAACGGCGTGGTTAGCCTCTTTAGTCATAATCAGGCTGGCGCGCTCACGCGTTGGCAGAATATTTTCTTTCAGGTTAAGACCGTTGATTTCCTGCCACAGCCCGCGCGCAATGTTAACGGCATCCTCTTTCGGCAGCTGCGAATAGTGATGAAAGTAGGAATCGGGATCGCTGAAAGCACCTTCACGGAATTTCAGGAAGCGGTTGATGTACCAGCGTTCCAGTAAGGTTTCCGGAGCATCCACATAGATTGAGAAATCCACAAAGTCAGAAACAAATACGTGATGCGGATCGTGCGGGTAGTCCATACCGCTCTGCAGCACGTTAAGCCCTTCCAGAATCAGGATATCAGGCTGCTCAACCACTTTATCGCCGTCAGGGATGACATCATAAATCAGATGCGAGTAGACCGGTGCCGTGACCTGGCTGGCGCCCGACTTGAGGTCGGAAACAAACTTTACCAGGCGATGCATATCGTAGGACTGCGGAAACCCTTTCTTCTTCATCAGACCGCGCTCTTTCAGCACGGCATTCGGATGCAGGAAACCATCAGTGGTGATCAATTCTACTTTGCGATGTTCCGGCCAGCGGCTCAGCAGCGCCTGCAGCACGCGCGCAGTCGTGCTTTTTCCGACGGCAACGCTGCCGGCAATGCTGATGATATAAGGGATCTTTTGCCCGTTGGTACCGAGAAACTGTTCCAGTACGGCCTGACGTCGCAAATTAGAACTGATGTAAAAGTTCAGCAGACGTGATAGAGGAAGATAGATCTCAGCGACCTCATCAAGAGAGAGATCTTCATTGATACCGCGCAGGCGCTCCACTTCACGCTCATCCAGTGTCATAGGCACTGAGTCACGCAGCGCAGCCCACTGCTGCCTGTCAAATTGCAGATAAGGGGTGGTCAGTGGCGTTGTTTTTCTACTCATAAGCATATATCTGACCGCAAAGTGTGGTTCATCCCTGCCTCATCATGAAGCGTCCTGAACGCGATTGCGCGTCATAGAAGATAAATTAACGGAAACAGTGGGCAGGAGGTTAACACCAGTGTCACTTTAAACAGAAGCAAAATGATGATCGTGCGAGCGCTTTCGCAGAACACGCCACATTTTTTTCACCTGATGGAATGAAAAAAGCTGTGTTTTTCTATCAGCCTCTAAAAAAACCAGTAAATAGTTTAACCCCGGGCAGTTCAGTCAAAGAGAAAACAGAGCGTAGCCGCTGAACGCGGTGGTGAACATTTGTACCAGATATGAGTGAAGAAGCTACAGTAATGCCTGCTGTTGAGAGCTTTTGCACAAATAGTAAGCAAAAGAATAAAAATGATGATTTTCTTGTTGCATCTCGGAGCCGGTCTTCCTAGAATGCGCGTCACTTGATGCCGGCTTAGCTCAGTTGGTAGAGCAACTGACTTGTAATCAGTAGGTCACCAGTTCGATTCCGGTAGCCGGCACCATCAAGTAGGTGGGATTCCCGAGCGGCCAAAGGGAGCAGACTGTAAATCTGCCGTCACAGACTTCGAAGGTTCGAATCCTTCTCCCACCACCATCTCAGCCTCCTGGTTGGGCATCAGGTAAGAGTTTACCTGATGGGTGAGTTCAACTCTCTCACCTCCGGATTCAGATTGCACATCTGTGTGGTCAGGGTCAGTCGGAAACTCTGACTGGCTCGAATAGTAAAAGGTCTTCTTTTATTATTCAAAAGCTACAGAAAGAACAGGTAGCCGAGTTCCAGGATGCGGGCATCGTATAATGGCTATTACCTCAGCCTTCCAAGCTGATGATGCGGGTTCGATTCCCGCTGCCCGCTCCAGATGTGCTGATATGGCTCAGTTGGTAGAGCGCACCCTTGGTAAGGGTGAGGTCCCCAGTTCGACTCTGGGTATCAGCACCACTTCCTTTATCTCTCTCCTGATTCTCTCTCTGTAAAACTAACATCGGGCACTGCCTGGTTAATGTGACGATATCTTTGATATATTCGTGTCTTAGAGGGACAAGCGATGGCT
>NZ_MIPP01000080.1 GCF_002095385.1 Pantoea eucrina | reverse complement strand
CCCGCCGCAGCGCTGGCGCTGCTGCAGCCCGCGCGCTGGCAGACGCGTCAGGCACTGTGCGATACGCTGATCGCGGTGCTGAATGATGACATTCTGCAGCTGCTGCCTGCGCTGAACAGTGATGACGTGGCCGATCGCCTCAGCTGGCTTATCTCGCTGCTGGTGGACGCCATGAAAATGCAGCAGGGTGCTGCGGCGTGGCTGAGTAATGGTGACCGGCCTGATGTGGTGACCGCGCTGGCCCGGCGGCTGAACAGCAGTGCCCTGAACAGCAGCGCACAGCAGTGGCTCGCCTGTCGTGAGCAGCTGCTGCACGTGACGTCGCTTAACCGCGAACTTATTCTGACCGACCGGCTGCTGGCGTGGAGCCGTTTACTGGCACCGCCTGTCATTAGCCCGTAATTATCTGAGAAAATTATGTTTATCGTTGATTCCCATTGCCACCTTGATGGCCTTGACTATGAAAGTCAGCACCGCGACCTGGATGACGTTATCGCCAAAGCCGCCGCGCGCGACGTAAATTTATGCTGGCAATTGCCACCACGCTGCCAGACTACTATCGCATCAAAGCGCTGGTCGGCGAGCGACAGAATATTGCGCTGGCCTGCGGCGTACACCCGCTGAACCAGGATGAACCCTGGGATGTGGCGGAGTTTCGTCGCCTGGCAGCGGAAGAGCAGGTGGTAGCGCTGGGTGAAACCGGCCTCGACTACTTCTATCAGCAGGAGACCAAAGCGCAGCAGCAGGCCGCTTTCCGCGAACATATTCGCACCGGTATTGCGCTGAATAAGCCGATCATCGTGCATACCCGGGACGCCCGCGACGATACGCTGGCGATCCTGCGTGAAGAGCAGGTCGAAAAGTGCGGCGGCGTGCTGCACTGTTTTACCGAAGATCGCGCAACCGCAGCTAAGCTTCTGGATCTCGGCTTTTATATCTCCTTCTCCGGTATTCTGACGTTCCGTAATGCGGAGCAGATCCGCGACGCCGCGCGCTTTGTGCCACTGGATCGGATGCTGGTAGAGACAGATTCTCCCTATCTCGCGCCGGTGCCGCATCGCGGTAAAGAGAACCAGCCTGCATTTACCCGCGACGTGGCCGATTATATGGCGGTGCTGAAAGGAGTGGATATCGAGACCCTGGCCGCGACGACTACGCAAAATTTCTCACGCCTGTTTCACATCCCCATGGCGCGTCTGGGCGCCTGACCTTTATTTCAAACGCTGTAATTAATCCGTAATGAACAGCCTGCGTCAGGTTATTCCCGACGCAGGCAGTGTTTTATTGCGCTATTATCCGGCAGGTCAGTCAGAAAGTGTTGAAAGCTGCCGGCTCTCATTGAGGAAACGTGATAGCCGTCAAAGTAACGCGCCCCCATTTATTTTACTCTTCGTAATAAATCAAAAGACGCTCAGCGTCATCCGGCTGCGGAACCTCCCCCGCTGCCACGCGCATCGCGCAACTATGCACTCATACTCAGGAGCTTCTATGTTCAAGAACGCATTTGCGAACCTGCAGAAAGTAGGTAAATCGCTGATGTTGCCGGTATCGGTTCTGCCGATTGCCGGTATTTTGTTAGGTGTTGGTTCTGCAAACTTCAGCTGGCTGCCGGCCGTGGTCTCCCACGTTATGGCCGAGGCGGGCGGATCGGTGTTCGCCAATATGCCGCTGATTTTTGCGATCGGTGTGGCGCTGGGCTTTACCAATAACGACGCGTCTCAGCGCTGGCGGCGGTTGTCGCTTACGGCATTATGGTTAAAACGCTGGCGGTCGTGGCACCGCTGGTACTGCATCTGCCAGCCGCAGAGATTGAAGCGAAACATCTGGCGGACACCGGCGTACTGGGTGGGATCATTGCCGGTGCGATCGCTGCCTATATGTTTAACCGCTTTTACCGTATCAAGCTGCCGGAGTACCTCGGCTTCTTTGCCGGTAAACGCTTTGTTCCGATTATTTCCGGTCTGACCGCTATCTTTACCGGTATTGTGCTGTCGTTTATCTGGCCACCGGTAGGTACGGCAATTCAGGATTTCTCCCAGTGGGCTGCGTATCAGAACCCGGTTGTCGCTTTTGGCATCTACGGCGTGATTGAGCGTGCGCTGGTGCCTTTCGGCCTGCATCATATCTGGAACGTTCCTTTCCAGATGCAGATTGGTGAGTTCACCAATGCGGCCGGCCAGGTATTCCACGGCGATATCCCGCGTTACATGGCGGGAGACCCGACTGCCGGTAAACTCTCAGGCGGCTTCCTGTTTAAAATGTATGGTCTGCCGGCTGCTGCTATTGCTATCTGGCATTCGGCGAAGCCTGAGAACCGTGCCAAAGTTGGCGGTATCATGATCTCTGCCGCGCTGACCTCGTTCCTGACCGGTATTACCGAACCGATTGAGTTCTCTTTCATGTTCGTGGCACCGATCCTCTACGTGATCCACGCGATTCTGGCAGGTCTGGCGTTCCCTATCTGTATCCTGCTGGGTATGCGTGACGGTACCAGCTTCTCGCACGGCCTGATCGATTTTATCGTCCTGAGCGGTAACAGCAGCAAAATCTGGCTGTTCCCGATTGTTGGCATCATCTACGGCCTGGTTTACTACACCGTTTTCCGCGTGCTGATTGTAAAACTGAATCTGAAAACGCCAGGTCGTGAAGATACCGCGATTGAGCAGAGCAGCGTCACCGGCAGTGAAATGGCGGGCAAGCTGGTCAGCGCCTTTGGCGGCAAAGAGAACATCACCAATCTGGATGCCTGTATTACCCGTCTGCGCGTCAGCGTGGCCGATGTGGCAAAGGTTGATCAGGCTGAGCTGAAAAACCTGGCGCCCGCGGCGTGGTAGTTGCCGGTTCCGGTGTACAGGCTATCTTTGGCACTAAATCAGATAATCTGAAAACGGAAATGGATGATTACATCCGCAGCATGTAACGCCTTTGCAGTAAGATTGTGCACCGTTACTGAAAACCCCCTCCCGTGAGGGGGTTTTTGTTTGTCTGCGCGACGCTGTAAAAGCAGCCAGTCAGTGAAGAAAAGCCGGGAGAAGGTTGAAAGAAGCGGATTTTCTCGCGCATACTGCCAGACTGACTCAGGTAAAAAGGAACCGCACCATGGCTGAAGAGACTATTTTCAGTAAAATCATTCGCCGTGAAATTCCGGCCGATATTATCTACCAGGATGAACTGGTCACCGCCTTTCGTGATATTGCACCCAAAGCGCCCACTCACGTGCTGATTATCCCTAATGTCCTGATCCCCACGACGAACGACGTTAAGCCTGCGCATGAACATGCGCTCGGGCGGATGATCACCGTGGCGGCGAAAATTGCCCGCGATGAAGGCATTGCTGAAGATGGCTATCGCCTGATCATGAACTGCAATCGCCACGGCGGTCAGGAGGTCTATCATATACACATGCACCTGGTGGGTGGTGAACCCCTGGGCCCGATGCTTGCTCATTAACCTCAGGCGGACCTGATATGCGTCGATGGCTGAGCGGCTTGCTATTATTGACTCTGGCAGGCTGCAGTAGTGATAAACCGATGATTAATACCTCGCAATCGCTGGTGATGGAGTCATCCGTGCTGTCAGCGGGGATTATTACTGACGAGCCACAGCTTACCAGCCGCGACGGTCAGCTGCAGGCGGCCAGCACGCTGCAGAATCTGCGTGAAGCGCCTGTTACGGTTCATTATCGTTTCTACTGGTATGACGATAAGGGACTGGAAATTGAGCCGCAGGAGCCGGCACAGACGCAAACTGTTCCCGCACACGGCAGCGTGATGGTGGCTTCGCAAATGGGCAATCTTACCGCCAGCAAAGTGCGGCTTTATCTTTATCTCTAAGGAGTAACCCCGTGATCCGCAGTGTTCAACGTTCTGGCGCGCTACTGTTTGCGCTGATGCTTACCGGCTGTGTGGTAAAACAGCAGACGCCGGCGCCGGTCGAACCGACGCAGCCGACGACCCCGGTTCAGCCGGAACCGCAGCCGGAGCCGCAACCCGTGCCGCCGCCACAAAATGTGCCGCAGCCGCCTAAGCTAAAGACCATTAACTGGAGCGCCAGCGTCTCACCGCTGGTGGCCAATATGGTGCAGTCTGCCGGGGTGAATCCGGGCAGCGTGCTGCTGGTCGATCGCCTTAAAAACAGCACCAACGGCGCGCTGCAGACCGAAAAAGCCACCAGTGCCATTCAGAGCGCGCTGGCGAACAACGGCAAGTTTACCCTGGTATCTGATGATCAGCTGAATCAGGCTCGCCAGACGCTGGGCCTCTCACCGGAAGATAGTCTGAACTCGCGCAGCAAAGCGATTGGACTGGCGCGCATCGTCAACGCGCAGTATGTGCTTTACAGCAATGCGAAAGGCGAGGTGAAGTCACCCACGCTGCAGATGCAGCTGATGCTGGTGCAGACCGGCGAAATCATCTGGTCAGGTAATGGTGCAACACAACCCTGATCCCGCACTGGTTGACCTGGTGCAGCAACAGTGGCCGACGGCACCCGCCGCCGGCTATTTTTTCGCGCTGCCGGGTCTGAGCGGCAACAGTTTTCAGATTGCGGGCGGGCAGGAGACGCTGCTGGCCCGGCGCACGCCTCTGCAGCCGATTCCTTTTGTTAACCGGCAGCGCGAATACCGTATTTTACGCCAGCTGCGTAACGCCGGCCTGGGGCCGGAGCCGCTCAGCTGGCGCTCCCCGTGGCTGCTGCAGCGCTGGCTGCCGGGTGAGGCGCTGACGCCTGCCGCCTTTGACGCACAGCGCAGCGCAATAGTGGCGCTGGTAAGCACGCTGCACCGGCAGCCGCTGACCGGCTATCC
>NZ_MIPP01000079.1 GCF_002095385.1 Pantoea eucrina | reverse complement strand
CAGTCCGATCCGCTGGCGCAGCTGCCGGCAACGCTGCAGCAGCTGGCTCAGCACGACGCCAGCTGGCTGCCGCGCATCTGTGAAACGCTGCAGCGCGCCGTTACGCAGGATCGCGATGCGCTGCTGCAGGCCAGCGGGCAGCGCGACTGGGCGGCGATTGAAAAAGCGGCTCACCGCCTGAAAGGCAGCTGGCTGATGCTGGGCATTGAAGATGCCGCCGGAGCGTGTCAGCAGCTGATTGACGCCGCGAAACAGCAGCAGCTCCATCCTGACACGCTCAATTTACTGATATTATTAACCAACAGGCTACTCAACCAACTGGAACGCTATGGCACACTCTCACTCTCACGGTGACCACAATGCTAATCGCACCCGCCTGGCGGCGGCGTTTAGCGTCACGGCACTGTTTATGCTGGCCGAAGTGATCGGCGGCCTTCTTTCAGGTTCACTGGCGCTGCTGGCCGACGCCGGACATATGCTGACCGACGCCGCCGCCCTGCTGATGGCGCTGCTGGCGGTGCAGTTTGCGCGCCGTAAACCCAATGCGCGGCATACCTTTGGCCTGCTGCGTCTGACCACCCTGGCGGCGTTTGTAAACGCGATTGCGCTGCTGGTGATCACCGTGCTGATTGTCTGGGAGGCGATCCGGCGTTTTACTCATCCGCAGCCGATTGAGGGCGGCCTGATGCTCGGTATCGCTATCGCCGGGCTGTTTGCTAACCTGCTTTCATTCTGGCTGCTGCATCGCGGCAGCGGCGAGAAAAATCTCAACGTGCGCGCCGCCGCGCTGCACGTCATGGGCGATCTGCTTGGTTCGGTGGGCGCCATTGCCGCCGCGGTTATCGTTATGCTTACCGGCTGGACGCCCATCGATCCGATTCTTTCACTGCTGGTTTCCGTGCTGGTGGTGCGCAGCGCCTGGGCGCTGCTGCGTGAAAGCCTGCATGAGCTGCTGGAGGGTGCACCGGTGAATATCAATATTGATAAGCTGGCGCGCGAGCTGAAGCTGAACATCGATGAGGTGCGTAACGTTCACCATATTCACCTGTGGCAGGTGGGAGAGAAGCCAGTGCTTACGCTGCATGTTCAGGTGGTGCCGCCGTACGATCACGACGGCCTGCTGCGAAAAATTCATCACTATCTGCATCAGCACTATCAGATTGAACATGCCACGGTGCAGATGGAGTATCAGGCGTGCAGCCTGCCCGACTGCGCGCTCGGTTCAGAACACGCCGCTGATGACGATCATCATGCGGTGCTGGACGGACACGCGCATCATCATCACTAACCCGCCAGCGCACGTGAGCCCTGCTCGCGTGCGCTCTGTATCCACAGACGCGAGCCGTTCAGCGCAATCAGCGTGAGAATGGCGTACTCCAGCGACATCGCATATACCCCCTGCCGGGCAAAAATCATTACGCTAATGACGTTGATGACCACCCACAGCAGCCAGTTTTCGACATATTTACGCGTCATCAGAATCATTGCCACGACAGAGAGCACCATCATGCAGGAATCCCAGAAGGGAAACGCGTCAGGCTGCAGCTGCGGCATGCTGACCTGCAGGCCGATTCCCTGCATGATCTGCACTGCGCTGCGGGTAAGGAAGCCAAACACCACATCGATATAGCGCGTCATCAGCGCAATCGCAATAACGCAGGCGGCGCCCCATGCCAGCGCTTTCGGCAGCGACAGCCAGCGAATTTTTAACGCGCGCTCATGGTCACTGGTTTGCCGGCTCCATGCGTACCAGCCATAGAGATTGGCGACAAAGAAAAAGAGCTGCAGCAGCAGGCTGGCGTAGAGCTGGATCTGAAAGAAAATCACCGCAAACAGCGTGACGTTGATCAGACCAAACAGGTAGTTACTGATTTTTTCCTGGCTTGCCAGCCAGATACAGAGCAGCCCGGCCAGCGTGCCGAACGCTTCAATCCATGAGAGGTCGTATCCGCCGGCGCCAGAGGGATATGTACCAGGATATTTTGCGTGCTGAAAATGTCCATTACTGGCTCCTGTGCCTGAAATGCAGGGTGCGTAAAAGAGCGGTTCGCCTGCCGCCGATCCAATGGCGCACTACCGCATCAGTGTTTTATGTAATTAACAACAGAAGCCACGAAAATACTACAAAGCATAATAAATCGCTATTTAGTTTTTTATACTAAACAACCGGCGCACCCGGCTCTTTACCTGCCCGCTCCAGCTCCAGCAAAAACGCCTTAACCGGCAGGCCACCGGCAAAGCCGGTCAGTTTGCCGTTGCTGCCAATGACGCGGTGGCAGGGAGCCATAATAGAGAGCGGGTTTTTGCCGTTGGCAGCCCCCACCGCGCGTACGGCTTTGGGATGCCCAATCTGCTCGGCTATCTGCCGGTAGCTGCGCGTCTCTCCAAATGGGATGGTCAGCAGGGCGGCCCATACCTTTTGCTGGAACGGCGTGCCGGACGGGTCGTAGCTCAGGGTAAAACGCTGCCGGGTGCCGGCAAAATACTCCTGCAGCTGACGCTCCGCCTCGCATAGCACCGGGTGCGACTCGTTACGTGACAGCGGCGTCAGCGGCACGCGCTGCGATCCTTCATTTTCCCACAGCACGGCTGCCAGGCCTTTATCGCTGGCAATCAGCGTCAGCTCGCCGACCGGCGTCACGATGGTTTTAGTATGGTACATAACAGATCTCCGCAGTGGATGACTCCCGACTATTATTGCATTAATCGCGCCGCAAACTGGCTGTTTTCGGACAGGCACATAAACTGATTAGCTGTCCGAAAGCAGCGTGTTTCCGCACCCGGACTGCGCCATGATGCCCTTTATTTACCGGAGAAGACGATGCTTGATCCTGAAATTGCTTACCAGGCGCTGACGTCGCGCGACAGTCGCTTTGACGGGCTGCTCTACGTAGGCGTAACCTCAACCGGTATTTACTGTCGTCCTGTCTGTCCGGTGCGCAAACCGCTGCTGAAAAACTGCCGCTTTTTTCATAACGCAGAAGCAGCGGAAAAGGCGCGCTTTCGCCCGTGCCTGCGCTGCCGCCCGGAGCTGGCGCCGGGATTTGCGCCGGTAGATAACCATCACCGCATTGCCGATCGTCTGATCCGTCGCGTTGAAGAGGGCATGCTGGAGGAGCAGACCTCGCTGGCAGATATTGCCGGTGAGTTCTTTCTGAGTGAACGTCAGCTGCGGCGCGTTATTCAGCAGGAGCTGGGCGTTTCGCCGCTGGAGCTGCGTCAGACGCGGCGTATGCTGCTGGCCAAACAGCTGCTGACCGAAACCGCGCTGCCCGTAACGGAGGTCGCTTACGCCAGCGGCTTTCGCAGCCTGCGCCGCTTTAATGATGTGTTTCAGGCGCGCTATCACATGACGCCTTCCGCGCTGCGTAAGCGGAGCCAGCCGGAAGGCGCTGCGCTGCCACAGCAGAGCGCCACCCTGCAGCTGAGCTACCGTCCACCCTATGACTGGGCGGCGATGCTGGAGTTTCTTGAAGCGCACGTCATGAAGCAGGCTGAGTGGGTGGCCGATGGCGCTTATCACCGCACCGTCGCGCTGGGCGGCTGTCGCGGCTGGGTGCGCGTCAGCGCCCTGCCCGATAAGCATGCGCTGCAGGTTGAGTTCACTACCACACTGACGCCGGTGCTGCCTGCCCTGCTGCGCCGGCTGCGCGATCTGTTCGATCTGGATGCTCAGCCGCAGGCGGTGAGCGAGCTACTGGGCCGCGATCCGCTGCTGGCAGAGAGCCTGGCGCGCCACCCGGGCCTGCGCGTGCCCGGCGCGTTCGATGCGTTTGAGTTAAGCGTGCGCGCGATTCTCGGCCAGCAGGTTACGGTAAAAGCGGCTGTAACGCTCAGCAGCCGTCTGACGGAGCGCTTTGGCGAGCCGCTGGAGACGCCCTGGCCGGCGCTCTCCCGCCTCTCTCCGGACGCGGCCACGCTGGCAGCAGCAACGGTCGATGATATTGCGGTGCTCGGCATAGTCAGCGCCCGTTCAAATGCGATTATCGCACTGGCCCACGCCTGCGCCAGCGGCGCGCTGCGCTTTAACGGATTTCTGCCGCCGGATACCGTACAGCAGCAGCTGCTGGCGCTGAAGGGGGTCGGCCCGTGGACCGCCAGCTATATCGCCATGCGGGCGCTACGCTGGCCTGATGCTTTCCCGAAAGAGGATATCGCTATCCGTAATAATCTCGGTGGCGTAACGGCCAGAGAGGCAGAGCAGCTATCGCAGGTCTGGCGGCCATGGCGCAGCTATGCCGTGCAGCATATCTGGAAAAGCCTGATGCCCGAAAAAGCCTCCCGGAAAAAGCCGGCACGGTAGCGGCCAGGGCGCCATAAATGGCGCCCCTGCGGATAGATGGGCATATTCCGTCAACGCAAACGCATTACCGCTCCTCATACCCGTAGGGGTCGCATTAATGCGACCCTGGCGTGTTAATGCGACCCTGACGCGTTCATTAACCATCGGGGTTTATACGCGGCCAGGACGCCATAAATGGCGCCCCTACGTATGGATGGGCATATTCCGTCAACGCAAACGCATTACCGCTCCTCATACCCGTAGGGTCGCATTAATGCGACCCTGGTGTATTAATGCGCGTCTGTGGGGGGGCATTACCGTACTGCGGAAAACGAAAAAAGCGCCCGTTGGGCGCTTTTTTCTGAATCTGGTGGGTCGTGCAGGATTCGAACCTGCGACCAATTGATTAAAAGTCAACTGCTCTACCAACTGAGCTAACGACCCGCTGTGGAAGCGGCTTACAACTTTAAACTTGATGGTGGGTCGTGCAGGATTCGAACCTGCGACCAATTGATTAAAAGTCAACTGCTCTACCAACTGAGCTAACGACCCATCAAGGTTGTGAAGCTAACTGAAGAACCCGCCTGAACCTGTGGTTGAG
>NZ_MIPP01000078.1 GCF_002095385.1 Pantoea eucrina | reverse complement strand
CGCCGCAGCTGCAGCGCCTGAGCGGCGATGCGCTGCTGGCCTGTGCGCCAGCCGGATTTGGTCCGCACCTGCTCGATGCCGGCTGCGGCACCGGCTGGTACAGCCGGTACTGGCGCGATCGCGACCGTCGGGTAACCGCGCTCGATCTCTCTTTGCCGATGCTGGACGCCGCGCGCGCGCAGCGATCGGCGCACCATTATCTGCAGGGTGATATCGACCGGCTGCCGCTGGCGGACGGCAGCGTGGATGGCGTCTGGAGCAACCTGGCGGTGCAGTGGAGCAGCGATCTGAGCGTGGCTCTGCAGCAATTTTATCGCGTGCTGCGGCCCGGCGGCACCGCGCTTTTTTCCACGCTGCTGGCGGGATCGCTGCCGGAGGTGGATCGCGCATGGGCAGCGATAGATTCCCGTCGTCACGCCAACCGCTTTCTTCAGGCCGGTGAGGTTACCGCTGCCGCGCGGGCGCAGCCGCTGCGCAGCACGCAGCAGATCATCACGCTGCACTTTCCGGATGCGCTGAGTGCGATGCGCTCGCTGAAGGGAATTGGCGCGACCCACCTGCACGGCGGACGCAGCAACAGCGTACTGACGCGTCAGCAGCTGGCGCAGCTTGAGCGGCACTGGCCGCAGGATGAACAGGGCTATCGCCTCACTTATCACCTGATGTATGGAGTTTTGCAAAAATGAAACGCTGGTTTATCACCGGAACCGACACCGAAGTGGGAAAAACAGTTGCCAGCGGCGCGCTGCTGCAGGCGGCCAGCGCTGCCGGGCTGCGTACGGCAGGTTATAAACCGGTAGCGTCGGGCTGTGAGATGACGGCGGAGGGCGTGCGCAACAGCGATGCGCTGGCGCTGCAGCGCTACAGCAGCGTGCCGCTGCGCTATGAACAGGTTAACCCGCTGGCATTTATGGAGCCGACCTCACCGCATATCGTGAGCGCAGAAGAGGGCAGGCCGATCGACTTTGCACAGCTCTCGGCGGGTCTGCGCAGCGTGGAAGCGCAGGCTGAATGGCTGCTGGTTGAGGGGGCGGGCGGCTGGTTTACGCCGCTTTCTGAGACGCAGACCTATGCGGACTGGGTCATCGCAGAGCAGCTGCCGGTGATCCTGGTGGTGGGCGTAAAGCTGGGCTGTATTAATCACGCCATGCTGACCGCTGCGGCGATCAAGGCAGCCGGCTTACCACTGGCAGGCTGGATCGCAAACGATATTCAGCCGCCGGGCAAGCGGCATCGTGAATATATTGCGTCGCTGCGCCAGCGCATCGACGCGCCGTTTCTGGGCGAAATCCCCTGGCTGGCGTCCGGGACGGAGCAGGCGACCTGCGGACGCTACCTGACGCTGCCCTGAGCGATAAGCATCCCTTAAGAGATCAGGCCGGCGTCAGCCATTTGTTCACGGTAAGATCGTCCAGCTGCGCAACGCGCCCCTGCGCCACATTACGTCCGCGGTGCAGCAGCAGAAAGTAGTCGGCGACGCGGCGTATAAACGAGACGTGCTGCTCCAGCAGCAGGATGGTCAGGCCATACTCCCGGTTGAGCCGCCGGATCAGGTTGCCCGTCTCCTCCTCCAGCCACGGCGACATCGTACCGGAAGGCTCATCGAGGATCAGCAGGCGCGGTTTCAGCACCAGCGCGCGCGCCAGTGCCAGCTGCTGCTGCAGATTAACCGGCAGCTCACCGCTGCGCTGATGGCGCAGTGAATAGAGCGCGGGAAACAGCTCAAACACCATCTCCGGAATGGCGCGGTTGCGCTCATCTTCAGCCGCCAGCAGGGCGATCAGCAGATTGTCCTCAACGCTCATCTGCGTAAAGATATGGCGCTTTTGCGGCACATATCCGATGCCCATCCGCGCCCGCTGCACGGCGGGCTGCAGCAGCAGGTTCTCCGGCGGATAGCCCGCCTCCTGCCAGCAGATAGAGCCGCTGTTGACCGGCAGATGGCCCATAATGCAGTTTACCAGCGTGGTTTTCCCCATCCCCGGACTGCCCAGCACGCCAGTGCAGGATCCCGGAGGCAGATCAAGATCGACATCCCACAGAATCTGATTCTGGCCATAAAACTGATTCACCGAACGTAAACTCAGCATCTGATCTTCTCCTTACAGATAGTTAGCCTGAATGCACCCGCTCTGTGTCGTCTGGCATGCAGTGACAGATTAAGTAACGCGGTGGTATCAGACATCAGGGCGTCCCTGTTAAACCTGAATGTTCTGCCGCCGGAAAAGAGATGCAATCAACGGGCCAGATCGATAATCCTGCGTTTCTGGCGTTAATAAATGCCCGTAATTGTGCCTTACACATCAGGAAATCTTAACTGTGAAAAGGGGTGATTAAGCTGCTGCACTTTGACGGTGCTGATTACTAAGCTTTTCTGGTGCATCTGTTCATTAATAAGGCAGCGGTCCAGTGCAGGAAAACAGCGCAGCCCAGGCGTGGCGGCGCTGTGGAATCAAAAAAGAATAGTTAATTGCGCCAGCCCTGCTGGAAAAATAATCATAAAAAAATTTTTTTGTTAGCGCAGAAGAGGGCGGGATTTTTTATACACAGCCTGCGGGCTCGGGGCTGGCTTCACTTATCCACTATTCCTGTGGATAACCTTGTGCATTAGCGACTGAAAACCGGGCGCAAGCGAGGAAATACGCGGCCTGGATACATTATGCTGCGAAACTGGGCTTTTGGTCTATTTTCATCAAATTCAGTATGTTATCTAAAAGCAAGCCTGTAAAACTCCGGCTGAATTTTACCGCTGCATTTTAATGACGTTCTCTTGACAATTGTTAAAAGCCCGGCCCGCCTGGGGATAACCTGGCGCGACATATTTTAGCCAGCTGCCGCTTTAATGCCTCTGAAGCGGCGCCACGGGCAGCAGGACCATCGTGGCGTTTATCTGTAAATATATCCAGTGTTTTTTTCTGGCAAAATCGCCATAGCAGAGTAGAATTATCAGCCTGCCAGCCCTTTTCTTCAGCAGGAATTCTGAAATCATGAGCAAAGTCTTTAAACTCAACTCCGCCTTTAAGCCTTCAGGCGATCAGCCTGAAGCGATCCGCCGTCTGGAGGAGGGGCTGGAAGATGGCCTTGCGCATCAGACCCTGCTCGGCGTAACGGGATCGGGCAAAACCTTTACCGTTGCCAATGTGATTGCCGATCTCAACCGGCCGACGATGGTTCTGGCGCCTAATAAAACGCTGGCGGCGCAGCTCTATGGGGAGATGAAAGAGTTTTTTCCGGACAACGCGGTAGAATTTTTCGTCTCTTACTATGACTACTATCAGCCTGAAGCCTATGTGCCGAGTTCTGACACCTTTATCGAAAAAGATGCGGCGGTGAACGAGCACATTGAGCAGATGCGCCTCTCCGCCACCAAAGCGATGCTGGAACGACGCGATGTCATCGTGGTCGCGTCGGTCTCGGCAATTTATGGTCTGGGCGATCCCGATCTCTATCTGAAAATGATGCTGCATCTGACGCGCGGTATGATCATCGATCAGCGCAGTATTTTACGGCGTCTGGCTGAGCTGCAGTATGCGCGTAACGATCAGGCGTTTCAGCGCGGTACGTTCCGCGTGCGCGGGGAGGTGATCGATATCTTCCCGGCGGAGTCCGACGATATGGCTCTGCGGGTGGAGCTGTTTGATGAAGAGGTTGAGCGGCTCTCACTATTTGATCCGCTTACCGGACAAATTGAGTCAGTGATCCCGCGCTTTACCATCTATCCCAAAACGCACTACGTTACGCCGCGCGAGCGCATCCTGCAGGCGATGGAAGAGATCAAAGATGAGCTGGCCCTGCGCCGTAAGGTGCTGCTGGAAAACAACAAGCTGCTGGAAGAGCAGCGCATTACGCAGCGCACCCAGTTTGACCTGGAGATGATGAACGAGCTGGGTTACTGCTCGGGGATTGAGAACTACTCCCGCTATCTCTCGGGACGCGGACCGGGTGAAGCGCCGCCGACCCTGTTTGACTATCTGCCGGCCGATGGTCTGCTGGTGGTGGATGAGTCGCACGTCACGATTCCGCAGATTGGCGGCATGTATCGCGGCGACCGCGCGCGTAAAGAGACGCTGGTGGAGTACGGCTTCCGCCTGCCGTCCGCGCTGGACAACCGTCCGCTTCGTTTCGAAGAGTTTGAGGCGCTGGCTCCGCAGACCATTTATGTTTCAGCTACGCCGGGTAAATATGAGCTGGAAAAATCGGGCACGGAAGTGATCGATCAGGTGGTGCGTCCGACAGGTCTGCTCGATCCCATCCTTGAGGTGCGCCCGGTCGGCACACAGGTGGATGACCTGCTCTCTGAAATCCGCAAACGCGTGGAGATCAACGAACGCGTGCTGGTGACGACGCTGACCAAGCGTATGGCTGAAGACCTTACTGAATATCTTGAAGAGCATGGTGAGAAGGTGCGCTATCTGCACTCTGATATCGATACCGTTGAGCGCATGGAGATTATTCGCGACCTGCGCCTGGGCGAGTTTGACGTGCTGGTAGGGATTAACCTGCTGCGTGAGGGACTTGATATGCCAGAGGTCTCCCTGGTGGCGATTCTCGACGCCGACAAAGAGGGCTTCCTGCGTTCAGAACGCTCCCTGATCCAGACGATTGGTCGTGCAGCGCGTAACGTGAACGGCAAAGCGATTCTTTATGCTGATAAAATCACGCCCTCTATGGCACGCGCGATTGAAGAGACAGAGCGACGTCGCGAGAAGCAGGAGCGCTACAACACCGAGCACGGCATTGTGCCGCAGGGGCTGAATAAGAAGATCACGGATATTCTTGAGCTGGGCAAAAACGTGGTGAAAACGCGCGGCAAAGGCAAAACGGCCACGCGCACGGCAGCAGAGAATGATGCTGATTACCTGGCGCTTACGCCACAGGCGATGCAGAAGAAAATTCACGAACTGGAAGCGCAGATGCAGCAGCATGCGCAAAACCTGGAGTTTGAAGAAGCCGCCAGCCTGCGCGACCGGCTGCATGAGCTGCGCGAACTGTTTATCGCCGCCTCATAACCACCAACCCGTACTGCATTCCGCAGGGGCCGCATCCATTCACCACCGGGTTTATACTTGGCCAGGGCGCCATG
>NZ_MIPP01000077.1 GCF_002095385.1 Pantoea eucrina | reverse complement strand
AGCCAGCGCAGCGCCGGCAGCACCAGGCTGCGGTGATCGCCGGCGCGCGAGACCAGATCGAGCGAGGTCAGATAGCCGCGCTGCTGCATCTGCGCCAGCAGCCGCGCGCTGCGCGTGCCGAACTGCGCGTCGGGCCGGTCAAGCTGGTCGAGCAGCAGCAGATAGCCGAGGTGAAAAATGCGGTGCGGAGTAGTGAGGTCGCGGAAATGCGCCACATCAAGCAGCGCGCTGGCGCCGCGCGCGTGAAAAAAGGTGCGCTGACCATCCGGCGCGGTCATTACCTGCGTCATGGCAGTGGCCGCCGCGCGGGTGCGCGTTACGCCGCGGCAATCCACCCCCTCCTCGCGCAGTCGCTGCAGCAGATAGTCACCGTCCGCATCCTCGCCCGTGATACCGGCAGCCGCCAGCGGTAAACCTGACTGCATGCGCGCCAGCGTCAGGAGCACATTCGGCACCGCGCCGCCGCTGCAGCGCTCGCGCGCCACGATTTCGGTCAGCCAGCCCTGATCCGGCCAGTGCGTAATGCGCTGGACATGATCGACCAGCAGAGTACCGGCGGCCAGAATGCCGCTGCGTGCCGTCATCTCAGGCGCGTCCGCTGCTGCCGAAAATCTGCATCTGCTGCGCGACCACGCGGCTGATATTGCGCTCCACCGCCATAAGCAGCTCAGCAAAGCTGTCATAGCGGGCGTCGCGCTGATCCATCTGCGTTTCTATTGCGTCCAGCGCCGCCTGGGACATGCCGGTGTAGAAGTTGATTTTATGAATGCCGAGCGTAATGGCGCGGCGAAAGTCGGCGTCGCTAATGCCCGATCCGCCGTGCAGCACCAGCGGAATACCTGCCGCGCTGCGGATCGCCGCCAGCCGGTCAAAGTCGAGGCGCGGTTCGCCTTTATATTTACCGTGTGCGTTACCGATCGCCACCGCCAGGCAGTCGATGCCGGTACTCTGCACAAAGTCAGCCGCCAGCGCCGGATCGGTAAATTTTGCGCTGTCCGCTTCACCGGTCAGCGCCCCGCCCTCGTCGCCTCCCACCGCGCCCAGCTCCGCTTCGACCGAGACGCCCACCGCATGACAGAGTTTTACGACCTCCTGCGTCTGACGCACATTCTCGTCATAGCTCAGCCCGGAGCCGTCAAACATCACCGAGGTAAAGCCCAGGCGCACCGCCTGCACCACCGCCTCGAAATGCAGACCGTGATCGAGATTGAGCACCACCGGAATCGCGTGCCGCGCCGCCTCACAGCGAATCGCCGCGACCAGGTGATCGAGGCTGACATACTTAAAGTGCACCTCTGCGAGGTTGATGATAAAGGGTGAACGCTGCTGCTCCGCTGCCTGAAACAGCGCGCGCAGAAAGTGGGTATCGAGGACGTTAAATGCGCCCAGCGCGTAGCCGTGCTGCTGCGCATGGGCCAGCCCCTGCGCCAGAGATATCAGTGCCATGAAGTGCTCCCGTCACGTGAGGGGTAATGGAGGCTGCGGCGGCCAGGCAACATACCTGCCGCCGCAGCCCTCTCCTGCAGGCAGGAAAGGGATGACGACCGGAAAATCTGCCGCGTTATTTCACTGTCCAGCCTTTGTAACTGCTCACGTTGTCGCGATCGATCATCGTCACCGGGATCAGCACCGGTTTGTCGGGAGCAGACTTGCCTTGCAGTATGTTGTAACCAATTTCCACCGCTTTCTCCGCCATCACCTGCGGGTCCTGCGCCGGGGTCGCCACAAACAGCGAGCCTTTACGCTTCAGCGCCTCTTCCCCGTCCGGTGAACCATCGACCCCTACAATAAAAAATTCGCTGCGCTGCGCCTGTTTGGCCGCCAGGTCAGCGCCGATTGCGGTCGGATCGTTGATAGCAAACACGGCGTCGATTTTCGGATTAGCGGAGAGCAGACCGGTCATCACCTCCAGCCCGCCTTCGCGGCTGCCTTTAGCGTTCTGGTTGTAAGAGAGCAGCTTAATATCGGGGTGCGTCTTCAGCTCGCTCATGCAGCCTTCGACACGGTTCTGCACCGCCGAAACCGGCGGTCCGTTGATGATCACCACGTTGCCCTTCGCCTTCAGCCGGTCAGAGATATATTTACACGCCATCGCGCCTGCCTGGGTGTTATCCGAGGTAATGGTGGCGTTAGCGCCATCTGCGGCCACGTCCACCGCCACCACGACGATGCCGGCGTCGCGCGCCCGCTTCACCGCTGGCGCAATGCCTTTGGAGTCGGCGGCGTTGAGAATGATCATATCGACTTTGGCGGCGATAAAGTTATCGATCTGTCCCACCTGCTGACCGAGATCGTAGCCGCTGGAGACCAGCGTCACGTTGACCTTGTCACCTGCCAGCTCGCGGGCTTTCAGCTCGGCACCTTTGGTGATCTGTACAAAGAACGGGTTGGCCAGATCGCCTACGGTCACCCCTATCGATTTCAGCTCTTTTGCCTGTACCAGCGGCGCGCTCAGCAGCGTGGCGGCCAGCAGTCCGGTTACAATCGGATTAAAACGCATAGTTGATGTTCTCCTGCTTTTTTTATTGTCAGCGGTCCGCGGGATCGCCACCTGGAAATGTTCTGCCGGCCTTCAGCTGACGTGATGACGGGTACGGTATTTATCGATTAACACGGCGACGATGATCACGCCGCCTTTGATCACCAGCTGCCAGAAGTAGGAGACGCCCATCAGCGTCATGCCGTTGTTGAGCGTGGCGATAATCAGTGCGCCAATCAGCGTGCCGGTGATGGTGCCGATACCGCCGACAAAGCTGGTGCCGCCGAGGATCACCGCAGCAATCGCATCCAGCTCATAGCCCACGCCAAGGTTGCCGTTGGCGCTGTAGAGTCGTGAGGCGCTCATCAGCCTCCCAGCCCGGAGAGCAGGCCGCTCATGGCGTAGACAAAAATCAGCACCGCGCCGACTTTGATCCCGGTCAGACGGGCCGCCTGCATATTGCCGCCCACCGCATAGATATGGATGCCTAAAGTGGTACGGCGCAGAATGAACCAGCAGAGCGCGATAACCGCAAAGGCGATGATGATCAGCCACGGCACCGGCCCGAGATAGCCGTTGCCTATCCACTCAAAATTGATGCTGGAGTTAATGACCGTTGTGCCGTCAGCCAGCAGATAGGCGGCCCCGCGCAGGGCGGTATAGGTGCCAAGCGTGACGATAAACGGCGGCAGCCCGGCCCAGGCGACCAGGATGCCGTTGAACAGTCCCATGATCAGCCCGGCACCCAGTGCAGCAGGGATCGTCAGGCCGGCAAAGGCGGGATCGAGCGACACCACCATCGCGACCACTGCCGTGGTGCCGAGCATGGAGCCCACAGACAGATCGATACCGCCGGTCAGAATGACAAACGTCATCCCCGCCGCCAGCACGATATTGATAGAGGCCTGCCGGGTAATGTTCAGCAGGTTCGCCTCGGTGAAGAAGTTAGGTGCGATAAAGCCAAACACCGCCACAATCAGGATCAGAATCGGCAGGATCCCGATCGTCTGCAGCAGATCGCTCATTAACGCCCGTTTCAGCGTCGGGCTGGTTACGCGTGCGGTTTCGCTGGTCATTCCTTTCTCCTCAGGCTGTAACCGGCTGAGCGCCGGTGGCCAGTGTCATGATATTTTCCTGGCTGATGGCGTCACCGCTCAGCTCGCCGGCAATGGTGCCTTCACGCATGACGTAGACGCGATCGCTCATGCCCACCACCTCCGGCAGTTCGCTGGAGATCATCAGAATCGCCACGCCCTGCTGCGCCAGCTGATTCATCATGCGGTAAATTTCACTCTTCGCACCGACGTCCACACCGCGCGTCGGTTCGTCCAGAATCAGAATGCGCGGCGCAATAGATACCCAGCGGGAGATCAGCAGCTTCTGCTGGTTGCCGCCCGATAGCCCGCCCGCGCGAACCTGCGCATGCGGCACGCGAATATTGAGCGAGGCGATAGCGTCAGTGGCGATCTTCTGCCCCTTACGCCGGTTCAGCAGGCCGTAACTGGCGTCGCGCTCCAGCGTCGCCATCACAATGTTTTCCCGGGCGGCCAGTTCCAGAAACAGCCCCTGCTCTTTGCGGTTTTCAGTGAGAAAGCCGATGCCGCGCGCGATCGCCTCGCGCGGGGAGCGGATGTGCACTTTTTCTCCGTCAATCCAGATTTCGCCGCCGGCGGGCTGCTGCACGCCAAATATCAGCTGCGCCAGCTCGCTGCGTCCGGCGCCCACCAGGCCAGCGAGGCCGACAATTTCGCCCGCGCGTACCGCCAGGCTGCTGGGGTGGACCTTGTTGCGGTCAGTCAGGTGATTGACCGCCAGGCGGATAGCACCAAACGGAATGTCGCGCGCTTTGTTAAACAGATCGCTGAGTGGACGCCCGACCATCATGCGCACCAGTTCGCTGGCGTTGAGCTGCTCACGCGTCAGGCTGCCGACATACTCACCATCGCGCAGCACGCTGACGCGATCTGACAGCTCATACACTTCAGCCATGCGGTGACTGATGTAGATAATCGCCATGCCTTCGCTGCGCAGCCGCTTGATCAGCGCAAACAGCTGCTCTGTTTCCCGGCTGGAGAGCGCGGCGGTAGGTTCATCCATCACCAGAATGCGGCTGTTGCGGTGCAGCGCGCGGGCGATCTCCACCTGCTGCTGTTCGGCGATGCTCAGACGGCCGACCAGATCGGTGGCGCTGAAGCGCGCGCCAAGCCGCGCAATCACCTGCTGCGCCTCTTCCGCCATCTGTCGGCGTTTCACCAGCCCGCCGCGCGCAATCTCGCTGCCGAGAAAAATGTTCTCTGCCACCGTGAGGTTGGGTGCCAGATTGATCTCCTGATAGATCAGCGTAATGCCCGCCGCCAGCGCCTCTTTAGGGCCGCGGATGGCGTACGGCTTGCCCTCAATCAGGATCTCCCCGCTGCTGGCGCTGTAGGCACCGGCCAGGATTTTCATCAGGGTGCTCTTACCGGCCCCGTTTTCGCCCATCAGCGCGTGTACTTCGCCCGGCCAGATAGTGAGATCCACGCCCTTCAGGGCGTAAAAGCTGCCGAAGCGCCGGGTAATACCGCGCATCTCCAGTATCGGTGCTGTCATTGCCGCGCTCCTGCTGCCGGATAGTGCTGAGCAGTGTCGCCGCGCAACATAAATGGAAAATGTCAGCGCCCGTTCATATTTGTCATATTGCCTCTGCGCGCCACTTTTATACTCGGCTGACGTTCCGCATTGCGAGGGGTGGCGCATGAGTCAGACTCTGCCGTGGTATGCCGGTGCCCGTGGTCGCCTGCTGCTGTTTAATCTGCTGGTGGTCGGCGTGACGCTGGCGGTCAGCCTGGTGGCGATTACCGGATTCCGCCACGCCGGCACGATTCAGGAACAGGCGCAGGCGCAGACGCTGGCCGATATGAATGGCAGCCTGGCGCTGGCGCGTGATACGGCCAACGTGGCGACGGCGGCGGTACGCCTGTCGCAGGTGGTGGGTGCGCTGGAGTATCAGAGTGAGTCGGCCCGCCTGCAGCAGACGCAGCAGGCGCTGCAGCAGGCG
>NZ_MIPP01000076.1 GCF_002095385.1 Pantoea eucrina | reverse complement strand
ACTCTTTCAGTCCCAGCACTAGTATGAAAGTGTACGGAGATGGGAGCCATAGATGCACCTCAAAAACTCCACTACACACTAAATCAATAATTTGGTAGTTCTACCAAAATGATCTTCTTGAGATAATTTTCCTCTGCGCGTAATCTCATATCCTGTAAACAAAAAAACCACCGCTACCAACGGTGGTTCGTTTGCCGGAATTTAGAGCTACCAACTCTTCCTTCCGAAGGTAACTGGCTTAAACGGAGCGCAGTAACCAAAACTGTCCTTTCAGTGTAGCTGTAGTTGGGCTCACACTTCAAGAACTCTGTGTATAGTCCGCTATACAAACTTCGCTCCGTAAAACCGTTACCTGTGGCTACCGCCATTGGCGCTTTGTCGTGTCTGTCAGGGTTGGACTCAAGAGAACAGTTACCTGAACAAGACGTGGTAGTCGGGCTGAACGGGGAGTTCGTGCATACAGCCCAGCTTGGAGCGAACCACCTAAGCAGCACCCAGTGTCAGGCGTGGTATGAGAAAACGCGGCCATAACAGCGGAAAGACACGGGCTAAGCTGTAAGGTGGGAACAGGAGAGCGCACGAGGGAGCCACCGGAGGGAAACGTCCGGTATCTTTAAGTCCTGTCGGGTTTCGCCCCTTCTGATTTGAGCACCGGAAATCAGCAGATTTCTGTGATGTTCGTCAGGAGGGCGGAGCCTATGGAAAACCGGGATGCCGGGGACCTAGCTCGGGGGGGAAAGGGGGGCTGTTGACGTTGAACTGGAGGGTCTATGGCTGGTCGTCTGCATGTTGTATCTAAGACTGAAAAGCAGTTTCTTGATGACGCTGTTTTTGCAGCGGAACGGGCAAAAGGCAAAAAACTGTCCGGTCCGGAAAAAAAAGAGGTGCTGCGCGTTGCCCGTGAGCAGCTTCTGGGACAGCGTGAAGCTGAGGCCGCTAAACAGGCACGGGCAGAAGAACGTCAGGCCGCTGAATTCACCTGGATCAAACCTAAGCCTTTCCGTCGTTAGCCGGTAACGCTCGCCGCAGCGTTCATCTGGCGCAGCCAGGGGAACCGAGGAAGCGTCATTTCACCTGTTTTCAGCATATGGCTCTTACGCAACGGAGCGTCTGATGACGAAACAGCAAAAAACTGCGCTGAACATGGCAAAATTCATTCAGGACCAGAGTCTGCTCCTGCTGGAAAGGCTCAACGAGCTGGATTTTGACGGTGAAGCGGATATGTGTGAAAAGCTCCATGAGGATGCTGAACGTCTTCACAGGAGTCTTCTGGCAACGTTAACTCAGGAATAGCGAAATCTGCATGGCAAAAGTGTCAATCAGTGAAGCAGCCAGGCTTGCCGGCATTAGTCGCCCTACCATTTACAAGCTGATGAACAGTGGACAACTTAACTTTACGTCTGTTGTAAAGGCGGGAAAGACTGTAAAGAACATTGATACATCTGAGCTTATCAGAGTTTTTGGCACCATTGGGAACTTCCCTGCAGCAACAGAATTTACAGTAAAGCCAGAGCAGGAAATTACACAGGTTAACAGTCCTGATTTACAAGATTTACAGCATAAAATTGAGTTGTTACAGAAGGAAAATGAAGGTTTAAAAGAGGCTGTAGCCTCCCGGGATGAACATATCAGCTCCCTTCGGCAGGCAATGCTGCTTCTTGAGCATAAACAGGACACGCAGCAGCCCTTACCGCCTCCGGCTAAATGGTGGCAGTTCTGGAAATAACAGGTTTTTAAACCTGTAACCTTACTTTTACCCGGTGCTTCGGTCCCGACGACACGGTTACTTTTGCGCTTCCTGCGTCTCAGCTGGTATCTGTGCATCGGGATGACAGATTGTTGAGTTCTTACGAGGTTTCCCCAGGTCGCTGACCTGTTCGCGCTTACGCCGGGCTGACTTGCGTCAGACTCCCTCCACACACCCGCTTCCGGGTGTCGCCATCGATACCGAGCTGATTATTTTCCTTTCTTTCTGAATACGTCTGCAGTGATGTCCGCAGCGCTGGGTTAAGGCCCCTTCTGGGCGTATGAAAACACGTAATACGTGCACGTCAGATTGTGGAGATCGCCGTCAGGCGTTGTGCCGCAGGGGCTGCAGCGTGGTTTTTTCACGCGTCACTTTGTTCTCGTTTCACTCGAACCAAAGTGACGCCGTTCAGTCCGGAGGAGCGTTTGCCTCTGCAAACAGGTGCATTCCGGAAGACGGAATGGTGATCGCAGGGTGTAGCGGGCTGTCATGGTTATGACTGCCGGCAGCGGATGGCAGGGCGGTCGGTGCCGGTCACTGCATTGTGAAATGTACCCTCATCGTCGCGTCGTAGGTGCGCTGTTTGTGACGATATCTGCTTCCAGGGGCGGGCAGATGTACCACGCTTTGCGTTCTCCCTTTCAGGCTGCGGGAGTGTTCTCTACAGCCACCCGAAGGCGATCCTCTCAGGCCGTGGGATCATTGGTGGTCGTCATGGACGACAGGATTACCCGGGCATACTATCAACGTAAATTCGTGACGGTCAACCGGAGGTCGTGATGAGCGTATCTATCAAGTCGGCAAAATTTGATCCCTACAACATGTGGCTGCAGCTGAGCGACGGGCGCACCCTGGGCGTACCGCTGTCTTATTTTCCCACGCTGGCCGCCGCCACCGCAGAGCAGCTTGCAACGTTTGAACTGAGCCCGCGCGGCATTCACTGGGACGGGCTGAACGAAGATCTGAGCCTTGAGGGCTTTCTGGTCACGCAGAAACTGCAGCAGGTCAGAACACCCTAACGCCGGACAGGAAATGTTTTGTGACCACAGCCGGCTGCGCCGGCGCCACAAAACAGCGGGACAAGATGTGTCTCTGGAGTACCGCCGGCGCGCCAGAGCTTTTCATCAGGCGCGGCCCGATACCCTGAATTTCGTCCGGACGAAATTTTTCTGTAGTTAAGACTAAGGGCAGGATTCGCGAAGTGGTAGCGGATGCACCCACTGCAAAGCTGCCGCGCCTGGCGGCTTGGCCAACGCTTCACGGCCGCACAGTAAACTGCGCGCCCGTTCACCGTTATCCGATGAGTTTTATGCCGGAAATATGCCCTTGGTTACAACATACGCGTGAAACCGCCCACTATTCACCTGCGTGCATAGCCATGCAGCCGCGCAGAAATTATCAGGGCGGATTTTCGCGGTTCCGGGCAGGGAAAGGGCCGGGTTCTGGCCCGGAGGCCGCAGAAACGCGCTGAGGGGCTCTCAGGGGGTGCGGGCAAGAACTCTTATGTTAAATACGGGTGCCTGACCGGTTCACCCGGAGCTGCCGCGCTCAGTGCAGAGATGACGCCTTGCTGCCGACCTCCAGAATTGCCGACTGGATGTCTCTGATAGCGCTGCGTATCGCTGCCTCCCGCCACGGTTCCTCTGTTGCGAGCAGGAAGGTCTGGAGCTTCAGGAGCAGTGTGGCATTGGTTATGCGCGCCCTCTCATCGAGCAGATCAATGACGGCCTCGCCCATTACTGTGTCAGACAGCCTTTCTTCTTCGTTTCTGTACATGCGTGACCTGCTGCTGTGAAAGCTCTGCCTGGACGGCAGGCGAAGCCTACAGAATACGTGAAAACTGCCGCTCTGGCAGGGAAGGAACTTAAATAGCTTTACGTTGCCCTATTAGAGACAGAGATATTCCTCTGTAACGAATTTTCCCCGCCCTGAGCGGGTTTTTTTGCCTTAAAAACGTCAAAAAACGATCGATGCGGCAGTCTGAGCGCTGTGCACGCCTGATTAAGCGCAGAGGGAAAAAGTTAAGGCTATGCTTTATCTGGCTTTACTTAACTCAAACCGGAGGCGTTATGACGGGACGTAGAGGCGGTGCCGGCAATTTTGCGGAAAATCCAGAACGGGCTGCAGAAGCCGGCCAAAAAGGTGGCCGCATAAGCGGCGGGAACTTCAAGAATAACCCAGAGCGAGCCCGTGAAGCAGGCAGAAAGGGAGGCAAGATCAGCCGGAGAGGTGCTCCTGAGCGCAAGGTTTCCTGAGATGAGTTGCTGAAGACCCGCCTGGCGGGTTTTTTCATGCCCTGCGCAAAAGTAGCGTTATGTTAAATACAACATGCAGGCTGAGGGGGCAAAAAGGGAGCCGTCGATATTTTATGACCGGCTTCGCCAGCGCCATACAGGCCAGACTGGCAGGGCTGCATCCTGTTAAGCGCTCAAAAAAAGGACGCTGGTATGCTGCGGAACAAAGATGGAACGGGCAGCAGGAATTGAACCCGCATCCTCAGCCGTAACAGCTGATGTAATACCTTTTATACCACGCCCGTGTAAACCTACCGAAAGCGCAGGATCAGCACAGTCAGAGGGATGGCTTGCCGGAAAGCTGTCTTTTGGGCGACACGCAGGAGGTGCTCGTGAGGCGGGTACCGCACCGGCTGCAGACAGCCCCGTGAGGCGTATGCGGCTTTTCGCTCCCGGTGGTGTATCGGAATGTCTGGCTCCCGCATTTCGGGCAGTGAAAACACAGATTGCACATATTAATCTGACCGTTCCGCTTATCTCATGATAATAAACTATAGTTACCGTGATTCCTTTCAGTTATGCAAACTTTAATGCCGCAATGGCATGAGTCCTGTGATGTGTACGGTCCAGTTTTCAGCTTGAGGCCCCGCGGTTGTGTTTTGCGGGGCTTTTTTTATGAAGCCGGTACGGCCCTGAGCGGCTTTTGTGGTCATGCGCAAAAGAGATGTTATGGTAAATCCGGGGGGCTGGCCGGTTCACCCGGAGTTACCGCGCTCAGTGCGTAACTGACGACTGTGCGCCTGTTGTGTTGCCTTCCAGGACTACCGCCTGAACGCTTCTGATGGCGTCGCGTATGGCCGTCTTCCGCCACGTTTCATCTGCGGCGATCAGGAAAGTCTGGAGCTTCAGAAGCAGCATGGCATTGGTTATGCTCGTCCTCTCATCGAGTAGCTCAAGAATAGCTTCGCCAATTATTGTGTCAGACAGCTTTTTGTCTTGGTTTTCGTACATTGTGGACCTGCTTGCTGTGAGTTATGCCCGTACGACAGGCGAAGCCTGCAGGATACGTGAAAACTGCTGCTCTGGCAGGGAAGGAACTTAAATAGTTTTACGTTGCCCTATCAGAGACAGAGATATTCCTCTGTAACGAATTTTTCCCGCCCTGAGCGGGTTTTTTTGCCTTAAAAAACGATCGGTGCGGCAGTCTGAACGCGGCGCACGCCTGATCCGGCGCAGAGGGAAAAGGTCAAGGCTATGCTTTATCTGGTCTTACTTAACTCAAACCGGAGGCGTTATGGCGGGACGTAGAGGCGGTGCCGGCAATTTTGCGGAAAATCCGGAGCGGGCGGCAGAAGCCGGACGGAAAGGCGGTCAGGCAAGCGGGGGAAATTTCAGAAACAGTCCTGAACGGGCCATTGAAGCCGGCAGAAAGGGTGGTCAGATCAGCAAGAGAGGCTCTTCTGGCCGCAAGGATGCCTGAAACGCGTTGCCCAAAACCCGCCCCGGCGGGTTTTTTCATGCCCTGCCCAAAAGGGATGTTATGGTAGATATGAATATTTGTAGCATCTTCTTCCCGTTTTATAACTGCTGTAGAGATATAATGACAGCATCTGTCATCTTTTTTATGCGAAATTCGCTGCGGCGGTAATAAGTCCATTTACCCACCTTTATCGCTTCAAGTAGTCCAGCATCATGCAAACTTTTTAGGCATAGCGAGGTTGCGGGTTGTGATAAACCCGCCTTGTCCTGAATGAGACTGGCACAGACACCATATTTTTCGAAAGGAAAAAGCTGAGAATAATCAGCAAATTCCTCTTCTGGATTTTTCAGCCATTTTAGGATAGAAACCCGAGTAGGGTTACCTAGTAACTTAATGGCATTTTCCGGTGACATGCTGCCTCACAAAATTAGGGATAATAAACAGGATAATCAGTATATCCTTTCTCAGTACCACCATATAGAGAGGATCTGTC
>NZ_MIPP01000075.1 GCF_002095385.1 Pantoea eucrina | reverse complement strand
GCCGGCTGGCAGCCAGACCCCGCGGCTGGGCGGCACCATCCAGCTGCCGTGCGCCGTCTCCACCCGTATCACGCCGCTCAGAGTATGGATCAGCTGCGCACAGGTGTGATAGTGCCACGGCTCGCGGGCACCGTGCGCGTAATCGTGCGCAAAGGGTATCAGCGGGCGCCGGGAAAAATCGAAGCTTATCTGTTTACTCATCTCCGCGCTTCAGCCAGGCGTAGACGGAGGCCAGATCCTGTTCGCCGTAGCCCGCCTCCACCGCCTGCTGCCAGAGCTGCGCAATGTTCTCCAGCGCCGGCAGCCGGGTCTCGCCCGCCGCCTCCAGCGCCAGTTTCGCATCCTTCAGCGCCCAGGTAAGCTGCATCTGCGGGGTGTAGTCGTCGCTGGCAATCGCGCCGAGTTTGACCTTCGCGTAGGGAGCCGCCAGCGGACCGCCCTCCAGCACCTGCCACAGATCGTCAGTGCTGAAACCAAACTGCTCCGCCAGCCGCGTGCTCTCTGCCAGGCTCTGCATCAGGCCAATCAGCCAGCTGTTCACCACCAGCTTCATGCGCGAGCTGGCGCCCGCCTCGCCCAGCCACTGCGTGCCTTTGCCGATCGCGGCAAACACCTGTTCTGCATCCTCAGCCCGCGTGCGGTCACCGCTGGCCAGCACCAGAATCTGGGCGTTTTCCGCCGGCGCTTTGGTGCCGGAGACCGGCGCATCAATAACGTTGATATCGGGACGCGCCGCGGCGATCTGTGCGATCAGCGCGTCGGTTGCCGCGACGCCAATGGTGCCCATCTGTACCAGAGTGGCATTCTGCTTCAGCACCGGCGCGATGCGCGCCGCCACGTCGCGGGTGGTATCTCCATCGGCCAGCATCGTGATCACCACATCCGCCTGCGCAGCGGCGGCTTCCGCGCTGTCGCTCAGCTGCAGGCCCGCCGCCTCCAGATCTTCCCCTTTGGACCGGGTACGATTCCAGCCCTGCACGCGAAACCCTTTTTTCAGTAAGCTGGCGGCGAACGCATGGCCCATCGCTCCCAGACCCAGTACGGCTACAACCGGTTGCTGACGCATTTTCTCTCCTGATGATGTAAGCACTTCTCTTTACAGTGACAGAAAGCGTAGTTCGCAGCCAGAGGTGCGTGGCGCGACGATAACGTTTTAATCATACCGGCCACGATCCGCGCGGTTTTTTACGCTTTTCAATCAAATGACATAACCGGTAACATACCGATCACTGAGCTTTTCTGATTTCTCTCTTTTTCTGACGGTTTTGATTATGAATATTGCTTTACTGCGTCAGGCGCTGCTGCTGCCGGCGCTCCTGCCGCTGCCGCTGCTCGCCGCAGATAACGCAGAGCGTACGCTGGTGGTCAGCGCGGCACCCGCGGCCAGCGGCCTCTCTGAACTCGATACGCCCGCTGCGGTAAGCGTCGTGAGCGGCGAGGATATGCGCCGGGCCGCGCCGCGCGTCAATCTGTCGGAGAACCTCGCCAGCGTGCCTGGCCTGCAGATCCTCAACCGGCAGAACTACGCCCAGGATCTGCAGCTCTCGGTGCGCGGCTTTGGCTCGCGCTCAACGTTTGGCGTACGCGGCGTTCGTCTTTACGTCGACGGTATCCCCGCTACCATGCCGGACGGCCAGGGGCAGACATCGAATATCGATATCGGCTCGGTGGCGCACGTGGACGTGCTGCGCGGCCCCTTTTCAGCGCTCTATGGCAACGCATCAGGCGGCGTGATTAACGTTGAAACCGCCAGCGGCGAACAGCCCCCTGTGCTGGAAGCGGGCAGCTGGTACGGCAGCTTTGGCAGCTGGCGCAACAGCATAAAGGCCAGCGGTGCGACGGGAGACGGCACGCAGCCGGGCGACGTCAGCTACACCCTTTCCGCTTCACGGTTTACCACCCACGGTTATCGCGACCACAGCGCCGCACAGAAAAACCTCGGTAACGCAAAGCTCGGCGTGCGCATTGATGAGGTGAGTACCCTGACGCTGCTGTTTAACAGCGTGCATCTGGAGGCGCAGGATCCGGGCGGCCTGACCGACGCACAGTGGCGCGATAATCCGCGTCAGGTTGCCAGTAACGTCTCCCTCTATGACGCCCGCAAAAGCGTGGATCAGACCCAGGCGGGCGTGCGCTATCAGCGCGAGATGAGCGAGCATGACGACCTGAGCCTGATGCTCTGGGCCGGGGAGCGTGAAACCACGCAGTATCAGTCCATTCCGGTTGTGGCGCAGAACAGACCCGGTCATCCCGGCGGCGTGATTGCGCTGACGCGCCACTATCAGGGTATCGATACGCGCTGGACCCATCGCGACGCGCTGTTCAGCGTGCCGGTGACGCTGACCGGCGGTCTCGACTATGAGACCATGACGGAAAAGCGCAAGGGCTACCGCAACTTTACCCCGGACGGCACGCTGGGCGTGCAGGGCGAGCGCCGCCGCGATGAGCGCAACCGGATCTGGAACCTCGATCCCTATTTACAGAGCGCATGGCAGCTGACGGACGCGTGGTCGCTGGATGCGGGCGTGCGCTTCAGCACGGTGAACTTTACCTCGGACGATCGCTACGTTACCGAAAGCGATCCCGACGACAGCGGCAGCCGTCGCTATCACCGCTGGCTGCCGGCCGCCGCGCTGAATTACGCTATCGATTCGGGCTGGAACGCTTACCTCTCCGCCGGACGCGGCTTCGAGACCCCCACGCTGAATGAGCTCTCCTATCGCACCCGCGGTACCAGCGGCCTGAACCTGGATCTGCAGCCCGCCACCAGCGAGACGCTGGAACTCGGCACGAAAAAACGCCTCGGCAACGGCCTGCTCAGCGCCGCGCTGTTTCAGACCGATACCCGCAATGAGATTGTTTCAGCCGGCAGCTATGAAGGACGCTCAACCTTTAAAAACGCCGGTGAGACGCGCCGCTGCGGCCTGGAGCTGGCGTTCGATCAGCAGATTGGCTATGACTGGCAGCTGAAAGCGGCGTGGACGCTGCTGGACGCCCGTTACCGCAGTAACGCCTGCGGTGACGAGAGCTGTCGCGGCCATCGTATTCCGGGCATTGCGCGTAACATGGCCTATGCAGGCATAGCGTATGCGCCGGAACAGGGCTTTTATGCCGGGGCTGACGTGCGCTATCTGAGCGATATTGCGGCCAATGATGAGAACAGCGTGCGGGCGCCCGCCTACACGCTGGCCGGTCTGAACAGCGGCTACAAGTGGCACATCAGCGACTGGACGCTGGATCTGTTTGGCCGCGTGGATAACCTGCTGGATCGCCACTATATCGGCTCGGTGATTGTGAATGAGAGCAACGGACGCTACTACGAACCGGCGCCGGGTCGTAATTACAGCGCCGGTCTTAATGTAAGCTACACCTTTAACTGACCGCCCGGTGCCTGACCAAATCAGGCACCGGCAGGCCTTACTCCGCCAGCAGGGCCAGTACCTCTGCGGTGCTGCCGGTCTCACCCAGACGCGGAAAAATGCGCGTGACGCTGTTTTCATGCGTGTGCGCATTGAGGCAGGTCATGGCGTCGGTGGCCAGCGTCACGTTATAGCCGAGCGCATACGCCTCGCGCACGGTCGACTCTACGCCAATGCTGCTGGCAATGCCGCACACCACCACCTGCGTGACGCCGCGCTGCTGCAGCTGCGCGTGCAGGTCGGTCTGATGAAATGCACCCCAGGTTTTTTTCGTGATGCAGATGTCATCCGCTTGCGGCTGCATCTCCGGCACCAGATCTGCCCAGTCGGCAGGTAAATCAGCGTCATGGCGCGGCATCTCATTGCGCCCCGGCGCGCCGCCCGCGACGTTAACCCGTACGACCGGCAGACTGCGCGCGTGAAACGCGCCAGCCAGCTCACCGGCGCGCGCAATCACGTCGTCAGCGCTCAGCGGTGCCACCGGCAGACGGACAATGCCGTACTGCAGGTCAATGATAATCAGGGCGGTGTGTGCATCAAGCGTGGTTAGTGCCATGGGGACTCCTCGTCAGTTCGTTAGCAGAGAGATAGTGTATCAGACTGTGGAAACGCAGCGGCGTGGCGAGCGGATTCGCGTAACTGTGCGGTTTATCGGCGGCAAACTGATACGCCTCACCCGCCCGCAGCCGCTGCGCGCCCTGCTCCAGGCCCAGCAGCAGCTCGCCCTCCACCACCACCACCTGTTCAATGACCCCGGCCTCGTGGGCAGAGGAGCTGCTCTGCGCGCCGCCGGCGAGCGTCACCTCAAGCAGATCAACCCCTACCCGGCTATCAAACGGCAGCAGCGGGCGAACCTGCATCTGTGCGCTGGCCTCGCTGAATACCGTGGTGCTGGCGGAGTGTGGCGCGCTGCCGTGGATAAAGCGGGAGAATGGCACGTTGAAGCCGGTCACGATCTTCCACAGCGTAGCTACCGTGGGGCTCGATTCGCCGCGCTCAATCTGTCCCAGCATCGCTTTACTGACGCCGGTACGGGCGGCCGCCAGCGTCAGGCTCCAGCCCCGCTCCTGACGCAGCTGCTTCAGCGTCTGGCCTAACTCGTGTTGCAGATTATCCATATCGTCTCCTGAAAGCGTACCCTCCAGTGTATCACTTGTCGCGGCAGGGCACGCGTGCCACAATGTGCGTTATAACGCACAACAGGACGTTTTCTATGCATCTGGCTGACACCCGCTCTCTCCCGTTTATTCCGCTGCTGGTCGCCGGTTTTGTCGCCGTGCTGGTCGGCTACAGCAGCAGCGCTGCCATTATCTGGCAGGCGGCGCAGGCGGCGGGAGCCACACCGGCGCAGACCGCCGGCTGGTTTACCATGCTGGGGCTGGCGATGGGGGTGGCCACGCTGGCGCTCTCGCTGCGCACCCGCCTGCCGGTTATTGCGGCCTGGTCAACGCCGGGTGCAGCGCTGCTGGCGACCAGCGTGGAGGGGCTGAACCTGAATGAGGTCATCGGGGTGTTTGTGGCGGTTAACCTGCTGATCCTGCTGAGCGGCGTAACCGGGATATTTGCCCGGCTGATGCGCTTTATTCCGCCCGCGCTCGCGGCGGCGATGCTGGCGGGTATTTTACTGCGCTACGGCATCGGCACCTTTACCGGCCTGGAAAGCAACGCCGCGCTGTGCGGCACCATGTGCCTGGTCTGGCTACTCTGTCGCCGCTGGCTGCCGCGCTACGCCATTATTCTGGCGCTGATCGCCGGGGCGGGCGTCACACTGCTTCAGCAAAGCGTGATCCTGCCGCCGGACTCCTTCAGCTTTGCCCTGCCGGCATTTGTGATGCCGCACTTTACGCTTGCCGCTCTGACCGGCGTCGCGCTGCCCTGTTTTCTTATCACCATGGCCTCACAGAATGCGCCCGGTATCGCCACGCTGCAGGCGCACGGCTATCAGCCGCCGGTCTCCATGCTGACCAGCTGGACCGGGGCCATCGCGCTGCTCTGCTCGCCGTTTGGCGGCTTTTCGGTCTGCGTGGGGGCGATCTCAGCCGCTATCTGTATGGGCGATGAGGTCGACCCCGATCCGGCGCGCCGCTGGATCGCCGCCGTCTGCGCCGGGGGGTTCTATCTGCTGGCCGGGCTGTGCGGCGCGCTGATTGCAGCGCTGCTCGGCGCGCTGCCCGCCGTGCTGATTGCGACGCTGGCGGGTCTTGCGCTGCTTAATACCCTCGCCGGCAGTTTGCAGCGCGCGCTGCAGGAGCCGGATCAGCGTGACAGCGCCATTATTACCGTGATGATCACCGCCAGCGGCATCTCTCTGGCCGGTATCGGCTCCGCCTTCTGGGGCATGGCGGGCGGCGTGCTGGTCCATCTGCTGCTGACCGCTCGTCGCCGCGGTTAATCCGTAACCACTTCATACCGGAGCCGGGGAAAAACAGCCTGTTTACCCCCTCTTTTCGCGCCTTTGATTTTCCGTATTTGGCTTAAGATCACTTTTACGCCATCAATACACGATGTTTTGCACGTGACCTCCATCGATAAGGGCCAACGAGTGGCAAAAACTTTTCTGCGCAGCGGCAAGCTGGATTCGGTACTGGCTCTGGGTGAGAGCGGCCAGCCGGTATGGATCTCCGCGCTGCAAATTCGCGAAACGCTGCGGCTGCGTCATCAGGATGCGCTCGCCAGCTGTCTCGCTATTCCGCAAGCCAGCGACAGCGGCGATCGCCTTGACTGGTACGCCCCGCACGCGGGTAAGGTCAAATCCTGGCTCGCCGCCAGCGACAGCGAGCGGCGCCGGGCGCTGGAGCTG
>NZ_MIPP01000074.1 GCF_002095385.1 Pantoea eucrina | reverse complement strand
GCACGCCATCCGGCGCTGCAGCACTACTACCGGGCTGGCGTACCGGACGCGGCGACGCCGATCGGCGAGGTGCCGCTGCTGGCAATGGATTTTGAAACCACCGGGCTGAATACCCGGCGCGACGATATTGTCAGTATTGGCCTTATCCCTTTCAGCCTGACGCGTATCCGGCTGAGTGAAAGCGCATACTGGATCCTCAACCCGCGGGCCGACTTGCGCCATGAATCGGTGGTGATCCACGGCATCACCCACGCGACGGTCGCGCAGGCGCCCGACCTGAGCGAGCGGCTGTTGAAGCTGCTGACGATGATGGCGGGTCGCGTCATGGTGGTGCACCATCGCGGCATTGAGCAGCATTTTCTGAACGCGGCGCTGCAGCGGCGCATCGGAGAGGGCATTATTTTCCCCTGTATCGACACGCTGGCGCTGGAGGGGCTGCTCTGTCAGCACGCCCCGGTCAGCCGGCTGAAGAGACTCTGGCGCGGCAGGTCGCGTCCCTCGCTCTGCCTGCCGGAGAGCCGGGCGCGCTATCATCTGCCGCACTATCCGGCCCATAATGCGCTGACGGACGCGCTGGGCTGTGCCGAGCTGCTGCAGGCGCAGTGTGCCCACCATTTCCCGCCGCAGACGCCTTTGCGTGAGTTATGGTGCTGAGCCAGCCGCTTTTGCCACCATACGCCGGTAGTTATGCAGCCACTTGCCGCTATTGAGCCGCCACCAGAAGCAGAGACCGCGCACCGTCCAGTCCAGGAACATGCCAAGCCACACGCCGATCACCCCCATGCCCAGTTCGATGCCCAGCAGGTAGCCTGCCACCACGCGAGCGCCCCACATGCTGAACATTGATACAAACATGGTATAGCGCGCATCGCGGGCGCCTTTCAGTCCGGCAGGCAGCACCCAGGAGGCGGTCCAGATCGGCATAAACGCGGCGTTGAGCCAGATCAGATGTTTCGTGACTTCAATCACTTCCGGGTCGCGGGTATAGAAGCGCGCCAGCGTACCCGCCAGCGGCACGGTGATCAGCGCCAGCGTACAAAGCCCGATCATCGCCAGCCAGAACACATGCCTGATCTGCCGCTCCGCCTGCATCACCTGATTCCGTCCCAGACGCTTGCCGGTAATAATGGTAGAGGCCGAACCCAGCGCGTTGCCCGGCAGGTTAATCAGCGTGGCGATAGAAAAGGCGATAAAGTTGCCAGCGATTTCATTGGTGCCCATACCGGCGACAAAGATCTGCGTCAGCAGCTTACCGCCGTTAAACAGCACGGACTCAATACTCGCCGGCACCCCGATGCCCAGCACCTCCATCAGAATGGCGCGATCCCAGCGGCGGAAGTAGCTGCTGAGCGTAAGCTTCAGCGCCGGGCTGATACCGCGCCAGAGCGCATAGAGCACCGCCAGCGCCCCGATATAGCGCGAAATCGTCAGCCCGAGGCCCGCCCCGACGAAGCCCATCCCTTCCCAGCCCAGCGCGCCATAAATCAGCACGCTGCTGATCATGATGTTCAGGATATTCATGCCGCCGTTGATCAGCATCGGGATTTTGGTGTTGCCCGCCCCGCGCAGGGCGCCGCTGCCGATCAGCGCAATCGCCGCCGCCGGGTAGCTCCAGGCGGAGGTCTGCAGATAGCTCAGCGCCAGCTGTTTGACCTGCGGATCGGCGCTGCCGGCGATGACGTCGATAATCAGGTGTCCCCAGAACTCAATCGCCAGCGCCAGCACCAGCGCCAGCACGGTCATCAGCCCCAGCGACTGCCGGGTGGCGGCGCGGGCGCGTTTACCGTTACGGCGCGCCAGGCTAAATGCCACCACCACCGTGGTGCCGAGATCGATAGCGGCAAAAAAGGAGATGATCACCATGTTGAAGCTGTCTGCCAGCCCGACACCCGCCATCGCCTCTTTGCCCAGCCAGCTGACCAGAAACGTGCTTAGCACGCCCATCAGCATTACGCAGAGGTTTTCAATAAAGATAGGGATCGCCAGCGGCGCGATCTCACGCCACAACAGCGTGCGGTACATCCGGCGCCGCGGATACCACGCCGTATTACGCACCGCCCGCATTACTGCCACACCGGGATTTTGCAAGAGAGTACCAAATCACTTTGGATAAGAGAGGAGAGGTAATGATGATAGGCGCCCGGCGATTATGCAAAGTCTTTGCAGCGGCCATTTAATCATTATTACAAACTTTTTATTTCTGCCCGCTTTGCGCAGCCACGTTAATTTCTGTACGCAATAATTACGCTGGCATAGCGTCACAGATTCTTAATTATATCAGCCGGTTTATCCGCTATGCTCTGCTCAACCTGATCCATTTTCCTGAAGGAGAATCTATGCAAACACAACGGAACGGATTGACTGCCCATCAGGCACTGGATGAACTGGAGCGCTGCTACGATGCGGCGGTTGAGGCGCTGCGCAACGCTATCCGCGACTTCACTGAACAGGGTACGCTGCCCGACGCAGAGCAGCGGCAGCAGGGGCTGTTTGTCTATCCGGAGCTGCGCCTGACCTGGCAGGGAGAGGGTCCGCAGCAGAACCGCACCCGTGCCTGGGGCCGCTTTACCCATACCGGCCGCTACAGCACGACGATTACCCGCCCTGCGCTGCTGCGCCACTATCTCAGCGAGCAGCTGCAGATGATTGAGAAAGAGTATGACGTGCTGATTGAAGTGGGGCCGTCGCAGCAGGAGATCCCCTACCCTTACGTGATTGACGGTTCGGATCTGTCGCTGGATCGCTCGATGAGCGCCAGTATTGCCCGCCATTTCCCGACCACCGAGCTGTCGCAGATTGGCGATGAGACCGCAGATGGCCTGTTCAACGCCGATGCCCGCTTTCCGCTCTCCCATTTTGACGCACTGCGTACCGACTTCTCGCTGGCGCGCCTGCGGCACTACACCGGCACGGCAGTGGAACACTTCCAGCCTTTCGTGCTGTTTACCAACTACACCCGGTACGTCGATGAGTTTGTGCGCTGGGCGATAGAACAGGTGCAGGATCCCGCCACGCCGTATGACAGCCTCGCCTGCGCCGGTGATGTGGTGATCACGGCGGAAACGGCCGATCCCGCGGCGATGATGTCCGATCTGGCATGGAAAAAGCATCAGATGCCCGCCTGGCATCTTACCTCGCCTAACCGGCGCGGAATTACGCTGGTTAATATTGGTGTAGGCCCCTCCAATGCCAAAACGATCTGCGATCACCTGGCGGTGACGCGTCCGCACGCCTGGCTGATGATTGGCCACTGCGGTGGCCTGCGCGAAAGTCAGAACATTGGCGACTATGTGCTGGCGCACGCCTACCTGCGTGATGACCATGTGCTCGACAGCGTGCTGCCGCCGGATATTCCGGTACCCAGCATCGCCGAAGTGCAGCGTGCGCTCTATGACGCAACCAAGTCAGTGAGCGGTATGCCGGGTGAAGAGGTTAAACAGCGGTTGCGTACCGGTACGGTGGTGACCACGGACGATCGTAACTGGGAGCTGCGCTACGCCGCTTCCGCGCTGCGTTTTAACCTGAGCCGCGCCGTGGCGGTGGATATGGAAAGCGCGACCATCGCGGCGCAGGGCTACCGTTTCCGCGTGCCTTACGGCACGCTGCTGTGCGTATCAGATAAACCGCTGCACGGTGAGATCAAGCTGCCGGGTCAGGCGAATCGCTTTTATGAAGGGGCCATCTCTGAGCATCTGCAGATTGGCATCTGTGCGGTAGAGCTGCTGCGCGCCGAGGGCGATAAGCTGCACTCCCGCAAGCTGCGCACCTTTAATGAGCCGCCGTTCCGCTAACGCACCGGCCAGCCATTATCAGCAGGGAAGCCCGTCCGGGCTTCCCTTTTTTCATCAGGCGCTGAGCCAGCCCAGCTTGATGACAAACAGCAGCGAGAGGATCACCAGTGCGCTATTCACTTCACGGGCGCGGCCGCTCAGCAGCTTAACAACGGTCCAGGTAATGAAACCAAAGGCGATGCCGTTCGCAATTGAGTAGGTCAGCGGCATGGTCAGCGCCGTTACCGTTACCGGTGCCGCCGTCGTCACATCTTTCCAGTCGATTTCCGCCAGGCCCGATGCCATCAGCACGGCGACGAACAGCAGCGCCGGGGCGGTGGCCCAGACCGGTACGCTACCCGCCAGCGGCGAGAAGAACAGGCTCAGCAGAAACAGCGCGGCCACCACAATGGCCGTCAGGCCGGTGCGTCCGCCGGCGCTGACGCCAGCCGCAGATTCCACATAGCTGGTGGTGGTTGAGGTACCGAGCAGTGAGCCAAACAGCGCAGCCGCGCTGTCAGCAATCAGTGCACGTCCCATTTTTGGCACGTTGCCCTGCTCATCCGCCAGACCTGCGCGCTTAGTTACGCCCAGCAGGGTGCCGGTATTATCAAACACATCAACAAACAGAAAGGCAAAAATTACGCTTACCAGCCCCACATTAAAGGCGCCGGCAATATCGAGCTGCATAAAGGTAGGCGCGATTGAAGGCGGCGCGGAGAAGACGCCGCCAAACGGCGTCAGGCCGATGCCCATAGAGATAAAGGTCACCACCAGTATGCCAATCAGCACCGCGCCGGTCACGCGGCGCGCTTCCAGTACCACGATGATAAAAAAGCCGAGCAGCGCCAGCAGCGGCCCTGGTTTGGTCAGATCGCCCAGCCCGACCAGCGTCGCCGGGTTATCCACCACAATGCCGGCCCCTTCCAGCGCAATCAGCGCCAGGAACAGGCCGATACCGGCGGCGATGCCGGCGCGCAGCGGCAGGGGGATGCTGGCAATAATCCACTCGCGGATTTTAAAAATCGAGAGCGCAAAGAAGATCACCGCCGACAGAAACACCGCGCCCAGCGCAATCTGCCAGGTGTAGCCCATATGCAGCACCACGGTGTAGGTAAAGAACGCGTTCAGCCCCATGCCGGGTGCCAGCGCAATCGGATAGTTAGCAATCAGTCCCATCAGAATTGAGCCGATCGCCGCCGCCAGGCAGGTCGCCACAAACACCGCCCCTTTATCCATGCCGGTCGCGCCCAGAATAGAGGGGTTAACAAACAGGATATAGGCCATGGCGAGGAAAGTGGTGATCCCCGCCACGATCTCCGTGCGCACGGTGGTGTTGTGCGCTTTAAGCTTAAACAGTTTCTCTAACATCATTTTCTCTCATGAGCGGAGACGCAGCGGCTGCGCGTTCTCACTGGCCAAAGTGGTTAACAGCTGATCGTTGTTGCTGAAAGCGAGCCTGCCGGACGTGAGGTGTCCCCTCCGCTTTCCCCTGTCCTGATAGCAATTGCTGTGCCATCTCCTGCGCAATCGTTTACGTTTTCCGTTGCGCATCCGGTTAAGAAAAGTCTGAACCAGAAAGAGGCGCGATTATGGTGCATTGCCCCGCTGCTGCGCAATCGTTTTCCTTGCTGCCCTATAAAGCGCGATAATTTTGCGGTGCCGCACGCTTTCGCGTTCTGCCTGGCGATATCGCTCACGTTTCTGCTGCACGATTCAGCAGGCTAAAAACAGCAGGTTATAGTGCCTTTACTCTCTGCATGATAACGAGGCCGCGCCATGAAGCCCGCGATACTGATCGTTGACGATGATCGTGCCATCTGCGAACTGCTGCACGATGTCTTAAGTGAGCACGTTTCCGCCGTGTATCGCTGCCACCTCGGGCGCGATGTTCAGGCGCTGCTGACGCAGCATCCGGATATTTCGCTGGTGATGCTCGATATGATGCTGCCGGATACGAACGGGCTGCTGGTTCTGCAGCAGATCCAGCGTGAGCGGCCGGATGTGCTGGTGATCATGCTGACCGGAATGGGATCGGAAGCGGAGATGGTGGTGGGCCTGGAAATGGGTGCCGATGACTATATCGCTAAACCCTTTAATCCGCGCGTGGTCGTGGCGCGGGCGCGCGCCGCACTGCGCCGCAGCGGCAGGCAGGATGAACCAGACGCTGTTATCCCTGCGGGCTGGCAGTTCAACGGCTGGCAGCTGGATGAGGTGCGCTGCCAGCTGCTGAATCCGCAGCGTGAAAGCGTGCCGCTGACGCAGGGGGAATATACGCTGCTGCGCGCGCTGGTCGCACACGCCCGCAAAGTGTTAACCCGCGACCAGCTGCTGGAGCTGACGCACAGCGAAACGCTGGATGTCTTTGACCGTACTATCGACGTGCTGATCATGCGGCTGCGGCGCAAAATCGAAGCTAACCCGCATCAGCCAAACCTTATCCGCACCATTCGCGGCCTCGGCTATGTGTTTTCAGCTGACGTGGTGCGTCCGGCAGCGCGCGTATCGCAGATCGCCTGATCCATCCAGCGCTGCATCTCCGGCAGCGGCCGGATCCCATCCAGCGCGTTCGCCGCGCGCAGGTTAAAGCAGGCGCAGGTGTGCGCCAGCTGCAGCGTGTCTGACAGCGTAAAGCCCTCGTGGCTGGCGTACAGCACGCCGGCGCAGAAAGCGTCACCCGCTCCCACGCTGCCGACAATGTCGCTGGCATTCAGCCGCCACGCCGGCTGCCAGCACGCCTCACCGCCCCTTTCTGTCCCCCCACGCCCCCTTCCGGCGCGTGGA
>NZ_MIPP01000073.1 GCF_002095385.1 Pantoea eucrina | reverse complement strand
GTCCCTGGCGTCGTTTATGCGCCGTGCCCGGTTGTTACCAGGGCGCCATAAATGGCGCCCCTACAGATTATGTGCGGATGCGATAAATAACGTATCCCCCGTTGCCGCCGTAGGGGACGCATTAATGCGTCCCTGGCGTCGTTTATGCGCCGTGCCCGGTTGTTACCAGGGCGCCATAAATGGCGCCCCTACAGATTATGTGCGGATGCGATAAATAACGTATCCCCCGGTGCTCGCAGGGGACGCATTAATGCGTCCCTGGCATTGTTTATGTGCCCCGGCATCGTCAATACACCGTATCCGACTGTCGCCAGGGCGCCATAAATGGCGCCCCTACAAAGTTGTGTTCGGGCGCAATAAATAACGCATCCCCGTTGCCGCCGTAGGGGACGCATTAATGCGTCCCTGGCGTTGTTTATGCGCTATGCCCGGTTTATTACCAGGGCGCCATAAATGGCGCCCCTGCGGGGTTATGTTCGGGGGCGATAAATAACGTATCCCCCGGTGCTCGCAGGGGACGCATTAATGCGTCCCTGGCGTCATTTATGCGTCCCTGACGTCGTTAATGTACCGTGTCCAATTGTTGCCAGGGCGCCATAAATGGCGCCCCTACAAAGTTGTGTTCGGGCGCAATAAATAACGCATCTCCGGTGCCGCCGTGGGGGACGCATTAATGCGTCCCTGGCGTCGTTTATGCGCCCCTGACATCATCTATTCACCCCCGCATCCTTTAAATGTCTCGTCTCTCCTCGTACAAACAACCGGTCCAGCTCCCACTTCAATGGATTCTCTGCAATATAACGGCGAACTGCAGACAGCTCCTGTTCCGAGCGGATAACGCGGTCATAAAAGCCACGCTGCCAGACAGGCGTTCCGAGCTGGCGGGAAATACCCGCTTTAAAGTGATTAATAATGGCTGATAAGCAATAGATATTACCCGGCTGAAGCCAGATGATGCCGTGCAGGTGATTGGGCATCACAATAAATGTATCGGTTGCCAGCGTGTTATAACGGGCAGAAAGGCGCTCCCACTCTTCGGCAACACAAAGGCCGGACGGCGAAGCGTGCATACTGCCGGACAGGATCTCACCCAGCAGCAGCGCACGCTGTCGGGTGACCAGGGTAACGAAATAAGCGCCGGGCGTACGATAATCAAATTGCGTCAGGCGCGGATTTTTTCGGTTTCGCATTGTGCCTCCTTGCGCCTTTATTCTCTCTTTTCAGCGCAGAAAGGCGAGTCAGCCACGTTAACGATGCGAGATGTCGCGAAAAAGAAAACGGTGCCGGTTGTTACCAGGGCGCCATAAATGGCGCCCCTACAAAGTTGTGTTCGGGCGCGATAAATAACGCATCTCCGGTGCCGGTAGGGGACGCATTTATGCGTCCCTGGATTCGTTTATGTGGACCTAACGTCGTTTATGTGCCGTGCCCGGTTGTTATCAGGGCGCCATAAATGGCGCCCCTACGGGGTTTTATCCTGTCGTTGCCTATACCATTTTTTCAATCTCGGTTAGCGGGACGGCGTGGCTGAACAGATAGCCCTGCAGCTGGTTACAGCCGGCGTTGGCGAGGGCGTGCATCTGTCCTTCGGTTTCTACGCCTTCGGCGGTGACGGTCAGGCCCATGGCGTGCCCCAGCCGAACGACGGATTCAATAATCGCGGTTGAGTTATCTGCCACGCCGAGCGACTGGGTAAAAGAACGGTCGATTTTTATCTTATCGACCGGGAAACTGCTCAGATAGTTAAGGCTGGAGTAGCCGGTGCCAAAATCATCCAGCGCGATACGGAAGCCCGCTTCGCGCAGCGCAATGATACAGCTGCGGGACGCATGCTCATCCTCAATCAGCACGCCTTCGGTGATCTCCAGCTCCAGGCGCCGCGGATCGGCGCCTTCGCTCGCAACAATCTCCAGCAGCCGGGAGACAAAGCCGCTGCTGCGAAACTGCACCGGTGAAACGTTCACCGCCACCACCACCTGCGGCAGCTTCAGCGACGTCTTACACGCTTCGCGCAGCACCCACTCGCCCAGCGGCAGGATCAGCCCGGTCTCTTCGGCGATAGCGATAAAGTCAGCCGGTGAGATATCGCCACGGGTCGGATGGTGCCAGCGCAGCAGCGCCTCAACGCCGACAACGCGCTCACCGTTAATCTCCATCAGCGGCTGATACCAGACGGCCAGCCCGGTAAAATTAACCAGCGCCTGACGCAGCTCTGCCGCCAGCTCCTGCCGGGTACGCAGCGACTCATCCATCGCTTTCTCAAACTGGCGAAACTGACCGCGCCCGTGATTTTTGGCGTCATACAGCGCGATATCCGCCTTACGCATCAGCTCCAGCCGGTCCACGCCATCTTTCGGTGCCAGCGCCAGGCCGATACTGACGCCAACCCACAGCTCATTGCCCAGCAGATGATAAGGAGCGCTGAGCGCGCTGATAATGCGCTGCGCCAGCGTATGCACCTGGCCGATAGTCTCCGTATCCGGCATCACGATAATAAACTCATCGCCGCCGATGCGTCCCACGGTATCGCTGGTGCGCACAATCTCGCTCAGGCGCCGCGCCACTTCGCGGATCAGTTCATCGCCGGCGTGATGGCCCCAGGTGTCATTGATATTTTTAAACCGATCAAGATCGAGCAGCAGCAGCGCCACGCGGCGATCGTGCCGCAGCGCCGCGGCCAGCGCCTGGGTCAGGCGATCTTCCACCAGCGCGCGGTTGGGCAGGCCGGTCAGCACGTCATGAAACGCAAGGTGCTGCGCCTGCGCCTCGCTGGCACCCAGCCGGACCAGCGACTGCGACAGGCTGAGCGAGGAGGTCCAGATGCGCCGTACCATAAACAGGCAGAGCAGGGTGATAATCAGCACCGACAGCAGCGTTGAGGGCACGATCGTGCGCAGCATCTGCGCGCCGGGCTTATCGGGCTGCCAGCTCAGATAGCCTACCCGCTGGCCGCTCTGCGATGAGAGGGGCCAGAAAGCCATCTCCTTATCAGTGGGCGGCGCGTTGCTAAAGTGCAGCTGCGCCAGCTGGCTGCGATCGGAAAGGTGACGCAGATAGCCGTCGTCAAGAAACGCGACGCTCACCAGGCTAAACCGGTTTGTCGTGTCAGGCGCGCTAATTTCACCCACGGCCAGTGCAGCAGCGCGACCGGCGATGCGCACAAAATCGGCCCGATCTTCTGCGCCCGCCGCGCTGGCTACCAGCGGCGTGGCGAGCAGATCGCGCAGCCACGGACCGACTGCCTGTGGGCTGACCGGCTCACCGTTGCGCCAGGCGGCAACCGGCTGCTGCCTGCTGTCCAGCAGCAGAATCAGCTGATGGGCAAACATCTCATAAAGCCAGCTGCCGACGTTCTGATCCAGCCACGCCCGGTCGGCGTCACGCAGCGTCAGGTGGCTGGCGAGCGGCGACCAGCGCGTCAGGCTGCGCAGCTGGCGCAAATGCTCGCTGAGGCTCTGGTCGAATGAGGCGGCAATCATCCGCTGCTGCTGCTCACGCGCTTCACTGTTGGTCACGGATGTCCCCCAGTAAAGTCCGCTACCGGCCCCGGCAAACGACAGCACCAGAATTGCGATCAGCGGCGCGACCACCTGACGCAAAAAACTGTGCCGGAATTGACGGGATGTTTTGATTGAATTCATTATTTTTTCTTCATATAAACAGGCGGCCGTATTGAATAAGTTAGCAGAAAGACGGGTTTGTGCCTGGCGGAGAGCGGCACGGCGCGAGATGCACTTATTAATCATCCTGATGCGTTAGCTGCTCATTGGCCGCGGCTGATTCATCGCGCCGTCACGTCATCATCACCGCACTGTCATCTGCTGCGCGCATCCTGAGCGTTCATTAAAACGGGCGGGGCAGCCGGACACGGCGCTGAAAGCGCCCGGCTATTTATTGTTTATTCCGGTATCCGGAGAGGACCCATGACTTTACTGGCCAGTTTTCATTATTCCGTCGCGGATGCTCAGCAGGCGTCCCGTCGCGTACACAAAGCGATGAGCGAGCCAGGCGTTATCGTGTCGCTGCCGCTGATGCCAGGCCAGCGCGAACTCTCCTCTGCTGCCAGCGCGCTGCTGCTGACGCGGGAAGAGGGGGCAGATACGCTGTGGCTCGATCCGCAGATTGACAGTGCGGCGCTGCGCAGCACGCTGCATTTTTGTACCGGCATGCCGCTTGTCTCCGCCTGCAACGCCTCGCTGGCCCTGAGTCACGCCCGTGCGAATCCCGATCCTGCTACTTTGATGGCCCGGCAGGCCGCCGCCGGGCATAACCGCACGCTGATTATTGAGCTGCCAGGTCTGAACGGCGGCCTGACGCTGCGTCTCAGCGGCGACGGGCTGCGTGAAACGCGCGCGGTTGCACCGCAGCTGCCGCCGGCGGTGCTCGCTTATCTGCGTGAGCATCCGCATCCCTGCCGGCAGCGGTCAGATCTCATTTTTACCTGCGGTGAAACGCTCATGGCGCTGCCGCATACTGTCCGGGTGGCGGTGTGCTGAGCGCAGGCTATCAGCGGGAAAGCGGTGTGGCAGCAGCCTGCCGCGCGCGGTTAAGCCGTGCGCTGCGCTGCCAGGCCCGCTCCAGCGCCTGAACCAGCTGCGCCTGCTGCCACGGCTTCGCCAGCCGTTCACACAGCGGTAACGTCACCTGCGACCGGCGCAGATCCTGCCCGCTGACCAGCAGCGTGGCGAGCTGCGGCCACTGCTGCTGCGCCTGGCGTATCACATCGGCGCCGTTGAGCGCACCGGGCAGCATCAGATCGCTGATCAGCAGATCGATATCGGGTGTCTGCTGCAGCAGCGCCAGCGCGCTGGCACCGTCGGCGCACTCCAGCGTCAGATAGCCAAGCTGATGCAGATGGTCACACAGCGTCTGCCGTACGGCGGGTTCATCATCCAGCACCAGCACCAGCCGATCGCGGCTCGCACCGGGCTGCGCGGGTGGAGGAGCCGCCACCGGCTGTACCGCCTCCGCCGCGCGCGGCAGCAGCAGGCGTACCGTGGTACCCTGGCCCGGTGCGGTCTCCAGTGCAATTTCACCGCCCGACTGCCGCACAAAGCCATACACCATCGATAGCCCCAGACCGCTGCCGCTGCCGGTGGGCTTGGTGGTGAAGAAGGGTTCAAACACCTGCTGACGCACCTCCGCTGACATGCCGCAGCCGCGATCGATCACCTCCACCACGACCCACTCGCGTTTACCCGCCGCGGACGCTTTGCGCTGGTTCCAGACGCGCAGCACTATCTCACCGGGCTGCTGCTGCAGCGCGTCGCGCGCGTTAACCACCAGGTTCATCAGCGCATTTTCAAGCTGACCGGCATCGATCCATGCCGGCCAGCCCGGGCGTGCTGCTTCTGTTACCAGCTGCTGACCGGGCAGCAGGGCGTGCTGCAGCAGCGAATGCAGATCCTCTACCAGATCCACGACCGCGACCGCCCGTGGATAGAGCGCCTGTTTACGGGAAAACGCGAGCAGTCGCTGGGTGAGCTGCGCGGCGCGGTCCGCCGCCTGGCGGGCACGTTCGATACGGGTTGCCAGCGTGCCAGCCGGCAGCTGATCGGCGGTGAGCGCCAGGCTGCCGATGATCACCGCCAGCAGATTATTAAAATCGTGCGCCAGTCCGCCGGTCAGCTGGCCCACCGCTTTCATTTTCTGGCTGTGCAGCAGCGCCTCCTCCAGCGCTTTTCGCGAGGTGCGCTCCAGCACGGTGTTGACCATGCCGCGACGCGGCACCGGACTGAAGCGCAGCTCCAGCGTCCGCCCGTCCGGCAGCCGCACTTCCTGCGCATCCTGCAGGCTGAGCAGCTGCAGATCCAGCCGTGCCAGCAGCTGCTGATAGTGCAGGCCACGCTGCAGCTCATGCGGCGCAATACCGAGCAGCTGCGCATACTGCGCGTTCCAGACCACCAGCTGACCGCTGTTATCAAACAGCGCAAAGCCGTCGCGCATGGCGAGAAAGGTTGACTCCAGCTGGGTGCTTTTCTCTTTCAGCAGTGAAGAGGTGTGCGCCAGTGAGGCGGTGTTGCGGGCAAAAACGTTAAACGCCCGCGCCAGATCGCCCAGTTCGTCGCGCCGCGTCTGGCCGGGTACGCTGACGCCTTTCTCCCCCTGCGCCAGCTGCGTCATCGCGCGGGCGATAGCGGTAAGGCCGGAGCCGAGATTGCGGTAGATGTAGTAGCCGGCGTAACCGGTGATCAGCAGCGCCAGCAGCATAAACAGCGCGATAAAACCGATGACCGAGTTGAGTTCACGGTGGGTGCTGGCGCTGCGCGCATCGCTCTGCTGCGCCACCTGCTGTACATAGCGGGTGATATCCTCATTGAGCATCGCCACCAGCGCCTTGATACGGTAGGTCGCGTAGGCGATGCCGGTATCGCTCTCCTCAAGCCCGGCGGCGACCGGCTCCAGCGCACGGAGGGCATGGACAAAGCGCGCCCGCTGCAGCGCCAGCACGCCTTCCAGCGGCAGGGCTGACCAGACCGGAAGAATGGATGAGAGCTGCTGCACCGCAGCCTGCGGCGCGGCAGAGCGGATCGCTACCGCCAGCAGGCTCTCGCTCTGCTGGCGCAGCGGCAGAAAAGCGGCGTCGCTCGCAAGCGCTGAGATCCGGTTCAGCAGCAGCTGCGCCTGCCACAGCCCGCTTAGCATGGTGTTGCGCTGCAGGTGGCGCTGATGCCCCCGCTGCAGCAGCAGCGTGATGCTCTGCTCCAGCATCTGGCTGCGCTCACGAATACGGCTGAGCAGGGCGGGC
>NZ_MIPP01000072.1 GCF_002095385.1 Pantoea eucrina | reverse complement strand
CTGCCAGCCGGCACGCGGCATGCGCTGCAGACGGGCGGCCAGGTCGCTGCCCGCACGCTGTTTATCGATCCGCTGGCGCGCGCTGATCTGCCGGCCAGCTGTCAGGTGGTGCAGATCTCCGCGCTGCTGCGTGAACTGATCGTGAGCGCGCTGTCGCTGCCGGAGGGCTACTCTCCCGGCAGCCGCAGCGAACGCATTTATGAGCTGATCCTTGATGAGATCAGGGTGATGAATGTGCTGCCGTTTGACCTGCCGATGCCGCAAAGCCCGCGCCTGCTGGCGCTCTGTACCCGGATCCAGCAGAGCGCAGGAGAGCCGTGGACGCTGACGCAGGCCGCGGCGGAACTCTGCGTGGCAGAGCGCACGCTGTCGCGCCATTTCAGCCGCGAAACCGGACTGCGCTTTGGCGACTGGCTGCGGCGCGCCCGGCTGAGCCAGGCGCTGATGCGGCTGGCGCAGGGAGAGAGCGTGTTGCGGGTGGCGCTGGATCTCGGCTACGAGAGTCCGGGTGCGTTCAGCGCGATGTTTCGCCGCGTGCTGGGCGTTTCACCGGCGGGCTACTTTCCGCCGGCAGAAAGGCGTCTGCCGCATTGAGCAGCGCCTGCAGCGAGGCGCGCGTCACGTCACTGTCGATTCCGACGCCCCAGGCGCGTCCGCCGTGTGCGTCGGTGCAGCAGATATAGGCAACCGAACGACTGTCGCTGCGTTTACCCAGCGTATGCTCGTGGTAATCCTCAATGGCGATTGCGCGCCCGTAATGCTGCTGCAGCGCGCTGACGGCGGCGGAAAGCAGGCCGTTACCGCTGCCATTCAGCATGCGTCCGCCCGATGCCGTCGTAAACTGCAGGCGGATACGCGTTGCCCGCTCATCACTCTGGCTCTCCGCCGTGTCAAGCTGGCGCGCCGGCTGCGTCAGGCCGTAGTGGTGACAAAACAGCTGCCAGAGGGCATGATGCGTCATCTCGCCGCCGTTCATGTCAGTCTGCTGCTGCACCCGCTGGCTGAAATCCTGCTGCAGCGCGCGCGGCAGCTGCAGTCCGTGGTTCTGCTCCAGCAGCCAGGCGCTGCCGCCTTTGCCCGACTGGCTGTTGACCCGGATCACCGCTTCATAGCTGCAGCCAATGTCGCGCGGATCGAGCGGCAGGTAGGGGATCTGCCAGCGGGTTTCCTGCCGCGCTGCACGTTCGGCAAAGCCTTTACGGATGGCGTCCTGATGGGAGCCGGAAAAGGCGGTGAAAACCAGCTCACCGGCATAAGGGTGGCGCGGATGCAGCGGCAGCTGATTACACGCCGTCACCGTCTCAATCACCTGCTGCATATCGCTGAAATCAAGCCCCGGCGCCACGCCCTGGGTGTAGAGATTCAGCGCCAGCGTCACCAGATCAACGTTGCCGGTGCGCTCGCCGTTGCCAAACAGGCAGCCCTCGACGCGATCGGCCCCCGCCAGCAGCGCCAGCTCGGCGCAGGCGGTGCCGGTACCGCGATCGTTGTGCGGATGTACGCTGATGGTCACCGCCGCACGCTGACTGAAGTGGCGGCAGAAGTATTCAATCTGATCGGCGTAGACGTTAGGGGTGTTCACTTCCACCGTGGCGGGCAGGTTGATAATCATCGGTCGCTGCGGGCCAGGCTGCCAGATCGCCGCTACCGCTTCACAAATCTCCAGCGCAAAGTCCGGCTCGGTAAAGCAGAACGTTTCCGGTGAATACTGAAACGTCCACGCCGTATCAGGCTGCGCGGCACAGCGGTCGCGGATCTGGCGGGCGGCGCTGCACGCCAGGGCGACAATCTCCGCTTTGCTCTGGCAGAACACACGCTCGCGAAACAGCGGGGCGGTGGCGTTGTAGAGATGAACAATCGCCTGCCGGACCCCCGTCAGCGCCTCAAACGTGCGATCGATCAGATCGCTGCGCGCCTGGGTGAGCACCTGAATGGTGACGTGGGGCGGAATGCGATCTTCCTCGATCAGCTCCCGCACAAACGCATAGTCGGTCTGCGATGCGGCGGGAAAGGCCACTTCAATTTCACTGAAGCCGCAGCGCAGCAGCAGCTGCCAGAACGCCAGCTTGCGGGCGCTGTCCATCGGCACCGCCAGCGCCTGGTTGCCGTCGCGCAGATCCGTTGAGAGCCAGCGCGGCGCGTGAGTGAGCTGGCGCGACGGCCACTGGCGATCGGCCAGCGGCAGCACAGGGGCCGGGTAATATTTATCAGCAGGGTGAGTCAGCATCGTCGTCTCCTTTAGCAGAGCCTGTAGTGTGGCGCAGGTGGATCGCTGCCCGCCTGCGCGTAGCGGACAACCACGCGTGCAAAACGGACAGGTTGGCGAAAGCGGTGCGGGCGCGTAGCATAGCGGCACGGTTTCCGGCTCAGGCAGGCTATGTCATTTATTACGTTCGACGGTCACAACGACCTGTTACTGCGGCTCTGGCTGCATCATCGCGACGATCCGGCGCGCGCATTTTTCTCCGGTACAGAAACCGGGCATCTCGACTTTCCGCGCATGCAGCAGGGCGGCTTTGGCGGCGGGCTGTTTGCGCTGTTTGTGCCCCCGGCTGGCTATCTCAGCGAGGTGGCACCTGAGCGCGCCGGGGAGCAGCTGCCGCCGCTTACCATTCTCTGGCAGCAGCTCGCGATTCTGAAAACGCTGGCGGCGGAATCAGGCGGACGCGCCCGGCTCTGCCTGAACGCGGAGGAGATTGCCGCCTGCCGGCGCGATGGCGTACTGGCGCTGGTGGCGCATATCGAAGGCGCCGACGGTTTCGACGGTGCCGGCGCAGATCTGCAGGCGTTTTATCAGGCTGGCGTACGCAGCATCGGGCCATTCTGGAATCTGCCTAACCGCTTTGGTCAAGGCGTCACCGGCGCGTTTCCCGGATCGCCCGACAGCGGTGACGGGCTGACGGAGGAGGGGGAGCAGCTGATTACGCTGGCCTGTCAGCAGCGTATGGTTATCGATCTCTCGCATATGAATGAAAAAGCCTTCTGGCAGACGGCGCGGCTCAGCACGCTGCCGCTGGTCGCCACGCACTCCAACGCGCACGCGCTCTGCGCACAGCCGCGCAATCTGACTGACGATCAGCTGCGCGCCATTCGCGACAGCGGCGGCGTGGTGGGGATAAATTTCGGCAACGCCTTCCTGCGCAGTGACGGAAAACGCGATGACAGCACCGCGCTGACGGAAATTGTTAAACACGCCGCGCATCTGATCGCTATTATGGGCCGCGATCACGTGGCGCTGGGATCGGATTTTGACGGCATCAGCGTACCGGCGACGTTAAAAGATGTTACCGGTTTACCGCGGCTCTATGCGCTATTGCAAAGTCTCGGCTATGATCAGGCATTGACTGAACAGCTCGCGTGGGGCAACTGGCAGCGCGTGCTGCGTCAGATCTGGCAGGCCTGAACCGCGTTTCCCTGATGAATCAGGGTTGATCTCCGCGCGACATTGGCGCAACATCGCCGCGCCTGGTGTACTGCCTGCAGTCGCCAGCGGCATTTATGGCAGAGCCTGCTCTGCGTTTTCATTGATGAGGAAGAACACTATGTGGAAAAAACCTGAGTTTGTTGACCTGCGTCTGGGCCTGGAAGTGACACTGTACATCTCCAACCGCTAAGACTCTCTGCCCGCCGCTCGTGCGGGCATTCTCTTTTTCTGCTTCGGTCTTTCACATGTTTATTAAAGTTCTCGGTTCAGCGGCAGGCGGTGGCTTTCCGCAGTGGAACTGTAACTGCGCCAACTGCAGCGGTCTGCGTAACGGCACCATTCAGGCGCAGGCGCGCACCCAGTCCTCAATTATCGTCAGTGATGACGGAGAAAATTGGGTGTTATGCAACGCCTCGCCTGATATCAGTCAGCAGATTGCGCAGACGCCTGAGCTGGTGAAAAAAGGGGTGCTGCGCGGCACCGCGATCGGCAGTATTATTCTGACCGACAGTCAGATTGACCACACCACCGGGCTGCTCAGCCTGCGCGAAGGCTGCCCGCATCAGGTATGGTGCACCCCTGAAGTGCATGCCGACCTTACCAGCGGTTTTCCTGTCTTTACCATGCTGCAGCACTGGAACGGCGGCCTGAAGCATCATGCGCTGACGCCGCTTGAGCCGTTCAGCGTGGCGGTCTGTCCCGATCTGCAGTTTACTGCGATCCCGATTCTCAGCAACGCCCCCCCTTACTCTCCGTACCGCGACCGGCCGCTGCCGGGGCACAACGTGGCGCTGTTTATAGAAAACCGCGCCAGCGGACAGACGCTGCTCTATGCGCCGGGTCTGGGCGAACCGGATGGGGTGATCATGCCGTGGCTGCAGAAAGCGGACTGCCTGCTGATTGACGGCACCGTCTGGCAGGATGATGAACTGCTGACCACCGGCGTCGGCAAAAACACCGGACGGGCGATGGGCCATCTGGCACTGGCTGAAGAGCAGGGCCTGATGGCGCTACTGGCCGCGCTGCCGGCAAAGCGCAAAATTCTTATTCATATTAACAACACCAATCCGATCCTCGACGAACACTCGCCGCAGCGCCAGTTTCTGACGCAGCAGGGCATTGAAGTGAGCCAGGACGGGATGGCGATCCATCTGCAGGAGTCCGCATCGTGATCACCGACGCTCTGACCCCCGAGGCGTTTGAACAGGCGCTGCGCGCCAAAGGCGCTTACTACCATATTCATCACCCTTACCATAAAGCGATGCATAACGGTGAGGCAACGCGCGAGCAGATCCAGGGCTGGGTCGCAAACCGTTTCTATTACCAGACCACCATTCCGCTGAAAGATGCCGCGATCATGGCCAACTGCCCCGATCCGGCCACGCGGCGTAAGTGGGTACAGCGCATTCTCGATCACGACGGCAGTCACGATGGCGATGGCGGCATTGAAGCCTGGCTGCAGCTGGGTGAGGCAGTAGGCCTGACGCGTGAGGCGCTGCTGTCGGAGCAGCACGTGCTGCCCGGCGTACGGTTTGCCGTTGACGCCTATCTCAATTTTGCCCGGCGCGCTGACTGGCAGGAAGCGGCGTGCAGTTCCCTGACCGAGCTGTTTGCGCCGCAGATCCATCAGTCGCGCCTCGACAGCTGGCCGCAGCACTATCCGTGGATCAAAGAGGAGGGGTATTTCTACTTCCGCAGCCGCCTGAGCCAGGCTAACCGCGACGTTGAGCACGGGCTGGCGCTGGCGCTGGAGCGCTTTACCACGGCGGAACAGCAGAACCGCATGCTGGAGATCCTGCAGTTTAAACTCGATATTCTCTGGACGATGCTTGACGCCATGACTATGGCCTATGTGCTGCAGCGTCCGCCTTATCATACGGTCACCGATCGGGCGGCCTGGCACACAACAAGACTGGTGTAATGCGTATGAAAGATACCCTGATCCCCGCTTTCCGGCGCGGTTATCGTCTGCAGTGGGAAGCCGCGCAGCAGAGCCACGTCGTGCTCTATCCGGAAGGCATGGCGAAACTGAATGAAACGGCAGCGGCCATCCTGGAGCTGGTGACCGGCAAACAGGATGTGGCCGCGATCGTCAGCACGCTTGACGCCCGTTTTCCCGAGGCTGGCGGCGTCGGTGACGACGTGAAAGATTTCCTGCAGTCAGCCGTTGAACAGAAATGGATCCAGTGTCGTGAACCCGAATAAACCTGCCGTCAATGCGCCGCTCTGGCTGCTGGCGGAGCTGACCTATCGCTGCCCGCTGCAGTGTCCTTACTGCTCTAATCCGCTCGATTTTGCGCAGCAGGAGAAAGAGCTGACCACTGAACAGTGGATTGAGGTGTTCCGCCAGGCGCGTGCCATGGGTAGCGTACAGCTCGGCTTCTCCGGCGGCGAGCCGCTGGTACGCAAAGATCTGCCCGAGCTGATCCGCGCCGCGCGCGACCTTGGCTTTTACACCAACCTGATCACCTCCGGCATTGGCCTGACAGAGAAAAAGCTCGACGCCTTTGCGGACGCCGGTCTGGACCATATTCAGATCAGCTTTCAGGCCAGCGATGAAACGCTGAACGCCGCGCTGGCTGGCTCGCAAAAAGCGTTTCAGCAGAAGCTGGAGATGGCGCGGGCAGTGAAAAAGCATGGCTATCCGATGGTGCTGAACTTTGTACTGCATCGCCATAACATCGATCAGATCGATAAAATCATCGACCTCTGTATCGAGCTGGATGCCGATGACGTTGAGCTGGCAACCTGCCAGTTTTACGGCTGGGCGCACCTGAACCGCGAGGGGCTGCTGCGACGCGCGAGCAGATCGCCCGCGCGGAAGAGACGGTGGCGCGCTACCGGGCGCGCATGAGCGAGAGCGGCAACCTGACCAATCTGCTGTTTGTGACGCCGGACTATTATGAAGAGCGTCCCAAGCCGTGCATGGGCGGGTGGGGTTCAATCTTCCTCAGCGTAACCCCGGAAGGCACCGCGTTACCCTGTCACAGCGCGCGCCAGCTGCCGGTTGAATTTCCCTCCGTACTGACGCAGAGCCTGCAGTCGATCTGGTATGACTCGTTTGGTTTTAACCGCTACCGCGGCTTTGACTGGATGCCGGAGCCGTGCCGCTCCTGCGATGAGAAAGAGAAAGATTTCGGCGGCTGCCGCTGTCAGGCGTACATGCTGACCGGTAACGCTGATAATACCGATCCGGTCTGCAGCAAATCGCCGCATCACGGGCAGATCCTCGAGGCGCGGCGTGAGGCAAACTGCAGCGATATTAAAATTGCCCAGCTGCAGTTCCGCAACCGGGCCAACTCTGCGCTGATTGTCAAACAGCGTCTCTGATGATGCAGCGCACCCTGACGCTGGCCAGCGGCCTGCGCTGCCACCTTTATCACCAGCCTGACGCCCGCGAAGCCGCGGCGCTGGTGCAGGTCGGGGCCGGCAGCCTGCATGAGCCCGATCGCTGGCCCGGACTGGCGCATCTGCTCGAACATCTGCTGTTCTGCGACAGCGCGCGCTTCAGTGGCAGCCAGCGCCTGATGCCGTGGGTGCAGCAACAGGGCGGCGAGGTCAACGCCACCACCCAGCTCAGCCGCAGCGCGTGGTTTTTTCAGCTGCCGGCCGCCGCGCTGGAAGGCGGCGTTACGCGGCTGGCGGATATGCTGATCGCCCCGAACCTCGCGCCTGACGCCATCCGCCAGGAGTGCGCCGTTATCGATGCTGAGTATCAGCTGCTGCAGAGCCACAGCGAGACGCTGAGCGAGGCGGCGCTGCTGCACGCGCTGGGCGGGCGCTTCAGGCGCTTTCGCGCCGGCAGCAGGGCGGCTTTTGGTGACAACGTCACGGAGCTGCAGCGTGCGCTGCGCCACTTCCATCAGACCCGCTTTACGGCAAATAGTCTGGAGCTCTGGCTCTCCGGGCCGCAGTCGCTGGATGAGCTGGCAACGCTGGCCGCAGCTTTTGATCGCCTGCCGGGCGGCGAGGTACCGGCGCTGCCGGTGGTGCCCCG
>NZ_MIPP01000071.1 GCF_002095385.1 Pantoea eucrina | reverse complement strand
AGCGGCCAGCGTCGTCGCGGCTGCGTGAGCGACCGGAATCGTCACCGCTGCGTGGCGCGCGCGCGCGATCGCTTTCGTCATTGTTGCGATTGCTGCGGGGAGCAGAGCGACGATTATCTTCCTGGCGCGCAGCAGGACGGCCGCCTTTGCCGGTACGCGGATTTGGCTTACTGCCGCCCTCCTCTTCACGTACATACATCACTTTTACCTTGCCGCTTTTGCCTTTAAATTCGTCGTTCATCTGTTCCTCCAGCATTGAGAGCGCGAAGATTACCTGATGTGCCAGCGCTTAGCTATCAACTATTGAACCTATTGGGTAATCCAGATTGAGCATAGCATCCAGCCTTTTCATAATACGACTCTATCATCAGATTTACAGGACCGGTTTGAGATGACAATGAATACTGTATGCGCCGGCTGTCAGGCAGTTAACCGCGTTCCCGAAGCGCGTCTGGCCGACGGTGCAAAGTGCGGTCGCTGCGGCGAAGCGCTTTTCAACGGCGAGGTAGTTAATGCCACGGCCGCTACGCTGGATAAATATCTGCAGGATGACCTGCCGGTCGTGATCGACTTCTGGGCGCCGTGGTGCGGCCCCTGCGTGAACTTTGCGCCCGTATTTAAAGAAGTTGCGGCCGAACGCAGCGGCAAAGTGCGTTTTATTAAAGTCAATACGGAAGCTGAGCAGGCGCTCAGCACGCGTTTTCGCATCCGCACGATCCCGACCATCATGATTTTTAAACGGGGCGAAATGGTCGATATGCTGAATGGCGCGATGCCGAAAACGCCGTTTAATGAGTGGCTCGACGAAACCCTGTAGTCACTGAAGGCCAGCAGATTGCTGGCCTTGCTTTCCCCCTTCTATTACACTGACGTTTTTCCTGCCCTGCCTGTCTATGTCTGAAAATGCTGTTCTGCGCTTACGGGCGCAACGTCTGGCCCGCGCTACGCGGCCCTTTCTCGCGCGCGGTAATCGCGTTGTGCGCTGTCAGCGCTGTCTGTTGCCGCACAGGCACTGCCTGTGTGCCACGCTGCAGCCGCAGCAGTCGCGCAGCCGCTTCTGCCTGGTGATGTTCGATACTGAACCGATGAAGCCCAGCAATACCGGACGCCTGATTGCCGATGTGCTGCCGGATACCCTCGCCTTCGGCTGGTCGCGAACGGAGCCTGACCCGGCGCTGCTGGCAGCAGTGCAGAGCAGCGACTATCAGCCGGTGGTGGTGTTCCCCGCCTCTTATGCCGATCCCGGACGTGAGGTGCTGACTGCGCCGCCGATCAGCGGTAAACCGCCACTGTTTATTATGCTGGATGGCACCTGGTCTGAGGCGCGCAAAATGTTTCGTAAAAGTCCGTGGCTGGACCATTTTCCGGTGATGTCGCTGAGCGTGAACACCCCGTCGCGCTACACCCTGCGGGAGGCGCACGGCGAAGGACAGCACTGCACGGCAGAGGTCGCCGCAGCGCTGCTTGCTCAGGCGGGTGACAACGTGGCCGCCAGCGCCCTGCAGCAGCACTTTGAACAGTTCCGTCACGCCTACCTTGCAGGCAAACCGCATCATCCGGTTCATACGCAGCAGGCGTTAAACAGCAGCGAAAACTGAAGCTGGCTCGCAGCCTGACAGCAGCAAATCGGTTTTCGCCGTAAAAGCGTTTACAATCATGCCAATCCCGACAGCAGGAGTGGATGATGAGTCAACGTGGACTGGAAGCGCTGTTAAGACCTAAATCGATTGCGGTAATTGGCGCCTCGGTAACGCCGGGGCGTGCCGGCTATTTCCTGATGCGCAACCTGCTGGCGGGCGGCTTCAGCGGCCCGGTGCTGCCGGTTACGCCAAAATATAAGGCGGTACAGGGCGTGCTGGCATGGCCCGATATCGCCAGTCTGCCTTTTGCTCCCGATCTGGCCATTATCTGCACCCATGCAAAGCGCAATCCAGAGCTGCTGCAGCAGCTGGGCGAAAAAGGCTGCAGAGCCTGCATTATTCTCTCCTCACCCGCCAGCCAGCTTGAGACGCTGAAAACCTGCGCCAGCCAGTGGCAGATTCGCCTGCTCGGCCCTAACAGTCTTGGACTGCTGGCCCCGTGGCAGGGGCTGAATGCCAGCTTCTCGCCGGTGCCCATCGCTAAAGGGCGTATTGCTTTTGTTTCACAGTCTGCCGCGGTCTCAAATACCATCCTCGACTGGGCGCAGCAGCGGAATCTCGGCTTCTCCTGGTTTATCGCGCTGGGCGACAGCCTCGATATCGATGTCGATGACGTGCTCGATTTTCTGGCACGCGACCCGAAAACCAGCGCTATCCTGCTCTACCTGGAACACCTGAGCGATGCCCGGCGTTTTGTCTCCGCCTCGCGCAGCGCCTCACGCAATAAGCCTATTCTGGTCATCAAAAGCGGACGCAGCCGGGAGGCGCAGGCGATGATTGGCACCCTGAGCGGCCTGGATGCCGCCTGGGATGCCGCAATACAACGCGCCGGCCTGCTGCGCGTGCAGGATACGCATGAACTTTTCTCTGCGGTTGAATCACTCAGCCACATGCGTCCGCTGCGCGGCGAGCGCCTGATGATCGTCAGCAACGGCGCTGCGCCGGCTGCTCTGGCGCTGGATGCGCTCTATGCGCGCAGCGGTAAGCTGGCTTCGCTGGATGAGGCGATGCGACAGAGAGTAGCCTCACTACTGCCGGAGGGCGCTGGCCGGGGAAACCCGCTGGATTTAAAAGATGACGCCACACCTGCCCGCTACGTTGCCTGCATTGAACTGCTGCTCGACAGTCATGATTTTGACGCCCTGATGATTATTCACTCCCCCAGCGCGGTTGCGCCAGCGACCGAGACGGCGGAGCAGATTATTGCTGCACTCGCGCGTCATCCGCGCGGCAGGCAGATCACGCTGCTGACTAACTGGTGCGGTGAATCCTCATCCCAGGCGGCGCGGCGCGCCTTTACCCAGGCCGGCATTCCGACCTGGCGCACCCCGGAAGGCACCGTGACCGCGTTTATGCATCAGGTCGAGTATCGCCGTAACCAGAAGCAGCTGCGGGAAACGCCGGCGCTGCCACCGGGGCTGCAGCAAAACAGCGCTAAAGCGCATCAGCTGCTGCAGCAGGCACTTGACCGCGGTGTGACCACGCTGGATACCCATGAGGTGCAGCCTGTTATGCAGGCTTATGGTCTGACAACGCTGCCCGGCTGGATCGCAAGCGACAGTCAGGAAGCGGTCACTATTGCTGAGCAGACGGGCTATCCGGTCGCCCTCAAACTGCGCTCGCCCGATATCGCCCATAAATCTGAGGTACAGGGTGTGATGCTCTATCTGCGCAGCGCTGCCGAGGTGAAACAGGCCGCACAGGCTATTTTTGAGCGCGTGCGCAGCACGCATCCGCAGGCGCGCGTCGATGGCCTGCTGGTACAGAGTATGGCCAGCCGGGCTGGCGCTCAGGAGCTGCGCGTAGTGGTAGACCAGGATCCGCTGTTTGGCCCGATTATCCTGCTCGGCGAAGGGGGGGCTGAATGGCAGCCTGATAAACAGGCCGCCGTAGCGCTGCCGCCGCTGAATATGACGCTGGCGCGCTATCTGGTGATTCAGGCGATAAAAAGCGGCAAGATCCGCAGCCGCAGCGCGCTGCATCCGCTCGATATCGCCGGGCTGAGCCAGCTGCTGGTACAGGTATCAAACCTGGTAGTGGATTGTCCGGAGATCCAGCGGCTTGATATTCATCCGCTGCTGGCATCGGCAGAAACCTTTACCCTTATTGACGTCACGCTGCAGCTGGCCCCTTTTAGCGGCGACAGCGAGGCGCGGCTGGTTATCCGCCCTTACCCACAGCATCTGGAGGAGCAGGTTGAGTTGAAAGATGGCCAGCACTGCCTGTTTCGCCCAATCCTGCCTGAGGATGAGCCGCAGCTGCGCGCTTTTATTGCGCAGGTGACTAAAGAGGATCTCTACTACCGCTATTTCAGTGAAATCAGCGAATTCACCCACGATGATTTAGCCAATATGACGCAGATAGATTACGACCGCGAAATGGCGATTGTGGCGGTACGCCAGCGGGAAGGCGCTGAAGAGGAGATTATCGGCGTTACCCGCGCGATATCTGACGCTGATAATGTTGATGCGGAGTTTTCAGTGCTGGTTCGTTCCGATCTCAAAGGGCTGGGTATGGGGCGACGGCTGCTGGAGAAGATGATTCGCTATACCCGCGATCACGGTCTGCAACAATTGAACGGTATAACCATGCCGCACAATAGCGGCATGATTACGCTGGCGCGCAAACTTAACTTTCGCGTGAATATTCAGCTTGATGATGGCATTGTCACGCTTAATTTACCGTTGATTGACGTCGTAACGCCGCCTGTAGAGAACGGTAAAAATCCTCCTTAACAGGTGAGTTGATGTTATTATTTGACGTTAGGATCATGATTTGATGGCAAAAGGCCATACAAATGAACAGAGAAGAAGTGCACTGTGATGTTGTCTAAATTTAAACGCAATAAACACCAACAACACCTCGCACAGCTGCCTAAACTGTCACAATCTGTGTCGGATGTGACCACGCTTTTTTCGCCCGCTGAGTTTCGCGAAACGCTGCTGGCAAAAATTGCAGCGGCAGAAAAACGCATCTGTATTGCTGCGCTCTATCTGGAAAATGATGATGGCGGCCGCAGTATTATGGAGGCGCTGTATGCGGCGCGTCAGGCTCGTCCGGAACTGGATATCGCCATTCTGGTAGACTGGCATCGTGCGCAGCGTGGACGTATCGGTGCGGCGCGTGGCCTGACCAATGCTGACTGGTACTGCGAGATGGCTACCCGGCATCCGGATATTGCTATTCCGGTTTATGGTATTCCGGTTAATACGCGGGAAGCGCTGGGCGTCCTGCATCTCAAAGGTTTTATCATCGACGATACGCTGCTTTACAGCGGAGCCAGCCTGAATGATGTCTATCTGCATCAGCATGAACGGTACCGCTACGATCGCTATCAGCTGATTCGTAATCCACAGTTAACGAATGCGATGTATGAGTGGATCGATGAAAACCTGAAACAGTCTGATGCGGTCAACCGCCTCGATCAGGCTGAGCGTCCTTCCAGCCCGGAAATCAAAAACGAGACGCGTCAGTTTCGCAGCGAGCTGCGCAGTTTTCATTATCATTTTACCGGCGATGCCGGTAACGATACGCTGGCGGTGACGCCGCTGGTGGGTCTGGGCAAGCGCAGCTTACTTAATAAAACTATTTTCCATCTGATGCCCTGCGCCGAGCAGAAGCTGACGCTCTGCACACCTTACTTTAATCTGCCTGCCATTCTGGTGCGTAACCTGATCCATCTGCTGCGTCAGGGCAAGGATGTCGAGATTATTGTCGGTGATAAAACGGCGAACGATTTCTATATTCCGCCGTCTGAGCCCTTCAAAGTGATCGGCGCCCTGCCCTATCTTTATGAGATCAACCTGCGTCGCTTCCTCAGCCGCCTGCAGTACTATGTTGATAACGGTCAGCTGACGGTACGCCTGTGGAAAGATGGTGAAAACAGCTATCACCTGAAAGGCATATGGGTTGATGATGAGTGGATGATGATCACCGGCAACAATCTCAACCCGCGCGCGTGGCGTCTGGATCTGGAAAATGCGGTATTGATTCACGACCCACTTAATCAGCTGGCGGAACAGCGCGAGAAAGAGCTGACGCTAATCCGCGAGCATACTACGGTGGTCACTCACTTTCGCGAGCTGGAAAGTATCTCTGACTACCCCGCCAAAGTGCGCAAGCTTATCCGTCGACTGCGGCGCATCCGCATCGATCGGTTGATCAGCCGGCTGCTGTAAAGTCATGCGGGCGTGCATCCTCTGTATAGTGTTGCTGTGTAGCGGATGTGCGCATCAGGCGCAGGATCGCTGGACCGGTAAAGATAAAGCGCAGCACTATGTTGCCTCAGCGCTGCTTGCCGCCGCCGGCAGCGAAATTTCCCGTCACCAGCAGCAGGATAACGCCCAAAATATGGGTTTTGGCCTGATGTTTTCACTCAGTTTTGGCGCGGCAAAAGAGCTCTATGACAGCCGTGCGGCAGGAAGCGGCTGGAGCTGGAAAGATCTGGCATGGGATGCCGCCGGCGCTGCCAGCGGCATCATGCTCTGGAATATCCGTCACTGACTACAGCGCAATTCCTTTTCCCTTGCGATGCAGCATAAGTGAGACCAGGAAAGAGAGCGCGCCCATGGCTGAGACATACCAGAAGAAGCTGGTTTCGATACCTTCTCTTTTCATCAGCAAAGCGACATATTCAGCCGAGCCGCCAAAAATCGCGTTGGCCACCGCATAAGAGAGTCCTACGCCCAGCGCACGCACCTCTGGCGGAAACATCTCAGCCTTAAGGATCCCGCTGATGGCGGTATAGAAGCTGGTGATAATCAGCGCCAGCATAACCAGCAGGAATGTGACCCAGTGACTCTCAGTATGCTGCAGCAGCAGCAGAACAGGTACGGTACAGGTTGCGGCGCCCGCGCCAAATATCATCATGGAAGCACGCCGTCCGATTTTATCTGATAGCGCACCGACAACAGGCTGGATCACCATAAAGACCAGTAACGCCCCCGTCATCAGACCGCTGGCACTGCGCGCGTCCATTCCGGCACTATTGACCAGATACTTCTGCATATAGGTGGTAAAGGTGTAGAAGCTCAGCGAGCCGCCGGCGGTAAAACCCAGCACCATAAAGAATGCGCGTGAGTGATTGCGCAACAGCCCTATCACGCTGCCCGCATCGCGATGCGCGCGATGTGACTTTTCAGAGGTTTCATTCAGAGAGCGTCGCAGCCAGAGTGCGACGATAGCCAGCCCGGCACCGATGAAAAACGGGATACGCCAGCCCCAGCTGCGCAGCGCCTCATCATCCAGTAGCTGCTGCAGTACCACGACGGTTAACACCGCCATCAGCTGGCCGCCAATCAGCGTCACATACTGAAAAGAAGCATAAAACCCTTTGCGGCCTTCCAGCGCGACTTCACTCATATAGGTTGCACTGGTGCCATACTCGCCACCCACTGACAGCCCCTGAAACATACGCGCCAGCAGCAGAATAACCGGCGCGGCTATGCCAATTTCGCCATAGCCTGGCAGACACGCAATAACTAAAGAGCCCAGACACATCATGCAGACCGAGATCAGCATAGACGTTTTACGTCCGTGCTTATCGGCAATATAGCCAAACAGCCAGCCGCCGATCGGCCGCATCAGAAAACCTGCAGCGAATACCCCGGCAGTTTGCAGAAGCTGTGTGGTGGTATCACCTGCCGGAAAAAAGACATGAGCAAAATAGAGGGAGAAAAAAGAGTAAACGTAAAAGTCAAACCACTCGACCAGGTTACCGGACGACGCCCCGACAATTGCCCGGATCCGTTGCCGCGTCTCTGCTGCTGATACAGGCGGTCTGCTGTTTTGATGTTCCTGATGGGTCATGCTTTACCTCATTTCCTTGCGAAGAAAAAACGCGAAACGGGTAGTAAAACATTAGTTTGCCCGATAAGGGAATTGGCTCTGCTCCGGAATGAGAAACGGTAGTAAAGAATGAAGGGAGCAGCTGCCGCTA
>NZ_MIPP01000070.1 GCF_002095385.1 Pantoea eucrina | reverse complement strand
GGTGGCCACTCTCGAAGATCCGCCGCGCGGCGGCAGCGTCGATTTGCGTGACGCGCTGAACCATCCCCAGCCGCAGTGGCAGCGGCGGGCGCGGCAGTGGCAGCAGCGTCTGAACGCCAGCGGTGGACGGGTGGATGCCGATCGCATTCCGCTGCTGCTGGCGGCGGGTTTTGCCGACCGCATTGCGCAGCGGCGCGGCGAGAGCGCACGCTACCAGCTGGCAAACGGTCTCGGCGCCATGCTGGATGAGGATCACGGCCTTAGTCGCTATCCCGCCCTGATTGCGCCCGCGCTGCTGCAGGGGGCGGGCGCGGCGGACGCACGCATGCTGCTGGCGCTGCCGGTGGACCTGACGGCGCTGCGGGCAGCGCTGCCGCAGCTCATTACCCGCCGGGTTGACGTGGAATGGGATGAGGAGAGAGGCACGCTGCGCGCCTGGAAGCGCGAACTGCTGGGCGCGCTGGTGCTCAGCGCGCAGCCGCAGGCGCGACCAGAGCCGGACATTCTGCATCCCGCCATGCTGCGCTGGATACGCGAAAAGGACCTGTCTGTACTGGCTGGACGCCGGAAGCGGAGCAGCTGCGCCTGCGCCTGCAGTGCGCGACGCAGTGGTTGCCGGAAGAGGGGTGGCCGCCGCTGGACGATACGGCATTGCTTGATACACTGGAAAGCTGGTTACTGCCTGAGATGACGGGCGTGCGCGATCTGAAAGGGCTGCAGGGCATTAACCTCAGCCGGGCATTATTACATTTGCTGACATGGTCGCAACGTCAGCGGCTGGATAGTGCGCTGCCAACTCACTACACTGTGCCGACCGGAAGCCGCCTGCCCATCCGCTATCACGCAGAGAATCCGCCCGCGCTGGCCGTTCGCCTGCAGGAGATGTTTGGCGAGGCGCAGAATCCGGCTATCGCTGAGGGCCGCGTGCCGCTGGTGCTGGAGCTGCTGTCACCGGCGCATCGTCCGCTGCAGATCACCCGCGATCTGGCGGCGTTCTGGCGCGGCGCGTACCCCGAGGTGCAGAAAGAGATGAAAGGGCGCTACCCCAAACATCCATGGCCGGACGATCCGGCCAGCGCCCTGCCAACAAGGCGCACCAAAAAGTTTTCCCCGTAACCCTGTGGATCGAATTCAGAGGGTTCTGCCATGCGCAGCGGGAGAAAGCAGTTAGAGTAACGGCCGCAGCTACCGCTATGCCTGGAGAGAAGAGAGTATGTCTGGGAACGATCGCGAACCTATTGGGCGCAAAGGAAAAGCGCCAAAGCCGCCGCGCACTACCGCGCGGCGCGGGCACCGCAAAGAGCCTGATGGCCACATCGGGCAAACTGATATTGATGAAGATTATGAGGAGAGCGCTCCGGTGCCACCGAAAAGTAAAGGAAGGGGTAAAGGCCCGCAGCGCGGCAAGCGCCGCTGGTTAGGCTGGCTCATTAAGCTCTTCCTCGTTGTTGTTGTTGTGATGGCGGCCTGGGGCGTCTATCTCGACTCTGAGATCCGCAGCCGTATTGATGGTAAAGTCTGGCAGCTGCCTGCCGCCGTCTACGGGCGCATGGTCAGCCTTGAGCCTGGCATGGCCTATGATAAGAAAGAGATGATTGCGCTGCTGGAAGGTACGCAGTATCGCGAAGTGTCGCGCATTACGCGTCCGGGCGAGTTCAGCGTCAAGGGCAATACCATCGATCTGCTGCGCCGGCCGTTTGATTTTCCTGACAGCAAAGAGGGACAGATCAACGCGCGTCTGACCTTCAGCAACGATGAGCTCTCCGGTATTAAAAATCTCGATACCGGGCGCGACTTCGGTTTCTTCCGTCTCGATCCGCGCCTGATCACCATGCTGCAGTCGCCTAACGGCGAACAGCGTCTGTTTGTGCCGCGTGCCGGCTTCCCGGATCTGCTGGTCGATACGCTGATCGCGACCGAAGATCGTCACTTCTATGAGCATGACGGGATCAGCCCTTACTCGATCGGCCGTGCATTTCTGGCCAACATCACCGCCGGAAAAGCGGTACAGGGCGGCAGTACGCTGACGCAGCAGCTGGTTAAAAACCTGTTCCTGACCAATGAGCGCTCACTATGGCGTAAAGCGCGTGAAGCCTATATGGCGGTGATCATGGATGCGCGTTACAGCAAAGATCGCATCCTTGAGCTCTACCTCAATGAGGTCTATCTCGGTCAGGCCGGTAACGATCAGATCCGCGGCTTCCCGCTGGCCAGCCTCTACTATTTCGGGCGTCCGGTTGATGAGCTCAGCCTCGATCAGCAGGCGATGCTGGTCGGAATGGTAAAAGGCGCCTCGCTCTACAACCCGTGGCGGAATCCAAAGCTGGCGCTGGAGCGACGTAATCTGGTGCTGCGTCTGCTGCAGCAGCAGCAGGTGATTGACCAGGAGCTGTATGACATGCTCTCGGCGCGTCCGCTGGGCGTACAGCCTAAAGGCGGCGTGATCACCCCGCAGCCCGCCTTTATGCAGATGGTGCGTAATGAGCTGCAGGCGAAGCTGGGCGACAAGGTAAAAGATCTCTCGGGCGTGAAAATTTTCACCACGCTCGATCCGGTTTCACAGGACGCGGCTGAAAAGGCGGTAGAAGAGGGGATCCCCACGCTGAAGAAACAGCGCGGGCTGAAAGATCTGGAAACCGCCATGGTGGTGGTAGACCGCTTCAGCGGTGAAGTGCGTGCTATGGTTGGCGGTTCCGATCCGCAGTTTGCCGGCTATAACCGCGCGCTGCAGGCGCGCCGCTCTATCGGCTCGCTGGCGAAACCGGCTACCTATCTGACCGCGCTGAGTCAGCCCAACAGCTACCGGCTGAACAGCTGGATCGCGGATGAACCGATTGCGCTGAAGCAGCCCAACGGCAGCGTCTGGAAGCCAATGAACGACGATCGTCGCTTCAGCGGCAAGGTGATGCTGGTGGATGCGCTGACTAACTCCATGAACGTGCCAACGGTTAATCTGGGCATGACGCTGGGGCTGGATGCGGTAGTGGATACCTGGAATAAACTGGGCGTGTCGAAAGATCAGCTACATCCGGTGCCGGCGATGCTGCTGGGCGCGCTGAACCTGACGCCGGTGGAAGTGGCGCAGGCGTTCCAGTCGATCGCCAGCGGCGGCAACCGTGCTGACCTGTCGGCGGTGCGTTCGGTCATCGCTGAAGATGGCTCGGTTCTGTTCCAGAGCTTTCCGCAGGCGCAGCGCGTGGAGCCTGCTCAGGCGGCCTATCTGACGCTCTATACCATGCAGCAGGTGGCGGAACGCGGTACCGCCCATGCTCTGGGCGCACGCTATCCGAAAGCGCACCTGGCGGGCAAAACCGGGACCACCAACGATCTGATCGACAGCTGGTTTGCCGGTGTGGACGGTAAAGAAGTGGCAATTACCTGGGTCGGACGTGATAACAACCAGACGTCGAAACTCTATGGCTCCAGCGGTGCGATGCAGATTTACCGTCGCTATCTCGATAATCAGGCGCCGATGCCGCTGGTCCTGACGCCGCCGGAGGATATCACGCAGATGAACGTTGATTCTGCGGGTAATTTCGTCTGCGGATCTGGCAGCAGTACCTGGCGTTCACTGCCGGTCTGGACGCTGGATCCGGCCGCACTCTGCCAGCAGCAGATGGAGCAGCAGCAGGTGTTCCAGCAGCAACAGCAGCAGCAGCCTGAGCAGCAACAGCAACAGCAACAGCAACAGCAGCAACAGTCGCAGAATGAGCAAAAGGATTCTGACGGCGTGGCGGGCTGGATCAAAGATATGTTCGGCAGTAAATAAGTCATCCCTTCATACAGGGCGCTCCGGCGCCCTTTTTTTTGCCTCCGGTTTTTTATCCGCGATCAATCGATGCTGCAATCGGGCAGTAATTGCGGCAATCGCGCAGATTACATCTTGCAGATCGCGCGCAGCTTCGCCTAGAATCTTTGCGTCTGATAATCATTATCGTTTTCATTCGCCCGCATTGTTCATCTGTTGAGAGACTCCTTCATGAGTGCGCGAACTACTTTTTTCCGGCCGGAGCTGACGCCTCGTCGCCCGCTGGCTTTATTCATTGCGTTAACACTGGGTACGCTGAGCGCGCAGGCGCTGGCAGAAGAGACTGTTGTTGTCACCGCTGCCGATACCGGCACGGTGGCACAGGAGAACGCCTGGGGCCCGGCCCCGACCATTGCGGCGAAGCAGAGCGCCACCGGCACCAAAACCGATACGCCGATTGAAAAAAACCCGCAGTCGGTTTCGGTGGTGACGCAGGAAGAGATGGCGATGCATGCCGTCACCAGCGTTAAAGGGGCATTCAACTATACCCCTGGCGTACTGACCGGTAACCGCGGCAGTTCGGACGTGATTGATGCACTCTCGATTCGCGGCTTCAGCGAAACCAACACCAATCAGTATCTGGATGGCCTGAAACTGCAGGGCGACAACTACTCAGAATTCGCCATCGATCCCTGGTTCCTGGAGCGTGCGGAGCTGCTGCGCGGCCCGGTATCGGTGCTCTATGGAAAAAGTAATCCGGGCGGCGTAGTGGCGCTGGTCAGCAAGCGCCCCACGCAGGAGACGCTGCGTGAAGTGCAGTTCCAGATGGGCAATGACAATCTGTTCTCAACCGGTTTCGATTTCGGCGGCGCGCTCGATGACGCAGGCGTCTACAGCTATCGTCTGACCGGCCTCGCGCGCAGCGCTGATGCGCAGCAGGCGATGAACAAAGAGAAGCGCTACACCATTGCGCCTTCATTCAGCTGGCGTCCGGACGAAAATACGCGTTTTGACCTGCTGACTTACTTCCAGAATGAACCGGAAACCGGCTATTACGGCTGGCTGCCGCGCGAAGGCACGGTGGCGGGCATCACCCGCCCGGACGGCAGCAGTTACAAACTGCCGACCCATTTTGATGAAGGCGAAGAGAGCAACAAGATTTCGCGCAACACCAAAATGGTCGGGTACAGCGTTGAGCATAGCTTCAGCGATACCTGGACGGTGCGGCAGAACCTGCGCTATGCCGAACTGCGTACGGATTACCGCAGCATTTATGGCTTCGGTTATAACCCTGATAATCAACGTATTACCCGTAATGCGGCATTCTCGAAAGAGAAACTCAACCAGTTCGCGGTTGATACGCAGGCCCAGGCTAACTTTGCTACCGGTGATTTAGCTCATACCTTGCTGCTGGGCGTTGATTTCCAGCGCACCCGTAACGACATTGATGGTCAGTTTGGTGTCGCCAGTGGTCTTAGCCCATTCAATCCGCAATATGGTGATGACAGCTATACCCCTTATACCAATCCTTATCAGCATTTAAATCAGCAGCGCCAGACTGGCCTGTATGCGCAGGATCAAATGGAATGGAACCGCTGGGTGTTAACACTCGGTGGCCGCTACGATTACGCGATGAACTCCGTTACCGATCGGGTGGAAAATTCCGTAGACCGTCAGAATGATCAGGCATTTACCTGGCGCGGCGGGGTTAACTACGTATTCGATAATGGTATTGCACCTTACTTCAGCTATAGCGAAGCGTTCATCCCGAATGCTGGTGCGACAGGGAACGGTCAGGCGTTCGATCCTTCACGCGCTAAGCAGTATGAGGCAGGCGTAAAATATGTGCCGAAAGATCGTCCGATTGTTATGACGGCCGCTGTGTATCAGCTCACCAAAACCAAAAACCTGACGGCCGATCCTGATAATCCGCAGTTTAGCGTGCAGAGCGGCGAAATCCGTTCACGCGGCGTGGAGCTGGAAGCGAAAGCCGCGGTGAACGCCAGCATCAACCTGACGGCGGCTTACTCTTATACCGATGCGGAATACACCGAAGATAACTTGCTGAAAGGCCGCACGCCGGTGCAGGTGCCGAAACACATGGCATCGCTGTGGGGCGACTACACCTTCCATGACACGGCGCTATCGGGCGTAACTATCGGTGCCGGTGTGCGTTACGTCGGTGAAAGCAAAGGATTGTATGCCAGCGGTAGCAACGTGAACCAGAACTTCGATGTCGCCGCTTACACCACGGTAGACGCCGCGCTGAAGTACGACCTGGGTCGCTTCGGCCTGCCGGGTTCGACTGTGGGCGTCAACGTCAACAATCTGTTCAATCGTGACTACGTCGCCAGCTGCTACCGCGACTACGCCTGCTACTGGGGCGCTGAGCGCCGTATCGTGGGTACCGCTACCTTCCGTTTCTGAGACTGATATCCGGGCGCGCTGCGCCCGGTAGCCAGGGAGTACCATGCTGCATTCGCACTACGCCGAAACCACTTTTGCGCTGGATAGTGCCAGCTTTCACGTGCCGGGGCGCACGCTGCTGCATCCGCTGTCGCTTACGTTTACACCGGGAAAAGTGACCGCACTGATTGGCCATAACGGCTCGGGAAAATCGACCCTGCTGAAAATGCTGGGGCGCCATCATGCTGCGACGGCAGGAGAAGTGCTGCTGAATGGCGAACCGGTGGCGCACTGGAACAGCAAAGCGTTTGCACGTCAGGTGGCCTATCTGCCTCAGCAGCTGCCTGCGGCAGAAGGCATGACGGTGCGCGAACTGACGGCGATGGGGCGCTATCCGTGGCACGGTGCGCTGGGACGTTACGGCGCGGAAGATCGCAACCGGGTTGAGGAGGCGATTGCGCTGGTGGGGCTGAAACCCTTTGCCGGCCGTCTGGTGGATAGCCTCTCCGGCGGCGAGCGTCAGCGCGCCTGGCTGGCGATGCTGGTGGCGCAAAATAGCCGCTGCCTGCTGCTGGATGAGCCGACGTCGGCGCTGGATATTGCGCATCAGGTTGAGGTGCTGGCGCTGATCCAGCGGCTGAGCCGCGAGCGCGGACTCACCGTGATTGCCGTGCTGCACGATATCAACATGGCGGCGCGCTACTGCGACAGGCTGGTGGCGCTGCGTCAGGGCGAGGTTATCGCCGAAGGGGAACCGGCGGCGATCATGCAGGCTGACGTGCTGGGCACGATCTACGGTATTCCGATGGGCATACTGCCGCACCCGCAGGGCGGCGCGCCCGTCAGTTTTGTTCGCTGAGGAGCAGGGATGATCTCACTGACCCGTCGTCGTCTGCTGACGGCGCTGGCGCTCTCGCCGCTTATGCAGTGCGCGCCGCTGCGTGCTGCCGTGCCGGACAATTCACGCATTCTGGCGCTGGAGTGGCTCTCAGCTGAACTGCTGATGGCGCTGGGCGTGGCACCGCTCGGCGTGGCGGATGTACACAACTACAATATCTGGGTTGGCGAGCCGCCGCTGCCTGCCAGCACCGTCGATCTTGGCCTGCGTGGTGAACCTAATCTGGAGCTGATGACGCAGCTGGATCCCTCACTGATCCTGTACTACAGCGGCTTTGGTCCGTCAGCAGAAACGCTGCAGCATATCGCCCCGACGCTGGGTTTTTCGCTTCACAGCGGCGACGGCAAGCCGTTCAGCGCCGCGCAACACTCGCTGCGGCAGCTGGGCGCGCACATTGGACGCGAGGCGCAGGCGGAGCAGCATCTGCAGGAGACCGGACAGCAGCTGGCGGCGGCACGGGTGCGCCTGCAGGGATGGGCCGGACGACCAATCCTGCTGATGTCGCTGCTCGACAGCCGGCACGCCATTGTTTTCGGGCAGAACAGCCTGTTTCTGGATGTCATGCAGCGGCTCGGTCTTACCAGTGCCTGGCAGGGTGAAACCAGCTACTGGGGCAGCGCGGTCATCGGCCTGGAGCGGCTGGCTGAAGTGGGTAACGTTGAGGTGCTCTGCTTTGACCACGATAATCAGCGCGATATGCAGCAGGTGACCCGCACCGCGCTGTGGCAGGCATTGCCGTTTGTGCGTGCTGGCCGCTTCCGGCGCGTACCGGCCGTATGGTATTACGGTGCCACGCTGGCAGCCCTGCGATTTGTACGCGTGCTGGAAAGCGCGCTGGAGCCCCGTTAATGCGTATCTCTCTTTTTCCCGCCGCGCTGCTGAGCGCAATATTTGCTATCGCTCTGCTGCTGACCTTTATCAACCTGCAGAACGCGCTGCCGCTGGCACAGTGGCCGCAGGCGTTTTTCACGCCCGATATCGATGCGATTCGCCAGATGGTCTTTCACTACAGTCTGCTGCCGCGTCTGGCACTGGCGCTGCTGCTCGGCGCCGGACTGGGACTGGCGGGCCTGCTGTTTCAGCAGGTGCTGCGTAATCCGCTGGCAGAGCCTGCCACGCTGGGTATCTCCTCCGGCGCTCAGCTGGGCATTACCGTTGCCACGCTGTGGCAGCTGCCGGGTGGTGAGCTTACGCAGCAGTTTGCGGCGACAGGTGGTGCGCTGCTGGTCGGCGTGCTGGTGTTTGGCGTGGCGTGGGGCAGACGGCTTTCACCGGTGACGCTGATCCTCGCCGGACTGGTTCTGAGCCTGTATGCCGGCGCGGTCAATCAGGTCTTTGCTATCTTTAATCACGATCAGCTGCAGAATATGTTCCTCTGGAGCACCGGGGCGCTTAATCAGCTCGACGGGCACAACGTGGCGCTGCTCTGGCCCCGGCTGCTGCTGGCGTTTGTGCTGACGCTGGCGCTGCTGCGTCCGCTGACGCTGATGGGACTGGATGATGGCGTGGCAAAAAATCTTGGCCTGTCGCTTTCCATCGCACGCGTTGCCGCGCTGGCGCTGGCAATTCTGCTCAGCGCGCAGCTGGTGAACATTGCCGGCATTATCGGTTTTATTGGGCTATTTGCGCCGCTGCTGGCAAAAATGCTGGGTGCGCGGCGGCTGCTCAGCCGCATTCTGCTGGCTCCGCTGATTGGTGCACTGCTGCTGTGGCTGGCCGATCAGTCGGTGCAGTTGCTCACGGTGTACTGGCGTGAGATTTCGACCGGCACGGCGACGGCGCTGACCGGGGTGCTGCTGCTGCTGTGGCTGCTGCCGCGGCTGCG
>NZ_MIPP01000069.1 GCF_002095385.1 Pantoea eucrina | reverse complement strand
AAAATCTGAACCGCTACCTCTGACCGTCACAGTGCCATAGATGTCGCTTCGCTGCAGGCTGAGATATCCGCCATTGTTCACCAGCACTGAGCCTGCTCCCGGCGCACTGCTGTCGCCAAGACTCATGCCAAAAGAACTAAGACGAGTAGTCGCGCCAGTCAGCAAAAACGTGCCAAACCGGCCTACTCTGATAATGTCTGAAAGGCTGGAAAACGATCCATCAGAGAGGGTTGCCGTTCCCGTGGCTGAAATACCAATATTGCCTGAACAGCCTCCCGATGGCTGACAGGTGAGAGATGAATCGCCTGAGTTAGAAACCTGAGCCCGGGAGACAGGCACGCTGCAGAGAGCAGCCCCGAGGATGAATTGACAGCTGGTCGCTGTAACGAGCCTGAGAAGCGCCATTCAATATTCCTTTTAAAAGGACACAGAGAGTGATATTGATAATTATTCACTCCTGCTAAATAAAGCACAATCAATTTAGTCAAAAAATAAAGCAACTTTACATAAGTCAGTTTATGAATTAGCAGAAGCACGCGGGCAGATATTCTTATTGATATTTTTTATTTCATTAAGTTGTGAATAAAATAAAAAACTGTGATTTATTCGCGAAAAGGTGTTAGCAGACTTCATTACGCGGCTCAGTGGCTTAATAAAGCTGTGTGGCGTGTTATCGATGATGTAGCAGTGAGCGTTAGGTTTCACCATCGCCCGGCCCGCCGGGATAGTGGCGCCATTATGCTGCTGCTGAGGGACGAGTAATGATGAACAAAGAGTTGGAAGCACAGAGAGGAAACGGCAGACGCAGGTAACGGATATCAGGAGGCAGGTACTGCAGAGAGCAGACCGGGTGCGCATCGCTGCGCACCCGGTCACGAACATCACACTTCTTCGCTGAACTGCGGGACCGGATTACGGAAAGTACGGGTGACGAACGCCAGGTAGATGATACCAATTGCGCCCCATACCAGACCCAGCACCATGGAAGTCTCTTCGAGATTGATCCAGAGTGCACCCACCGTCAGCGCGCCCATCACAGGCAGCACCAGATAGTTGAGATGGTCTTTCAGCGTCTTGTTACGCTTCTCACGGATCCAGAACTGCGCGATCACAGAGAGGTTAACAAAGGTAAACGCGACCAGCGCACCAAAGTTGATCAGCGCCGTAGCGGTCACCAGATCAAAGTTGATAGCCAGCAGTGCCACCGCGCCCACCAGCAGTACGTTCAGTGACGGCGTGCGATATTTTGGATGCACGAAGCCAAAGATACGCTGCGGGAAGACGCCATCGCGGCCCATCACGTACATCAGACGTGAAACGCCTGCGTGTGCCGCCATACCTGACGCCAGCACGGTCACCACAGAGAAAATCAGGATCCCGATCTGCAGCGCTTTACCGGCCACAAACAGCATGATTTCAGGCTGTGACGAGTCCGGATTCTGGAAACGCGAGATATCCGGGAAGTAGAGCTGCAGGAAGTAGGAGACCGCGATAAAGATCACGCCACCAATCAGCGCCGTCAGGAAAATCGCGCGCGGGATCGTGCGTTCAGCATCTTTGGTCTCTTCCGACAGCGAGCTGATGCCGTCAAAGCCGAGGAACGAGAAGCAGAGAATCGTCGCACCGGTGATCATCGGCACCACCTGAGCATGCTCAGACCAGAACGGTTTCGTGCTTACCAGCGTACCGGAGCCAATACCGTGCGCCACACCGTAAACCACCATACCGGTAATCACGGCCATGACCACAACCTGCAGCACCACAATGACGCTGTTGAAGTTAGCCACGGTTTTGATACCACGCAGGTTGGAGATGGTCATAAAGGCCACCAGCAGCACAACGAAAATCCACGACGGAATACCCGGCACCAGCGACTCAAAGTAGCTTTTTGCCAGCAGGATGTTGATCATCGGCATGAACAGATAGTCCAGCAGCGATGACCAGCCCACCATAAAGCCGACGTGCGGACTGATGGCTTTCTGAGCGTAGGTATAAGCGGAGCCCGCAGATGGGAAGCGGCGTACCAGCTTACCGTAACTCACAGCCGTAAACAGAATCGCAATCAGGGCGAAAGCATAGGCGGTGGCGACGTGGCCGTCGGTTAAACCTGACACAATGCCGAAGGTATCAAACAGGGTCATTGGCTGCATATACGCCAGGCCCATCATGACGACCGGAAGCAGGGTCAGAGTTTTTTTCAGATGTGCACGCTGAGGTGCGGCAGAGGTATTAAGCGCCATTGTTCAGACCCCCTACAGCAGCAACTGATGTCAGTTGTACCACAGGGATACTGCGCAACGTGCTGCAGTGAGAAGTGATATTAGTGTTTGCGATTGTCGCCGCGCCGTAATCATCACGAAAGCGAGAACCAGCCAGTGCTGGTGCAATTGTAAACAGTCCCATCTTTGTTCCTCAAATCTCACGCAGAAGCGTGTTTCGGTGTCTATCTATCCGGATACGTGTCCGGCCTCGGTTATGTATGTATTAAAAACATTATGCAAAAAAATAACCGACGCTCAATGCGTCGGCTATGTTCTGTCTTTTGCAGGGGGCATATTTTGCCCCAACTTATACCATCGACACAAGACGTTAACGCAATTCTTCTGTGCGTCAGGCGTTCTTTAGCATCCAGTCAATCTCTGTAGCGGTGATCAATCGCTCAAACTCGCGCAGCTCACACTGCTTGCAGCTATGCCACACGCGGCTGAAACGCTCTCCCAGCAGCTTCTGCAGCGGGTAGCTGCTCTCAAACTCATAGAGTGCGTCGCTCTGGCGAATCGGCAGTGCCAGCCCTTCCGCCGCATGTCCGTTTCCGGTCACCGCATGAGGTAAAGGTAGCTGATTATCCAGACCGTGCAAAATACCGGCAAGAATTGTTGACACGACCAGATAGGGATTTGCATCCGCACCCGCCACGCGATACTCCACGCGATGGTTCTCTTTGTCGCCGCACGGAATGCGCAGCGCCACGGTGCGATTGTTATGTCCCCACGACGCCTGCAGCGGCACAAACGACTCTGGCGAGAAGCGCCGGTAAGCATTGACGTTGGGCGCCAGCAGCGCCATTGACGCCGGCATCAGGTCAATCATGCCCGCCAGCGCGCGCTTCAGCAGCGGCGAGTTGCTGCCATCATCCAGAGAGAACGCGTTATGATCCGCCGCGTCGAGCATGCTGATATGTACGTGCATGCCGCTGCCGGCATACTCTTCATAGGGTTTCGCCATGAACGTGGCGGTCATACCGTGATTTTCCGCTACCTGTCGCACCAGCCGCTTCAGCAGCACCGCGTCGTCGCACGCTTTAAGGATGTCCTGCGTGTGATGGAGATTGATCTCAAACTGGCCCGGTGAGGCTTCCGCCAGAGCGCCATCGGCCGGGATCCCCTGCCGCTGCGCCAGCGCGTCGATATCGCGCAGCACGTCAGCAAAATGGTCGAGATTGTCCACGGAGTAAACCTGACAGTGCATGTTGCGCTCTGCGCTGCCCGGCGAACACGGTGGCTGAATAAAGCCGCCGGCATCGCGCTGCTTATCAACCAGATAGAACTCCAGCTCTACCGCTACCACCGGAAACAGCCCGCGATTGCGCAGCTGCTGCCACAGCCGGTTCAGCACGTTTCGGGGTTCAACGTCAAAGGGAGTGCCATCTTGGTTGCACATCGTCAGCAGCAGCTGGGCAATGCGTTGCGGATCGGAAGCAGAAGGGATAAGCGTGCCAGGAACAGGAATACAGAGGTTGTCGGGTTCGCCAAGTGCCTGTCCGAGACCGGCTTCCTCAACGGTGTTGCCGAGAATATCCATGGCAAAAACAGAGGCGGGAAAGTAACACCCTTTTTCCAGCTTTGGCAGCGCGGCAACCGGAATGCGCTTACCGCGAAAAACACCATTTAAATCATTTAACAGGATATCGACATACTGCGTTTCGGGATGGCGTTCCAGCCAGGTTTTCACCTCCAGCTGGAACGCGCTTGTTCGCTTCTCTTCACTGTGCCGCGTGAAATCTTCTACTTCCACGATATTCGTCATATACCACCCGCCAGTTACCGTTAATGAGGTTTGCGCGATGCTTTAATTCCGAACTACAGCTCTAACATAGCGCCAACACAAATAGTGTGCAAATGTAACAATCTGGTTTGCAGTTCGGCGCGGGCAGATTAGATTGAGAATAACAGGCTCGCTTAAACGCCTGCCTGAATTTGCCGGCAGAGCGTCAGCACTCTCAGCGTGGTAACCCGATGATGACAGATGCTGTAAAACCGCTGATCGGAATAGTGATGTGCCAGAACATGGCCGGTCCCCACCCCGCTCAGACGCTGCACAATAAATATCCGGATGCGGTGGTCGCGGCCGGTGGCGTACCGCTGCCGCTGCCGCATCAGCTGCTGCAGGCACCAAAGCTGCTGGCGCAAAGCATGGCGCTGCTGGACGGCCTGCTGCTGCCCGGCAGCCCCAGCAATATTGAACCCTGGCACTATGGCGAAGCGGGCAGTGAAGCGCACAGCGATCCGGGGCGCGATCGCCTGGCCTTTGCGGCCATTACCTGGGCCACCAGCCGGCAGATGCCGCTGCTGGGTATCTGTCGTGGCCTGCAGGAGCTGGTGGTCGCCAATGGCGGCGCGCTCTATCGTCAGCTGCATCAGGTTGACGGGTTTCAGGATCACCGTGAAGACCCCGCCCGGCCGCTGTCGCAACAGTACGCTGCGGCGCATCTGGTCACGCCGGAACCGGGCGGGCTGCTGAGTCAGCTGCCTGACTGCCAGGCCCCCTTCGCCGTTAACTCACTGCATGCGCAGGGCGTACGCACGCCGGGTCCGCAGCTGCGCATAGAAGCACGCGCCGCAGATGGCGTGATTGAGGCGGTGAGCCTGCGTCATCACCCTTTTGCGCTGGCGGTACAGTGGCATCCGGAGTGGCAGTCTGAGCAGAACCCGGTTTCACGCCAGCTGTTTGCTGCTTTTATTCAGGCCGCCAGCGATTATCACCGGGCACGACCCTGAGGAGAATGTGATGCACCATGTGGAGAGCTATTACGCAGCCAGCGCTAATCCGCACGCCCCCTGGCCTGCGCTGCAGGAGAGTATTCAGTGCGACGTCTGTATTATCGGCGGCGGCTTTACCGGTCTCTCCTCGGCGCTGTTTCTGACCGAAGCGGGCTACGACGTGGTCGTGCTGGAGGCGGCCACCATCGGCTTTGGTGCCAGCGGACGTAACGGCGGTCAGGTGGTTAATTCCTATAGCCGCGACGTGGATGTGATCGAGCAGCGCTACGGTAAAGAAACCGCCGCGATGCTCGGCAGCATGATGTTTGAGGGTGCCGATATTATCCGCGACCGTATCGATCGCTACGCCATCAGCTGCGACTACCGGCCGGGCGGTATTTTCGCTGCCCTCAACCCGCGGCAGATGGGCCACCTGCATCGTCAGCAGGCGAGCTGGGCGCGCTACGGCAATCAGAGCCTGGAGCTGCTGGATGAGCGCGGCATCCGGCGGGAAATCGCTACCGATCGCTATGTCGGCGGTCTGCTGGATAAGCGCGGTGCGCATCTGCATCCGCTGAACCTGGCGCTGGGAGAAGCGGAGGCGATCCGCCGCCACGGCGGGCGTATTTATGAACACTCCGCCGCCCTCGCCGTGCACTACGGCGCACCGCACCGCATTACCACCGCGCACGGGGAGGTGCATGCCACCTTTGTGATCTTTGCCGGCAACGCCTATCTGCCGGCGCAACTGGAGCCGCGCCTGAGCCGCAAAAGCATGCCGTGCGGCTCGCAGATTGTGACCACCGAACCGCTGAGCCGCGACCAGGCGCTCGGGCTGCTGCCTAACAACTACTGCGTGGAAGATTGTAACTATCTGCTCGATTACTTTCGTCTTACCACGGATAACCGTCTGCTGTATGGCGGAGGCGTGGTGTATGGCGCGCGCGAACCCGCTGACATTGACGCTCTGATCCTGCCCAAGCTGCAGCGCACATTTCCGCAGCTGCGCAATATCAAAATCAGCCACCGCTGGAGCGGTAATTTTCTGCTGACGCTGTCGCGGATGCCGCAGTTTGGTCAGCTGGAGCGGAACGCCTATTTTATGCAGGGCGACAGCGGCCATGGCGTAACCTGCACGCATCTCGCCGGCAGGCTGATTGCCGAGGTGCTGCGCGGTCAGGCGGAGCGGTTTGATGCCTTTGCCCGGCTGCCGCATCTGCCATTCCCTGGCGGACGCCGGTTTAAAGTTCCTCTGACGGCAATGGGCGCCGTATGGTATGCGCTGCGCGATCGGCTGGGCGTCTGAGCCGCAGCGGGAGACGCAGATCTCCCGCCGGGTTTATGCCAGCGGCATGCGTGCCGGATCGGGGTAGCGATACTCAAAGCCGAGCTCATCGCAGATTTTTGTGCCATCAATCAGTTTGCCGGTCGGGCGGCCGGACTGCGCACTGAACGTGGGCGGCACCAGGCCCAGCTTCTTTGTCACGTCAGGGTAAAACGTATCCCGCGACGGATGATGCGGCGCGCAGAGGTTGTAGGTGTGCCCGCCTTTTGGCCGCTGCAGCAGCAGCATAATCGCCTCTACCACATCATCCAGATGCACCAGGTTCACGCCGTGACTGCCCTGTTCCAGCCCGGTTTTCCCGGCCAGAAAGCGACCAGGATGGCGATCCGGCCCCACCAGACCGGCGAGCCGCAGAATATCCACGCTGGTGCCCGGCAGGCCGTGCAGCCAGTGCTCCAGCTCGACCAGTGTTTTGCCGGCGACTGTCTCCGGCTGGAGCGCGCTCTGCTCTTTCATGATCCCCTCACCTGCGCCGTAGACCGAGGTGGAGCTGGTGAAAATAATGCGCGGCACCCGGCTTGCCAGCGCCGTGTCCACCACGTTTTGTACCGCCTGCATATAGGCGTCAGCCCCCTGCACGGTGCGGCTGGCCGGCAGCGTAACCACCAGCGCATCCACCTGCATCAGCGCCTCAAGTTCGTCAGCATCACACTCAATTTCCGGCGTCAGTTTCAGCTGATACGCCTCAATGCCGCAGCGCCGCGCGGCTTCAACGCCATCCGGCGTGGTTTTTGTGCCGGTCACTTCCCAGCCCCGCGCCGTCAGCGCCATTGCCAGCGGCATCCCCAGCCAGCCCAGACCCGTAATCGCGACTCGTTTCATCTCTGCTCCTGCTGTTGCGCGCCATCGTTATCTCATCTTAGAGCGGCGCCGCCCGGCAAACCAGCGCAAAGTGTTGCGGAAGGTTCCGTAAACTGACGTTAAAAAAGGGTTGCCAAGCCGCGCCATCTTCGCTAGGTTAATCAGCACGCAAATGAATACTCATTCAGCAACGGAATTTATTATGACACGCGTTCAGTTCAACCATCATCACCACCATCACCCTGACTAGTCTTTCAGGCGATGTGTGCTGGGAGACGTTCAGGATCTTCCAGTGGTGCGAGCGCAAAGAGAGCCCCCGGAAGATCATCTTCCGGGGGTTTTTTTATGGGCGAACGCAAACGTAACACGTTCAGACAGGATCAAATAAGAGGACAGGAACCATGTTAGATAACACCCGTTTACGCATAGCTATGCAGAAATCTGGCCGTTTAAGTGATGAATCACGCGAACTGCTGGCGCGCTGCGGCATCAAAATCAACCTTCAGCAGCAGCGTCTGATTGCGTTTGCGGAGAACATGCCTATCGATATCTTGCGCGTGCGCGATGACGATATTCCCGGTCTGGTGATGGATGGCGTGGTCGATCTCGGCATTGTCGGTGAGAACGTGCTGGAAGAGGAGCTGCTGACCCGCCGCTCGCAGGGTGAGGATCCGCGCTACTTTACGCTGCGTCGTCTGGATTTCGGCGGCTGCCGCCTGTCGCTGGCGATGCCGGTAGATGCCGACTATACCGGTCCGCAGTGCCTGAACAACGCCCGTATCGCCACCTCCTATCCACATCTGCTGAAACAGTATCTCGACAAACAGGGTATCCCGTTTAAATCCTGCCTGCTGAATGGTTCAGTAGAAGTCGCGCCGCGCGCAGGCCTGGCTGATGCGATCTGCGATCTGGTCTCTACCGGCGCCACGCTGGAGGCCAACGGCCTGCGTGAGGTCGAGGTGATCTACCGCTCCAAAGCGGTACTGATCCAGCGCGACGGCGAGCTGCCGGCTGCCAAGCAGGCGCTGGTCGACACCATGATGACGCGCATCCAGGGCGTGATCAAAGCGCGCGAATCAAAATATATCATGCTGCACGCGCCGAGCGAGCGGCTGGAAGAGGTTATCGCCCTGCTGCCTGGCGCCGAGCGCCCTACCGTGCTGCCGCTGGCGGGCGAAGTGAGCCGCGTGGCGATGCACATGGTCAGCAGCGAGACGCTGTTCTGGGAAACCATGGAAAAACTGAAAGCGCTGGGCGCCAGCTCGATCCTGGTGCTGCCGATTGAAAAAATGCTGGAGTAACCGATGAGCACCCTGATGACCCCAATCAGCTGGCAGCAGTGCGACGCCGCACAGCAGCAGGCGCTGCTGCAGCGTCCGGCCATTGCCGCTTCTGCCACCGTCAGCGCCACCGTGCAGAACGTGCTGGCGGAAGTGAAATCGCGCGGCGACGCGGCACTGCGCGACTTCAGCGCGCAGTTTGATAAGGCGCAGGTCAGCCAGCTGCGCGTCTCTGCGGCAGAGATGCAGGCCGCCAGCGCACGCCTGAGCGACGAGCTTAAACAGGCGATGGCGGTTGCCGTGCGCAATATTGAGACCTTCCACAACGCCCAGATTCTGGCCGCGGTGGATGTCGAAACGCAGCCCGGCGTGCGCTGTCAGCAGATTACGCGGCCGGTGCAGTCGGTAGGCCTCTATATTCCGGGCGGCTCTGCGCCTCTCTTTTCCACCGTGCTGATGCTGGCAACGCCGGCGCGCATCGCCGGCTGCGGCCGCGTGGTGCTCTGCTCGCCGCCACCGGTTGCCGATGAAATTCTCTATGCCGCACAGCTGTGTGGCGTGCAGGAGGTGTTTCAGGTCGGCGGCGCGCAGGCGATTGCTGCACTGGCTTTTGGTACCGAATCGGTGCCGAAAGTGGACAAAATCTTTGGCCCGGGCAACGCCTGGGTGACGGAGGCGAAGCGTCAGGTCAGCCAGCGGCTCGACGGCGCGGCTATCGATATGCCTGCCGGCCCCTCTGAAGTGCTGGTGATCGCTGATGAAGGGGCGACGCCCGCGTTTGTCGCTTCTGACCTGCTGTCGCAGGCGGAACACGGTCCTGACTCTCAGGTGATCCTGCTGACGCCGTCGCAGAGGCTGGCCGAAGAGGTCGCACAGGCCGTTGAGGCGCAGCTGGCCGCACTGCCGCGCGCCG
>NZ_MIPP01000068.1 GCF_002095385.1 Pantoea eucrina | reverse complement strand
GCGACCCCTACGGGCATCGATATTGATTATTTTTTAATCCGGGTGCGGATGCCATCAAGTTCAGCACGGTTGAGCCGATAGAGTGATAAAGGATCGCTGGTGGCCCAGGATGTGGCGCAATTATTGCTCTGATTTGCCAACCCCAGGAGCGCCATCATGGCCACAAAAGCAATTATAACGCGAAAAATGCGTACCCGTACTCAGATGCTGCTGACGGGCGCGGTCACAATTACCCTTGGTTTTGCTATCACCATCGGCGTGCTCAGCTGGCAATCCAGCAGAGAACAGAAGTCGCTGGCGGAAAACTATCTGCAGCAGATTGCGCAGAGTCAGGCATTGCAGATTCAGCAGGAGCTGAGTTACGCGCGCGATGTGGCGCATAATCTGGGACATAGCCTGATTGCGCTGCCGGCGGCAGGGATCAGCGATCGGAAGGTGGCGGACCAGCTTCTTATCTCCACTCTGCGTGACAACCCCGATTACCTCTCCATCTCTGTGATATTTGAACAAAATGCGTTTGATGGCCGCGATGCGGAGTTTGCCAGCCAGCCAGGTGCGGCGCCTCAGGGGCGCTATGCCTACTTTGTCGATCGCGACGACAGCGGCAGCTTCAGGCTGCATCCTCTGGCCTCCATGCTGACGCCGGGCCAGGGCGATTACTATCTGCTGCCGCAGAAAAGCCGTAAGGATACGCTGATTGAACCCTACAGCTACGCCTACAATGGCGTACCTGTGTTGCTCACATCTGTGGCCACTCCCATCATCAGCCAGGGCAAACTCTGGGGCGTAGTGACCTCTGATATCTCACTGGCGGCGCTGCAGGCGCGCGTTAATAAGATCAGGCCCTGGGAGGGCAGTGGCTATGCGATGCTGCTCTCCAGCGGTGGCCGGGTGGTTTCCTATCCGGACCAGACGCAAACCGCGAAACCCTGGCAGGGAGAAACGCATGGGTTCAGCCGTGCCGTTACTGAACAGCATGACGCCATACTGGGGGAAGCGGCGCTGATAACATGGCAGCCAGTGACTATCGGCAGCAGCGACCAGCACTGGTATCTGGGTGTCGTTGCACCGGTGAGCAAAGTGATGGCGGCGGCGCACCGCCAGCTGATGCACGCGCTGATACTGATGCTCATCAGCATCGTTGCCGTGAGTGTGCTGCTGGGATGGGTGTTCAGCCGGAAAGTGCTTAAGCCGATTGGCGGCGAGCCGGCCGAAGCCAAGGCTATTGCGCTGGCGGTGGCCGGCGGCAGACTTGATAACGCGATTCCGCTGGTGTCACAGGATCGCAGCAGCCTGTTTTACGCGCTGCATACAATGCAGACGCAGCTGCGCGATATGGCAAGCCAGATTCAGGACGCCAGCGCATCAGTGCGGCAAGGCGCGGGCGAAATCGCCAGCGGCAACCTCGATCTTGCATCGCGAACCGAAGAGCAGGCGGCTGCGCTGGAGCAGACCGCGGCCAGTATGGAGCAGATTACCGCTACGGTGAAACACAACGCGGCAAATGCGCATCAGGCAACTACGCTGACAGAAAATGCCACGCATATTGCCAGCCGCGGCGAAACACTGGTGGGTGAAGTGGTGCAGACGATGGCGCAGATAGATAACAGCGCGAAAAAGATCGGCGACATTACTGCCATTATCAACAGCATCGCATTTCAGACGAATATTCTGGCGCTCAACGCGGCGGTGGAAGCTGCACGTGCCGGCGAGCAGGGGCGTGGCTTTGCCGTCGTGGCCTCTGAGGTTCGTAATCTGGCGCAGCGCAGCGCCAGCGCGGTGAAAGAGATTGCTGCGCTGATCGAGGAGTCCGGGGAGCGCGTCAGCAGCGGCGTCGGGCTGGTTCAGCGTGCCGGTAAAACCATGACTGAAATGACACAGGCGGTAAACTCCGTGCGCAATATTATCGATGAAATTGTTATCGCATCTGATGAACAGGCGCGCGGCATAAGCCAGGTGACCATTGCAGTGAATGAGATGGATAGCGCTACGCAGCAGAATGCGGCGCTGGTTCAGCAGATGTCGGCAGCAGCAAGCTCACTGGAAGATCAGGCGGCGCAGCTCGCTCACACCGCCGCACGTTTCACATTAAGCTGACTGACGCAGCCCGGCCGCGTGCCGGGCTGCCGTTAGCGCGGCTTGCGCGAAGGCATCATGCGCAGCAGCGTATTGTCCTTAAACAGATAATGATGCGCCAGCGCCGCCAGCGCGTGCAGGCCGATTAACCAGTAACCCAGCGGTACCAGCGTTTCATGCCACTCAATCAGCGTATCGGCCAGGTCGGGATCGGGCGCGGCGCTGACCGGCATCGAAATACCAAATAGCCACCAGTCGCGGCCAAGCCAGAATCGGGAGAGAATGCCCAGCACCGGCAGGGTAATAAACAGCAGGTAGATTGCCAGATGAGTAAGGTGTGCCAGGCCGGTCTGCCAGTGGGCGGGCTTCGGCACAATAGCCGGCGTGCGATGGCGAAACCGCATCACCAGACGCGACAGCATCAGCAGCAGCACGCAGCTGCCAGCAGAGAAGTGCGTCACCACCATAAAGAGACGCTGCCAGGAGCCGCGCGGCGCCAGGCCGCGAAACTCCATCGTGCAATAAGCGAGAACAATCAAAATAAATGTCAGCCAGTGAAGCAGAATCTGCGCGGGGGCATATTTTGTGCTCATTATTCCATTCCATTCGGTACGAAGCGGTAGCGCTACAATAGCCGAAAGCAGAGTGAAAAAAATGCTCTTTCTGCGTCATTGCTGCCTGAAACTCAGCGCCGGGCGACCTGTTGCGCCTCATTGCCTGACTTACCGGCCGCCGCAAGCTCACTGTTGAAATGTGCGGTCAGAACGGAGTAGGTCTCCTCAGCTTTCATACGATAGAGCTGTTCAGAGGGATGAATACAGTCAGGTGACATCAGCGACTGCCACTCTTTCATTTGCAGAATACGCTGATACTGGCGTGCCAGCGGCAGCGACTCGGCGCGCGCCAGTGCGTCCAGCTTCGTGACATAAGGCGCAACGTTCCACTTTTTTGCCCCGCCACAAATCGGGTGCGGCTCCTGCAATACCACCTGTTTACCCTCTTCGCGGGCAATCGCGATCAGCTCCGTCATCACTTTAGTATACTGATCCGGGCTGACAATATATTTCGCTTCGGTATCTTTGAAATGAAAGTGTCGCGCATCGTTGGTTGCGAAGTTAAGCAGGATTATTTTAGCGGGCGAGCGCTGCATCTCTTCACGCCAGCTTTTATTCTTTTTATAGAAGTATTTCGGGTGCAATAAATCCATTGCCTGTGCAGAGGCTGCGCCCTTATTTACCACGCGGATGCCCGGGCCATACTTTTCGCCAAGCCACTTATTTATCAGGGCAATCTCATTGTCTTTGATGTTGATGTTATGTTGTTTGCCATTCTCTCTGACTGCCATTGCGCCCAGCGTACTTGAACCACCGTAAGCTTCAATAATAAAGTTATTACTGGTATCAGGCGTCGTTGCCCATGCGGTATTTTGCAGGATAAATCCGGTAACCAATAATGAAGCAAAACGAATCAGTGAATAAGGCATAGCAAATTTCCCGCCTGGTGAGGCTCAATAATATTTAATGGATCGAATAATTAAAACGTAAAATGTAACCATAACAGCTGTGACGCAGGTCATACAATCTTAAAGCATCAGTGAAAAATCAAAATCAGGTTAATTCTTAAACTCTGGTAATAACGCTGTGAAATTATTTGTCTAATCAGCATGATGTGCATAGTGACTATAAAATATTCTGGACCTGATTTCAGGAGGGGTACAGGGGACTGCTCTGGAGTCTCAGGATGACCACGCTAACCATTTTTATGATTTTCACCTGTCAGGCCAGGATGTAGGAAAAGCGCTCAGGCTAGCGGAGCCGGGCTTCTTTGTCAGTAAGGCCGCCTGCCAGCGCGGCATCAACCCTGTTCAAAGCATTAACTCTCTAACACTTTCAAACAGATAACGCTGCTTTACTGAACAGGTCCGTAAAAAAGTTACAACTTTTACACAATAGCGAAATTCCTAATCGTTAGTCACAGGAATGTATACAGAATTTTCTGGTATTACCCCGTCCACGATTCCCCTATATTCCGCTCACTATCCCCATCAAGGTATGCGATGTGAAAACACAATCCTTTTTGTCCAGCCGAAATATCGGTCTGGATCTGCTGCGTGCCGGGCTAATTCTGGAAGGTGTCTTGTTACATGCCTCAAGAAGTTTGCCCGGCGAGAATCCCTGGTATTATACGGCGCAGCGCGATCCCGCTGAGATATTTACTGCGCTGTTGAGCATGTTTCATACCTTCAGGATGGAAGTCTTTTTCTTTTTATCAGGGATGTTTTCCGCCCTCATTATTCTCCGTAAAGGACAGCAGTTTTTTACCGAGAACCGTCGCAAGCGCGTATTTATTCCGCTTATTTCAGCCTATCTGTTTATTCCGCCACTGATGTATTTTATCTCTGGACAGATAAATGACCGCCCCTACTCGGCGGAAGGCTGGCTGAACAGCTACACCATGATGCATCACCTGTGGTTTCTGGTGTCGCTGAGCATTATGTCACTGGCCATACCCGGCAGCTTTTATCAGTGGAGCGCACGCCAGCTGGGCAAACTCTCACTGCCTGCGCTTATCGCGCTACTGGTTGTGCTGGGTAACGCCTGTTTTGTGCTGAAATTCCTGGTAAAAGGGCGTGGCGAATTTATCGAGCTGATTCCGATTACGGCGCGCTTCCTGGTCTACTACACGGCAGGCTATGCGCTCTATATCAATCGCGAGAAGATTGCGCATTACGCAAACAGTAAGCTGATGAACAACTGGCTGATTGCCGCGCTGGTGGCTGCCGTCTGGGCGGGCTGCTACTACGTTGCGCATAATCATATCGGCGGCGTGGTGAAGTACGTGCCGGTAATGATGGGCAGCGTGCTGTCCGCCATGCTCTCTTACTGGATGGTGTTCACCTTTGAAAAAATCCAGGTTAAAGAGAATCGCATACTGACCGCTATCGTGGATTCAGCACTGATCATCTATCTGCTGCACTATCCGGTGGTGATTGCGTTCTCCTGGCTTATTGATGACTGGCTGCCTGCCAACTATGCCGTTCTGTATGTGCTGATTGACTGTGCTATCGGTATCGGCCTGAGCGCCGTCTGCTACTGGTTCATCAAGCGTTCACGCATTGCCTCTTTCATGTTTGGCCTGAAGCCAAAAGCGAAGAAGGTGCCGGTGCCGCTCGAAGCCCGCATGTAATCCGTTTTGCCCGTCAGCACGCCTGCTGGCGGGCCCTGCTTTATACCGCCCTGAACCCGATTATTCTGACGGATACCGCAAATCCCCGGTCACAATCTGGTAAATGCCTCTCTGAATGTCTACACCTTTCCTGCAATACCACGCCGCCTGCGGATAAGCCGCACGCGTAGTCCGCCCGTATCGTCGCCAGCGTGGCGATCGGGTATTTCAGGAGTCTGATATGCCTCATTCCTGTTTTACGCCCCTGGCGCTTGCCGGTGTCATTGCTGCCACTCTTGTTGCCTCAGCGCCTGCTTACGCCTGGGATAGCCTGACTGTATTTGGCGATAGCCTGAGCGATGGCGGCAATGTCGGTCGCTTTACGTATGATGGTGCACAGCATCCCCTCTATGACGAAATTCTGGCAGCAGACTCTGGCCTGTCGCTGCGCCCTTCATCGCAGGGCGGAAATAACTACGCTCAGGGCGGCGCCGTGACCGTTCCGGCGCTTAACCCGGCGTTTAATACGCAGGATCAGCTGGCGCGCTGGCTGCAGCGTAACAACGGCCGCGCGGAGCGCAATGGTCTCTATATTTACTGGGCAGGTGCCAATGACATTGCGGCGGCGGTGCTGGCAAATCCGCTGACTGCGCCGCAAACCGTTGCAGCCAGCGCCAGCGCGGCGGCGGCACAGGTTCGAACGCTGCTGGATGCAGGTGCGGGTACGGTAATCGTGCCGAATGTGCCGCAGCTTGGCACAACCCCGCTGATGATTGAGACGGTGCTGCAGCTGACAGGCCCCCTGGCAGATTCAGCGCTGCAGGCGGCGTTTCAGTCGCTGAACGCGACGCCTGTGCTGAGTCAGGCTGCCCGCGAGCAGGCTATTCAGACCGCATTCAGCCGTGCGGCGGGAGAAGTCTCTGCGATCCCTGCCGTACGCGATGCGCTGGCGCAGCAGCTGTTCGCGCTCTGGCAGGTGCTGAGTGAGCAGGTGACGGCACTCTCTGATGGATTTAACCAGCAGGAGGAAGCGGGGCTGGCTGCGCTTAAAGGCAATATCGTGCGTGCTGATATCGCTGGCCTGCTCAGCGAAGTGATCGCGGACCCCGCGCGGTATGGTTTGAGCAACACCATCGGTATGGCCTGCCCGCCAGGCACATCCGCCGCACAGTGTACGTCTGCCACGCCAGGCTTCAGCGAGGCGCAGCGCTTTCTGTTTGCTGACCGGCTGCACCCCTCGCCAGCAGTACATGCGATGATTGCCGATTATATCCGCTCGATTCTCGATGCACCGGCGCTGGTCTCATCGCTCACCGCAGCGCCAGCAGGCGCGGCCCGTGATATGCAAAATACGCTGGAGGGACATCTGCAGCAGCAGCGTCAGCAGGCGCAGAGTACCGGTGAGTTTAGCCTGTTTGGTGGCTACGCCGGGCAGCATGCTGACTATCGCCGCAGCGATCTGCTTACGGGTGATGCCACTCAGGCCAGCCTGACGCTGGGTATGGGATATCAGCTGACCGATAGCTGGCAGGCGGGTCTGGTGCTGTCACGCAGCGACCAGCGCCAGCATCCTGACGATCGTTACTCATACAAGCTGCGCGGCAATCTGGTGGCGCTTTACAGCCAGCTTACGCTGTTCGAGCAGGGCTGGATCAACGCAGACGTGCACTACGGCGATCTCAGCTATGACGCTATTGAGCGCCGTGTTCAAATCGGGCCGGCCACCCGTACAGAACAGGGAAACAGCAGCGGTAAACTGCTGGGCTTTCGCGTGCAGAGCGGCTGGGATTTCCCGCTGACCGCACATCTCTCTACCGGTCCGGTTGTGCGCTATGCGCTCGATTACGCGCGCGCCGGTGGCTACCGTGAAAACGGAGAGAGCAGTACCGCAATGCGTTTTTCCGATCAGACCCGGCATACCCAGACTGGCGCAGCCGGCTGGCGTATCGACACCACGCGGTGGCCCGTCAATCCCTGGGCGGAAATCAGCTACAACCGTCAGTTTGGTGACGCTGAGAGCAGCGTTCGCGGTGGACTAAAATCAACGCGCACGGCTTTTACCCGTACGGTTAGCAATGGCGATGATAGCTGGCTGGAGGCGGCAGCGGGTGCCTCGGTGCCGCTGACTGACGCCGTCAGCGCGTTTACCGGCGTTTCTGCGATCGGCGGCAACAGCGATCGGCGGCAGATAACATGGAATATAGGCATCAATGCCACCTTCTGATCGCTGAGAGCGCCGTCTGCTGCAGATATCCGCTCACGCGGATGCGGCTGGCCGGTACAGCCCGGTGAATAACAGGTATAATCCGGCAGATTAGCCAACAGATTCAGGATCGGACATGACCAAACTTACTCTTCAGGAGCAGATGCTCAAAGCCGGATTAGTCTCCAGCAAAAAAATGGAAAAAGTGCAGCGCACGGCCAAAAAGTCACGCGTGCAGGCGCGCGAAGCGAAACAGGCCGTTGAAGAGAATAAAAAAGCGCAGCTTGAGCGTGATAAGCAGCTTAATGATCAGCAGCGTCAGGCGGTGCTGGAAAAAGAGTATAAGGCGCAGGTAAAGCAGCTCATTGAGATGAACCGCATCACCATTGGCCGGGGTGATATCGATTTTAATTTCACCGATAACAATCTGATCAAAAAAATCACCGTTGATAAAACGACGCAGACGCAGCTTATCAACGGGCGTCTGGCGATTGCCCGGCTGGTTACGGAGAAAAGCGACTACGCCATTATTCCGGCCAGCGTGGCGGATAAAATTGCGCAGCGCGACGCCAGCGCGATTGTGCTCAATAGCGCGCTGAGTCAGGAAGCGCAGGATGAGGACGATCCATATGCTGATTTTAAAGTGCCGGATGATCTGATGTGGTAAGCGCTCTGGCGTTCAGAACGGGGCCGGCAGCTGCAGATGCAGCGGCTGCTGGCTGACCGGATGAACAAACCGGATCCCACTGGCGTGCAGCATCAGACGCGGCGCCTCTTCTGTTCCCGGCAACTGCCGGCCACCATAAAAGTCGCAGCCCAGAATCGGGTAACCCAGCAGCTGGCAGTGCAGACGCAGCTGATGGGTACGTCCGGTTTCGGGCATCAGCATCACCCGCGTCAGCGGCGGCCCTTCAGGCGGGCAAAGGCGTGCAGTCACCTGATAACGCGAGCGCGCCGGTTTGCCCTTTACCGGGCACGCCGACATCAGCGGAAAGTGCGCGGGATCCTTTGCTATCGGCGCATCTATCACGCCTTCATCGCAGGGCAGATGCCCGCACAATAGCGCGGTATAGGTTTTTTCCACCCGGCGCGTACTGAACTGCGCGGAGAGAGCAGCGTTAATCGCTTTGTTCCGGGCGATGATCATCAGGCCGGATGTGCCAAAGTCGAGCCGGTGCACCAGCGAACAGCCGGGATAGCGCTGCAGCAGCCGGTAATGCACCGAATCGCTATTTTGCGGATTCTTACCGGAGAGGCTCAGCAGACCGGCGGGCTTACCTATCACCAGCAGGTGTTCATCCTGCCAGATAACAGTAATCTTTTCATGGCACGGCGGCGCGATAAACGCGTCAAAATCAGCAGTCATAGCGCATCTGTATTGGGCTAACGGATGCTGATGATAGCGAAACCGTGTGCATCAGTCGCGGCTTTTCCAGCGCTGCTGCAGATAGCGTACTGCTTCCTGCGTCTGCGGCTGTGACAGATACCCCTCGCGGAAGAGGATCGTGCCATCAACATCCGGCAGCGACTCATTCAGCTCAATCTGCTTTTGCAGTTCGGGTACCCCATTCTGACGCGTCCAGTCGGGCTCCATTTTAGACGCCACGCCCACTTTATAGAGCGCAACGCCAATGTAGAGCTGCACCGGCGTCGGACGGACCACGTCCGCCCACCAGCGGGTCAGCACGTCATAGCGCGCTGCTGCGCGGGCAAACGGCCAGTAAAGCTGCGGCGCGATATAATCCAGCAGACCACGCTGAACCCAGAGGCGCGTATCGGCGTAGGCCTCGTCGTAGGCGGCTGCCCCGCGCGTATCGGAACCCGCCGGGTCGTGAGAGAGATTGCGCCATACTCCAGCCGGACTGACGCCAAACGCCACGCCGGGCCGCACTTTTTTAATCGTGCGGGAAACCTGTTCAATCAGCTGTAGCGTGTTATTGCGCCGCCAGTCAGCTTTAGTGATAAAACCGGCGCCATATTGCCGAAAAGTCGCGCTGTCATTCAGAGGAGAGGCCGCGGTTTCCGTGTAGAAATAGTCGTCAAACTGCACGCCATCCACGGCGTAGTGCGAAACAACTTCAGCCACGATGCTGGTGATCCAGTCGCGTGCGGCGGGAATACCCGGGTCCAGTACCAGCCGGTCGCTGGCAGTGCGGATCCAGTCAGGATGCAGCACATAGACGCTGGCAGCTGCTGCGCCAGCGTACGCTGTAGTTCGCGCAGGGTGCCGGGTTTGACGTTAGTCGAGACGCGATAGGGGTTAAACCAGGCGTGCACTTTTATGCCACGCTGATGGGCTTCTTTCAGCAGAAACGCCAGCGGATCGTAGCCGGGACACTCTCCGATATGGCCGGTCAGGGTATCGGACCACGGCAGGATCTTTGAGGACCAGAGCGCGGTACCGTCAGGCTTGACCTGGAAAAACACTGTGTTGATCCCGAGCTGCTTTAACTGGTCCAGTTTTGCGATAAGCGACGCCTGCTGCAGACGCACACGCTCAGCGGGTGCAGCCGTCACCGATGTCACTGGCGGCCAGTCGAGGCGCGAAACGGTGGTGAGCCATACGCCGCGCATCGGCACGCGCCGGGCGTCCGGAGCAGGCGTTACCGGCGGCTTTGCCGCGGGCGGCA
>NZ_MIPP01000067.1 GCF_002095385.1 Pantoea eucrina | reverse complement strand
TGCAGAAAATAACTTTTACGTTCGCTCACGGGTATTGCTGAAGCATCAGCATGCTATGGGTACTTTTTTTACCTCAAAAAAGATCTTACCGTCTCGCTTTTAGTGCCGGCGAAATTTCCTTTCTTCTCTGTCGCTGTCGGTTATGCCACATTAAGCTGAAACATTTTCATAAATAGCATGAAGTCTCGACATTCCGCGTATGCCAGGCTAATCTCGGGCATCTGGATGTCTAAACGTTTATATGGTTATCAGCAAGAGGTGAGCAGGTTATGCCAATCAGGGTGCCCGACGAATTACCGGCAGTGAATTTCTTACGTGATGAAAATGTGTTTGTGATGACCTCATCGCGCGCCCGTGTTCAGGAGATCCGCCCGTTAAAAGTACTGATCCTTAACCTGATGCCAAAAAAGATCGAGACTGAAAATCAGTTTTTACGTCTGCTCTCCAACTCACCGCTGCAAATTGATGTGCAGCTATTGCGGATAGACAGCCGCGAATCGCGCAATACTCCCAGCGAACATCTGAATAACTTTTACTGCAATTTCGAAGAGATACAGCACGATAACTTCGATGGCCTGATTGTGACAGGTGCGCCGCTGGGTCTGGTTGACTTTAACGACGTCGCCTACTGGCCGCAGATCCAGCGCGTGCTGCACTGGGCAAACGAGCATGTCACCTCTACGCTGTTTGTCTGCTGGGCGGTACAGGCTGCGCTGAACATTCTGTATGGTATTCCCAAGCAGACGCGGCAAAACAAACTGTCAGGCGTCTATGAACATCAGATCCTGCATCCGCACGCTTTGCTGACGCGCGGCTTTGATGACAATTTTCTGGCGCCGCATTCGCGCTATGCGGATTTTCCCAGCCAGCTTATACGCGACTACACCGATCTCGAACTGTTTGCTGAATCTGAGGCAACCGGCGCTTATCTGATGGCGAGCCGGGACAAGCGGCTGGCCTTTGTAACCGGGCACCCGGAATATGACGCGCTGACCCTTGCAGGTGAATTTCACCGGGATAATGATGCGGGTCTGCAGCCGGAAGTCCCGTTTAACTATTTCCCGCAGAACAATCCGGCCCTGCCGCCGCGTGCGACCTGGCGCAGCCACGGCAACCTGCTGTTCTCTAACTGGCTGAACTACTATGTTTACCAGATCACGCCGTTTGATCTGCGCCATATGAATCCGACTCTCGACTGATCTCTTTTTAGCTTCTCTCCACCGCGATCGCCCTCAGGCCATCGCGGTTTTTTTATGTCTTTTCCAAAGCAGAAACCATTGCCTTTATTTTGATACTTTAAATAACAGTATATACAGAGAGTTAATGCTTATCTTTTCATAAAATGGAAATAGTTTTTGAAATAAAAATTAAAATGCATATGCTCTGATCCTGTCGGTTACAAAACATCCAGTATTCCGATCCCGGCAGTAAACCAGGATCGCTTCAGGAGAGAGCCAGCATGACAGACACGATTATTCACTCTACGCTGACCTTCACTCAGCCCTTCTCAGACGGGGAGCAGCAACTGCTGACGCCGGCGGCTATCGATTTTCTGCAGGCGCTGGTCGTGCGCTTTGCCCCGGAACGCGATCGACTGCTTAAAGCGCGGCAGCAGCGCCAGCGGGACTACGATCGCGGAGCGCTGCCTGACTTTAATGCGGAAACCACTTCCATTCGTGAAAATGAATGGCAGGTGCGCCCGCTGCCTGAGCTGCTGTGCGATCGCCGGGTCGAAATTACCGGGCCACCCGATCGCAAAATGACCATTAACGCGCTGAACGCCAACGTTAAGGTTTTTATGGCGGATTTCGAGGATTCGCTGGCTCCGTGCTGGAGCAAGCTGATTGAAGGGCAGCAGGTGCTGCGTGAAGCGGTCGCCGGTACGCTGCGATTCACGCGCGATGATGGCCGGATCTACCAGCTGCGCTCCGATCCTGCACTGCTGATGTGCCGGGTACGCGGATTACATCTGGCTGAAAAACATGTGGAATGGCGCGATAAAGCGATTCCGGCTGGCCTGTTCGATTTTGCCCTCTACGTGTTCCATAACGTGCGGGCACTGCAGGAGAAAGGGCACGCGCCGTGGTTTTATCTGCCTAAAACCGAACACGCCAGTGAGGTGGCATGGTGGCGTGAGATCTTCCGCTTCAGCGAAGATCGATTTGATCTGCCGCGCGGCACGATCAAGGCCACGGTACTGATTGAAACGCTGCCCGCGGTGTTTCAGATGGATGAGATCCTGTGGGAGCTGCGCGACCACGCGGTGGCGCTTAACTGCGGCCGCTGGGATTACATCTTCAGCTACATCAAAACGCTGGGCCAGCATAGCGATCGCATTCTGCCCGATCGGCAGCAGATCACCATGGATCAGCCCTTTCTGGATACGTACTCCCGGCTGCTGATTAAAACCTGCCACCGGCGCGGCGTACTGGCAATGGGCGGCATGTCTGCACTCATTCCGGCGCAGGAAGAGACGCGCAATGCGTGGGTAAAAGATAAAGTTGAGGAAGATAAAGCGCGCGAAGCGGGTAACGGCCATGACGGGACATGGGTTGCGCATCCTGGCCTGGCAGATATTGCCATGAAGGTGTTTGATCGCCAGCTGGGCGATCGCGCCAATCAGCTGCATGTGACGCGTGATACCGATTCGCCGGTAACGGCTGAGCGGCTGCTGCGTCCCTGTCGCGGTTTACGTACCGAAGCGGGCATGCGCGCAAACATCCGCGTTGCGCTGCAGTATCTGGAAGCGTGGATTAGCGGTAACGGCTGCGTGCCGATTGAGGGACTGATGGAAGATGCGGCAACGGCTGAAATCGCCCGCGCCTCTATCTGGCAGTGGATCCGTCACAAACAGATCCTGAGTGATGGCCAGCTGGTCACCGCTGCCCTGTTTGAGCAGTTTCTTGACGAAGAGCTGGCCGCGCTGCGTCAGCGCTACGGCGACGAACGTTTTCAGCAGGGACGCTTTGAAGATGCAGCCGCGCTGATGGCGCAAATCACCACGGATAACGAGCTGGTTCCATTTCTGACGCTGCCAGGCTACCGCCTGCTGCCCTGACCCCGGAGAGAGTGCTATGAATCGGACACAACAGATCACACAGCTGGAAATGAGCTGGCAGGATGCGCGCTGGAACGGTATCACGCGTCCCTATCGGGCGGAGGAGGTCATCAGCCTGCGCGGATCGGTGACGCCGGCCTGCACGCTGGCAGAGCGGGGCGCCGTCAGGCTCTGGTCGCTGCTTAACGGCGGTGCGGCAAAAGGTTATATCAACAGTCTCGGCGCATTAACCGGCGGTCAGGCGCTGCAGCAGGCGAAAGCCGGTATCGAAGCTATTTATCTCTCTGGCTGGCAGGTGGCGGCGGATGCGAACCTCGCCGGGCAAATGTATCCCGATCAGTCGCTCTATCCGGTTAACTCTGTACCGGAGGTGGTGCAGCGGATTAATCAGAGCTTTCAGCGCGCCGATCAGATCCAGTGGGCCAGCGGCCTGTCGCCGGAGGATGACGCGTATGTCGACTATTTTCTGCCGATAGTGGCCGATGCGGAGGCGGGCTTTGGCGGCGTACTGAACGCTTTTGAGCTGATGAAATCGATGATTGTGGCCGGGGCTGGCGCCGTGCATTTTGAAGATCAGCTGGCGGCGGTAAAAAAATGCGGCCATATGGGCGGTAAGGTGCTGGTGCCAACGCAGGACGCGATTCAGAAACTGATAGCTGCACGCCTTGCGGCTGATGTCATGAATGTGCCAACCGTGCTGATTGCGCGCACCGATGCGGATGCTGCTGACTTAATTACTTCTGACTGCGATCCGAACGACGGCGCGTTTATCACCGGTGAACGTACGCCGGAGGGATTTTATCGCACCCGTGCCGGGATCGAGCAGGCGATCAGCCGCGGTCTTGCCTATGCGCCCTATGCCGATGTTTTATGGTGTGAAACCTCCACGCCCGATCTGGCGCTGGCGCAGCGCTTTGCTGACGCGATACACGCGCGCTATCCCGGCAAACTGCTGGCCTATAACTGCTCGCCTTCATTTAACTGGAAGAAAAACCTCGACGATCGCACCATCGCACGCTTTCAGCAGGCGCTGAGCGACATGGGCTATCGCTTTCAGTTTATTACGCTGGCCGGGATCCACAGCATGTGGTTCAGCATGTTTGACCTGGCGCACGCGTACGCGCAGGGCGAGGGGATGCGCCACTACGTTGAAAAAGTGCAGCAGCCGGAATTTGCGGCGCGCGACAAAGGCTACACCTTTTCATCGCATCAGCAGGAAGTGGGCACCGGTTACTTTGATCGCATCACCACGGTGATTCAGGGCGGCGCATCTTCTGTGACGGCCCTGACCGGCTCAACGGAAACCGCGCAGTTCTGATCGGATCGGCAAGAGAGGCGCCGCTGCTGTGCAGCGGCTCATGGCCACCGCGTACCGGAGATAACTGATGTCACCCGGAGAATCCCTTATTGCCCATACCATTCTGCAGGGCTTTGACGCGCAGTACGGTCGTTTTCTCGATATCACCGCCGGTGCGCAGCAGCGGTTTGAGCAGGCGGACTGGCCGGCGGCGCAGCGCGCCATGAAGGAGCGCATACATCTGTATGATCATCATGTCACCCTGGTAGTCAGTCAGTTGCGCGTGCTGAACGGGCAGGCGGAGTGGGATACCGCCTTCTGGCTGCGGGTAAAGGCGCACTATGAGACGCTGCTGCCGGGCTATCCGCGCCATGAAATTGCAGAGAGCTTTTTTAACTCCGTTTACTGCCGGCTGCAGGGGCACAGCCATCTGTTTCCGGAGCGGCTGTTTATTCACTCCTCGCAGCCGGGTTTGCAACAACCGGAAGCGCAGCGTCCACTGTCGCGTCGCTATGCTCCCCGGCCGGACTGGCAGAGTGCGCTGCGGCAGCTGCTGTCCGATCTTCCCCTGCGGCTGACGTGGCAGGATCGGGCACGCGATATCCGCTGGATTGAGCGGCATCTGAAGGAGCAGTTCAGCGCGGCGCAGCTGGCCGGTGCCGTGCTGGAGGTCGCCAGCGAACTTTTCTATCGTAACAAAACCGCGTGGATTGTCGCGCGGCTGCAGTTCCGCAGCGGTGAGATCCTGCCCTGTCTGCTGCCGATCCAGCGCGACAGCGATGGACAGCTGTGGATCGATACCTGCCTGACGGATCGCGATGAGGCGAGCATCGTATTTGGCTTCGCCCGCGCCAGCTTCATGGTTTACGCCCCGGTGCCTGCGGCGCTGGTGGCGTGGCTGCAGCCGCTGCTGCCAGGCAAAACCCTCGCCGAGCGCTATATCGCCATTGGCTGCCAGAAACACGGTAAAACCGAGAGCTACCGCGAATATCTGCACTATCTGGCACACCATGATGGCGCATTTGCGCCTGCGCCTGGCGTGCGCGGCATGGTGATGCTGGTGTTTACTCTGCCGGGCTACGATCGGGTATTCAAGGTCATTAAAGACCGTTTCGCGCCGCAAAAGGAGGTAACGGAAGCGCAGGTGCACGACTGCTACCGGCTGGTCAAAGAGCACGATCGCGTCGGACGCATGGCGGATACGCAGGAGTTTCGCTATTTTGCCCTGCCGCGCGCGCGAATCCCGGACGCGCTGATGGCGGAGTTCATGCGCGATATACCGGAAAAGATCACGCTGCGCGATGAGAACGTTATCATTCGTCATCTCTGGCTGGAGCGTCGCATGGAGCCGCTCAACCTCTGGCTGCAGCACGCCAGCGAGGCGCAGCGTCGGCATGCGCTGGAGGAGTATGGCAATGCCATCTGTCAGCTGGCGGCGGCTAACATTTTTCCCGGCGATATGCTGTTTAAAAATTTCGGTATGACGCGCCACGGGCGCGTGGTGTTTTATGACTACGATGAAATCCGCCTGATGACTGAGCTGATATTCCGTGACGTTCCGCCCGCGCGTTATGAAGAGCAGGAGCTGCAGGCAGAGCCCTGGTACAGCGTCGGGCCCGATGACATATTTCCGGAGACGTTCCGTTACGCGCTCTGCAGCGAACCCGCGACCGGCAGGCTGCTGCAGACGCTGCATCCGCAGCTGTTTGACCCCGGCTGGTGGCGATCGCTGCAGGCGCAGATCCGCAATGGCCATGTTGAAGAGGCGATGGCGTGGCGTAACGCCCGGCGCTTCAGCGTGCGCTACGCCACGGTAGCAGTTTAACGCCCGGCGTACGTCTGCGTGACCGTTCGGGCGGCGCGGATCACCAGCGCACCCAGCTCGGTAATACGATCGTCCGTCATACGGGCCAGCGGGCCTGAAATAGAGATCGCGGCAAACGCGTCGCCGTGCTCGTCATAAATAGGTGCCGCCACGCAGCGCAGCCCCAGCGCATGCTCCTCATCATCATGCGAGAAGCCCATTTTGCGGATCAGCGCCAGATTCTCTTTCAGCGTATGCGGCGACATCAGCGTTTTAGGCGTATAGCCGTGCAGGCCTTTCTGATGCAGCAGTGCAGTTACCTGATCGTCATTCAGATGGGCCAGAAAAGCTTTCCCGGCGCCGGAAGCGTGCATCGGCAGCTTGCCGCCAATCGGGGCTGACATACGCATCAGCTGCGTGCACTGCACCTGATCAACAATCACCGCCTGATAATCACTCAGGTCCAGCACCGCCAGATTCACCGTCTCGCCAGCTTCCTCCATCAGTCGCCGTAACACCGGATGCACAATGGCCAGCAGATTGCGGCTCTGCAGAAAACTGCTGCCCACCACAAAGGCGTGGGCGCCAATCGTCCAGTAGCCAGATCGCCCACCTGATGCACAAAGCCCTGCTGCTGCATCGTGGAGAGCAGACGATGCGTGGTTGAATTTGGCAGGCCCGCCTGCTGCGCCAGCTCGGTCAGCGCCACGCTGCCGTGCGCGTCGGCAATTAGCTCCAGCAGACGCAGGCCGCGCGTCAGCGACTGAACCTGACCGCCAGCCGGCGGCGTAGCCGCAGGGGAGGTAACGCGAGGTTTTTTTCCGCGTTTAGCCGGTACCGGGGTAGCCATAGTTGCTCCATTTCAGCGTTGTACGTGGAAACCATTTTCGTTTTAACCATTATGGAGGCAAATGCAGTTGTGCTGGTCGGATCTGTGAGCAATGAGGAAAGAAAGCGTGCGGAGTCTGACTGATGCCAGGGGAAAGAGGGGTGGAGAGCATCAGCACAGATAGAGTGCGCGGGTGTTACCCCGCGCCCGATCTTAATTAAACCGCGCGTCGCGATCGGCGGTCAGATCGTAGAGCTGATATTTACGACTCAGCATCTGGCCACCATCACGCGTCAGCGGCACCCAGTTCACCTGTGCACGGCCGCGCGTTGGCGTGACGGTAAACAGATCCATCGGAACCGAAATATAGAAGCCTTTGGTAAAGTCGCCTTCGCCATACGCTTCAGATGAAACGTTGGTTTTGGTGGCGTAGAAGCCCACGGTGACGCCGCTGTCGTAGCGTTTGGAGATATCCAGCGTGGCGCCTTTATCCTTCGCCAGGTATTGCCCCACGCTCGCTTTCACCAGCACATCCTGCATAAACCACGGGCGCCAGTAGGCGGTCAGATGACCGGTTGGCGCTTTGTAGTCGCGGAACTGCATCATGTTGTCCCAGTCGCGTTGTTTGACATAGTTGGCATCAACGCCCACCGCCCAGTTGCTGTCTACCGGGCGGTAGAGCACTTCAGCACCGGCGCCGCCATACATGGTCTCCAGATAGCCGCCATAAACCTGACCATACAGGTTATTACCGAGGTAATGCATATAGTTGGCCTGCAGATCGTTTACGTAGACATTGTTTTTCACATAGTCGCGGATATGGGTACGCACGCGCGGCAGCGTGGAGTCAGAGGGCGCGCCGTTATAATTGAAGCGGTCATAGTTGTTCACGATATTGCCGAACAGGCTGCCGCCCACCAGCAGGTGATCGGTCAGCCAGTAATCCGCGTTTGCCATCGCGCCAACCTGATACATATAGAAGCTTTCCGGCCCGCCAACTGACTGGTTGAGCACCGGTGACAGGCTGTAGTTCAGGCGATCTTTACGCATAAACAGGCCCTGCTCGGTTACGCCCGGATCGACCGGATTAACGCGCGACTGCTGCAGCGGCTGCTCATGCCCCAGCGGATAGCCGCTGAGCGTATTATGCAGGCTGGCAACCTGCGTGCGCGTCGTCACCTGCGGCATATTAAAGCGCGACTCCGTGACGGCAATCGTGTCAATGCCGGTCGGCAGGTGATTCATCATAATACGATTGGCGCGATCAACGCCTTCGCGCGTATCGCGATATTTGATCTGCTCACCGCTGACGTAAAGGGTAGCGCCTTTGGTCTGAATGCGCGGGCCATTGAATCCGGCGTCATACTTCAGTGCGCTAAGCTGGCTGGCGACCACGGCAGAATCCAGCAGATCGCCCTGCGGATGCGGGTCGTAAGCAGGCTTCGGCGTATCGATATGCGTCTGGCGCAGATCGTTGAAGTTGGTGCGAATGGTGACGCCAAACATAAAGGTGTTGCCGCGCTCATAGCTGGCATTGATATCTGCCCAGTCAGTAAGGCGATAAATCGCACCGGCGTTGACTTTGCTGCGCTGCTCCAGCCGTCCGGCAAAGTCATCCTGATAGTCGTTGCCCTCATACTCCAGCTTAAGGCGCAGCGGCTGCCACGGCGTCTGATACTCCACGCCGCCAAACAGGGCAGCAGGGCCATGAAACAGCTGTGAGCCATTGACTGAACCAGCCGTGCCGCCACCGGTGCGGCTGCAATAGCTGTCGCTGTAAGAGCAAAACGGGTTTTTCACGGTGCCGCTGTTGCCGAGATAGCCCCAGCCAAGGCCCAGCGTAAAATCGAACGGCCCCCAGGCTTTAGACGCCACCAGATATTCGCTGTCAAACAGCCCGGTACCGCCGAGGTCGCGTGAACCCACCGCCACCTCCGGCAGCCAGTAGCTCTCCTGCCAGAGGCGCAGTTTCAGATCGAACGCTTTATCTTTATAACTCTGGTTGCCGCTGAAATCTTCCACGCCGCTGTAGCGACGGGTCCGCACATCGGTATAGCGTACGGTGGTTTCCAGCCACGACAGAAGCTGAAGCGAGGCGGAGTAGTAGCGATACTGATCGTTATCCCGCGCGTTAAGGCTGAATTCACCCTCTTTCGCCATGCGGGCGGTAGGCGTCTGCAGCAGGCCGACGCCGCCAAAATCGGATTGTGAAGGACCCACCGGCTGCGGCCAGGTTTCAGCCTGCACCTGGCAGGCGGCAGAGACAGATGCAGCCAGCAGGCTGAGCAGTAGTTGTTTTTTCATTATTGCGGGATCCGGTGAGTCAGAACAGAAATCAGACGCGTATTTAAATCTGCCTGGCCCCACGGCAGGCTCCATGAGGTAAAGCCGAGCCAGATAATGCTGCCGGGTTCAACTTCAGCATGACGCTGATTCCAGTAGGCGACCGGAACCTGACGGACCTCGCCAGATGGCGCAATAACGGTGGCCACGCTGCGATCGCCGCCGGTCAGGCGTTCGTGTGCGGCGAGATAGTCGCGTACGCTGCGTCCGGGCTGCCAGCTCTCTGCGCCAGGCCGGGCGAGGGCGCCCATAATCAGTACCTGGTGCGGTTCCGGCAGGGTATAGAGGTCATAACTGCCCTGCAGCGCACGATCCGCTTCCGGATGCAGCCGCAGCCAGTCGATATCCAGCGAGGTAAACTGCCGGCCGGTAACCGGCAGCGCGTTGAGCTGCCGGATCACTGCACCGATGGTTGCGCCGAGTGCGGCATCGCTGCTGCCCTGCCAGGCGCGCAGATCGGTCAGCAGCTGGTGGCGCTGTTGCTGTACGGCAGCGGTAGCACCGCGCTCTGCTATGACGGTGCCGGGCCACCAGGTATTGAGGCCGGGATGCGTCAGCAGCTGGCTCAGACGCTGAACGTCATCAATCTGCATGCTGCTATCGCCTGTCGCAGCGTGCACGGTAATCTGGCCTGCGGCCAGCGCGTTGCCTGCCGCAGGCAGAGCCAGTGCAGCCAGCAGAGTGATTATTTTTTTCATGATTTAGCCGGCTTCAGAAGGGTGGTTACAACAGGAAACTGGTCAGCGGCAAGCATCTGCTGCGCCTGCAGCACCGTGCCGTCGCGGTTGTCGATCCAGAACGTGTTCTGCCAGGTGCGGTTCAGGCTCGCCATCGACACATTTTCCTGCCAGACGCGGCACGGTATCGCTTCTCCCGCCAGCGTCAGCACTTCATCGGTGCCGCGCTCAAACTGCGAGACCGCCGTTGCGGCGCGTACCCGATCCTGTTCACGCCACTGCACGACGCGTGTCCAGCTGGCACCGTTCTGCAGATGCAGCGCATCAGCCAGCGGATCCCCGGCGAGGTTGCTGACCGCCTGCAGGTTGTCGCGCAGTCCCAGCGTTTTCACCAGGCGGCCATGCTGCATCACCAGCATGGCTTTGTCCTGAGTCACCCACTTTTGCTGACCCGCTTCAAGGTAGCCGAGTACCACAAAGATACGTGCGCCATTGTCGATGCGGGCGTACATACTGGCGTAAGGGAGTTTCTGAATCTGTTCGGCACTGACCGTGACGTCGTCGGGACCATTGACGGCAAGCATAACGGTCTGCTCAAGACCTTTTTGCGTCTGTGTGCAGGCCTGCAGCAACAGACAAAGCAGCAGCAAAGAGAGTTGGCGCACTGTGTGTATCCCTGTCTAAAAAACAAAAGCAAAAAATAACCACACGGCGGTGTGGTCAGGAGTCAAAGCGTATTATCAGCGGGTCGTGCCCGTTGTGGTTGTTGTTGTACCGGTATTTGCGCCATCACCGCCGCCGCCGCCAGCAGCGGCAAGGCCGAGACCTACCAGCGCGCCGAGCGCGCCAATCCCCACCGCGGTCGATGCG
>NZ_MIPP01000066.1 GCF_002095385.1 Pantoea eucrina | reverse complement strand
CGCCCTGCCCCTGACCACGACCGCGCGGCTGCTGCTGGCGACCATTCTGGATCGGCTCCGCTTTAATGCTCGGATCCGGCTCAAACCCCGGCAGCGCAATGCGCGGGATCTCACGCTTCAGGAGGCGTTCGATATCACGCAGCAGCTTGTGCTCATCAACGCAGACCAGCGACAGCGCGGCGCCGGTTGCCGCCGCGCGTCCGGTACGACCGATACGGTGTACGTAATCTTCCGCTACGTTTGGCAGCTCATAGTTCACTACGTGCGGCAGCTCTTCGATATCAAGACCGCGTGCAGCGATATCGGTAGCGACCAGCACGCGAATGCTGCCCGATTTAAAATCAGCCAGCGCGCGGGTACGGGCGCCCTGACTCTTATTACCGTGGATAGCCGCCGCGGTGATGCCATCTTTATTCAGCTGCTCAGCCAGATGGTTGGCACCATGCTTGGTACGGGTAAACACCAGTACCTGCTGCCAGTTGTCACGGCCAATCATCAGCGACAGCAGTTCCCGCTTGCGCTTTTTATCAACAAAGTGCACCTGCTGCGACACCTGCTCTGACGCGGTGTTGCGGCGGGCAACTTCGACCTGCTCCGGATTAGTCAGCAGTTTTTCTGCCAGCGTTTTGATTTCATCGGAGAAGGTTGCTGAGAACAGCAGGTTCTGACGCTTCGCCGGCAGCTTCGCCAGGACGCGACGGATATCGTGAATAAAGCCCATATCGAGCATGCGATCGGCTTCATCCAGCACCAGAATTTCTACCTGCGAGAGATCAACCGCATTCTGATGCGCCAGATCCAGCAGACGGCCTGGCGTCGCCACCAGTACGTCAACGCCGCCGCGCAGTTTCATCATCTGCGGATTAATGCTGACGCCACCAAATACCACCAGAGAACGCATGTTCAGGTACTGGCTGTATTCGCGCACGTTCTCACCGACCTGTGCGGCCAGCTCACGCGTTGGCGTCAGGATCAGCGCGCGCACCGGGCGGCGGCCGCGTGCAGCGGCAGGGTTTTCAGAAAGACGCTGCAGCAGAGGCAGCGTAAAACCGGCGGTCTTACCGGTGCCGGTCTGGGCACTCGCCAGCAGGTCGCGGCCAGCCAGCACTACGGGAATTGCCTGACGCTGAATTGGCGTCGGTTCGCGATAGCCCTGTTCTGCTACCGCACGCAAAATATCGGCATTCAAGCCGAGAGAGTCAAAGGACATGCAGGTGTATTACTCCGAACCGCCCTGATCGCGCTGCGCGATGTAGTTTTCAGGGGGGATATGACGCAGCCCCGGGGGCCTGCGTGTGAAAAGGGCACAAACTACCATGCGTAAGGGGGCGAGTGTATCAGCTTTCCCTGCACACTGCGACCTGCAAAACAGGCGCGTCGCCGGTTGTTGCTGCGTGGCGTGGCGTGCAGCAGGCAATAAAAAGGGAGCCTTTAAGGCTCCCTGACTGGCGGAATGCGCGGCGGTCAGCTACGCTTTTTCTCCACGCGGGGGGCAGGTTCTCTGGCCAGCAGAGAGACCAGCGCCGGACCCACCAGCATGACCACGCCCAGGCAACCAATCAGCAGGTTGTTATGGAAAAAGCGTGAGATCAGGAACAGCGTCAGCATCGCTGCGCCAAAATAGTAGGTTGTGGTGACCTCTTCCAGAGTGTCACCCATACGGCGTAAACGGGCACTACGCTGCAGGGCCAGCATGGAGATAAACACCACCGCATAAGCTGCCACCAGGGTACTGCTCACTTCAACCAGTGCCTTATGTTTCCAGCCCCAGACCAGTGCGGCAATTACCAGCAAATGCGTGGCGATGTGCAGACAGGTTTGACCGGTAACAATCTGAACACGATTAGACCATTTCATACTTTTCTCCTGGCAGACCCAACAGGTCGCCCAAGTGTATCTGACCGAAGCCAGACGGATTTCCTCAATGTAAAACAAATTTCAGATAAGACCTTAATTTTCTCGCCCTGGCACCACCCGTTTGTGACAAAGACTACACTTTGTTCTATTCATGATGAAAAGGAGCGCGTCGCAGTATGCCACAAAACACGCAAGGATTTTCATTTAAAGTCCTGACGATCAATACCCATAAAGGTTTCACCACGTTTAATCGTCGTTTTATTCTGCCGGAATTACGCGACGCCGTACGCGCCACATCAGCGGATATCGTCTTTTTACAGGAGGTAATGGGTACCCACGCTATTCATGCCGCACAGATAGAAGCGTGGCCTGAGAACTCACATTATGAGTATCTGGCTGACACCATGTGGCACGACTTCGCCTATGGCCGCAACGCGGTTTATCCCGAAGGCCACCACGGCAACGCGATACTGTCACGCTTTCCTATTGCTGAATATCAAAATCGCGACATTTCCGTTGCTGGCAGCGAAAAGCGCGGCATGCTGCACTGCCAGATTACGCTGCCCGACCGGGCACAGCCGCTGCATGTAATTTGCGTCCATCTTGGCCTGAAAGAGAAGCATCGGCTGACGCAGATGAAGATGATGTGCGAGGTGATCAACGCGCTGCCAGCGGATGCACCGCTGGTCGTAGCCGGGGATTTCAACGACTGGCAGGTGCGCGCTAACCGTTTTCTGCAGCGCGGTGCCGGTTTGAAAGAGGTGTTCAGCCTGAAAAATGGCCGGCCGGCGCGCACGTTCCCGGCACGCTTTCCGCTCTTACGCCTCGATCGTATCTATATTCGTAATGCGTCCGTCAGCCAGCCCTGGGCGCTGCCGGTCAAACCCTGGTCTCATCTGTCCGATCATGCGCCGCTGGCGGTGGAGATATTCCTATGAATTTCAACTGGCGTGACGGCAACCAGCTGCGCCTGCTGGAGAATGGCGAAGCGTTTTTTCCGCGCGTATCGGGTGCCATCCAGCGCGCCGAGCGCACGCTGCTGCTCGAAACCTTTATTCTTTTTGAAGATAACGTAGGTAAGGCGCTGCACCGTGACCTGCTGGCGGCGGCACAGCGCGGCGTGAAGGTCGAAGTCATGGTAGATGGCTATGGCTCTCCCGATCTCTCTGATGAGTTTGTTAATACCCTTACGGAGGCGGGCGTTCGGTTTATCTACTACGATCCGCGCCCGCTGGTCATGGGGATGCGTACCAATCTTTTTCGCCGTCTGCACCGTAAAATCGTAGTGATCGATGAGCAGATCGCCTTTGTCGGCGGCATCAATTTCTCGGCTGAGCACAACACCGATTACGGTCCGGAAGCGAAACAGGATTATGCCGTGGAGGTAAAGGGGCCGGTGGTGATCGATATCGCCCGCTTTGTCCAGATGGCGATGGGCAGCGATCAGATCACCCGCCGCTGGTGGGGAAAACCGTCAAGACATGTGGCCGTTAATGCCCAGCCCGGCAGCGCTCAGGTGCTGTTTGTTTATCGCGACAACAATGAACACCGCGACGACATTGAGCAGCACTATCTGGATATGCTGCGCAAAGCGAAACGCGACGTGATTATCGCTAATGCCTACTTCTTCCCTGCTATCGCCTGCTGCGCGAGATGCGCAACGCTGCCCGGCGCGGCGTGCGCGTGCGGCTGATTGTGCAGGGTGAGCCCGATATGCCGATTGTGAAAGTAGGAGCCGAGCTGCTCTATAACTATCTGGTGGATGGCGGCGTGGAGGTCTATGAGTATTGCCGCCGGCCACTGCATGGCAAGGTCGCGGTGCAGGATCAGCACTGGACCACCGTCGGCTCCAGTAACCTCGATCCGCTGAGCCTGTCGCTTAATCTTGAAGCTAACCTGATCATTCACGACCGCGCTTTCAACCAGACGCTGCGCGATAATCTGGAAGGCCTGATTCAGCACGACTGTGTGCGCGTCCAGGATGACAAACTGCCGCCGCGCAACTGGTGGCAGTTAACCAAAGGCGTCATTGTCTTCCACTTTCTGCGCCACTTCCCGGCCATTGCTGGCTGGCTGCCTGCGCATACGCCTCAGCTATCCCAGGTCTCGCCTCCGGTTCAGCCTGAGATGGAGACGCAGGATCGGGTGGAAGCCAATAATGAAGGAGCGAAATCCTGATGAGCAAAAAGAATCCGAAGTGGCGGCTGGCGAAAAAAATTCTCACGTGGCTCTTTTTTATTGCCGTCGTTGTTCTGCTGGTGGTCTACGCGCGCAAAGTCAACTGGGAAGATGTCTACAAGGTTATCACCGGCTACAACCGCTATGTGGTGCTGGGTGCCGCCGGGCTGGTGATTGTCAGTTATATTACCTACGGCTTATACGATCTGATTGGCCGGGTCTACTGCGGCCATAAGCTGTCGAAGCGGCAGGTCATGCTGGTGTCGTTTATCTGCTACGCCTTTAATCTGACGCTCAGCACCTGGGTGGGCGGCGTCGCCATGCGCTACCGCCTCTATTCACGCCTGGGTCTGTCAGGCAGCACCATCACCCGTATTTTTTCACTGAGCATTGCCACTAACTGGCTTGGCTATATTTTACTGGGCGGCGTGGTGTTTGTCTCCGGCATGGTGCCGATTCCGCCACGCTGGTTTATCGGTGAAGGCACGCTGCGTATCATCGGAGGCATACTGCTGCTGCTGACGGCAGTCTATCTCTGGGCCTGCGCCTTTGCGAAAAAGCGGCAGTGGACGGTGAAGGGCCAGCGGCTGCAGCTGCCTTCACTGCGTATGGCGCTGTTCCAGTTTGCCGTCTCCTGCGCAAACTGGATGGTGATGGGCACCATTATCTGGCTGCTGCTGATGCGTGAAGTGGACTATCCCATCGTGCTGGGCGTGCTGCTGATCAGCAGTATTGCCGGCGTCATTATTCATATTCCGGCGGGTATCGGCGTGCTGGAAGCGGTGTTTCTGGCGCTGCTGAGCGGACAGCACGCGTCACACGGTGAAATTATCGCCGCGCTGCTTGCATACCGTGTTCTTTACTTCATTCTGCCGCTGCTGCTGGCGCTGGTGCTTTATCTCTGGCTGGAGAGCCGGGCGAAGCATCTGCGACACAAAAATCAGCAGAAAATGGCAGAGCAGTAACCGCAGCTGGAAGGATAAAAAACGGGGGCGCATCGCTGCGCCCCCGGTAAAGATAAAGCCGGCGTCTTAGCGGCGGTTGCCGAAAATCCGCAGCAGCATCAAAAACAGATTGATGAAGTCGAGGTAGAGCGTCAGCGCCCCCATAATGGAGTAGCGACGCAGGTTTTCGCTATCGCGGGCGTCAATATTTTCACCCACCGCTTTCAGTTTCTGCGTGTCATAGGCGGTCAGCCCCACAAACACCACCACGCCGATATAGGTAATAGCCCACATCAGCGCCGGGCTTTTCAGCCAGAAGTTCACCAGCGACGCCAGCACGATACCAATCAGCGCCATAAACAGCAGGCTGCCGATACGGCTCAGATCGCGTTTGGTGGTGTAGCCGTAAAAGCTCATCGCCCCAAACATTCCGGCGGTAACAAAAAAGGTGCTGGCGATAGACGAGTAGGTGTAAACCAGAAAAATACTCGCCATGGTCAGGCCGGTCAGCGCCGAATAGAGCATAAACAGCGCCGTCGCCACGGCCCCGCTCATACGCTGGACCAGACCCGACAGCACAAAGACCAGCGCCAGCTGTGCGATGATCAGGCCAAAGAAGGTAATGCGGTTAGCGAACACCAGCTCCATGACCGCAGGCGTACGCGCGGCAAACCAGGAGACAAACGCGGTGAGCAGCAGGCCGCAGGTCATCCAGCCGTACACCTGAGCCATATAGGCCTGCAGCCCGGCCGACGCCGGCTGCACAAACGAATCATTACGTGGATATCGATCCATGATGCACCTCTCAAATAGAAATTACAGGGTCAGAGTGAAGTGTATACCATGCCGCCTCAACGGCGCGTCATACACTGCTGATATCGGCTGTTAACCCGCTGGGCAAACCACGCGGTGGTCAGATTACGGGTAATTTTCGGGCTCTCCAGTTTGATCCCCGGCAGCATCTCACGCGGCACCCGCTTGCCCGCCATTTTATCCGCCAGAATAAAGGTCTGTTTCCACAAAGTTGTATTGCTGAAGTCCGCCGTATCCCCTTTTTCCAGATCGCGGCGAATTTCCCGGTCGCTCATATCGAGGCGTTTGCCCAGCGTACGCACCGCCAGCTCAGTCGAGCCCGCCTGCTCGCTGCCGTAATTGATCAGGTCGCCATCCAGCGCGAGGCGGATCCCACTGGCGCGCGCAATCGCGGCCTGAAACGCCGCGTTGCGGCTGGCATACCAGCCTGCGTTAAAGTCGGCAAAGCGATAGAGCGGCTGACTATAGTCTGCCGGATAGCCCAGCAGATGCTTCGTGCCGAACCAGATCCCTCCGCGCCGGCTGAACACCTCGCGCCGGATCGAACCATCGATGGCATACGGGTAGCCCTGCGCATGCGCCTCGGCAAAGGCAACGCTTACCTGCATCGGCCCGCCGGTGTGTACCGGGTTCAGTTTGCCAAACAGCGTCTGCCCCATCGGCACCATATCGATAAAATCATCAAAAATGGCGCTCAGCTCCTTTTCACTGCGCACCTTGTCCAGCCGCGCGGCGTAGCTTTCACCATTGGAGGATTTGATCAGCAGCGCAGTCCGCACCAGAAATGCCGGAATGTGCAGCTTTGCCGCGCGCCGGTCAATCTCCCCCCAGGCAATTTTTGGCAGCCCGGGCACCTCAGCATCGGCGCTGAAATTTGACTCCTGCCCGGCGACGGCGATCACCGCGCACAGATTGCTGGCGCTCGTATCGAGCTGCTGGACACGGAAAGCGGTATAGATGTCATCAGCCCAGGCTGATTTTTGCGTCACGTACCCGGGCAGCAGCTGCTCAATCTGCGCTTTAACATCTGCGGGCTGGCGCGCCGGCGCCTGCGGCTCTTTTTTACTGCTGCAGCCGGCCACGATCAGCGCGGTCAGCAGAAGCGCGCCGCGGCGTAAGAAGGTTGGTTTCATCCTGCTCCCTGATAAAAAAATGCGTGCTTCAGGCACGTTGCGGGCGCGAGGCTCCCGGCCCCCGCCCTGTCAGTTATTACTCCCAGCGCGCCGCTGCCTGATGGTCGCTGTCACGCGCATCCACCCAGCGATCCCCCTCCGGGGTGGCTTCGCGCTTCCAGAACGGCGCACGGGTTTTAAGATAATCCATTATAAATTCTGCGGCTGCGAATGCGCTGCCGCGGTGTGCGCTGCTGACGCCCACCAGCACTATCTCATCACCGGGAAAGAGTTCACCCACGCGATGGATCACTGTTATCTGCTGCAATGGCCAGCGCTGCCGGGCAGCCTCAGCGATTTCCGCCAGCGCTTTTTCCGTCATACCCGGATAGTGCTCCAGCGTCAGCGCCGCTACGTCGGCGCCGAGGTTATGATTGCGCACTTTACCGGTGAAGGTAACGATAGCGCCATCCCGATCGTCTGCGGCCAGCAGCCGGTATTCAGCACCGGTATCAAACGGCTCGGGGCCAACGCGAATACGGGTTGTCATGGTTAACCTCCGGTGACCGGCGGGAAAAAAGCCACTTCATCACCCGCCTGCAGCGGATGCGTCATGGGGACCAGCGTCTGATTGACTGCGGCCAGCAGCCTGCCCGATTCCAGCGCCAGCGCCCAGCGGTCGCTGCGCTGCGCCAGTGCAGCACGCAGTGCCGCCACGTCAGGATAGGCTTCCGGCAGCGTCAGTTCGCTGGTGCCGGTCAGCTCACGCACCTGGGCAAAAAACAGGACTTTAATCATGGCTGACCGCCCTGAAGTCACCTGACTTCCCGCCGCTTTTGCTCAGCAGGCGCAGCTGGTCAATCACGATATCTTTCTGCACCGCTTTGCACATGTCATAGATGGTCAGCGCCGCCACGGAGGCGGCCGTCAGCGCCTCCATCTCTACCCCGGTTTTACCGGTCAGGCGGCAGCGCGAAGTAACGCGTACCCGGCTCTGCGCCGGTTCCGCTTCCAGCGTCACTTCCACTTTACTCAGCATCAGCGGATGACAGAGCGGTATCAGCTCCCAGGTGCGCTTCGCCGCCTGAATGCCGGCGATACGGGCCGTGGCAAAGACATCACCTTTATGATGGCTGCCTTCCATGATCATCTGCAGCGTGGCAGGTGACATTAAAACCAGCGCCTCCGCCTGCGCTTCGCGCACGGTTTCATTTTTGCCGGAGACATCAACCATGTGCGCTTCGCCAGCGGCATTAATATGCGTTAACTGATTCATACAGTGACTTTCTTCAGATGAGAGACAAAATTACAGGGCCGGGTGCGCGCATCCAGCTGATCGGCGATGATGCGTTCCCAGCCGCAGCGGCAGGCGCTGGTAGAGCCTGGCAGGGCAAAAATCAGGGTCTGATTGGCGAGGCCGGCAACGGCGCGCGACTGCAGCGTTGCGCTGCCGATATCTTCATACGAGAACATACGGAACAGTTCGCCAAAGCCGTCAATTTCGCGGTCAAACAGCGGCAGCAGCGCTTCCGGCGTACTGTTTTTACTGTTAAAGCCGGTGCCGCCGTTCACAATCACCACCTGGATATCGTCGCTGGCGATCCAGCGCGACACCGTGGCGCGAATGCGGTAGCGATTGTCAGGCAGAATAGCGTGATCCACCACCTGATGCCCCGCGTCCGCCAGCGCCTCACGCAGATAGTCTCCTGAGGTGTCATTCGCCGCATCGCGGCTGTCGGATATGGTCAGCACCGCGGCAGTCAGAGCGGTAAATTCGCCGGTTGGTTTAGCCATGGCTGTAACTCCTGTGTTTAGCCACCAATGAAAGAGAGATTTTGCGTAATACCGGTCTGGCCCTGATGCAGAAAATGGGTCTGCTTTTTCTGGCCAAGACTATGGGCGATACGCGCCTGCAGCTCGTCCTGCTGTGCATCGGAGGCGAGCAGATCGCGCAGCTCTACCCCACCGTCACCAAACAGGCAGAGGTGCAGTTTACCGGTGGCCGAGACGCGCAGCCGGTTGCAGCTGGCGCAGAAATCTTTTTCATAAGGCATAATCAGACCGACCTCACCCTGATAGTCGGGATGACGAAATACCTGTGCCGGCCCGTCGCTGCGGCCGCGCGGCTGCCGCTGCCAGCCCTGCACGATCAGCCGGTCGCGGATCACCTCACCGGAGATATGGTGACGCCGGAACAGATCGCCCCCTTCACCGGTTTCCATCAGCTCAATAAAACGCAGCTGAATCGGACGCGTGCGGATCCAGGCCAGAAACGTATCCAGACTCTGGCTGTTAACATCACGCATCAGCACGCTGTTAACTTTGACTTTTTCGAATCCGGCGTCAAACGCGGCGTCGATACCGGCCATGACCTCAGCAAATTTGTTCTGCCCGGTGATGGCATGAAACTGCCGCGCATCAAGGCTGTCCACGCTGACGTTAATGTGCGTCAGCCCTGCATCGCGCCATGACTGTACGTCACGCGCCATGCGATAGCCGTTGGTGGTCACCGCAATCTGTCGCAGCGCGGCGTTTTCACGCACGGCAGCGATGATGTCGGTAAAGTCGCGACGCATCGAGGGTTCACCGCCGGTAAGCCGGATCTTCTCCGTTCCCGCCGCGGTAAAGGCGCGGGTCACCCGGCGGATCTCATCCAGCGAGAGAAAGCTTTTGTTGCGGGTACTGCCAGGCTTGTAGCCGTCCGGCAGACAGTAAGTACAACGGAAATTACATACATCCGTGATCGACAGGCGCAAATAGTAGAAGCTGCGCGCCCAGGCATCTGTAAATTGTGGCACCTTAACACCTTTCCAAAGTCGGGAGATGCAGGCATTTCTTTCTGCACCCTGGCAGCATGACGCTGCGGCCAGGCGGCCCTATCATTTGACTTAGGCGCGCAAGGCTTGGGAGTTTGTTGTCATTGAGGACAACTCGGTCTCTGGATGGTAGCGCGCTTTGCGTCAGTCAGCCAGTCACTGCGTGCGTTGTATAACATGATATATAACGATTTTTCGCGGCATTATCGCAGCAGAATAGGCTAAACTGCGCCACATGACGCTGCCCCCGGCAGCAAAGAATTGGCTTTCAGCGCAGTGGACCGATAAGGAGTAGCATGAATCGAACGCTGGCAGATTTAGATCGCGTGGTGGCACTGGGCGGCGGGCACGGCCTGGGCCGCGTCATGTCAGCGCTGGCGCCGCTGGGCTCGCGACTCACCGGTATAGTGACCACCACGGACAATGGCGGCTCCACCGGACGTATCCGCCGTTCAGAAGGGGGGATCGCCTGGGGAGACATGCGCAACTGTCTTAATCAGCTGATCACCGAGCCCAGCGTCGCTTCCGCGATGTTTGAATACCGTTTTGCCGGTAACGGCGAACTGGCGGGCCACAATCTTGGCAACCTGATCCTGAAAGCGCTGGATCATCTCAGCGTGCGTCCGCTGGAAGCGATTAACATTATCCGCAATCTGCTTAAGGTTGATGCGTTTCTCATCCCGATGTCAGAGCAGCCGGTTGATCTGGTCGCGCAGGATGCAGAAGGCAACATGGTGTATGGCGAAACCGCGATTGATGAGATGCGTCAGGCGCCACAGGCGCTGATGCTGCATCCGGCGGTTAATCCCACCCGCGAAGCGCTGGACGCCGTGGCTGAAGCCGATCTGATCCTGATTGGCCCGGGCAGTTTCTATACCAGCCTGATGCCGATTTTGCTGATGGAAGAGATGGCGCGCGCGCTGCGGCGTACGCCCGCTACGATGGTATTTATTGGCAATCTTGGCCGCGAGCTTAGCCCGGCAGCCGCCCGTCTTAGCGTGGCAGATAAGCTGGCCATTATGGAGCAGGCGATTGGTAAACGGGTTATTGATGCCGTAGTGATCAGCCCGACTGCCGACACGCAGGGTCTGGCGCAGCGCATTATTGTGCAGGAGCCGCTGGAAGCTGAAGATATCCGTTATCGCCACGATCGACAGCTGCTGCGCCTGGCGCTGGAGCACGCCATCCAGGCGCTTTAAAGCCGCCAGCCGTATAAATACGCCAGGGCCGCATAAATGCGCCAGGGCCGCATAAATGCGCCAGGGCCGCATAAATGCGGCCCCTACAGAGATTTGCGTAGGGGCGCCATTTATAG
>NZ_MIPP01000065.1 GCF_002095385.1 Pantoea eucrina | reverse complement strand
AGGCGGCGCATTCATGCGCCCATCCCCTAGCCCCCGTAGGGGGCGCATTTATGCGCCCCTGGGTTAGAACGCAATAACGCCCCGGTAACCGGCGTTAACCAAACCGGCCGGTGATGTACTCTTCGGTGCGGCGCACGCCGGGTGCGGTGAAAATCCGATCGGTTTCGCCGAACTCAATCAGCTGTCCCTGATGCATAAACGCGGTGTAATCAGACACGCGGGCCGCCTGCTGCATATTATGCGTCACCAGTACCAGCGTGAAATGCGCCTTCAGCGTGGTCATCAGCTCCTCAATGACCAGCGTAGAGATAGGGTCGAGCGCGGAGGTGGGCTCATCCAGCAGCAGCACTTCTGGCTCAATGGCAATTGCCCGGGCGATCACCAGCCGCTGCTGCTGGCCGCTGGAGAGCGTCAGCGCGTTCTGCGCCAGATGATCTTTCACCTCCCCCCAGAGCGCCGCCGCGCGCAGTGCGCGTTCGCACGCTTCATTTAAAACCCGGCGGTCGCGCACTCCCTGCAGACGCAGGCCATACACCACGTTCTCATAGATCGATTTGGGAAACGGATTCGGACGCTGAAACACCATGCCGATGCGCCGCCGCAGTGCAGGCAGATCCTGCCCTGCCTGCATTACCGGCAGCTGGTCCAGCAGAATTTCTCCTTCGGTTCGGCAGCCGCTAATCATATCGTTCATACGGTTAAAACAGCGCAGCAGCGTGGATTTTCCGCAGCCGGATGGTCCAATCAGCGCCGTAATGCGGTTTTTCGGGATCTGCAGATCGATAGCGTTCAGCGCCTGGCGCTCGCCGTACCAGAGCGATAGCTTGTTTACGCTTAGCGCAATGTTCTCAGTGGACGTCATATTTCAACCTTGTTAGTGCGTCATCAGCCGGTAGCGTTCGCGCAGCCGGTGGCGCAGCACCATCGCCAGCAGATTCAGCGACAGAATAATCATGACCAGCAGCAGCGCAGTGGCATAAACCAGCGGCCTGTCGGCGTCGATGTTCGGGCTCTGAAAGGCCAGATCGTAAATCTGAAAGCCGAGGTGCATAAATTTGCGGTCGAGATGCAGATAAGGAAACACGGCGTCTACCGGCAGCTCCGGCACCATTTTAACCACGCCGACCAGCATCAGCGGCGCCGTCTCTCCCGCCGCGCGCGCCACTGCCAGAATCAGTCCGGTGAGCATCGCCGGCACCGCCAGCGGCAGTACCACCCGCCACAGGGTTTCTGCCTGCGTTGCCCCCAGCGCCAGCGATCCCTGACGCAGCGTATCGGGTATCCGTGACAACCCCTCTTCTGTCGCCACAATCACCACCGGCAGCGTCAGCAGTGCCAGCGTCAGCGACGCCCACAGCAGGCCTGGCGTACCAAAGGTCGGGTTCGGCAGCGCACGGGAAAAGAAGAGCTGATCGAGCGTGCCGCCAATCAGCCAGACAAAAAAACCGAGACCAAATACGCCATAAACGATAGAGGGGACGCCGGCGAGATTCACCACGGCGATACGCACCAGCCGCGTCAGGGCGTGACGTCCGGCATACTCATGCAGCCAGACGGCAGCCACCACGCCGAGCGGCATAACGATGACCGACATCAGCACCACCATCAGCACCGTGCCAAAGATAGCCGGAAACGCGCCGCTCTCGCTGCCGCCTGCCGCCGGTGAGTCGCTGACAAACTGCCATACCTGCCGCAAAAAGTGCTGCGCTTTTTGCGACACGCTCATGTTATTGGGGTACCAGGCCGCGACGATCTGCGCCAGCGGGATAGTATGTTCTGCGCCCTGCGCGTCGCGCAGGATCAGCGTATCGCGCTGGCTCGCCTGCTGCAGATGCGTCAGCTGCTCAGCCAGCGCGCTGAAGCGACGATGCAGCGCCGCGCTGTTGGCGTCGAACTCTGACTGCTGCTGCAGGCCAAAACGCTGTTCGCGCTGCTGCTCATCCGCCTGCTGCTGCAGATTTTCCAGCTGCGCATTGAGCCGCGCCATATCGATACGGCGGATATCCTCTGCCTGACGCAGCTGCTCCTGTACCTGCTGCAGACGCTGCTGCAGCAGCGCATCACGGTTGTGTGCGGTGAGCGTCTCATTGTCTTCCCGCAGCGCCACCAGCCAGCCGTAAGCGTTACCGCCGTTGCGCCGTTGCAGCACCAGCACGTCACGCGGCTGTTCCGCGCGCGCGGGCCCGGTGCTGTAAATGACGCGGAAATCGGGGGCGGCAAAATCGCGGTTGCCGGTTTTTACCAGGTAGCGCCATCCGGTACTCTGCCGCTCTGCCTGCAGCGTCTCGCCCAGCAGCGTAACCGGCGACGCGCCGGGAGCCTGAAACTGATAGCGATTCACCGGCTGCGGCCAGAAGGCGCGCACGCCCTGCCAGCCAAGCAGGCCGATCAGCAGCGTAAACGCCAGTAAACAGACGGCCACCGCACCCGCCGTCAGCCAGCGCCAGCGATCGTTCTGACGATGTGCGTTTTTCATCCCTGTCCCTCATGCTGACCATAACGCCGGCGCAGCCGCTGGCGGATCACTTCTGCGACCGTGTTGATAACCAGCGTAAACAGCAGCAGCAGCAGCGCGCTGAGAAACAGGATGCGGTAGTGCGCGCTGCCCGCTGCCGCCTCCGGCATCTCTATCGCAATATTCGCTGATAGCGCGCGCAGCCCGGCAAACAGCCCGCCTTCGCTCACCGGCGTGTTGCCGGTGGCCATCAGCACAATCATCGTCTCGCCCACCGCCCGGCCAAAACCGATCATCAGTGCGGCAAAAATCCCGGCAGAAGCGCCGGGCAGTACGACCCGCGTCAGGGTCTGCCACGGCGTAGCACCCAGCGCCAGCGATCCCTGTCCGAGCGCCCCCGGCACGCTGAACAGCGCATCTTCCGCCAGGGTAAATATCAGCGGCACCAGCGCAAATCCCATTGCTACGGCGGCAACCAGCAGATTACGCTGTTCGTAGTGAATAAGCTGTTCACCGGCGTCCGGCCAGAGCCGGGCTGCCAGCCATAGCATCAGCAGCGTGACCAGCAGCAGCAGCGGCAGAAGTAACAGCACCTCGACGCCCGGACGACGCCAGCGCGCCGGCAGACGCGGGCTCAGCACGCCGCACAGCAGCAGCGTAGCGGCCAGTATCACCGGCAGCAGCAGCACGCCCGCCAGCGCATGGCTGATATGCGGCGCCATCCAGATACCGGCAATCAGGCCGATCACCACGCTCGGCAGCGCGCCCATCATCTCAATGCCGGGTTTAACCCAGCGCCGCAGTCCCGGCGACATAAACCAGGCGGTATAGATAGCGGCAGCCAGCGCCAGCGGCGTGGCAAACAGCAGCGCCAGCGCGGCGGCCTTGAGGGTACCGATAACCAGCGGAACCAGGCTGAACTTCGCCTGATAGCTGTCACCGGCCGCGGTGGATTGCCACACCCAGTCGGCGTGCGGATAATTTTCATACCAGATTTTCTGCCACAGGCTACGCCAGGTAACATCAGGCCACGGGTTATCAATCCGGAACTGCTGCCAGCGCCCGGCGTGTTCGACGATCACGCCGTCACCGCGCGGCGAAAAGGCGACCGCCTGAATGCCCGGCGCCAGCTGACGCGTGAGGATCGGGCCTGACTGTTTGCTGGCAAACAGGCTGAGTACGCCCTGCGCATCCCAGCTGGCAAATACCCGGCGCTGTGACTCGGTTGCCACACCCTGCGCCCCCTGCGAGCCGTGCCAGGTTTTAATTTTTTGCAGGCGCGGACCGTGCTCGCCGGTAATGGCAAACCACTGGCTGACACCGCGATCGTCTCTGATCAGCAGCGTCCGGCCACCCGCCAGCATATGCAGGCTCGCAACCGGCTGCGTCAGCGCCTGCGTTTCGCGCAGCTGTGCGCCCTCAGCGCTAATCTGCCACACCTGCAGCTGGCGCTCACGGCTGGTAAAGAGCTGCGTGCCGTCAGGCGACAGCAGCAGCTGGTCGGCATGCTGCTGCGGCAGCATAACCTGACTGACAGGCTGCTGACTGGCCAGCGTCAGCACGCTGATCCCCGACGGCGTCTGTGCAGCAATACGCCACTGCCCGTCGTCGATGTGCGCCAGCGCCATCTGGCTGACGGCACCCTGCGGCAGGCGCAGCGGCCGATCGCCCAGCGGAAAATACCACTCGCCGCGATCGTGCTCTATTCGCGGCTGCATCAATAGCAGTGCGCCCTGCACGTTGAGTAACACGGCATCAGCCGCGCTGCTGGTCACGGCGCCTGCGGCGCATCCGAAAGTGCCAGCGCCGGTCCGGCGGGGTCGCCGTTAAGCGGAATAAAACGCGCTTCATGACGACTGATGCGCCAGCCCAGCGTGTCGCTGCTGCCCAGCGCCAGCGCCGGCGTTTTATCCCACAGCTGCTGGCTGAGCGCAGGCTGAAGCTGTGGCGCGCTGAACAGGGGCAGGACCACCCAGATAAGCCAGAAGAACAGCAGCAGCATCAGCAGCAATATTCCTGCGCCGCACGCCGTTACCATGCGCCGCACAAAGCGATCGATGGCGCGCCGGCGACGGTCATTAGATTCAACAGGAATATGGTTTATGCTCATGCCGGTCAGGGATTCAGATTAGAGAGTCGCTATGTTGCCCGTAGCGGATTGATAAGACAACTGTTGCGGTTGGACAAGCCTGCCATACTCTAGCAATAATGGTGAAGGAGACTGAGCGGAGCCGCACCACTGCGCGCCTTGCGCCGGACATATCGTCCCGCCACAGCATCACGGAGTCAGAATGGGTCAGGAAAAGCTGTATATAGAAAAAGAAATAAGCTGGTTATCCTTTAATGAACGTGTGCTGCAGGAAGCGGCGGATAAAAGTAACCCGCTGATTGAGCGCATGCGGTTTTTAGGGATCTATTCCAACAACCTTGAAGAGTTCTACAAGGTGCGCTTTGCCGATCTGAAGCGGCGCATTCTGATCAGCGAAGAGCAGGGTAAGCCCACTCCCCTGCGGCATCTGCTGAAGAAGATCCAGCAGCGGGTACTGAAGTCCGATCAGGAGTTTGACGCGCTCTACAATGAGCTGCTGCTGGAGATGGCACGTAACCAGATCTTCCTGATCAACGAACGCCAGCTCTCACCCAATCAGCAGGAGTGGCTGCGCCACTATTTCAAACACCAGCTGCGCCAGCACGTTACGCCGATTCTGATCAACCATGACACCGATCTGATTGAGTTTCTCAAGGATGACTACACCTATCTGGCGGTAGAGATCATTCGCGGCGAGGATATCCGCTATGCGCTGCTGGAGATCCCGTCAGACAAAGTGCCGCGCTTTATCAACCTGCCGGCCGAGTCGCCACGCCGCCGCAAGCCGATGATCCTGCTGGATAACATTCTGCGCTACTGCCTGGATGAGATTTTTAAAGGCTTCTTTGACTACGATGCGCTGAACGCCTACTCCATGAAAATGACGCGCGATGCTGAATATGATCTGGTTACAGAGATGGAGTCGAGCCTGCTGGAGCTGATGTCCTCCAGCCTGAAGCAGCGCCTTACTGCCGAACCGGTGCGCTTTGTCTATCAGCGCGATATGCCCGATGCCATGGTGGAGATGCTGCGCCACAAGCTCTCTATCTCTAACTATGACTCCATTGTGCCGGGTGGCCGCTACCATAACTTCAAAGATTTTATCGGCTTTCCCAACGTCGGCAAAAGTAACCTGGTCAACCGGCCGCTGCCGCAGATCCGCCATATCGGCTTTGATGGCTTCCGCAATGGCTTTGACGCCATCCGCGATCGCGATGTACTGCTCTACTACCCCTATCACACCTTTGAGCATGTGCTGGAGCTGCTGCGTCAGGCGTCGTTCGATCCCAGCGTACTGGCGATCAAAATCAATATCTATCGCGTAGCCAAACACTCCCGCATTATGGATGCGATGATCCACGCGGCGCACAACGGCAAAAAAGTGACGGTGGTGGTTGAGCTGCAGGCGCGCTTTGATGAAGAGGCGAATATCCACTGGGCCAAGCGGCTGACTGAAGCGGGCGTGCACGTTATTTTCTCTGCGCCTGGTCTGAAAATTCACGCCAAACTGTTTCTGATTTCCCGTCGCGAAGGTGAAGAGGTGGTGCGGTATGCGCATATCGGCACCGGCAACTTTAATGAGAAGACCGCGCGCCTGTATACCGACTACTCTCTGCTGACCGCTGACGCGCGCATCACGAACGAAGTCCGCCGCGTATTTAACTTCATCGAGAACCCCTATCGCCCGGTTACCTTTGAACATCTGATGGTGTCGCCGCAGAATTCGCGGGCCGTACTCTATCAGCTGATTGACACGGAGATCGCCAATGCGCAGCAGAGCAAGCCGTGCGGAATTACGCTTAAAATCAATAATCTGGTAGATAACGGCCTGGTCGACAGGCTCTATGCAGCCTCGTCAGCCGGGGTAAAAATCAACCTGCTGGTGCGCGGTATGTGCTCGCTGATCCCGGACCTGCCTGGCATCAGCGAAAATATTCGCATCACCAGCATTGTTGATCGTTATCTTGAGCACGACCGGGTGTATATTTTTGAAAATGGCGGTGAGAAAAAGGTGTTTCTCTCTTCGGCTGACTGGATGACGCGCAACATCGATTACCGCATTGAGGTCGCCGTGGCGGTGCTCGATCCGCGTCTTAAACAGCGGATTCTGGATATTATCGCCATTCTGTTAAGTGATACGGTTAAAGCGCGTATCGTAGACAAAGAGCTGAGTAACCGTTATGTTCCGCGCGGCAATCGCAGGAAAGTGCGCTCGCAGCTGGCGATTTACGATTACATCAAGAGACTGGAACAACCCGAATAACGTCTATGCCAATTACTCCGAAGAGTACGCCGAAGCCGCAGGAATTTGCGGCCATCGATCTCGGCTCAAACAGTTTTCATATGGTGATCGCCCGCGTGGTGGATGGCGCCATGCAGGTTCTGGGACGCCTCAAGCAGCGGGTGCATCTGGCTGACGGGCTTGACGCGCAAAACCGGCTGAGCGAAGAGGCGATAGTGCGCGGCCTGAGCTGCCTGGCCCTGTTCGCTGAGCGACTGCAGGGCTTTAGCGCCGCCAACGTGACCATTGTCGGCACGCACACGCTGCGCATTGCGACCAATGCCGAAGAGTTTTTGCAGCGCGCCGCGGAAGTGATCCCCTATCCGATTGAGGTGATCTCCGGTAACGAAGAGGCGCGCCTGATCTTCATGGGCGTTGAGCACACTCAGCCAGAAAAAGGGCGCAAGCTGGTTATCGATATCGGCGGCGGGTCAACCGAGCTGGTAATCGGCGAGGATTTTGAGCCGCAGCTGGTTGAGAGCCGCCGCATGGGCTGCGTCAGCTTCGCTAATCTCTATTTCCCGAAAGGCGAAATCAGCCAGGATAATTTCCGTCGCGCCCGCCTCGCCGCTACGCACAAGCTGGAGACGCTGGCGTGGCAGTATCGCCTGCACGGCTGGCAATATGCACTGGGCGCCTCCGGCAGTATTAAAGCCGCCTGTGAAGTGCTGCTGGCAATGGGCGAGAAAGAGAAGCGCGTAACGCCTGACAGTCTCGATATGCTGGTCGGTGAAGTGCTGAAGCATAAATCCTTTGATGCGCTGAGCCTGCCGGGCTTATCTGAAGAGCGCAAAGCGGTGTTTGTGCCTGGCCTTGCGATCCTGTGCGGCGTCTTTGACGCACTGGCGATCCGTGAACTGCGTCTCTCTGACGGCGCGCTGCGCGAAGGGGTGCTCTATGAGATGGAGGGCCGTTTCCGCCATCAGGATATCCGCAGCCGCACCGCACAGAGTCTGGCGAACCACTATGTGATCGACAGCGATCAGGCGCGCCGCGTGCTGGAGACGACAGAGCAGCTCTATCTGCAGTGGCAGGAGCAGAATCCGAAACAGGCGAACCCGCAGCTGACCGCTCTGCTGAAATGGGCGGCGCTGCTGCATGAGGTCGGGCTGACCATTAATCACAGCGGTATGCAGCGGCACTCCGCCTATATTCTGCAGCACTCCAATATGCCTGGCTTTAATCAGGATCAACAGATGCTGCTGGCCACGCTGGTACGCTTCCATCGTAAAGCGGTGAAGCAGGATGAGATCCCGCGCTTTACCCTGTTTAAGAAAAAGCAGGTGCTGCCGATGATTTTTCTGCTGCGCCTCGGCACGCTGCTGAATAACCAGCGTCAGGCGACCACGCGCCCCGATGCACTGAAGCTCTCAACGGACGATGGTCACTGGACGCTCACTTTCCCGGCCGGTTTTCTCAGCCAGAATACGCTGGTGCAGCTCGATCTGGAGCGCGAGCAGGCGTACTGGAGCGATGTGACCGGCTGGAAACTGCTGCTGGAAGAGGAGTAACGCGGGCCGTCCGCCCGCTGTCTGACAATGACGATACGCCCTGATAACTGGTTTACAGAAAAGTATGATTTATCGCCGCCGCACTCTGAAGTGCGCGCGGCGCTGCCGAAGCTGACGCCGGGCAACGCGCTGGATCTCGGCTGCGGTAAAGGCCGCAACAGCCTTTATCTCAGCCAGCACGGCTTTAACGTCACCGCCTGGGACGCTAATCCGGCAAGCCTTGACTATCTGAATACGATTATTGCTACTGAACAGCTGCCGAATATTCAGACAGCGCTGTGCGATCTCAACCAGCTGCGCTTCAACGGCAGCTATCAGTTTGTGCTCTCAACGGTGGTGATGATGTTTCTGCAGCCGGAGACGATCCCGCAGCTGATTGCCGATATGCAGGCCAGTACGCAGAAGAATGGCTACAACCTGATTGTGGCGGCGATGAGCACCGCTGACTACCCCAATACGCAGGCGTTTCCGTTTACCTTTAAATCGGGCGAGCTGAGCCACTACTACCGCAACTGGCATATCGTAAAATATAACGAGGATGTCGGCGAACTGCACCGTCGTGACGCTGACGGCAACCGTATCAAATGTCAGTTTGCTACTTTGCTGGCGCAGAAGGCGAGCTACTGAAGCCGGGCACGGTTCGCGGCGCCTGATGCATCGCTTCCGTGCTTATTTTTCATACAGCGATTGACCCCGCCCGGCAACTGTGACTAAATATTGCTATCGCCCTGAAGGGTATCAACAGGAACACCCGCGTGAACAGCGCCCTATCACCACGAAGACGTCCCAAAACCGGCACCATGACCCGCATCGTTTTGCTGATCAGCTTTTTTATTCTGGCTGGTCGCCTGATCTTTATCATTCCCGGTGCCATTGAGCATCATCAGCAGAAAAAGCCCCTGCCGGAACCGGCAACGCTGAGCAGCAGCGAGACACGCTGACGCGGCGACTGGCGCCTTTGTTCTGCCCGTTCTGGCGGTAACACGCTACACTTTGTGCTGACTTTACAGACACAAAGGACGCGTTATGTCTGCCTCGCACGCACAACAACTAACCGAATCCCGCCAGCGCATTCTTTCACTGCTGCTGAGCAAACAGGACTTAGTGGATGTCCTGCTGGATAAATCCGTCGATCTCAACGCCGCAGAGCTGCGCGAAGTGGCCGCCTGGCGCCAGCAGCTGGAGCAGGAGCTGGCGCCGCTGCACGCCGCCGACCTCGCTGATATCCTGGAAGCGCTGCCGGAAGAGGAGCGCCGGGCGCTCTGGCAGCTGGTCCCCTCCGAACAGCGTGGCCGCGTGCTGGTTGAAGCCTCAGAGACCGTCTGGGAGAGCCTGACCGAAGGCATGAGCGACCGCGAGATCCTGCGCGCGATTGAACCGCTGGATATCGACGATCAGGTTTATCTGGCGCGCTATCTGTCGCGCGATCTCACCGGCCGCCTGCTGACCACGCTGGAGCCGCAGCTGCGCGCGCGCCTGCTTGATGTGATTGAGCTGGATCGCGACCGCGTAGGCCGCATCATGGATTTCAATATTCTCACCGTGCGCGCCGACGTCACCCTTGCCACGGTGCAGCGCTTTCTGCGCAAGCGCAGCAGTATGCCCAACGGCACCGATAAAATCTTTATCACCAATGCGCAAAACCAGCTGCTCGGCGAGCTGCCGCTGACCGATATTCTGCTCAACAAGCCCAAAACGCTGGTCGCCGATGTGATGAATCCCCGTCCCACTACGTTTCAGCTCAATGACAACGCCGAGGATGCCGCCAGCGCCTTTGAGCGCTACAACCTGATCTCTGCTGCCGTTACCGACGCCAAAGGCAAACTGATTGGCCGTATTACCGTTGAGGATGTGATCGATCTGGTTAACCAGGAGAATGAGAGCAACATCCGTAAAATGGGCGGGATCAGCCAGGAGGAGGATGTGTTTGCGCCGGTGCGTAAAGCGGTGAGCAAGCGCTGGACGTGGCTGGCCATTAACCTCTGCACCGCATTTATCGCCTCGCGCGTCATCGGCCTGTTTGAAGCCACAATTTCACAGCTGGTGGCGCTCGCGACCCTGATGCCGATTGTGGCGGGCATTGGCGGCAATACCGGCAACCAGACCATTACCATGATTGTGCGCGCGCTGGCGCTGCATCAGGTGGAGCCTGGTAACTTCTCCTTCCTGATTGGTCGCGAGCTGGGCGTGGCGCTGATCAACGGCCTGTTCTGGGGCGGCATTATGGGCGGCATCACCTGGCTGATGTATGACAATATTCAGCTTGGCGGCGTGATGATGCTGGCGATGGTGCTGAACCTGCTGCTGGCGGCGCTGATGGGCGTGCTTATTCCGCTGATCATGACCAAAATGAAGCGCGATCCGGCGGTGGGGTCCAGCGTGCTGATCACCGCGCTCACCGACACCGGCGGCTTCTTTATCTTTCTCGGTCTGGCCACGCTGTTTTTACTGCCGCACTGAGTCACGGCAGCTGCGCCTTTAGAGTGGCGCAGCTACACTCATTCATACCCTTATCTGATGGAGACACAGCATGTTTAACGCAGGCGATTTTGTGCAGTCGAAAACCGGTGGTCCTAAAATGCAGGTGCTGCGTGCAGAGGGCGATATGCTCTGGTGCGCCCGTATCGACGACCCGCTGAAAAAAGAGATAGAGATTAAAGCAGACAGCGTCAATCTCTATCATGAAGAGGGCGACTTCGGCGTCTGCTGAGTGCCCGGCGCGCCGCAATCCGCGGCGCCCCCGTCAGGGATTATCCTTCTGCACGTTATCCCGGCCGATACCGCCAATAAACGGCAGCCGCAGCCGCAGCGGCGTGAAATCGACGCCCAGATTAAGCCCCAGCAGGTTCATCTCTACCCCCTCTTCCGCACCGACCGTCACGCCCAGTACGCCCAGCAGCGACAGCTGCAGACCGCGCCCCGAGGGCGGCAGCCCTATCGGGTGCAGCAGCGAGCGGTAATCCTTGCCAACCGCGTTTGCCGGCAGGTCGAGCTTCAGCGCCGGCACTTCGCGACCAATGTGCGCCAGAAAGGTATTGCTGTTTGGCCCCGGCCAGGCGCGATAGGTGGCGGGCCACGGGTAAGAGCGGATTGCCGCCTCAATCTGCGGGATCATCGCCTGCGCTGCGGCCCCGCGGTGATCCACCAGCAGACGCGGACGGGCGCCATACCAGTAGCCATCCGGCAGGTTACGGTTACGCCGCACCTTGTCACCGCTGCCCCAGCTGATCACCTCATAGCGATTATATTGCGTCTCGCCGGCGCGCTTAAAGATGATCCACGGATGCACCGCCACCGCGCCTTTCCAGCCGTAAGTGGGAGCCGCATAGACCTGCACCACCGCCTCGCTGGCGTAGCGCTGCGGATCGGGCGCCAGTCCGGCGGAGTCGCGCCGCGCGGTG
>NZ_MIPP01000064.1 GCF_002095385.1 Pantoea eucrina | reverse complement strand
CATTAACCCCGGGCGCCATTAATGGCGTCATTATGTTCCGCCCGCGCATTAACCCAGGACGCCATTAATGGCGCCCCTACGGGGGCATCGCAGGGGGTGCATTAATGCGCCCCTGGCCGCAGCTCGCACCGCCCCTGCATTGCATCATGGCGGGAAAGGGCGCCGTGACGTATCGTATACGCATTCATCCGGGCGTCATAAAGGGCGCCCCTGGCCGGGAGAGCTGCATGTCACTGCATTTTCTATCATCACTGACGGAGATCGCGGCTGCTGAATGGGACGCGCTGCTGCCTGACGATCAGCCCTTTTTACGCCACGCCTTTCTGACCACCCTTGAGGAGAGCGGCAGCGTGCGCGCTGAAACGGGCTGGCAGCCGGCACACCTGCTCTGGCGGGAGCAGGGCAAAACCGTCGCTGCGCTACCGGGCTATGTTAAATCCCACTCGCGCGGAGAATATGTCTTCGATCAGGCCTGGGCCGAGGCGTGCCAGCGCGCGGGGATCCGCTACTACCCCAAATGGCTCGGTGCCGTTCCGTTCAGTCCGGTAACGGGGCAGCGTCTGCTGGGCGAAGCGTCCGCCATCACTCAGCTGCTGACCGCGCTGCCGGACGCGCTGCTGGCGCGACAGATAAGCGGGGCGCATATCAACTTCACCACGCCGTCCGCCAATGCCCTGATCGCAGAGCAGTCCGACTGGCTGATGCGCCTCGGCCTGCAGTATCACTGGCACAACCGTCACTACCGCGACTTTGCCGACTTTCTTGATACGCTGATGTCGCGTAAACGCAAGCAGCTGCGCAAAGAGCGGGAGCTGGTGCAGCAGAGCGGCTTTGTCTTTAGCTGGTATCGCGGTGATGAACTGCGGGAGGATCAGTGGGATTTTGTCTACACCTGCTACGTCAGCACCTATGCGGTACGCGGCCAGCGTCCTTACCTGACGCGTGCATTTTTCAGTCTGCTGGCAGAGCGTATGCCGCAGGCGATTCGCGTGGTTATCGCCACGCTGGATGAGCGGCCTGCCGCGATGGCCTTTTACCTGTGCGACAGCACCACGCTTTATGGCCGCTACTGGGGCTGTCTGGCAGAGTTTGACCGCCTGCATTTTGAAACCTGTTTCTATCAGGGCATGGAGTTTGCTATCGCAGAAGGGCTGCAGCGCTTTGATGCGGGAGCGCAGGGTGAGCACAAACTGGTGCGCGGTTTTGAGCCGGTGATAACGCACTCGTGGCACTATCTGGCGCATCCGGGACTGCGCGCGGCGGTGGAGGATTTTCTGCAGCAGGAACGGGCAGGGGTGCACGACTGGGCCGATGAGGCGCGTGCAGCCCTGCCGTTCCGGCGCGGCGATTAATCGGTGCCGACAAAACCGCCGGTCTGATGCTGCCACAGGCGGGCATAGAGACCGTTCTGCGCCAGCAGCTCGTGATGATTGCCCATCTCCACGATCTCCCCCTGCTCCAGCACCACCAGCCGGTCCATCTTCGCAATGGTCGACAGACGATGGGCGATAGCGATCACCGTTTTGCCCTGCATCAGGCTCTCCAGGCTCTCCTGAATGGCCGCTTCCACTTCAGAGTCCAGCGCCGAGGTGGCTTCATCCATAATCAGAACCGGCGCATCTTTGAGCAGCACGCGGGCGATAGCGATACGCTGTCGCTGACCGCCGGAGAGCTTGACGCCGCGCTCACCGACGTGCGCCTCCAGCCCGGTGCGCCCCTGAGAATCAGAGAGCAGCGGAATAAACTCATCGGCACGCGCCTGCGTGATGGCCGCCTGCAGCTCCGCTTCCGTGGCGTCGGGACGACCATAGAGCAGATTGTCGCGGATGGAACGGTGCAGCAGTGAGGTATCCTGCGTGATCATACCAATCTGCCCGCGCAGGCTCGCCTGAGTCACATCCGCAATGTTTTGATCGTCAATCGCAATGCGGCCGCCGTTGAGGTCATACAGGCGCAGCAGCAGATTCACCAGCGTGGATTTACCGGCACCGGAAGGGCCAATCAGGCCGATTTTTTCACCCGGTTTAATCGTCAGATTCAGCCGGTTAATCACCTGACGGTTAGTGCCATAATCAAAGCGCACATCTTCAAAGCGGATCTGACCGCGCGTCACCCGCAGCGGTGGCGCCGCCGGCGCATCCTGGACGCTGAGCGGCTGCGCAATAGTACCCAGCCCATCCTGCACCATGCCGATATTTTCAAAAATACCGTTCACCACCCACATGATCCAGCCTGACATATTCACCAGCCGGATCACCAGCCCGGTCGCCAGCGCAATGGCGCCGACGCTGATCAGCGACTGGCTCCAGAGCCACAGCGCCAGCCCGGAGGTGCTGACAATCAGCAGGCCATTGAGCGCAGAGAGCGTGATGTCCATGCTGGTCACCATGCGGCTGGCGTGGCGGGTTTTGTCGGTCTGGTCCTGAATCGCCTCGCGTGCGTAGCGCTTCTCCAGATCGGTATGCGCAAACAGCTTGATGGTGGCAATGTTGGTGTAACCATCCACAATGGTGCCCATCAGGCGCGATCGCGCCTCTGAAGAGACCACCGACCGCTGCTTCACGCGCGGGACAAAAAAGCGCAGTGACAAGCTGTAAGCGATCAGCCAGATTACCAGCGGGATCATCAGCCGCCAGTCCGCTTCTGCAAACAGCACCAGCGAGGTACCGGCGTAAATCACCACATGCCAGATGGCGTCCACCAGCTGTACCGCTGAATCGCGCAGCGCGTTGCCGGTCTGCATGATGCGCTGGGCGATGCGGCCGGCAAAATCGTTCTGAAAGAAGTTCAGGCTCTGGCGCAGTACATAGTTATGATGCTGCCAGCGGATCATGCTGGTCATGCCGGGGTTGATGCTCTGGTGAACCAGCAGGTCGTGCAGGGCGATCACCACCGGCCGCAGGATCAGCGCCACCGCCGCCATCCAGAGCAGCGTCGGCCAGTGTTCACTGAAGAGCGTCGCCGGCGTGGCATGGCTGACGAGGTCGATAATGCGGCTGAGATAGCTGAACAGCGCCACTTCAATCAGCGCCTGCGCCAGGCCCACTACCAGCAGCGCGGCGAAACCTGGCCATACCTGACGCAGATAGTAGCGATAGAACGCGCCGAGGGTGGCGGGGGGAGAATCCGTTGGTGCATCCTGAAAAATATTGATAAAACGTTCAAAACGGCGAAACAACATAGGGTCACTCTTTCCGGAAGGTCAGAGTTAACAGCTTAGTGCAATCAGATGGAGATCACGGATATGGAGATAAAGATTCGCGGCCGCGAACCGCGCGACGCCGCGGCTTACCAGCGTCTCTACAGTCAGCCAGAGGTATATCGCTGGACCACGCAGCTGCCCTTTCCCAGCGTGGCCACGTGGGAGAAAAAATTTGAGCGCATGGACGCTGAAGGCTATATCGCATTTGTCGCTGAGCTGGAGGGACAGCTGGTAGGCGAACTGACGCTGTTTACCGAACAGCGGCTGCGCACCCGCCACAGCCTGAGCTTTGGCATCAGCGTTGATCCGGCGTTTGCCGGACGCGGCATCGGTGAGCAGCTAATCCGCACCGGGCTCGACTACGCCTTTAACTGGATGGGGATTATCCGCGTGGAGCTGGAAGCGTTTCATGACAACGCGCGCGCGCTGCGCCTCTATACGCGTCTGGGCTTTGAGCATGAGGGCGTAAAGCGCAAAGCGTGCCTGCGCGATGGCGACTATCACGATATTGTGGTGATGGCGAAACTGCGCGACCCTCAGTGACGCTGCGCGCGTCTTCTGAAGCGCACGAAAAGAAGAGCTGACAGCAGAGCCGCCGCACCGTGCGGCTCTGCTGCGTTCTCAGGCGGGGCTACTGGCTCTTTTTAACGTAGTTCTGCATATTCTCTTTGGTGACCAGCTCAAACGGGATCCAGACGTGAGAAGCGACTTTTTCACCGGCAATCAGCTTTTGCGCGACCTCAACGGACGTTTTGCCCTGGCCGATGGCGTCCTGAAATACGGTGACCTGAATTTTATCCTGCGCCAGCGCCTGCAGACCATCCGGCGTGGCGTCAATGCCGCCAATCAGCAGCTTTTTGTTGCTTTTTGCCAGCGCCATGGCTGCGCCAATCGCCATCTCATCGTTGTTCGCCGCGACAATATCAATCGCCTCGCCGTTGCCAAGCCAGTTAAGCATTAAATCCATGCCTTCGTTGCGTGCATAGTTAGCCGGCTGTTTCTGCACCACTTTCATGCCGGGATATTTTGCTACCACCTGCTCCACATCTTTCGTGCGCTGCAGGGCACCGGCATCAGTGAGATTGCCGATCATAATCGCCACATTGCCTTTGTAATCAGCCATTTTAGCCAGCGCTTCCATCTGCAGCGTGCCCGACTCACGCTCATCCGAGCCCACGAACACCACTCCTGGCGGCAGCGTTTTATCGCCCGGCGTACGGTTCACATACACCAGCGGAATTTTTGCCTGCTGTGCCAGACGGGTCAGCTGCGGCGTGCTGGCCGAGTCCACCGGATCGACAATGATGGCATCCACGCCCGCGCCGATAAAACTCTGTACCTGATCGGTCTGACGGCCGACATCGCCGCGTGCATCTTCAAACTGCACCGCCAGCCCGCGCGCTTTCGCCTCTTTATCGATCGACTGGCGGATGATGGTTAAAAAGTTCTGATCAAAGTAGGCCATCGACACGCCGATTTTATCCGCCAGCGACGACGCAGAAGCCGAAAGCAATCCCACCAGCAGCACCGCTTTTACTGTTTTCATTGCGTACTCCAGAGCATGAGAGAAGAGAGGGTGGAACAAATGTTTCAGTAAAATTAAAAATGACCTTTTGCAACCATTTGAGACTACGATCGGCGCGCAAGCCTGACAATCTGCCGGTGCGCGTTTTGCTGCCGGGAGCACAGATCGGCTCCCACATAGCCAGCGCCAGCCGCCTTTTCTTTCGCCTGGCGCACACTCTGCGGCGGTCACCGGAGAAAGATCGGCAATCTGTGCGGCACAGCACGCGGCATTGTGCCAAACGCTGAAAGCGGGACCGTTTTTAACCTGTCGATCCCTGCAACCGCACAATGACCGCGCACCAGCCCGCTTTCTATAGTTGCTGAACAGTAAAGATTGCGCGGTATTGCTGATCCCTGTCGCATCGCGACAGGACGCTTCCCCTTTCAAGGAACTGAGCCTATGTTGCAACGTCAAATCCGCAGTGAAACCAGCCGTGTGCGCCTCTGGATCCTGTGCCTGATCCTGTTTCTGTCGGTGGTGGCCTATGCTGACCGTTCGATCCTGTCGATCTCCGGTTCCGCGATCAAAGAGGAGTTTGGTCTTTCGGCGATCCAGCTTGGCCTGATCCTCTCTGCCTTCAGCTGGGCTTACGTGATTGGTCAGATCCCCGGTGGCCTGCTGCTTGACCGCTTCGGCACCAAAAAAGTCTACGGCGCGACGCTGGTGCTCTGGTCAGTCTCCACGCTGCTGATGGGCTTTGTCGGTGAGTTCTCCGCCGGCGTAACCATGACGCTGACGCTGATGTTCGCGCTGCGTTTTGCGCTGGGGCTGATAGAAGCGCCGAGCTTTCCCGCCAACGCCCGCGCGGTCATTATGTGGTTTCCCGGAGCCGAACGCGGCCGCGCCTCATCGCTGTTTGCCTCGGCGCAATATTTTGCCGTCGCCATTTTTTCGCCCATCTCAGGCTGGCTGGTCATGCGGTTTGGCTGGGAGTGGCCGTTCTTTGTACTGGGCACCATCGGCATTCTGGCCGTGTTTGGCTGGATGGCGTGGATGCACACGCCGCGTCAGCATCCGCGCGTGACAAAAAGCGAGCTGGACTACATTAAGCAGGGCGGTGCGCTGGTGGATATTGATGCCGCAGAGACGCTGAAAGCCCGTCCTCCGGTCGATAAACGCATGTTTAAACTGCTGCTCAGCAGCCGCATGCTGTGGTGCGCCTATCTGGGGCAGTACTGCACGATTGCACTCAGCTACTTCTTCATTACCTGGTTCCCTATCTATCTGGTTCAGGCGCGCGGCATGAATATCATGGATGCCGGTTTTGCCACCATTGCGCCGGCGCTGTTTGGATTTCTCGGCGGCATCAGCGGCGGTTTCCTCTCTGACAGGCTGCTGGCGCGCGGCTGGAGCCTCTCCTGGGCGCGCAAGGGGCCGTTTATCGCCGGTATGGTGATGGCGGCTTCGCTGACGCTGGCTGCGGTGATCCCGACCAACGCCGGTATTATCGCTATCATGTCTTTCGCGTTCTTCGGCAAGGGCGTGGCGGCGGGCGCGGGCACCTGGACCATTGTCAGCGATACCGCGCCAAAAGAGGCGGTAGGGCTGGCGGGTGCCATCTTCAACGGTATCGGCAATATGGCTGGCTTCATCACGCCGCTACTGTTTGGCATTATTGTCGGCCTGACCGGCAGCTACAGCGTTGGCCTGCTGTTTGTTGGCGCGCACTGTATTATCGCGGCCCTGCTGTTTCTGCTGGTGATGGGACCGATTCAGCGCGCAGAGAGCCAGACGCCTGCGGGTCAGACGCGCACGCCGCGCCGTGAGCAGGGCGAAGGCGCTCTGAGCCGGTAGTCTGTTCACCGCCACCGGTAAAGGGCACCCGCGGGAAAATGTGCGCTTTACCGGCGGGCTCACAGCCGCACAAAACGCCTCTGAAGATTTTTTGATCAGCTGCCGATACCCCTCCTTACCATCCACAGCGAGTCAGGAGAGTACGTGTGATAAAGCTGATTTCCGTGGACGAACTGCAAGAGGGCATGTTTATCCACAAACTTGAGGTCTGGTGGCTGAAAGATCGGCGCATTCGCAACCTTATGCTGATCACTGACCGCCGCCAGATCGCCATGATCCGCAGTGAAGGGATCCGCCAGGTCTGGATCGATCTCGATAAGTCGGTGCCGATCCCGCACAGCCAGCCCGTCAGAGCGCCGGTTGCGGAAAGTGCCTTTTTCCGCGAGCTGGATCAGGCGCAGCAGATTTTCGCCCAGGGCAAGCCGCGCGTGCTGGCGATGTTTAATGAGGCCCGTATGGGGCAGCGCCTCGATCTCAGCTTCACGCTCAATCTGGTTGATCAGATAGCGGGATCGATTGCGCGTGAGCCTTCAGCGCTGCTCAGCGTGGCGCGCCTGAAAAATCACGATGACTACACTTATCTGCACTCCATGGCGGTATGCGGGCTGATGATCTCGCTCGGTAAGAAGCTGGGGCTGGAGGCCGATCGGCTGCGTCGCGCAGGCATGGCTGGGCTGCTGCACGATGTCGGCAAAGCGGCCGTGCCGCTGGCGATCCTCAATAAGCCCGGCAAGCTGAGCGACGATGAGTTCGCAGTCATGCGTGAACACCCGATTGTTGGCGCGCAGATGCTGATGGAGGCGGACGCCGGCTACGATCTGCTGGATGTGGCGCTGCATCATCACGAAAAATTTGACGGCAGCGGCTACCCGCACGGCCTGCGCGGCGAGGAGATCACGCTCTATGCCCGCATGGCCTCCGTCTGTGATGTCTATGACGCGCTCACCTCGCATCGTCCCTACCGTAAAGGCTGGACGCCTGCAGAAGCGATGCACAATATGCTGAGCTGGCGCGGCCATTTCGATCCCGCGCTGCTGCACAGTTTTGTTCGGTCGATTGGCATCTATCCGGTCGGATCGCTGGTACGTCTGGCGTCGGGACGGGTCGCGCTGGTGGTGCAGGCGGGTGAAAAATCGCTGCTGAAGCCTAAACTGCACGTCTTCTGGTCGCTGCATGCCCGGCGCGAAGTGAAACCGGAAATTGTCGATTTAGGCGACAGTTTCTGTACCGACAGCATTACCGGTGCTGAAGAGGGGTCGCTGTGGCAGAACATCGACCTTAACCGCGTCTGGGCGCTGGAAAGCGCTTAATTTTACGCCATATTTATACTTTCTTTACGCCCGTCCTCCGCCTTTTTATCCCTTCTTTATGCCGCGCCGTGCATGCTTGTCGCACTACTGACTACTCCGGAGGTTGCTGTGAGCGTGGGCGTAATAGCGGGCATTGTGCTGCTGATTTTGTTGCTGGGCTATCTGGTTTATGCCCTGCTTAATGCGGAGGCATTCTGATGGCGGCGAATGCATTCTTACTGATCGCGCTGTTTCTGCTGGTGCTGATGGCGCTGGCGCAGCCGCTGGGTCGGTTTCTGGCGCAGCTGGTGGCAGATAAACCGCTGCTGCCGCGCACCGAGCACCTGCTGTGGCAGCTGACGGGCAGCGGCACAGCGGCGATGCGCTGGCAGCACTATCTGCTGGCGCTGCTGCTGTTTAACGCCGTGGGCTTCGTGGTGCTGCTGGCGATACTGATGCTGCAGGGGGCGCTGCCGCTTAATCCGCAGCAGATGCCGGGCCTGAGCTGGTATCTGGCGTTTAACACTGCGGTAAGCTTTGTCACCAATACCAACTGGCAGGCGTATGGCGGTGAGAGCAGCCTGAGCTACTTCAGCCAGATGGCGGGGCTGACGGTACAAAACTTTCTCTCTGCGGCAACCGGTATCGCCGTAGCGTTTGCCCTGATGCGCGGGTTTGCTAACCGCTCGCTGGCGACGCTCGGCAACGCCTGGCGTGACCTGACGCGCATTACGCTCTACGTCCTGCTGCCGCTCAGCCTGGTGATTGCGCTGTTTTATGTCAGCCAGGGCACCATCCAGAGCTTTGCGGCGTATCACACCCTCACCACGCTGGAGGGCGCACAGCAGACGCTGCCGCTCGGTCCGGTAGCCTCACAGGAAGCCATCAAGATGCTCGGCACCAACGGCGGTGGGTTCTTTAACGCGAACTCTGCCCACCCGTTTGAGAATCCGACCGCCCTGACCAACTTTGTTCAGATGCTGAGCATTTTCCTGATCCCGGCGTCGCTCTGCTTTACGTTCGGGCAGCACCTGAACGATCGCCGGCAGGGCCATATGCTGCTGTGGAGCATGAGTATTCTGTTTGTCCTCGCGGCCTCGGCGGTGATGTGGGCAGAGGTACGGGGCAACCCGCATTTCCTGGCGCTGGGCGCTGACAGCGCGCTCAACATGGAGGGCAAGGAGACGCGCTTCGGCATACTCAACTCGGGCCTGTTCGCGGTAATTACCACGGCAGCCTCCTGCGGCGCGGTTAATGCAATGCATGACTCCTTTACCGCGCTGGGCGGCATGGTGCCGATGTGGCTGATGCAGCTGGGCGAAGTGGTATTCGGCGGCGTGGGCGCAGGGCTGTACGGCATGCTGCTGTTCGTTCTGCTGGCGGTGTTTATCGCCGGGCTGATGATCGGGCGCACGCCGGAGTATCGCGGTAAAAAAATCGACGTGTGGGAGATGAAAATGACCGCGCTGGCGATTCTGGTCACGCCCGCGCTGGTGCTGCTGGGTACCGCACTGGCGCTGATGACCGATGCCGGTCGCGCGGCGATGGCCAACCCCGGCATTCACGGATTCAGCGAAATACTCTATGCGGTCTCATCTGCGGCAAATAACAACGGCAGCGCTTTTGCCGGACTCAGCGCCAACACGCCGTTCTGGAACCTGCTGCTCGGCGTCTGCATGCTGGCTGGCCGCTTCGGCATCATTATTCCGGTTATGGCGATTGCCGGATCGCTGGCGGCGAAAAACGTTCAGCCCGCGGGTAACGGTACGCTGCCGACGCACGGTCCGCTGTTTATCGGCCTGCTTACAGGCACCGTGCTGCTGGTGGGTGCGCTGACCTTTATTCCCGCGCTGGCGCTTGGGCCGGTCGCGGAACATCTGCAACTGATTCAGGAATAACGCAATCATGAGTCGTCAACAACTGGCGCTGTTTGATGCGCAGCTGACCCGTACCGCGCTGCTGGATGCGGTTAAAAAACTCGATCCGCGCGTGCAGTTTCGCAACCCGGTGATGTTTCTGGTATGGCTGGGCAGCGTGCTGACGTCGCTGCTGGCCGGCGGCATGCTGGCGGGCTGGCTGAGCGGCAGCGCCGGCTTTACCGGCGCCATTGCCTTCTGGCTCTGGATAACCGTGCTGTTCGCCAGCTTTGCAGAAGCGCTGGCGGAAGGGCGCAGCAAGGCGCAGGCCAACAGCCTGAAAGGCATTAAGAAAACCAGCGAGGCGAAGAAGCTTGCGGCAGCGCACTATGGTGCTGCATGGCAGCCAGTCTCTGCGGATACGCTGCGCAAAGGTGACGTGGTCCTGGTTGAGGCGGGCGATGTGATCCCGTGCGACGGCGATGTACTGGAGGGCGGCGCGTCGGTAGATGAGAGCGCCATTACCGGCGAATCGGCGCCGGTGATACGCGAGTCCGGCGGTGATTTTGCTTCCGTTACCGGCGGCACGCGCATTCTGTCTGACTGGCTGGTGATCCGGTGCAGCGTCAATCCGGGCGAAACCTTTCTCGATCGAATGATCGCCATGGTGGAGGGCGCAAAACGTCGTAAAACCCCGAATGAGGTCGCGCTGACCATTCTGCTGGTTTCACTGACCATCGTATTTCTGCTGGCGACCGCCACGCTGTGGCCATTTTCCGCGTACGGCGGTACACCGGTCAGCGTCACGGTACTGGTGGCGCTGCTGGTCTGTCTTATTCCCACCACGATTGGTGGCCTGCTGTCGGCCATTGGCGTGGCGGGCATGAGCCGCATGCTGGGGGCAAACGTGATCGCCACCAGCGGACGCGCGGTGGAGGCGGCAGGGGACGTTGACGTGCTGCTGCTGGATAAAACCGGCACCATCACGCTCGGTAATCGCCAGGCGACGCAGTTTCTGCCCGCGCCAGGCGTCAGCGAAGAGCAGCTGGCGGATGCGGCACAGCTCGCCTCACTGGCAGATGAAACGCCGGAAGGACGCAGTATTGTGGTGCTGGCGAAGCAGCGGTTTAACCTGCGCGAACGCGATCTCAGCGCAATGGGCGCCAGCTTTATCCCTTTTTCCGCTCAGACCCGCATGAGCGGCGTGAACGTGCAGGAGCGGCTGATCCGTAAAGGCGCCGTGGACGCCGTGCGCCGCTATATCGACGCCGGCAATGGACGCTTTCCGGCGGAGGTCAACGCCCGGGTTGAGGAGGTCGCGCGCGCGGGCGGCACGCCGCTGGTGGTAGCCGAAGGCGCGCAGGTTCTGGGCGTGGTGGCGTTGAAAGACATTGTCAAAGGCGGCATCAAAGAGCGTTTTGCTGAACTGCGCCGGATGGGCATTAAAACCGTGATGATCACCGGCGACAACCCGCTGACCGCAGCGGCTATCGCCGCAGAGGCGGGCGTGGATGACTTTCTGTCAGAAGCGACGCCGGAGGCTAAACTGGCGCTGATCCGTCAGTATCAGTCAGAAGGACGGCTGGTCGCGATGACCGGCGACGGCACCAACGATGCGCCTGCGCTGGCGCAGGCGGATGTCGCGGTGGCGATGAACTCCGGCACCCAGGCGGCGAAAGAGGCGGGGAACATGGTCGATCTCGACTCGAATCCGACCAAGCTGCTGGAGGTGGTGCATATCGGTAAGCAGATGCTGATGACGCGGGGGTCGCTGACCACCTTTAGCATCGCCAACGACGTGGCGAAATATTTTGCCATCATTCCGGCGGCGTTTGCCGTGACCTACCCGCAGCTCAGCATGCTCAATATCATGGCGCTGCACTCTCCCGCCTCCGCGATCCTGTCGGCGGTGATCTTCAACGCACTGGTGATTGTGTTTCTTATTCCGCTGGCGCTGAAAGGGGTGAGTTACCGGCCGGTGAGCGCGGCAGCGCTGCTGCGACGCAATCTGTGGATTTACGGTGCGGGCGGGCTGGTGGTGCCTTTTATCGGTATTAAAGCGATTGACCTGCTGCTCACGCTGTCAGGCCTGGTGTAAGGAGAAGAGAGATGAGTCAGTTACGTCCGGCTGTTGTATTGTTTATGGTGCTGATGCTGTTTACCGGTGTTCTCTATCCGCTGCTGACCACCGGGCTGGCACAGTGGTGGTTTCCGCAGCAGGCGAGCGGTTCGCTGCTGAGGCAGGCGGGCAGCGTGCGCGGCTCAGCGCTGATTGGGCAGCAGTTCACTCAGCCCGGCTATTTCCAGGGTCGGCCATCGACCACGGCGGAGCGGCCTTATAACGCGCAGGCTTCCGGTGGCAGCAACCTGGCCGGGAGTAACCCGGCGCTGGACAGCGCCGTAGCCGCGCGCG
>NZ_MIPP01000063.1 GCF_002095385.1 Pantoea eucrina | reverse complement strand
CAGCGGCGTCACCAGCGACTTCGGGGGGGGACCGGCACAGCCTGCCAGTAGCAGCGCCAGCGCAGCGGTGCGCAGCAGCGCTGTCAGATGAAAACGCGATAAACAGGCTATGGTAAACTCCCTTTATAAACGGCTAAAACTGGCGCTGCCATTGTCAGGGCATGCGGCAGAAAGTCAACCTTAACGGGTGGTGCAGTGTCGCCATCCACGCGCGGGAATAAAAAATATGCAATATGAAGATCTCTATCGCCGCATCGGACAGATTATTTATAGCTGCGGGCCTGAGAACGCACGTCAGCTGACGGTACAGGCTGAACTGTTTGCTGATGAGGAGGGGGGACAGTATCAGTTTAACTATCTGGATGAGCAGGGCGAACCTGACTGGTTTGAGCCTGATGCGCGTGCCGTAGGCGACCTGACGGAGGCGCTGAGAGCGTTTCAGCACTATTTCATTGAGCATGAACTGTCACCGGGCCAGCCCGTCTGGACGCACTGCGTGGTGAAAATTGATGTGCCGGAGTCAGCCATCAGCATCGACGTATACTGAAACCGGGCATCCCTGCCCGGCACTGTGACTCAGGAACGAACGGCGACCATTCTGGCGTGGCGGCGTGCCGCGCGTTTGCGGTGTACCAGCCGGCTGGCAGCCAGCACCAGCAGCGTCAGAATAGCGGTTGCGATGATCTCCGGGCGATGCTGCTGATTAAACAGCATGGAGCCCAGCACGCCGATGATAAACACAATGGTTGCCCAGGTGAGTCCCGGGAAGAGCCACATGCGGTAGCTCAGGACCTCACCACGCGCCTCGCGCTTTTTACGCAGCACCAGGTGAGAGGCTGCAATAACCAGATAGACCAGCAGCGCAATGGCTCCGGAGCTGGCCAGCAGGAACTCAAAGACGGCGCTGGGTGCCACGTAGTTGGCAAATACCGCCAGAAACGCCGCTGCGGTTGAAAGCAATACTGCAACCCATGGCGTACCGCTGCGCGTGGTGCGTGATGCGGCCGCGGGGGCATCCTGACGGCGCGACAGCGAAAACAGCATACGCGAGGCGGTATAGAGCGCAGAGTTCAGGCAGCTGCAGACGGCAATCAGTACCACAATATCGACAATCAGACGCGCGTGCGGGATGTTCATTATCTCCATAGCGGTCTGATAAGAACCGTTCTTCATCAGCGCCGGACTGTTCCACGGCACCAGCGAAATCACCAGGAAAATTGACAGCAGATAAAACAGCGCGATACGCCAGATGACGGAGTTAGTCGCCTGGGTGATTTGCTTTTTCGGTTCACGCGACTCCGCTGCGGCAATGGTGACAATCTCCGTGCCCATGAAAGAGAACATCGTGGTCAGAATAGCCGCCAGTACGGCGCTGATTCCGTTTGGCATAAAGCCTTTGGTATCCCAGAGATGTGAGATCCCCTGCGTATTGCTGCCGGGCAGCAGGCCAAATACCGCCAGGCTACCGGCGACCAGGAAGCCGACGATTGCCACCACCTTCAGCAGGGCAAACCAGAACTCAAACTCGCCATAGTTTTTCACGCTGAACAGATTACTGATGGTCAGAAACGCCGTAATCGCCAGGGTATATTCCCAGACGTCTACCTGCGGAAACCAGCCGTGCAGGATAGTGCCGGCGGCGTTAGCTTCAAGCGGGATCACCAGCACCCAGAACCACCAGTAGAGCCAGCCGATGGTAAAACCGGCCCAGCGCCCCAGCGATTTATCAGCATAGGTGGAAAAAGAGCCGGAATCAGGCGAAGCGACGGCCATTTCAGCCAGCATGCGCATAATCAGCACCACCAGCGTACCGGCGGCAATATAGGCGAGCAGCACCGCCGGTCCCGCTTCGGCGATGGCGTGACCGGATCCGACAAACAGGCCGGCCCCGATAACGCCGGCAATAGATAGCATCCTCACGTGGCGCGGCTTCAGGCCTGGTGCCAGTACGTCGGCATTCTGAGCAGTCATAGTTTTTTCTCCGAATCGTCTCTCAGGCGACGTACAGCGCCGCCTGGCGTGAAGGTGGACAAGTCAGGCCTGCAGCGGACAGGCCTGAGGTGCAGCGCGGTTCAACGCTGCGGAGTGAGCAGACCGCCGAGAATATCGAGCGCCTGACGGAACTGCGCGTCCGGAATCGTCAGCGGATAGAGGAAGCGGATGACGTTACCCTGCGGTCCGCAGGTCAGCAGCAGCAGCCCCTGCGCCATCGCCTGCTGCTGCAGCGCCTGCGCACTCTGCGCATCAGCAAACTCCACGGCCACCATGGAACCCAGCGCGCGGATATCGGTAATAGCAGGCTGCGTGGCGCGTATTCCCTGCAGAAATTCGGTCAGCGCAGCGCCAAGCTGTACGGAGCGTTCGCAGAGCTGCTCTTCGGCGATGACATCCAGCACCGCGTGCGCCGCCGCAATAGAGAGAGGGTTACCGGCATAGGTTCCCCCCAGGCCGCCGGGACCGGGCGCATCCATAATTTCTGCTCGTCCGCTGACGGCGGAGAGCGGCATACCGCCGGCGAGGCTTTTTGCCATAGTGATAAGGTCCGGCTCCACGCCATAGTGTTCCATGGCAAAGATTTTTCCGGTGCGGCCAAATCCGCTTTGTACTTCATCAGCAATCAGCAGAATGCCGTGCCGATCGGCCAGCGCGCGCAGCTGCGTCATAAATTCAGGTGGGGCGATATGGAAGCCACCTTCGCCCTGGACCGGCTCCAGCACGATCGCAGCCACATCCTGCGGGGCGATATCCTGCGTAAAGAGGTCATCCAGACTTGCCAGCGCATCTGCTGTGGTGATGCCGGTGACGCTGTTTGGATAACGGGCGTGAAATACGGAGGCGGGCATCGGGCCAAAGTCGCGCTTATAGGGAGCCACTTTGCCGGTCATCGCCATGGTCATAAAGGTGCGGCCATGAAACGCATTGCCAAAGGTGATGATACCGTGACGCCGCGTGGCGGCGCGCGCAACCTTAACGGCATTCTCTACCGCTTCAGCACCGGTGCTGAAAAACGCGGTTTTCACTTTACCGGCGATAGGAACCAGATCGTTAATACGTTCCGCCAGCGCAACATAGTTCTCATAAGGCGTGACCTGGAAAGCGGTATGGGTAAACTTCTCTAACTGATCTTTGATGGCCTGCACGACGCGCGGATGGCGATGGCCGGTGTTCAGAACCGCAATACCGCCGGCAAAGTCGATCCAGCTATTACCTTCAGTGTCGCGCAGCGTGGCGTTTTCCGCCTGCTCAACAAACCACGGGCACAGGTTGCCGGTGCCGCGTGGCAGGGCGTCATCTTTACGTTGTTGCAGCTGGCTGTTTTTACCTTCCATAACCTTTCCTTAGCGATAAGCTTCTTTACAAATCACGACAAACACGCTTATTTATGCCTGCAGCGGCACAGGTTGCCAGAGCCAATTCAACGAAAAAGGATGGAGCCAATTGCGGAGTTTGTATGCCGATCATGTTCTGGAACGTCTGCAATTTGTTGCAGAGGGCACGCTGCAGCAGCGCCTGCTTATCTGCATGCAGCAGGCGATTGCTGAAGGTATTTTCCCGCGCGCCTCGCGCCTGCCCGCCACGCGCGATCTGGCACGCGAGCTGGGGGTATCGCGTAATACGGTGCTGAACGTCTATGAAAATCTCATTGCGCAGGGATACGTCACGGCGCGCACCGGCAGCGGCACCTGGATTGCTGAAACGCTGCCTGAGGGGTGTCTGAACAGCCCGCAGCGCGTTCCTGAGCCTGCTGCCGCGTTGACAAAACCTGCTGCGCTGTCGCGACGGGGGGCAACCCTGCTCGGCCACGCCAACGCCTCACCGTGGCAGTGGGGCGCATTTGTTCCGGGCGCGCCCGATGTGCGTCAGTTTCCGCATAAGCTGTTCAGTCAGATCCAGGCGCGGCTGAACCGCGATCCGGAGATAGAGCGGCTGATCTACAGCAGCAGCGGAGGCTGTCCGCTGCTGCGTCAGGCGCTGGCGGAGTATCTCAGCGTGGCGCGTTCGGTACGGGCGGACGCCGACCAGATTATTATTACCGAGGGTGTGCATCAGGCGGTGGATCTGGTGACGCGCGTGCTGTGCGACGCGGGGGATCCGGTCTGGATCGAGGAGCCGGGCTACTGGGGAACGCGTAATTTGCTGCGCATCAACGGCCTTAAAATCCAGGCGAAAGCGGTGGATGAGCAGGGCATCATTCCCGATCTGACGTCGCGCAGTAAACCGCCAAAAATGATATTTGTGACACCGTCACACCAGTATCCGCTGGGCGTACATCTTAGCCTGGAGCGTCGCAGGCAGCTGCTTGATTTTGCGCGAAAACATAAAAGCTGGCTGGTAGAAGATGACTACGACAGTGAATTTCGTTTTTCCGGCCAGCCGTTTCCGTCGCTGCAGGGCTTTGAGGCGGATGCACCGGTTATCTATATGGGCACGTTCTCTAAAACGCTCTATCCGGCGCTGCGGCTGGGCTATCTGGTGGTGCCAAAAGCGCTGGCACAGCCGCTGCGGCTGGCGGCAGCGGAGCTATACCGGGGCGGTCACCTGCTGATCCAGCGCGCGCTGGCAGAGTTTATTCAGAAAGGGCATTACATGGCGCATATCCGCCGCATGCGCAAGCTTTACAGCCAGCGGCGGCAGTTTCTGACCGGGCTTATCTCCCGCTATCTTGGGGAGGCGTTTATGCCTGCGGTGAACTATCAGGCGGGTCTGCATCTGGTACTGCCGCTGCCGCAGGGGTGTGATGACGTGGCGATAGCTGCGCTGGCGCTCAGGCGCGGCGTGAAGGTGCGTGCGCTGTCGCAGTATTATATGCATCCGCAGGAGAAACGCGGTTTACTGCTGGGATATGCCTGCGTTGACGAGCGTCAGTGTCAGGATGCGTTTGGCGCGCTGAGAGGCTGTCTGCTGGAGGCGGGCGTGATCGCGCGTGGCAGCGGCACGGAAAATCTGGCATAAAAAAGCCGGCAACCCGTGAAGGTTGCGGCCTGATGTCAGCCGGAGAATCAGGCGCTCAGCAGCTGATCGGCGGTTTTTTCCACCAGAGCCAGCAGCAGCTTGATATCATCCAGCGTCACGGTCGGATTCAGCAGCGTCAGCTTCAGGCAGGTCACACCCTGATTTTCGGTCACGCCTACGTTAGCGCGGCCCGACTCCAGCAGCACATCGCCGATGCGCTGATTAAACAGGGCAATCTGCGCGATATCGGTGAGCTGCTGCGGACGATAGCGGAACAGCACGCTTGCCAGCTGCGGCTGCATCACCAGCTCCAGGCGCGGTGTCGCTTCAACATACTGCGCCACTTCCTGCGCCAGCGTGACGCCGTGGTCGATAATTGCCGCATACTGTTTCTGACCCAGCGCTTCCAGACCCATCCACAGCTTCAGCGCATCGAAGCGACGCGTGGTCTGCAGCGATTTAGAGACCAGGTTTGGTACGCCCGCCTCTTCATCAAACTCAGAGTTCAGGTAAGCCGCCTGATAACGCATCAGTTCATAGTGACGCGCATCCTTCAGCAGAAATGCGCCGCAGCTGATGGTCTGGAAATATTGCTTATGGAAGTCCAGGGTAACGGAGTCCACCATGTCCAGGCCATCCAGATAGTGGCGATACTTCTCTGACAGCAGCAGCGCGCCGCCCCATGCCGCATCCACGTGCACCCAGATGTTACGTTCAGCAGCAATGGCAGCAATTTCGCGCAGCGGATCGATAGCGCCTGCGTCAGTGGTACCCGCGGTAGCAACAATCGCCAGTACCTGTTCGCCATTCGCTTCAGCCTGCGCCAGTTTGGCCTGCAGATCGTTGACGTCCATGCGCGCAAAGTCATCCGACTTCACCTGAACCACTGACTGATAGCCGTGGCCGAGCAGCGCCATGTTCTTCTGTACGGAGAAGTGCGCATTTTCAGAGCAGAACACTTTCATCTTACGCAGATCGCCGATGATGCCATCCTGCTGCACCGAATGTCCCTGGCGGGCAAAGAAGGCATCACGCGCCAGCATCAGGCCCATCAGATTGCTCTGGGTGCCGCCGCTGGTAAAGACGCCCGCGTCGCCGGCAGCGTAACCCACCTGAGCACGCAGCCATTCAATGAGTTTGACCTCAATGATGGTCGCTGATGGGCTCTGATCCCAGGAATCCATGCTCTGGTTTGTGGCGTTGATCAGAACTTCAGCGGCCTGGCTTACCACCAGGCTTGGGCAGTGCAGATGCGCCACACACTGCGGGTGGTGCACTGACAGGCTGTCTTTCAGGAAATACTCAATTGCGCGCTCAATCGCGGCCTGGTTACCCAGGCCGTCAGGATTGAAGTCAAGCGCAATGCGCTCGCGCAGTTCGGCAACCGTTTTGCCCTGATACATCTCAGGCTGTTGCAGCCACTGCACAACCGCGGCGCTGCTCTGGGCAATCGCCTGCTGATACGCCTCAATGCTCTGCGCAGAGGCGGCCAGAATCGGGTTCACTTCACTCATTTACTTTTCCAGTCAAACAGGTTTGACGCCAGCGCCCAGCAGCGCCTGCTCAAATTTATCCAGGAATACAGCCAGCTCTTCGTTTGTGATAAGCAGGGACGGCAGCAGGCGCAGGACAGAACCGTGACGGCCGCCGCGCTCCAGAATCAGGCCCGCTTCGAAGCATTTCTTCTGCAGCAGCGCAGAAAGCTCGCCATCTGCCGGGAAGCTGCCCATGTGATCGGCTGGCTCATCAGGCTTAACGATTTCGATACCGATCATCATGCCCATGCCGCGAATATGACCGATAACCGGGAAGCGCTGCTGCATCTCTGCCAGCTGTGCTTTCAGCCATTCACCCTGTTCCGCAACTTTGGCAGCAATATTCTGCTCGGTCAGCACTTTCAGGGTAGCCAGACCAGTCGCCATCGCCAGCTGATTGCCGCGGAAAGTACCGGTATGGTGTCCTGGTGACCAGGCATCAAACTGCTTTTTAATGCCCAGCACAGCGAGAGGCAGGCCACCGCCAACCGCTTTTGACATCACGATGATGTCCGGCTCAATGCCGGCGTGTTCAAAGGCGAAGAATTTGCCGGTGCGGGCAAAGCCTGCCTGAACTTCATCCAGAATAAGCAGGATGCCGTGCTCCTGCGTGACTTTGCGAATGCGCTGCAGCCACTCTGCCGGTGCCGGGTTCACGCCGCCTTCACCTTGGACCGCTTCCAGAATAACGGCTGCCGGCTTGCGCACGCCGCTTTCTACGTCATTGATCAGGTTATCGAAGTAGTATGTCAGCGCTTTCACGCCTGCGTCGCCACCGATACCCAGCGGGCAGCGGTACTGGTGCGGATAAGGCATAAACTGCACTTCCGGCATCATGCCGTTAACCGCTTCTTTTGGCGACAGGTTGCCGGTCACCGCGAGCGCGCCGTGCGTCATGCCGTGATAGCCGCCTGAGAAACTGATAATACCGCTGCGACCGGTGACTTTTTTCGCCAGCTTCAGCGCAGCTTCAACGGCGTCCGCGCCGGATGGGCCGGTGAACTGCAGGCAATACTCTTTGCCCTGGCCTGGCAGCAGAGAAAGCAGAGATTCAGAGAATTGATCTTTCAGCGGTGTGGTCAGATCAAGAGTATGTAACGGCAAGCCGCTGGTAATGACATTTTGGATGCTCTGCAGAACATCAGGATGGTTATGACCAAGTGCCAGCGTCCCTGCGCCAGCCAGACAGTCAAGATATTGCTTATTCTCAACATCCGTAATCCACACGCCGCTGGCTTTAGCGATGGCTAAAGGCAATTTGCGCGGGTAACTCCTGACGTTTGATTCAAACTCAGCCTGACGGGCTAAGAATGCGTCGTTGTTTCCGTTGAATGAGCTGGTACCAAAATTATCAATACGGACTTTATCCGTCATCATATCTCTCCTTCAACCGGGGCTCGCAGTGGCTGGCCGATTGACTAATTGAACAAAAAAGTATCAGTAATGTAAAAAGCGCGGCCAATATAGAGCCTTTTGCCTCACATCACAATGATTAATTTTGTGTAGAATTATTTATTCTTTTCATATACGAATCATAACGTTGGACAGAAACTGGCCGCTGTTATTTCTCCGCTAAAATAGCCAGCTTTAAATTATTGAATGAATAAAGAGACTTATACCCGCCAGTGAAAGCCACGGACCAAACGGAACAGGGCGGTCTGGCCGCTGAAAACAGTAGGGTTTGATAAAGATCACAAAAATCAGCGCGCTGCCGCAGGCGATAAGCAGCAGCGCCGGCAGCGACGTCCAGCCAAGCCAGGCACCCAGCGCTGCCATTAATTTTGCATCCCCCAGTCCGATGCCGGGCTGATTTCTCAGCAGCTGATAGCACCAGCCGGTAAAGCGAATCACGCTATACCCGGCCGCTGCGCCGGTAACGGCATCACGAAGCGTACCGGGCATCGCATCACCGGCATGCAGTAGCAGGCCAAGCCAGAGCAGCGGCAGCGTAATCGCATCCGGCAGCAGCAGGTGCGTCATATCGATAAGCGAAAGCGCCAGCAGTGACCATGCCAGCAGCAGTGCGGCAATCAGGCGGCTGTCCGCGGGCAGCAGCTGCATCAGCAGCAGGGCGATCAGCGACGTCGCGGCCTCAGTAACCGGACAACGACAGCTGATAGGGCCATAGCAATCGCGACACCGGCCGCGCAGCAGCAGCCAGCTCAGCACCGGGATCATGTCATACCAGCGCAGGGCGCGTTCACAGTGTATGCAGCAGGAGGAGGGAGCCAGCAGGGAAGTGAACGTGGCCGCCCCGGCGATGTGTCGTGGCAGCCGGTACACCACAACGTTAATAAAACTGCCCGTCGCCAGCGACAGCAGCGTCACCATTACCAGCATCATATTCTCCTCCTTCTCACATGACGTAATTCATCTGCGAGTAACCTACCTGATATCCGGCGAGTGAGGTATTTAAAATCAATATTTTCAGCGAGTTGCAGAAAAAATTGCGCCCCATATCCAGAAAATCAGCGTGTGAAAATCTCAACGGCAGCCCTGCTTTTTGTCATACCGCGCTCTGCACAATTATCAATCAACCCTAAACGCTGAAGAAGTTGGCTGAGTAAACGCTGCAAATTTAATGTTGCGTTAAGTTTCGTTGCTTATGGTGATTACGCAGGAAAAATAGCAGGTGCACTAATGTTTTAGTCGATCGGCTATGTCAGCGCTGAGCCAGTGAACGGGCGTGATGTTAATCAGTTTTTCACTATAACACGTTGAGAGTGCGTTGAAGTTGCGCGGAGTGACAGGTGCAGAGTTTATTCCTGCATTGTGGTCAGAGCATAATTGATAAGGTGGATTTATGTCTTTCTTACCCTTTTCGCGTCCCGCTTTGGGCGAAGAAGAGCTGGCCGCCGTCAGTGCGGTGTTCGCTTCAGGCTGGATCACCACCGGCCCGAAAAATGCTGCGCTGGAGCAGGCTTTCTGTGAATTGACTGGAAACCAGCACGCCATTGCCGTCAGTTCAGCGACTGCCGGCCTGCACGTTACGCTGCTGGCGCTGGGCATTCAGCCCGGAGATGAAGTGATCACCCCTTCGCTAACGTGGGTCTCTACGCTCAATATCATCACGCTGCTGGGAGCCACGCCGGTTATGGTTGATGTCGACCGTCATACGCTGATGGTGACGGCACCGCAGATTGAAGCGGCGATCACACCACGCACCCGGGCGATTATTCCGGTGCATTACGCCGGTGCGCCGGTTGATCTGGCGTCAATCTGCGCGCTGGGTGAGCGCTACGCCATTCCGGTGATTGAGGACGCCGCGCACGCTACCGGCTGCCACTATAACGGCCAGCATGTCGGACAGCGCGGCACGGCGATCTTTTCACTGCACGCCATCAAAAATATCACCTGTGCCGAGGGCGGCGTTGTTGTAACGGATGATGCTGAACTGGCCGACCGGGTGCGCAGCCTGAAGTTTCACGGCCTGGGGGTGGATGCCTGGGATCGCAATACGCACGGGCGCAAACCGCAGGCAGAGGTGATAGCACCCGGTTTTAAATACAATTTGCCCGATATCAATGCCGCTATTGCGCTGGTTCAGCTCGGTAAGCTTGAGGCTATCAACCGGCGCCGCCGGGAGATTGCGCAGCGCTACCTGCAGGCGCTGGCGGATACGCCTTTTCTGCCGCTGAAACAGCCGGACTGGCCGCATCAGCACGCCTGGCATCTGTTTATCATTCGCGTGGATGAAGCTACCTGCGGCATCAGCCGCGATACGCTGATGGAGGCGCTGAAAGCGGAGGAGATCGGCACCGGACTTCACTTCCGCGCGGCGCACACGCACAAATATTATCGCGAGCGTTATCCGCATCTTTCCCTGCCTGACACGGAATGGAACAGCGAACGTATCTGTTCGCTCCCGCTGTTTCCTGATATGCAGGATGAGGATGTCAGCCGGGTGATCGGCGCGCTGCGTACGCTGGCAGGAGGCCGCCATGCTGGATGAAAAACCGCTTCAGAAAATCTCTGTGGTTATCCCGGTCTATAACGAAGAGGAGAGTTTGCCGGAGCTGGTACGCCGCACCAGCGCAGCCTGTAGCACGCTGGGTCTGAACTTTGAGATCCTGCTGGTGGATGACGGCAGCAGCGACCGCTCGGCGCAGATGATCGCTGATGCCGCTGATATGCCAGGAAGTCACGTCGTCGGCGTACTGCTTAACCGAAACTATGGTCAGCACTCTGCGATTATGGCGGGCTTCGCCCATGTATCGGGCGACCTGATAATTACGCTGGACGCCGATCTGCAGAACCCGCCCGAAGAGATCCCGGCGCTGGTCAAAGCTGCGCAGCAGGGCTACGACGTAGTGGGTACGGTACGGCAGAACCGGCAGGATAGCTGGTTTCGTAAACGCGCCTCACGCGCCATCAATCAGCTGATCCAGCGCGTGACCGGCAAAGCGATGGGCGACTATGGCTGCATGCTGCGCGCCTATCGCCGGCATATTGTTGACGCCATGCTGAACTGCCATGAACGCAGCACCTTTATTCCCATTCTGGCCAATACCTTTGCCCGCCGCACTATCGAACTGCCGGTCGCACACGCTGAGCGTGAGTTTGGCGATTCCAAATACAGCGTCATGAAGCTTATCAATCTGATGTATGACCTGGTGACCTGTCTGACCACGACGCCGCTGCGCCTGCTGAGCATTGCTGGCAGCCTGATTGCGCTGGCGGGCTTTGCCTTTTCGATAGTGCTGGTGATCTTACGCCTGTTTTTTGGCGCCAACTGGGCCGGCGACGGTCTGTTTATGCTGTTTGCGGTGCTGTTTATTTTTGTCGGCGCGCAGTTTATCGGGATGGGCCTGCTGGGCGAATACATCGGGCGTATCTACAACGATGTACGCGCGCGGCCGCGCTATTTCATTCAGCGGGTGATCCACCCGCAGCAGGAAACTCCTCAGGTTCAGGAAATCAAACCATGAAAACAGTTGTTTTTGCCTATGCGGAAATGGGTTGCGCAGGAATCAACGCGCTGCTGAAAGCGGGTTTTGAGATTGCGGCGATCTTTACGCACACCGACACCGGGGCAGAGAGCCATTTTTTTGATTCCGTCGCGCGCCTCGCCGCTGAGCGCGGCATTCCGGTGCATGCGCCTGAAGAGGTCAATCACCCGTTATGGATTGAACGCATCCGCGCCTTGCAGCCTGACTATATTTTCTCCTTTTATTACCGCGCCATGCTGAGCGACGCTATTTTGGAATGTGCGGCACGCGGCGCGTTTAATCTGCACGGCTCGCTGCTACCCGCCTATCGCGGACGCGCACCGCTTAACTGGGTGCTGGTTAATGGCGAAACGGAAACCGGCGTGACGCTGCACCGCATGGTTAAGCGGGCCGATGCCGGTGACATTGTCACGCAGGAAAAGGTGGCGATCGATGAGCAGGATGATGCGCTGACGCTGCACCGTAAGCTGGTGGCCTGTGCCACACAGTTGCTGGAAGGTACGCTGCCAGCGCTGAAGCGCGGCGAGATTGTAGCCCGGCCGCAGGATGAGGGGCTGGCAACCCGGGTCGGACGCCGCACGCCGGAAGATGGACGTATCCGGTGGGAGCAGAGTGCGCAGCAGGTGAATAATCTGGTGCGCGCGGTAACCTGGCCCTGGCCCGGTGCTTTTGCCTTTGCCGGTACGGTGAAGTTTATGGTGTGGAAAGGACGTGTGCACGCCGGCACGCCGGGTGCCAGAGCCGGGACCGTACTCTCTGTCGATCCGCTGCAGGTCGCCTGCGGCCAGGGCGCACTGGAAATTATCACCGGCCAGTGTGACAACGGCGTGTTTATGAATGGCAGCCAGCTGGCGCAGAGCCTGGGGCTGGTGCCCGGCGCGCTGCTTTACTCTGAGCCGGTGGCGGCTGTTAAACGCCGCACGCGGGTGCTGATCCTCGGGGTGAACGGCTTTATCGGCAATCATCTGACTGAACGCCTGCTGCAGGATGATAATTTTGAGGTTTACGGGCTGGATATCGGCTCTGATGCGATAAGCCGTTTTCTGAACGAGCCGCGTTTCCACTTTGTTGAGGGCGACATCAGCATTCATTCCGAATGGATTGAGTATCACATCAAGAAGTGTGACGTGGTGCTGCCGCTGGTGGCGATTGCTACGCCGATTGAGTACACCCGTAACCCGCTGCGCGTATTTGAACTCGATTTTGAAGAGAACCTGAAAATCATTCGCGACTGCGTTAAATATAAAAAACGCATCATCTTCCCTTCTACCTCTGAAGTGTACGGCATGTGTACCGATCGGCATTTTGATGAGGATAGCTCTAACCTGGTGGTCGGTCCGATTAACAAGCAGCGCTGGATCTACTCGGTTTCCAAACAGCTGCTCGATCGGGTGATCTGGGCCTATGGTGAAAAAGAGGGCCTGCGCTTTACGCTGTTCCGCCCCTTTAACTGGATGGGTCCCCGGCTGGATAACCTCAATGCTGCACGCATTGGCAGCTCGCGCGCCATTACGCAGCTGATCCTCAATCTGGTAGAGGGATCGCCCATCAAACTGGTGGATGGCGGGGCGCAGAAGCGCTGCTTTACCGATATCCGTGACGGCATTGAGGCGCTGTTTCGCATCATTGAAAACCGCAACGGTAACTGTGACGGGCAGATCATCAATATTGGTAATCCTGAAAATGAAGCCAGTATTCGTGAGCTGGCGGAGCATCTGCTGGCAAGCTTTGAGCGCCATCCGCTGCGCGACCGTTTTCCGCCGTTTGCCGGGTTCCGCGAAGTAGAAAGCAGCAGCTACTACGGCAAAGGGTATCAGGATGTGGAGCATCGCAAGCCCTCGATAAAAAATGCGCGCCGGCTGCTGAACTGGGCACCGGATGTGGATATGGATACCACCATCGATAACACCCTTGATTTCTTTCTGCGCACTGTTGAACTGCAGGAAAAGCCATGAAAAAAGTGGGGCTGCGGGTCGATGTTGATACCTGGCGCGGCACCCGGCTGGGCGTCCCGGCACTGCTGGAACAGTTCAGCCTGCATCAGCTGCAGGCGAGCTTCTTTTTCAGCGTCGGGCCGGACAATATGGGGCGCCATATCTGGCGCCTGCTTAAGCCGCACTTTTTTCACAAAATGGTGCGCTCGCGGGCGGCATCGCTCTATGGCTGGGATATTCTGCTGGCCGGTACCGCCTGGCCAGGACGCCACATCGGACGCGGCCAGGCGGACATTATCCGCGCCACCGCCGATCATCATGAGGTTGGCCTGCACGCCTGGGATCACTTCGCCTGGCAGACCTGGGCGGGCGTCTGGTCAGAACAGCGGCTGGCGCAGGAGATCGGGCGGGGCAGGCAGATGCTGGAAGCTCTGACAGGTGACGCCGTCACTTGTTCAGCCGTTGCCGGCTGGCGGGCAGACAGCCGGATTATTGCTGCAAAAGAACCTTTCCATTTTCGGTACAACAGCGACTGCCGCGGCAGCGGCCCGTTTATCCCGCTGCTACCGGACGGTACAGAAGGCACAGTACAGATCCCGGTCACGCTGCCTACCTGGGATGAAGTGGTGGGGCAACAGGTGAGTGCTGCGCGCTTCAACGATTTTATCCTTGAGCGCATGCAGCACGCTGCGGGCACCGCGGTTTACACCATTCATGCCGAAGTTGAGGGGATCGCCGCGCGCGACGCCTTTAGCAACCTGCTCGATCGCGCCCGCCAGGCCGGTATTCACTTCTGTCCGCTCAGCGAGCTTCTGCCTGCCGATCTCTCCACTCTGCCGCGCGCGCCTGTGATACGCGGCCGGATTGCGGGTCGGGAAGGGTGGCTGGGCTGTCAGGCAGAAAACTAATCAGGGAGTTCTGATGCGTACAGGCACCAAAATTACGCTGCTGCTGATGCTGTTTGCGCTCTATTATCTGCTGCCGGTTCCGTTTCGCGATCTGTGGCAGCCCGATGAGCTGCGTTATGCAGAGATCAGCCGCGAGATGATTGTCAGCGGCAACTGGGTTGTGCCGCACTTTTTTGATTTGCGCTATTTTGAAAAACCTGTCGCCGGCTACTGGATAAATAATCTGGGCCAGCTGCTGTTCGGACACACTAATTTTGGCGTCCGCGCCGGCGCGCTGTTCAGCACGCTATGCAGCGGCCTGCTGATTTTCTGGCTGGGATGCCGGATGTTTGCCAGCCGCAACGTCGCCCTGCTGGCCAGCACCGTTTTTCTGACCTCGCTGCTGGTTTACGGAATCGGCACTTATGCGGTGCTGGACCCTGTTCTGCTGCTGTGGCTGACGGGAGCGATGTGCAGCTTCTGGTACGCGGCTCAGGCATGCACATTCCGGCAGCGCTTCTCCGGCTATCTGCTGCTGGGTGCGGCCTGCGCCATGGGGTTTATGACCAAAGGCTTCCTGGCGCTCGCGGTTCCGGTGCTGGCGATTGTGCCGTGGATGGTGTGGCAGCGCCGCTTCACGGAACTGCTGCGCTGGGGGCCGCTGGCGCTGCTGACCGCAGTACTGCTGAGCCTGCCGTGGGCGCTGGCGATAGCGCAGCAGGCGGGAGATTTCTGGCACTATTTTTTCTGGGTTGAGCATATTCAGCGTTTTGCTGAAGAAAACGCGCAGCACAAAGCGCCTTTCTGGTATTACCTGCCGGTGCTGGTTGCGGGCACGCTGCCCTGGCTGGGGCTGCTGCCCGGCGCGCTGATAAGTGGCTGGCAGCAGCGTCGCCAGCAGGCAGGCGTGCTCTATTTACTGAGCTGGGTCGTGCTGCCGCTGCTGTTTTTCAGTATTGCAAAAGGCAAGCTGCCAACCTATATCCTGCCCTGTTTTGCTCCGCTGAGCCTGCTGATAGCAGGTTATGCATCAGGAAACAGCGCACGATTAAACACCGCGCTGCGGTTTAACGGCTGGATCAACCTGCTGTTTGGCGCGCTGACCGCGCTGGCGGTGATAAGCGTACTGGCACCGTGGGGGCTGGCTCACCGGCCGCTCTACAGCAGCGACGAGAAGCTGCGTGCGACTCTGGCTGCGCTCGCTTTTACCGGCTGGGCGCTGGCGGCAGGTGTCAGCCTGCGCACCGGGCGCTGGCAG
>NZ_MIPP01000062.1 GCF_002095385.1 Pantoea eucrina | reverse complement strand
CAACGGTGCGGCACGTCCGCAGAGTGAGTCGCGCGCGCCGCGTCGTCAGGGCGGTAACGGTCCGGCGGCAGGTCACGCGGGCAAACCGGCACGTTCACGTCGTCCGGCTGCCAAAGGCAACGGGAACGCATAACGCGATGCGGGTGTTACTGGCTCCGATGGAGGGCGTACTGGATTCACTGGTGCGTGAACTGCTCTCCGGCGTCAATGATTACGATCTCTGCGTGACTGAGTTTCTGCGCGTGGTCGATCAGCTGCTGCCGGTAAAGTCGTTCTATCGCCTCTGTCCGGAGCTGCGCCACCAGAGCCGCACGCCATCCGGTACGCGGGTGCGGCTGCAGCTGCTGGGACAGCACCCCGCCTGGCTGGCAGAAAACGCCGCCCGCGCAGCTGAACTCGGCTCGTGGGGCGTCGATCTTAACTGCGGCTGTCCGTCAAAGCTGGTTAACGGCAGCGGTGGCGGTGCCACGCTGCTGAAAGATCCGGAGCTGATTTACCGCGCCGCGCAGGCGATGCGTGCCGCCGTGCCGGATCACCTGCCGGTCACGGTTAAAGTACGGCTCGGCTGGGATGGCAGCGATCGCCGCTTTGAAATTGCCGATGCGGTACAGCAGGCGGGAGCCAGCGAGCTGGTGGTACACGGCCGCACCAAAGAGGATGGCTACCGGGCTGAATGCATTAACTGGCAGGCGATTGGCGAAATTCGTCAGCGGCTGTCGATCCCGGTTATCGCCAACGGTGAGATCTGGAGCTGGGAAGATGCGCAGGAGTGTATGCGTATCACCGGCTGCGATGCGGTGATGCTGGGCCGCGGTGCGCTGAATGTGCCTAACCTCGGGCGCGTAGTGAAGCATAACGAGGCGCCGATGGCCTGGCCGGACGTAGTGGCGCTGCTGCTGAAGTATACCCAGCTGGAGAAGCAGGGAGATACCGGCAACTATCACGTTGCGCGCATCAAACAGTGGCTGGGCTATCTGCGTAAAGCCTACGCCGAAGCGAACGTTCTCTTCAGCGAAGTGCGGACGCTGCGGGTATCTGCCGATATCGCTGCCGCAATTGAGCGCTATGCGGCGCGCCTGGTGCGCTAAGCGTTATGCGCTTTCCATGCTAAAAGCCAGCCTCCGTGCTGGCTTTTTTTGCTTTACCGGCGCTCATATCCGGGCAAATAGCGCATAAAGCACGCCCGCCAGCAGCACGGAGACCGGCAGCGTCAGGATCCAGGCCATCGCCAGGTTGCGCAGCGTGGCAAGCTGCAGGCCGGAACGGTTTGCGGCCATGGTTCCCGCCACGCCCGATGAGAGCACGTGCGTGGTGGAGACCGGCAGGCCAAACGCATCAGCTGCGCCGATAGTCGCCATCGCAACCAGTTCGGCGCTGGCACCCTGGGCATAGCTGAGATGCGATTTGCCGATGCGCTCGCCTACCGTAATGACGATACGTCGCCAGCCCACCAGCGTGCCCAGACCCAGCGCCAGCGCCACCACCACTTTTACCCAAAGCGGAATAAAGCGCGTGGCGCTGTCCAGCTCGCGCTTCACGGCGCTGAGATTGCGGGCGGTCTCTTCAGGCAGCGTTACGCTGCTGCTCTGCAGATGCCGGATACTCTCCGAAGCCAGGTACATATCGTTACGGGTATTGGTCACCGCCTGTGCCGGAATATTATTCACCGAGCCGTAGCGCCGGATCTGATCGCTGATATCACCCAGCAGCAGGCCCAGCGCCGGCAGCACCTGAGGCCGGGGCTGACGGCTGCGGACAAACTCAGTCAGTACCGTACGCGGTGCCGGCATCGCCCCGGGTGCCGGCTGCAGCGTCAGCAGCTGCTGCTCCGTGACCTGCGCCAGCGCGGCGACGCGTGGGATCTGCTCCGGCGGCAGCGACCGGTTCAGCGCATAGGCAATGGGCATCGTGCCGACCAGAATCAGCATGATAAGCCCCATGCCTTTCTGACCATCATTAGAGCCGTGTGCAAAAGAGACGCCGGTGCAGGTCAGGATCAGCAGCCCGCGGATCCAGACCGGCGGCGGGCGGGCGCTGTCGGGCGCCTGATAGAGCTGACGATTACGCACCAGCGCTTTCAGCGCCAGCAGCAGCAGAGCCGCGCAGACAAAACCGATAACCGGCGAGAGCAGCAGGGCGTAACCCACTTTCAGCGCCTGATCCCAGTCAACGCCGCTGGTGCCGCTGCGGCCATGCAGCAGCGCATTCGCTACGCCGACGCCGATGATGGAGCCAATCAGCGTATGGGACGAGGAGCTGGGCAGACCAAAATACCAGGTTCCCAGATTCCAGATAATGGCAGAGAAGAGCAGCGCATAGACCATCGCAAAGCCGTGTCCGCTGCCCGCCTGCAGAATAAGCTCGACCGGCAGCAGCGAAATAATGCCAAACGCCACCACGCCGCTGGAGAGCAGCACACCAAGAAAGTTGCAGATGCCGGACCAGACCACCGCCACGCCGGGCGTCAGAGAATGGGTGTAGATCACCGTGGCTACGGCATTGGCGGTGTCGTGAAAGCCATTCACAAATTCAAATCCCAGCGCAATCAGTAACGCCAGCGTCAGCAGCACAAAGGGCGTATAGGTGGTGATCGCCGCGCCGGTTTCCGCCACATCATTAAACAGGTTAACCCCGGTAAAAATCAGCCCTGCGGCCAGCAGCAGCAGAAACAGTATGCGGGAGAGCGGACCGCTGCCGCGCTGCAGATCGGGACGTCCGCGCGCCGCCGGTAAACTGGTTTCAGCCATGACACACCCCATTGACAATCGGATGCACCCACGGCATCCGCTACTGGCAGTGTGATACGCCTGCAGTGTGACAGAATGATGATGGCAATAAAAAAGCCAGCCCGGAGGCTGGCTTTTCTGACGGCGTCTGAACGATATCAGAGGCTGTTGCTGGTCGCTGGCTGCGCCTGATCGACCGGTGCCGGCTGCGCGTCGGCCTGCGGCTGCGCAGCAGGCTGATCGGCTGGCGGTGCGACGGCCGTTGCGCCCTGCGGCGTCATCGGTTCCTCTTTTGGCATCGCATCAGCCGATTCCTGCACGGCAATCGCTGCCGGCTGCGCATCGTCAGCCTGGCCGTTGATTTTGGTCGGCATGCCGCTGCGAGCCTGGATGGCGTTGTTGACCGCATCCTGACGGGTACTGGCGTCAGCAACCACTTTCGTTACGGCTGAAGTCAGATTGATCGGAACCAGCTCACGTGAGTTGAACTGCTCTTCCGTGGTGGAGAGCGGGTTGTGCACCTCAATCCAGCGTGAACCATCCGGCTCCACGGTCGCTTTAACCGGCTGATCGATAAACTGAACGCGGGTGCCGACCGGCACGTTATCAAACAGCCATTTGATATCGTCAGCACGCAGGCGGACGCAGCCGTGGCTGACGCGCAGGCCGATACCGAAGTTGGCGTTGGTACCGTGAATGGCATACAGGCGGCCGATATAGAGCGCGTGCAGCCCCATCGGGTTATCCGGGCCAGCCGGGAAGACCGCCGGGATGCTTTCGCCGCGTGCCGCATATTCAGCGTGCATCGCCTTGGTTGGCGTCCAGGTCGGACCCGCTTTTTTACGCTCTACTTTGGTGGTCCAGTTTACCGGAGTATCTTTACCCAGCTCACCGATACCGATAGGCAGCACGACCACGGTCTTTGTGCCTTTCGGGTAGTAGTAGAGACGCATCTCAGCGCTGTTGATCACGATGCCTTCACGCGGTGCGTCAGGCAGGATCAGCTGCTGTGGGATCACCATTTTGCTGCCCGCTTTAGGCAGATAAACGTCAACGCCGGGATTCGCTTCCAGCATATTGCTGAGGCCCATCTGGTACTGAGCCGCAAAAGCTTCCAGCGGAAGTTTACTCTCTTCCGGCACGGTGATTTCAATATTTTCGCCAATCAGGCGGCTATTCGCTGCAGGAAGCGGATAGACGACAGCAAAGGCTGACTGGCTGAAAGCGGCCAGGGCAAGAGCTAGTGAAGCGAACGCGCGAATGCTTTTTTTCATGTTTTTACAAGTCGTTATGGCCGTGTTTCAGGCTTGTCAGTGTATCGAACCCATCGTGGTCGGTGTGACCCGCTGCGCATTATATGTGCATTGCTGCGGCGATGGGAATGATGATTTTTACTGCCTGAAGATACTTTACGCAAAAAGTCCTTCTTAACAGATAAATCTGTTGGCGCAATGACCCAAATTGTGAATAGTCAGGGCTGCCAGAGCGTCACTTCACCGCTGAGTTTCCGGTTAAGAAAAAAGGCGGCACTGATCAGCGCCAGGTGGCTCAGCGCCTGCGGAACGTTGCCCAGGGCATAGCCGCGCTCGGTAAACTCTTCGGCATACAAACCCAGCGGGTTGGCATAGCTTAGCAGCTTCTCAAACTCAAAATGCGCCTCCTGCACCCGGCCGCGCGCGCCAGGCACTCTACGTACCAGAAAGAGCAGGCGACAAAAGAGCCTTCGCCGCCGGCCAGTCCGTCAGCCGGTGTTTCGCTGATATTATAGCGCCGTACCAGACCATCGCTGACCAGGTTAGCCTTGATGGCATCCAGCGTGGCCAGCCAGTCGGGGTCGGTGGAGCTGACAAAGCGCACCAGCGGCATCAGCAGCATTGAGGCATCCAGAGCGGTGCCGCCGCGCGTCGCAGTGAAATGCCCCAGGTCGGCGTTCCAGAAGTTCTGCCAGATATCGTCGCGGATCTCGCTGCGCACCCGGTCCCAGCGATCGTAAGGCATCGGCAGTGAACGCTTCATGCCCAGCCGCAGCGCGCGATCCAGCGCCACCCAGCACATCAGGCGCGAGTGGAGAAAATGCTCCGGCTCACCGCGCATCTCCCAGATGCCGGCGTCCGGCTGGTTCCAGTTGTCGCAGACGTAATCAATCATGCTGGAGACGTGCAGCCAGCCGCGGTGGGAGATGGCGTCGCCATATTTGTTGGCCAGATAGATGGCGTCCATCAGCTCGCCATAAATATCAAGCTGCGTCTGACGCCACGCGTCATTACCGATACGAACCGGCCGTGAATCGGCGTAGCCAGAGAGGTTCAGCAGTTCGCTTTCATGCAGTTCAGTGCCGCTATCGAGACGATACATCACCTGCAGATGCGGCGTGTCGTCATGACTGTGCTCAACGCAACGGCCGACCCAGCGGGTAAAATTGTGCGCCTCTTCTACATAGCCAAGGCGCATCAGCGCATACATACTGAACGAGGCGTCGCGGATCCAGGAGGCGCGGTAGTCCCAGTTGCGCTCGCCGCCCAGCTCCTCCGGCAGGCCAAAGGTGGCGGCGGCGGCGATCGAACCATGTTCATGTGAGGTAAGCAGCTTCAGCGTCAGCGCTGAACGCGTCACCATTTCACGCCAGCGCCCCTGATAGGAGCTGTGATTACTCCAGCGCAGCCAGTAATCGAGCGTATCCTGAAAGCAGCGCGCCGTTGAGATGGTTTCAACGTGCGGATCGTCATCGTTGCCAAAGACAAACTCCGCGTGTTCGCCACTCTGCAGCGTAAATTCCGCTACCGCCGCCTGATTTTCGCAGCGCAGCGGCAGCGTAGCGCTCAGGCGCAGCGCGGGCTGCCCCTCCGCCAGAAAGGCCACGCCGCTTTCACGCATTTCAGCGCGCGTCTCAGCCCGGGCGTAATCGTGACGCGGCGCGCAGACCAGCTGAAAAGTGGCGGTGCCGCGCACCATTTTTACCCGACGTACCAGCCGCGGGACTTTGCTGCTCTCGTCGCAGATCGGCATATAGTCGGTGATCTCCGCCACCCCCTCATCGGCCAGCCAGCGGGTCTGCAGAATATTGGTATCAGGCAGGTAGAGCTGCTGGCGACGCGCCTGTGGCCAGTCAGGCGCAAGGGTAAAACGGCCCGCCTCTTCGCTGTCGAGCAGCGCCGCAAAGACAGAAGGGCTGTCCAGCTCTGGCCAGCAGAGATAGTCGATAGTGCCGTCGTTTGCGATCAGGGCGCAGGTGCGCAAATCGCCGATTACGCCGTGGTCATCAATTCTGCGTTTAATTTTGCTCATCCCGCCTCCGGTACCTTATCTGACTGTTAACTATAGACGAAACGGCTGGCCGGGCAGCGCCGTGGCACGGATGGATAACTTCTGTACTGAAAAATCGTTAACAGCGAGCAGAGCGTGTGATGGCGGATTCACTCTGGCGAATCCGCAGTTCAAAGGCTACCACAGTTAACCGGCGCGGCGGTGGTTCCAGCGGCGGATCAGATAGCGTAAGACAATACCGGTGACGATAGCCGCCGCCAGCCAGACCAAATGTTTAAGATGCTGATCGAGCTTATGCAGCCAGGGCGCAATGATTTCGCCGGCAAAATAGCCCAGCGTGACAAAAATCAGCGCCCAGAGCGCAGCACCGATAACATTAAGCACAAAAAAGCGCAGCGGCTTCAGACGGCTGGTGCCGATGATAATCGGCCCAATCAGGCGAAAACCGTACATAAAGCGCACGCCGATAACAAACAGGCTGGGACGCTTCTGGATCAGACGGTTAGCTTTGCCAATCGTCGCCTGATGTTTACTGAAGCGGCGCAAAATGCGCGTACCGTAGCGGCGGCCAAGCCAGAACAGCAGCTGGTCACCAATGATGCCGCCTGCCATCGCCGCCAGCACCACGCCGCCGTAGTGCAGCAGCCCCTCATGCGCCGCCACGCCGCCCAGCAAGGTAAAGGTTTCCCCTTCGGCAATACAGCCAATCATCAGGGCCAGATAGCCATACTGGGTGATTAATCCATTGATATCGAGATGCAATTTTTTCTCCCTGGACAGAACAGACACCTGAGCAGTGTAGCTGCAGGCGGCTTTTTTTGTGCAGCGGGCCGCAAAAACAGGCGCGCTGGTTATACTTGAAGAGACGCTGCCTGTCGGAGTCTGGCTGAATGCTAAAGGGGCGGCCCACTGCATCAGAGGAGTGATTTTATGAATCATGTCTGGGGTCTTCTGGCGCATCCGAATCAGGAAATGCGCCATATCAAGCAGGAAAACGAAAGCGTTTCACATCATTACACGCATCACGTGCTGCTGATGGCAGCGATACCGGTTATCTGCGCCTTTATCGGCACGACACAATTTGGCTGGAATCTGGGCGACAATCGCTTTATTCAGCTCAATCTGCTCACTGGCCTCGGTCTGGGTATTCTCTTTTATCTGTTAATTCTGGGTGGCGTCGCGGTAATGGGGCGGGTCATTCACTGGATGGCGCGCGACTATCCGCAGCGTCCCGGTATTCAGCGCTGTACCGTGTTCGCCGGCTATGTCGCCACGCCGCTGTTTCTCAGCGGTCTGGTCGCACTTTATCCGCTGGTATGGCTCTGCGTACTGGCGGGTGCCGTGGCGCTGGTCTACACCGGCTACCTGCTCTATGTCGGCATCCCGGTGTTTTTGAATATCGACCGCGAAGAGAGCATGCGCTTCTCCGGTTCAACGCTGGCGATAGGGGTACTGGTATTTGAAGTGCTGCTGGCGCTGACGGTTGTGCTGTGGGGCTATGGACCAAGGCTGTTCTGATTTCCCTGCTTTTTTCTGAGGCCGCACATAACTGCGGCCTTTTTAACGCCCGGAAACAATCTCACTAAGAAATTTGCCGCATTTGCGCGTATTATGCCGCTGCCAGCCCGCACCCTGACAGGCCTGATGCGGGCGGCCTGTGGAGCTTTCACAGCGCAAAACTCCTGATCGGATCTCACTGACACGATGTCTGTTAAATTACCTGTTTCTCTGCTGTCGCTGGCGCTGTTTATGACGGCCCCGGCGGCGGTAACACCTGTACTGGCTGCACCGGCCGCGCTGTCGGGTCTGGCACCGCTGGCCCAGCCGCAAATCGCCTCCGGCAGCGCAATGATTGTTGATCTCGATACCGGCAAGGTGCTGTTCTCCAGCCATCCTGACCGCGTGCGGCCTATCGCCTCCATTACCAAAGTGATGACGGCGATGGTTGTGCTGGATGCAAAGCTGCCGATGGATGAGATGCTTTCGGTAGATATCAGCCAGACGCGCGAGATGCGCGGCGTGTTTTCGCGCGTCAAACTCAACAGCGAAATCAGCCGCCGCTCGATGCTGCTGCTGGCGCTGATGTCGTCTGAAAACCGCGCGGCGGCCAGCCTGGCGCACCACTATCCGGGCGGCTATAACGCCTTTATCCGCGCCATGAATGCCAAAGCGCGCGCGCTGGGTATGACGCATACGCGCTATGTGGAACCCACCGGTCTCTCCACGCAGAACGTCTCCAGCGCCAGCGATCTGGTTAAGTTGCTGAAAGCGACGCGTCAGTATCCGCTGCTGGGCCAGCTCAGTACCACAAAAGAGCAGACGGCGGTGTTTCAGCACCCGAACTACGCACTGCCGTTCCGCAACACCAATCACCTGGTTTACAAAGAGGGCTGGCGGATCCAGCTGACGAAAACAGGCTATACCGATGAGGCGGGCCACTGCCTGGTGATGCGTACCGTGATCAACAACCGCCCGGTGGCACTGGTGGTACTGGATGCGTTTGGTAAATATACCCACTTTGCCGATGCTAATCGCCTGCGCGATTGGCTGGAAACCGGTAAAGCGGCCCCGGTTCCGGCGGCAGCGCTGGCATATAAAAAACAGAAAGCGGGCCTCACCACCAGCAATACGGTAGTGGAGTAACGGCGAGGGTGCGCCCGCCAGCAGGAGGGGCGCACCACTTGCAAACTGGCGTATCATCAGTACCCTGATTTAGCCTTATCACACCTGTTTTCATCCCGGCGGCGACCTCCTGTACTGGCCGCCACACTCGTTTAACTGGCTTTTTCGCTGGAATGTCGTTCTATGATTAAGTTTCGTTTTTTCACTGTTCCGCTGTTACTGCTCATGCTGTGCGTGCCCGCGCTGAGCCAGGCGGATGACGCGCCCGATGTGACGCAACAGCAGCCGGCACAGGAAGAAGAAGCGCCGCCGCAGGCGAATCCGGCGGTTGAGCTGCCAAAAATGCAAAAAATTCTTGATAAGATCAAAGGACAGGTATCGGGAGAAACCAGCGAAAACCAGCTCAACCAGCTTAATGAGATGGCGCTGGAGCTGTCGGGCAATGCAGAGACGCTGGGACAGGCGTTAGTCCCGCAGCGCCAGCAGCTTGATGCGCAGCTGGCGGTACTGGGTCCCGCGCCCAAAGCGGACAGCGGCGTTAAAGAGACGCCGGAGGTGACGCGCAAGCGCCGCTCGCTGGAAAACCAGAAAGGCAAGCTGGACGATCAGATCAAGCAGGCAGAAGGCATTAAAAACGGTGCGCTGGTGCTCTCTTCGCAGATTGTGAACCTGCGCCGCGATCAGCTGAAAAATCAGCTGGCGCTCAATTCTGGCAGTATTTTTGGCCCGCGCTTCTGGGCGCCGCTGGTGAGCCGTCAGGATCTCGACGGCGAAAAAATCAGTGACTTTATTACGGAGCTGAAGGCGTCGGCGGCACTGTCGTGGGAGCCGGACTGGCGCGTCGGTACCATCGGCTGGCTGGTGGCGGCGATGCTGGTGATGACGCTGGGACGGCGCTACAGCGAAGAGTTTCTCGCCTGGGTGAGTATTAACAAGCTGCCGGAAGGGCGGCTGCGGCGCAGCTTCCTCGCGGCTGCCATCGCGCTGACCACGCTGGCTGCAGTGGTGCTGACCTTTAACTTCAGCGCGCTGGCGTTTACCCGCCGGGATGAAGTCTCCGGCGACGTACAGGATTTTGTTACCCGCCTGGTGCAGCTGAGCGTCTACTGCGGGCTGATTGCCGGTCTGGGACGGGCGTTTCTCTCGACCCGTCGTCCCAGCTGGCGTCTGCCGGCCATCTCTAATGAGGTTGCGCTGGCGCTGAAGCCGTTCCCGCCGATTACCGCTGCGCTGGTGTTTATCTTTCAGACCGCAGAAGCGTTTAACTACACGGTAGGTACCAGTCTCAGCACGACGATTTTTGCTAATGGCCTGACCGCGCTGCTGATTGGCAGCACCGGGCTCGCTATCAGTATGCGTACCAACCGCGTGCGCCGCCGGATGGCGCGGCTCGGCAATCCGCCGGAGGCGCGTCCGACGGTGGTCGGGCTGGTTCAGCTGGCGCTCACGCTGACTGCCGTTGCGATTCTGATTTCACTGACGATCGGCTATGTGACGCTGGCGCGCTTTCTGAGCTATGAGGTGGTGTGGTGCGGGATCCTGTTTGGCTCCTTCTATTTTTTAAGCCACGTCATTACCGACGGCTGTGAAAGCCTGTTTTCCACCAGCAGCGCCGCCGGGCGCCGCCTGCAGAGTTCGCTCAATATCGATGAGCGCTATCTGCAGCAGGCCGCCACGCTGCTCAGCGCGCTGGGTAAAGCGCTGCTGATGGGGATTGTGGCGCTGGCGCTGATGACCGGCACGTTCGCCTCCTCCACGCCGGTAGAGCTTATTCAGAAAGTGATTGAGTTCTGGGGTGGCAAAGGGCTGGAGTCGCTGAATATCGTACCGGCACATATGGTAAATGCCCTTATTTGCCTGGTAGCGGGCATTTGGATATTGCGCTCAGTGCGCCGCTGGCTGGATAACGATTTTCTGCCGAAAACCACTATGGATATCGGCATGCGCGTCTCGCTGGTGACGCTGTTCAGCAATATCGGCTACGTGCTGATTATCCTGCTGACGCTCTCCATCATGGGGCTGCAGTGGAACAAGCTGGCGTGGATTGTCAGCGCGCTATCGGTGGGTATCGGTTTTGGTCTGCAGGAGATCGTTAAAAACTTTATTTCCGGTCTGATCCTGCTCACCGAACGGCCGGTCAAGGTGGGCGACCTGGTCAGCATCAGCGGCATTGAGGGCGATATCCGGCGGATTAACGTTCGCGCCACGGAGATTCAGCTGGGCGACAAGTCAACGGTGATCGTGCCTAATTCGCAGCTGATTTCACAAAACGTACGTAATGCCACTATGGGCAATGCGCAGGGGGTGGTGACCATTCAGCTGACGTTCCCGCTCGATATCAATCCGGTGCGGGTGCGCGAGCTGCTGCTGGAGGTCTATAACGAGAATGAGCGCATTCTGGAGACGCCTGAACCTTCGGTATCGTTTAAAGATCTTACCCCGTCGGGCATAGTGCTGAGCGTAACCGGCAACGTCGCCAGCCAGCGCCAGATTTCGGGTGCGAAAAGCGATCTGCTGTTCGATATTCTGACGCGGCTGCGTAAAGAGGGCATTGTGCTGTCGGCGCCGCAGACCATGATCATCGAGCGCCGCGCTCTGGCGGCGGCTACGCAGGAGCAGGATGCGCCGCAATCCTGAGTCAATGGCAGGGTGGTTATCGGACCACCCTGCACATGACGACCGGTCTCAGGCTTTGACTGCCCAGCCTTTCTGCTTGCTGGTTTTACCGATGCCGGGATTGAAGGTATTGGTCGGGTCCAGTTCACGATAAAACGCCTGCAGCTGCGGTTTCGCTTTGTAGAGATGGCCGACGTTATGTTCCGCCGGATACTCTGCCCCGCGCGCGCTGAGCAGCGCCAGCATCCTCTCTTTCAGCGCGTGCACATCCACGCCTTTTTTCACAATGTAATCCTGATGGAACACGTGGCAGAAGAAGTGGCCATAGTAGAGCCGGTGGATCAGATCGTTATCAAACTCCGGCGGCAGCTGTTCAAACCAGGCTTCATCGTTGCGGCGCAGGGCGATATCCAGCGCCAGAATATCCTCCACTTCATCCGCATGCACCGCGTGATAGCGCACGGCGGCACCGGCGGCGGCAAACCGATGCAAAAAGGCATGCGATCCCTCTTTGCTGTCGCAGGCGAAAAACTCGCCGCCACCCTCACGGAAATAGTCCTGCAGATACGCCTGCGCTTCGGCAACGCCTTCGCCGGACATCTTCAGCATCAGGTGGTGCTCATACTTATCGCGGTACTGCTTAAGACGTTTCGGCAGATGGGCCGGGAACAGGCGACTGATACGCTGCAGCAGACGGTCGGTGAAGTGCGGCTTCACAAAGCTGAGCTTGTTCAGCCAGGCATCAACCCGGCCCTTGAGGGTGAAGAAGAGCGGCATCTTATCGGTGCCGAGCTTGTCGATCATCACGAAAGTATCTTTGCCGTACACTTCGGCAATATCGAAGATATCGCGGTGCATATATTCACCCGCCACCGGCAGATGGGTGAACTCTGCCAGGATATGACGGCGGATCTCACCCAGCACGGCGGGGTCGTTGGTGCCGATATAAAATACCTGCTGCTGTGGCTCAGTCGGAAAGGTATCCAGACGCACGGCAAACACCGCAAGCTTACCGGCGCAGCCGGAGGCTTCAAACAGCCGGCGGGCGTCAGCGTTAAAGCGCGCCGGCGTATCGGCGTGAATGTCACGTACCCGCCCGGCGTATTCATGGTCCGAGGCGTGGCGCTCATCCCAGCGCACGTCGCTCTGCTGCCAGCGCTCATCATCCAGCCGCCCGAGGATCTCTTCCGGCGAGTGGCCCAGATCGATTCCCAGATGGTTAACCAGCTTGAGTTTACCGCTGGCGTCCACCTGCGCAAACAGCGCCATCTCACTGTAGGCCGGTCCGCGTTTGATCAGCGAGCCGCCGGAGTTGTTACAGATCCCGCCCAGCACCGACGCACCGATACAGGAGGAGCCAATGACCGAATGCGGCTCGCGCCCGAGCGGTTTGAGCGTTTTTTCCAGCTGATAAAGCGTGCTGCCGGGAAACGCGAGGATCTGTTTGCCGCCATCAATCAGCTGCAGCCGGTCGAGACGCAGGGTGCTGACGATCACCACCGGACGATCGTAATCGTTGCCGCTGGGGGTGGAACCCTCCGTCAGGCCGGTATTTGCCGCCTGCATCAGGATAATGGCGTCCGCGCTGACCAGCGCCTGCAGGACCCGCCAGAGTTCAAGCAGCGACCCCGGAAAGACCACCGCCAGCGCATCGCCCGCGCCGGAGCGAAAGCCGGTCCGGTAGCGCGCGGTCTGCTCCGCGTCAGTCAGCAGATGAGAGGCACCAACCAGACGGCGCAGGTCGGCAACCAGTGCAGGGTGAGAAAGGTGAGAATTCATGAGCCTGTCCTTGTCGTTAACGTGGCGTTTCTACTGTAGCACGCGGCGCGGCTCTGGTCGCCGTGTGACAAAGGCGGCTACCTGCTATCCTCATCTTGTGGCACACTGTCCCGGTAATCTTCATTGTGCGCAGTTACTTAAGAGAACCCAACCTGATGAAATGGATTTACTCTGTTAGCCTCGCGGTCTCCCTGGCTTTGCAGCCGGCGTTTGCCGATACGCTGCGTGAAACACATCCCCTGACGGAGCAGGCGCGCGACGCGTATGTCAGCCAGCTGCTCAGCAAAATGACGCTGGATGAGAAAATCGGCCAGATGCGGCTGATCAGCGTCGGACCCGACACGCCGAAAGAGGCGATTCGCGACATGATCCAGCAGGGGCAGGTTGGGGCGATTTTTAATACCGTCACCCGCCAGGATATTCGCGCCATGCAGGATCAGGTGATACAGCTCAGCCGCCTGAAAATCCCGCTCTTTTTTGCCTACGATGTGGTGCACGGGCAGCGCACTATTTTTCCGATTCCGCTGGGCCTCGCGGCCAGCTGGGATCGCGATGCGATTGGTGAAGTGGGACGTATTTCTGCTTATGAGGCCGCGGATGATGGTCTGAATATGACCTGGGCACCGATGGTGGATGTCAGCCGCGAACCGCGCTGGGGGCGTGGCTCAGAAGGCTTTGGCGAAGATACTTATCTTACGTCGCAGATGGGCAGCGCCATGGTCAGAGCGATGCAGGGCAAAAGCCCGGCCGATCGTTACGCCGTGATGACCAGCGTGAAACATTTTGCCGCCTACGGCGCAGTGGAAGGCGGGCGTGACTACAACACCGTGGATATGAGTCCGCAGCGGCTGGCACAGGACTATCTGCCGCCTTATAAAGCCTCGCTCGATGCCGGCAGCGGTGGCGTGATGGTGGCGCTGAATTCGCTGAACGGTACCCCGGCCACCGCCGATGGCTGGCTGCTGAAAGATCTGCTGCGCGACCAGTGGAAATTTAAAGGTATTACCATCAGCGATCACGGTGCGATTAAAGAGCTGATCAAACATGGTGTGGCGAGCGATCCGCAGGATGCGGTGCGCATTGCGCTCAAGTCAGGCATCGACATGAGCATGAGCGATGAGTACTACAGCAAATATTTGCCGGCGCTGGTGAAAAGCGGGGCGGTGAGTATGCGTGAAATTGATGATGCCGCCCGTCACGTGCTCAACGTGAAATATGACATGGGGCTGTTTAACGATCCGTACAGCCACCTCGGACCGCAGAGCAGCGATCCGCAGGATACTAACGCTGAGAGCCGTCTGCACCGTGCTGAAGCGCGCGACGTGGCGCGCAAGAGCATGGTGCTGCTCAAGAACTGGCACGAGACGCTGCCGCTGAAGCGTGACGCGACCGTTGCGCTGGTGGGGCCGCTGGCGGACAGCCAGCGCGATATCATGGGCAGCTGGTCAGCCGCGGGTGTGGCAAAGCAGTCGGTGACGCTGCTGCAGGGGATGCGCAATGCCATGGCGGACAAAGGCACGCTGCTCTACGCCAAAGGGGCTAACGTTTCTGACAACAAAGGTATTCAGGGCTTCCTCAATCTTTACGAGCAGGCAGTGAGCGTCGATACACGCACCCCGCAGCAGATGATTGATGAGGCGGTAGCCCAGGCAGAGAAGGCGGATGTGGTCGTCGCTGCGGTGGGTGAAGCGCAGGGCATGGCGCATGAAGCGTCCAGCCGCAGCGAACTGGCGATCCCGGCCAGCCAGCAGAAATTACTGGCGGCCCTGAAAGCCACTGGCAAGCCGCTGGTGATTGTGCTGATGAATGGCCGGCCGCTGACGCTGGTGAATGAAGACCGCATGGCGGATGCGATGCTGGAAACCTGGTTCAGCGGCACCGAAGGCGGCAATGCTATCGCGGACGTGCTGTTTGGCGATTACAACCCTTCCGGCAAGCTGCCGGTCACGTTCCCGCGCTCAGTGGGGCAGATCCCGCTTTACTACAATCATCTGCCAACCGGGCGACCTTATAATCCGGAAAAGCCGAATAAATATACTTCTCACTACTACGACACCATCAACGGCCCGCTCTATCCGTTTGGTTACGGCCTGAGCTATACCCGCTTTACCGTTTCACCGGTGACGCTCTCCGCCCGCACGATGCCGCGCAGCGGCAGCATTGAAGCGAGCGTAACGGTGACCAACAGCGGTAAACGCGACGGGGCAACGGTGGTACAGATGTATCTCAACGATCCGGTGGCGAGTATCAGCCGTCCGGTTCAGGAGCTGCGCGACTTCCGGCGCATTATGCTGAAAGCCGGTGAGTCACAAACCGTGCGCTTTACGATTGATGCTGACGCGCTGAAATTCTGGAACCAGCAGATGCAGCACGTGGCGGAACCCGGCAAATTTAACGTTATGATTGGCCTGGATTCTGTACGCACTCAGGATGCGCAGTTCGACTATCTTTAACGGATAACCGCGTCTCCCGGTCGCCAGGCCGGGAGCGCTATCCCTGACGCCTTTTTATCCGACACCACGCCACCATGACGCTTCGCAATCGTATTGAACAGCAGATCTTTCGCCTTAACGGGCTGGCACTCAACGAGTTTGACCTCTCGCAGCCGCCTGGCGATCCCGGCCTGTTTGGCCCCGACTCCACTATCTGGCGCATCCACGGTGATTTTCCGGCGATGCTCTGCGGCGGTATCAGCGCCCTGATGCTGCAGATGCTGCATCCGGCGGCGCTGGCCGGGGTCTGGGATCACTCCAGCTTCCGTCAGGATATGCTCGGCCGGCTGCGCCGCACCAGCCAGTTCATCGCCGTAACGACCTTTGGCAACAGTGCCGATGCCCGGACGCTGATTGAGCGGGTGAAGCGCATCCATCTGCAGGTCAGCGGCACGGACAGCAACGGTAATCCTTACGCGGCCAGCGATCCGCATCTGCTGACCTGGGTGCACGTGGCGGAAACCAGCCGTTTTCTGGCGGCCCATCTGCGCTATAAGAACCCCGCGCTCAGCCGGGCTGAGCAGGATCGCTACTATCAGGAGGCGGCGCAGGTGGCGATTGCGCTGGGCGCAGAGCAGGTGCCATGCAGCGTCACCGACGTTGAGCACTATCTGGAGGCGATACGCCCGGAACTCTGTTTTGATGCGCGCACGCAGGAGGTGATGGCGCTGCTGATGAATGCGCCGGCACCCGGCTGGCAGGCGCGACCGGCAATGCGCACCATGCTGCAGGCGGGGATCGGTCTGCTGCCGGCGTGGGCACAGCTGCAGCTGCA
>NZ_MIPP01000061.1 GCF_002095385.1 Pantoea eucrina | reverse complement strand
CCGGGGCACAGGCTGCCGCCGCAGCTGACGGCGAACGGAACCGGCCCCGTGCCCCTGTGGCGAACGGAACCAGTCCCGTGCCCCACGCCCCCGTGGCGAACAGAACCGGCGCCAGCCTCCTCTCTCTCTCTCAGGTCCTGACGCGCAGCCGCGCTTCAATCATATCGGCGAACTTTGTCACCACCCACGCGATCACCATATAAAACACCACGGCAATCAGGAACGCTTCGAGATAGTAGAAGTTCAGCGCCGCCGTCAGCTGCGCCTGCGCAAAGATATCCACCACTTCGATAGCAAAGGCGAGCGACAGCGCTTTCATAATCACCATAAAGGCGTTGGCCAGATCCGGGATCGCCGCCACGATGATTTGCGGGAACATCACGCGCCGGAACAGCTGGCCACCGCTGTAACCCAGCGACAGCGCAGCGTCGGACTGGCCGCTGTCGAACGAGTTCAGCGCCCCTTTCCACACTTCTGCCTGAAATGCCGCTACGCAGGCGCTCAGCGCGACGATGATAATCACCCAGTTAGGCAGCGAGTGAGCATTCACCTCGACGTTAAACAGCGTAGCGAAGAAATGCAGCGCGGATGGCAGACCGTAGTAGGCGAGAAAAATCACCACCACCATCGGCACGCCTTTAAAGGCAATTTTGTAAACCATCACCAGCTGACGCAGCAGCGGAATACGCTGATGCTCAATATACGCAAACAGCCCGCCCAGCAGCGTGGAACAGATAAACACCGTCACCGCCATCAGCAGCGTAACCGGCACCGCATCCAGAATGCTCCAGAAATCGGGCAGTAGTACTTCAGTATCAAACATGCGCGCTCTCCCGATCAGACGCTGGCGGTCAGCTTGACGCGCGCCGCTTTGGCGCTGTACTTCGCATGACGCTGTTCAAAGAAACGAATAATCAGCCAGGCGACCAGACAGAGCAGCGAATAGATCACCGCAAGCACCAGATAGGTACCAAACTGATACTGGTTGTAATCGCGCTCCATAATCAGATGCGCCGTCGCCATGACATCAGCGGCACCGATATACATCACCAGCGCAACGTTATGGATCAGGTAAATTATCGCGTTACCATAGCCCGGCAGCGCAAAGTGCACCGCCTGCGGTCCTACCACGCGCAGCATCTTGTGACGAAAGCCGTAACCCAGGCTGTCCGCCGCATCGTGCTGACCGCGCTCTACCGCCAGAAACGCCGGGCGCATCACTTCGGAGAGATAGCCGCCGTGATAGAAGCTCAGGCCAATCATGGCGGCCAGATTAGGTGAAACAAAATCCGTAAAGCCGAGCTGCTGCGTAATCAGCGGCAGGCCGTAGAAAGCGACAAACAGCTGCAGAACCACCGGCACGCTGCGCGCATAAGAGACGTACAGATCGGCCAGCTGGCTGACCAGCGGAATACGACGGACGCGGAAAAGCGTCGTGATGAGCGCCAGAACAAAGCCAGCCAGCATCGCAACAAACATAATACCGAGCGTCAGCGGCAGCGCTGACAGCAGCTCGGGGATCATGGCGGATAGATTCACGGTGAAACACTCCTGCTTACTATAGAGCCGCGCCTGCCAGAGAGCCGGCGCGGTATCTGCTTGTGAATCCGTTACTGCATATATTTCGTGACGTCTTCACCAAACCACTTCTGCGCCAGCTTATCCAGCGTGCCGTCCGCCTTAAGATCCTGCAGCGCCTTTGTAATGTCCTGACTCAGCGCCTGATTCTCTGCCGAACGATGCAGCAGCACATAGGTGTTGTTGATCGCCACCGGTTCGCTCGCTTTGATAGCCAGTTTCTGGTTATCAATGACCGTCTGCTCGCCGAGGTTTGATGGCAGGATCAGCGCGTCATACTTGCCGTTCTGCACCTCTTTCAGGCGATCCGGATAGGGCACGCCAGCACTGGAGGCTTTAATGGCGATCTTGTCGTTCGGATTATCCTGCTGCCACTGCGTCACAAATTTGTAGACGCCACCGCCAGCGGTCACCGGGACAACCTTTTTGCCCACCAGATCTTTCATGCCCTGAATGGTGCTGTCGCTGCGGCTGTAGATCTTCATCAGGCTGGCACCCATCGGTGCATCCGGGATCAGGAACTGCTTGCTACGCGCCGGGGCCTTATAGTAGCCGCCGGTTGCCATATCATATTTGCCGGTCGCCAGCCCGGTCTCCTGAGCGATATCCGCGGCGCCTTCCATCACAAATTTGTACTGCGGCAGTCTGGCATTAATCGCTTTCAGCACGTCGGGCTCATAGCCCTGCGGCTCATGACCAATCGCGCCCCAGGAGAGCGGCTTGGACTCTGCAGCGGTAGCGATTTTGATGGTGCGAACCGCATCGGCAAAGCTGCTGCCGCTGACCAGCGCCAGTGCGATGATGCCAGGCGCGGCCAGGCGACGTAATGTTGTTTTAAGTGCAGGCATGATCTTGATTCCTCTGATTATTAGAATATGCGTTCTGAGCTGAGAAACTGGGCAAGGCGCGGCAGGGTCGGGTTTTCAAACATCTCTGCCGGGGTACCCTGCGCGGCGACCACCCCCTGATCCATAAACACAATGCGGTTAGAGACGCTTTTCGCAAACTGCATCTCATGCGTGACCAGCAGCGAGGTGATGCCTGAGGAGGTGACATCTTTGATTACCTTCAGCACCTCACCCACCAGCTCCGGATCCAGCGAAGAGGTCGGTTCATCAAACAGAATGACCTCCGGCCGCACCGCCAGTGCGCGGGCAATGCCGGTGCGCTGCAGCTGTCCGCCAGATAGCTGGGAAGGATAGTGATCGGCTTTCGCGCTGAGTCCGACCCGCTCCAGCTCCTCAAGCGCGATGGTCCGCGCCTCCTGGCGGCTTTTGCGCTGGATCACGATCAGCGGATCCATCACATTCTCCAGCACCGTCATGTTCTTAAAGACGTTGAACTGCTGAAATACCATCGCGGTACGCAGGCGGATCGCCTGGATCGCCGCTTTATCGGGTTTGCGATAATCCATGCGGATCTGATCGAGCGCGATCGTTCCGGCTGTGGGCTTTGCCAGATAATTAATGCAGCGCAGCAGCGTGGTTTTACCGGTGCCGCTTGGCCCGATAATCGACACCACATCGCCCCGCTTTACCGTCAGATCGACCCCTTTCAGAATCGGGTTGTTACCATAGGCGAGCGTAATATTATTAAGTTCTAACATGGCATTGCCCTATTTATTCAGGTCAGCATGGCCCAGCACATGCATCAGGCGGTTGGCCCAGCCAAAGATGGCGATAGCGTGGATCAGGTCGATAATCTCCCGATCGTCCATTCCGGCCGCACGCAGCGGCGCAATATCTTCTGTCGTCGCTTCGGCTGGCGTGACCGACAGGCGGCGGGCAAAGTGATAGATCGCGGCGTCGCGCTCGCCCAGCGCATCGGCGCGGTCAAAATAGATTGCACTGACCACCGCGTCGTTTTCAGCCAGCTGCACGTGCCGGCGCGCATGCACCACAGCGCAGTAGCGGCAGCCGTTCACGATTGACGCGCCCAGCGCGCCCAGCTCGCGATCGGCGCGATTCAGTCCGCCCTCAACATACATAATGGCGTTGAACAGCCCGGTACGTGCGGTGTAGCTTTCCGGATCGTGCACCAGCGTGCGGACATACTCCGACACCTTCTTATTGGAGGGTGTAATTTTCATCGCATCGCGCTGGGCCGGCGTGGCGTCGTCTACGCTGACCGGCGCAATATAGGGGTGCCAGTGCAGCGGCTTCAGGGAAACAGAAGGGATCATGCTGACCTCAGCAGGCGCAGGCCAGCCGCCACGCGCGTCTGAAAGTTAACAAAGGCGATCAGCTCAGAGAGCGCCACAATCTGCGGGTTATTCAGCCCCGCCTGCTCCAGCAGCCGGATGTGCTGCTCGGTGGCCTGCACCGGCTGAGACGTGACCAGATCGGTATGACGCACAATTGTTGCCAGCGGTTCGCCTGCCGGCAGCGCACCTTCCGCCAGCGCCAGCAGCTCATCTGCCGGCTGCAGCTGCGCCAGCTCATGCTGATACGCCTGCTCCAGCGCACTGTCCTGATTCAGCCGCGCCATGCGCTGCGCCAGCGCCAGCCGCAGGGCTGCAGAGAGCCCCTGGTCATCTTCCGGTGTCAACACGGAGCGACGGCACGCCTCGGCGCCATCAACAAACTCCGGCCGCAGCCGCCGCGTCTGGTAGAGCGCCGCGTCAGGGGTCAGCCCGGCGGCGCGATCGATAGCGTCACTCATAACGCGTTCTCCTGATTCAGTAAGGGGGTGGCGTCCACCCATTCATCGCCCTGTAATTCAGGCGTGTCATACGCCTGCAGGCTGGCATAGTGCTGCTCCACATCCTCGGCAAACAGCGAGGCCGCAATCGCCCGCACCAGCCGATCGGCACCGGCGCTGACCGCAGGGATATCACCGGAGACTTTGCCGTGCGTCAGCATTGCGGCATCATTGAAACAGTGAATATGTGAAAGCATCGGGCAGGCGCCGGGTGCCCGCTCGCGAAACTCAAACCCGGGTCCCAGGTCAGGCGCCTCCAGCATATTCTGGCGCGCCGGCCCCATGGCAGGCTGATAGCGACCGTCTGCCCAGCGGCGGATGTGCGGGGCGATGGCGGCGAATTCGGATCGGCCGCTGAAATCGTTGCTGAAACCGGTAGCCGCAATCAGGTAGTCATAGCGCAGCGGCCCCTGCGTCGTCTCAATGACCAGCTCATCCCCTTCGGGCCTGACGGCATTGATAGCGCAGTTCAGCAAAAAACGGGCATTTTCATGACGCGAAACGCGCAGGGTGGAGGCGCGCGGCGGCGGCGTCTGGGTGGCAGCGGTATAATCAACAAACTTCCATTTCCACATATCCGGCAGCTGGTGCATACCGTGTACCACGCCCTGACTGCCGATACCGGTCATTTTATTGATGCGCGGCATCGCTTTACGGCGGATCAGCAGATCCACCCTGGCTGCGCCCTGCTCCAGCGCGGTTGCGGCATTATCCATTGACGAAGCACCAGCACCAATCACCGCAACCCGCTTACCCTGCAGCGCACGGAAGTCGATGTTGTCGGCGGAGTGTGCCCAGAAGCGGCGATCGACGCCCTGCAAAAAGGGGGGAACGGCAACGCCGCCCAGGCCGGAACGGCCGGTTGCCAGCACCAGCCGGCGGGTATAGACGCGTGCCGGCGCTGCGCCTTCCAGCGTCAGCGCAATCAGCGACCCGGCAGGTTCAATGGCGGTAACGCGGACGCCGTTCTGTACCGGAAGATTGAGTACCTGCCGGTACCAAACCAGGTAGTTCATCCACATCTCTTTCGGGATTTTGTCCAGCGCCTGCCAGGCCGCTTTTCCCCACTGCGCGGTATACCATGCGCGAAAGGTCAGCGAGGCCAGACCGAGTGCCGGTCCCTGCAGTGACTTAGGTGAACGCAGCGTCTCCATACGGGCAAACGTAACCCACGGCCCCTCCTGCCCCGCTGGTGCGGTATCGTAAGTAATACTATTGGTGATACCCGCCAGCTGCAGCCGGGCCGTCGCCGCCAGGCCGCACATCCCGGCACCGATCACGACAACATCGCGCACCGGCTGATTATCAACCGTGTGTGCAGGCACCCAGGGTTTTGCGGGCAGTTCAAGGTATTCCAGGTCCTGCTGTAGCTGAGCTTCCAGCGCGGCCAGACCGTCGGCAGCTGAAGTCATATAAGTATCCCCTGATGTCAGCGCAAAAACACTGTCAAACGCATACCCACAATCGCCGGCCTTATTATCCTGATAACGCATAGTTACCGGCTAATGATTGTTAATACACATAGTAAAAGCTAAGGCTTTGCATACTCCTCCTGCGGCTGGATGGAGTCAATAATAGCGCTCAGCATTTAACCAATGGATTTCTTATATCTTATGCCGGAATGGGTATAAGCCAGTTGCCACGCCCTGCAGACGCCTTAAAGCTGATTGATAAGCCGCATAACGCGGGTGTGTTCGCTTGAGGCCAGCCGCTGAAAATCGGGCAACAGCGCGGCAGCCGCGGCGGCGAGCGCTTCTACCAGCGCCTGTGCTGCCGCGGTGATCTGCCGTCCCTGCGGCGTGACCACGCCAAAGTAGTAAGGAATATCCTCTTCCAGCGTACAGATAGTGACGCCAGCCAGCGGCATTCCCCAGCCGGAAACCGGCTCCAGAATAGCCACGCCCAGCCCGGCGCGGACGCAGCCAAGAATATTTGCCGAAGAGTTGGTTTCAATGGTTTCCGGTAGCGGCGTATTGACACGCTTCAGCGCTTTTTCATAGCGCCCGCGCAGGCGCTGCGGGTTCCAGGGGGCGATAAGTCGCCGTCCCGCCAGCTGGCTGAGCGATATCTGCGGCTGCGCCGCAAGCGGGTCGCTATCCGGCAGCGCCACCACGCAGCGCGCGTGGCCGATCCAGTGCAGTACCACTGCATCATGCTCCAGCGGCAGGCTGCAAAGGCCGATGTCCGCCTCGGCGGTGATCACCGCGTGCGCCGTTTGCGCAGCAGACTCACTGATGATCTGCACTTTATTGTGCAGGCCAATCGCCGCCAGCGCCTGCGGCAGCAGCCCTGCCGCCAGCGCCGGCGTGGCCGCAATGCTGAGTGGCCGCTGCTGCTGCTGCGCGATCTCCTGCGCACGCAGCCGGATCTGCTGCAAAGAGAGCAGCGCTTTCTGCACATACTGATGCAGTTGCAGCGCCTCTTCGGAGGGGTGAATACGCGGTCCGTTGCGGATAAAGAGCGGATAGCCCAGAGAGAGCTCCAGCTCCTGCAGCTGGCGTGAAACCACAGGCTGTGAGCGATTCAGCGCTTTCGCTGCGGCGGTCACGCTGCCCGCTGCAATAACCGCTGCGAACGCTTCCAGCTGACGCAGATCGAGATCGTTGAGTAAATTCATTACGGGGTGATTCCTGCATGCTTGCTCACCGGGCTGAGCATAAGTGATGCCGCCATCATAAGGTGCAGAGCCCCGTTAAGTCACTGCATAACCTGAAAGTCTCAATTTAGGTAATGACCACTCCAGAATATATTATTGCCCTGGCTGAAATGATCTCAGTCAAAAAAATCAACTGACAAAAAATTACATGTTAAATTTAAGAAATACTTTCCACCGCTGCGCTTAATTCCCTTCATACGACACGCTGTTACCTTGCAATATAAATCTGTACAACAAACAGTAAAATCGTACAACTTATAAAAACCACCTTTAATTGAAGCAAGGCACTAAAAATAAAGGATAAATATCTAAAAATACCGAGATAAAATTTATTGTACAAATAGTATTTCTCTGTACACAAAACAAATCGTGATTTTATAAATTAGCTCTTAAAGAAATAAAAAATATAAAAACCCCAATTAAGATTATTCCTGACTGGCGCCCTTGTTAATCCGGAAAATAACGCTAACCTTAAGTTGCAAACTAAATACTTTAATATGCTTTACCCTCTGAGGAGTAAATGATGAGCAATCCACGTGGCGGTGCCGGTAATTTTGCCCTGAATCCTGAACGTGCCCGCGAAGCGGGGAAAAAAGGCGGTCAGGTCAGCGGCGGTAACTTTCGCAATAACCCTGAGCGCGCAATTGAAGCGGGCCGTAAAGGGGGTAAAAAGAGTCGTCGTGGCACAGATAAAGATGCTGCACAGGGTGCACAGGCTTAACATTAACGGGAGAATCTAATGACTTACGAAGAACATTTTATTGACTGGGTCAGAGATGCACACGCTATGGAGAAGCAGGCGGAGAGCATGCTGGAAAAAATGGCAGCCCGGCTCGAACACTATCCCGATCTCAAAGCGCGTATTGAGCAGCACATTGATGAAACACGTGAACAGCAGCAGCTGGTGCAGAGCGTCATTGACCGTTACGACACGTCCCGTTCGGTGATCAAAGATGCCGCAGGAAAACTGTCGGCGTTTGGCCAGGCGTTGGCGGCATGATGACTGAAGATGAGGTGGTTAAAGGCGCTATCAGCGGCAACGTTTTTGAGAACTTTGAGATCGCGAATTACACTGCGCTCATTGCCGCGGCGGAACAGCTTAACGACAGCGAGAGCGTGTCAATTTTCACCCGCATTCGCGAGCAGGAACAGGCGATGGCCGACTGGACAGCCAATCATCTGGGCAACGTTACAAAGCAGTTCCTTATCCGCTCCAGTACACCGGGCGTAGAAGCAAAGAAATAGCGTTGGCTGCGCTTTGATTTTCTTCCCCGGACTTTGACATTGCATATTATCTATCGGCCAGCTGGCCAGCCAGCACAGTAAGGTTGCTTCTGTGCTGGCCTTTTATGCCTCATTTACCTGCGCGAACCGCCTCGCCTGCCACCAGATCAGCAGCGCTGTCAGCGCAATCACGCTTAGCGTGCTGAACGCCACGCTATAAGAGTAGTGCCTGACAATCATGCCGGTCAGCGCCGGACTAAAGGCGGCACCCGCTCCCTGCATCAGCATCACCGCACTCTGCCCGGCATTAACGTGTCCGCTGCCGCGCAGCAGCTGCACAATGTAGCCTGGCACCGCAACGCCCAGCGTACCGGCTGCAATGCCGTCCAGTATCTGAACCGGGATCATCAGCCAGGGATCGGTAAAGCTGGCGGCGAGTACGGCGCGCAGCGGCAGCAGCAGCAGCGGCAGCATAATCAGACGCTGATACCCCAGCGTTTCGGCGCGCGCCGCCGTCCAGAGCGCTACCGGGATCATCACCGCCTGCGAGATAATCACGGTTGCAGCAGCATAAACGCCGGGATTCATGCCGCCGGGCGAGGCGGCTACGCGCATACTGAGCATCGGCAGCAGTGCCGCATTCGCGAGATGGAACAGCAGCAGCGTGATGCCTGTGGTCATCAGCGGTGCGTTGCGCGTCAGGTCAGAGAGGCGGGGAACCGCGCCGCCCGCAGACGCATCCAGACCGCGCGCTGCCTGATGGTCAATATCTTTTCCGCGGATGGCCAGGATAGCGAGTGAGGTCAGCAGCGCCATCGCTGTCATCAGAATAAATACCGAGCCGGTCCCCCAGTACCATGTCGCGGCCCCGGCAATCAGCGCAGCGCTCATATTCCCGGCGTGGTTAAACGCTTCGTTGCGCCCCATCTGCCGGTTAAAACCGCGCTGTCCGGCCAGACCCAGCGTGATCCCTGCCAGCACCGGGGCAATAAACGCGGCAGAAACGCCGCTGATGATCTGCGTAATTGCTACCACCCAGCTTTGCTGTGAATACCAGAGCCACAGCGTGGCAACGGTAATCAGCGCGCAGCCACCCAGCAGCAGCAGACGTTTGTAGCGCGTGGCATCCGTAACGATCCCGGCAGGCAGCGTGGCGATAAGCCCCGCCAGCCCGCCCGCCGTCATCACCAGGCCGACATCATTTGGCTGCCAGCCACGCTGCGTTAAAAATATCCCCAGAAAAGGTCCCAGCCCGTCGCGCACGTCGGCGAGAAAAAAACTCACCAGACAAAGCGCCTGCAGCGATCGTATCGGCATTGCTCATATTCCTGATTTTTTAGTGCGGGTCCGCCTGTTAAGTAATGGCAAAGATTCAGGAAAAGTCACGTAGTGTAAAAGTAACTAAATGAAAGCAGTGTTCGCAGCTGTCTGTCTGTATCCGGGGTGCGATCGTGCAGATGAAGGTGCTGACTGTGTCAGACCAGGAGGAGTGGAGCGTATACGCCGGAGCGCAGAGCGAATATGGGGAGCGCAGAAAAGCAAAAACCCGGCCATAAGGCCGGGTTTTCTGAATTGTGGTGCCCGAACCCGGAATCGAACCAGGGACACGCGGATTTTCAATCCGCTGCTCTACCGACTGAGCTATTCGGGCAACGGGGCGCATTAAACCCTACCCCGGTCGCAGCGTCAAACGCTTTTCAGCAAATACGCGCTGACTGCTGACTTTTAGAGCATCCGCTGCGCTTACTGGTTAAATTCTGACACACTCTGCTGCGCTGTCGCGATGGATTTTCGCATCCGGCTGCCGATAACCGTGCTGACATCCAATAAACATAAAAAGGTCCGCCATGTTCAGCACTATTGCATCAGGTATTATGTCACGCCTTGCGTGGCAAAAGCGCAGCCGCGCAACGCTCAGTTCATTGCAGGATGTGATTGCCATGATTGAGTTTACGCCGGATGGCAAAATCATTACCGCCAACGATCTGTTTCTGGAGCGCATGGGCTATACCCTGCCGGAGATCGTCGGGCAGCACCACGCGCTGTTTTGTACGCCCGACATGGTTCACTCGGCCGCGTATCGCGATTTCTGGCAACGGCTCAACCGCGGCGAGGGGTTCAGCGATAAGTTTCTGCGCGTGGCGAAACACAGCCGTCCGGTCTGGCTGGAAGCCAATTATGTGCCGGTACAGGACCGCAGCGGCCGGGTAATAAAGATTGTTAAGCTGGCGAGTGACATTACGGCACACATTCTGGATACGCAGGAGCAGCGCGCCATGACGGCGGCTATCGATCGCTCAATGGCGGTTATCGCCTTTAATCTGCAGGGCGAAGTGCTGATGGCAAATGACAACTTTCTTAAAACCATGGGCTATCGGGAGCAGGAGATCCTTGGCCGGCACCACAGTCAGTTCTGTCCGCCAGAAACGCAGCAGAGCAACGCCTATCGTCGTTTCTGGCAGAAGCTGAATCAGGGTGAATACATCTCCGGCCAGTTTCAGCGCGTGGATAAACAGGGCCGTACCGTCTGGCTGCGCGCCACCTATAATCCGGTTTTCGATGAGGCGGGCACTCTCTATAAAATTGTTAAATTCGCCACTGATGTGACCCCGCAGGTGGAGAAGAGCCAGCAGGAACGTGACGCTGCGCAGCAGGCGTATCAGACGGCGCTGCAGACCAGCGAAAGCACCCGCCTGGGCGCTACCGTGCTGGAGAACAGCGTGCAGACCATGAATGCGCTGGCAGGCGAACTGCACGGTATCTCCGGTGATATTACCAATCTCAGCGACTCCTCCGATCGCATTGGCGCGATTGTCGAAAGCATCCGCCGTATTGCCGAACAGACCAATCTGCTGGCGCTGAACGCGGCGGTTGAGGCGGCGCGGGCCGGACAGCATGGACGCAGCTTTGCCGTGGTGGCGAATGAGGTGCGTGCGCTGGCGGAAAATATCAATCGCGCCACTACTGAAATCGAAAACCGGGTGCGCGATAACCATCTGCTGGCAGAGAAAGCGCTGCAGGGCATTGCATCTAACCTGAAGCGCGCCGATCAGGGCGTACTGCTTGCTCAGGAGGCGGGCGACATGATGGCGGAGATCCGCGGCAGCTCAGGTGACGTGGTCCGCGCTATCGGCCACGTCACCGCGACGTTAAAAGAAGAGTAGCCGCTACTGCCCTGCCGTCTGCAGCGGCGCGTCGGATGCCGGCGGCAGGAAGATATGATCGAGAATATTGCGCATTACCGGCGCGGCGCTCACGCTCTCGTTTCCGCCGTTTTCCAGAATCAACGCAATCGCCACTTTAGGATCGCTGAACGGTGCAAAGGCGGTATAAAAAATATGATCGCGCAGCCGGATCGGGATCGCTTTCGCATTATAGGTCTGGTTCTGCTTCAGGCTGAACACCTGCGACGTCCCGGACTTCGCTGCAATGCCGTATGGCGCGGTATGAAAATATTTATATCCGGTGCCGTTAGGGGCGTTAGCCATACCAAACATCGCCCGGCGCACCAGCCCCCAGTATGGCGAGTTCGCCTCGCCAATCTGCGGCTGCGGCCTGACGGGCTGATAAGGCTGCTGCCAGCCGCCACGCTGCGCTTTAGCCAGCAGATGCGGCGTGATCACTTTGCCGTTATTGATCAGCGCGACCATCGCCCGGACCATCTGGATCGGGGTTGCGATCCAGTAGCCCTGCCCGATCCCGACTGATACCGTATCGCCCTGATACCACGCCCGTTTATGCACCCGTTTTTTCCAGGCGCGATCCGGGAGCAGACCGGTGTACTCTTCGTTGAGATCGATACCGGTTGACTTGCCATAGCCAAACTGGCTCAGCATCGTATGAATGCGATCGATACCCATCATAAATGCCACCTGATAGAAAAAGGTGTCTGCCGACTCCTCAATCGCTTTAGTAACGTCCAGCATACCGTGGCCCGTTTTTTTCCAGTCGCGCCAGGTGCGGTGCGTGCCGGGCAGGGTCCAGGTGGGTCCGCCAAAGAAGGTGGTCGCGGGCGTGATAGTGTGGGTCAGCAGTGCAGAGATCGCCATATATGGCTTTACCGTCGAGGCGGGCGGATAGAGGCCCTGCGTGACGCGGTTGATAAGCGGCAAATCTTTATTCTGCAGCAGCGCTTTGTAGGCTTTATAACTGATGCCTTTCACAAACGGGTTGGGATCGTAGCTGGGGCTGGAGACCATCGCCAGCACGCTGCCGTCGTGCGGATCTTCAATCAGTACCGCCGCGCGCTGGCCGGCCAGCTGCTGCTCAACATACTGCTGCAGATGCAGATCGAGGGTCAGCCAGATATTTTTGCCAGCCACCGGCGGAACCTCTTTCAGCACGCGCACGATGCGGCCATGGTTGTCGACCTCCACTTCCTGGTAGCCGGTTTTGCCGTGCAGCAATGCCTCATAGTAGCCTTCAATGCCCTGCTTGCCGATGTTATGGTCCGCGGCGTAGTTCTCCTCTCTGCCCGCCTCGTTCAGCCGCCTGTAGTCAGCGTCGTTGATTTTGGAGACGTAGCCCACCACGTGCGCCAGGTCAGCGCCGTAGGGGTATTCCCGATCCTGATAAGTCGATACGCTGACGCCGGTGAAGCGAAACTGGTTCACGGCAAAGCGCGCCACCTGACGATCGGTAAGCTCCGCTTTCAGCTCGACCGGTTTATAGCGGCTGCTGTGCTGCAGCGCATGCCTGAATGCGTCAATATCATCGGGCGTCAGATCAAGCAGCGGCGTCAGGGCGCGGAGCGTGGCCGCCATATCGCTGACCTTATAGGGCGTGACCAGTACGTCATACCAGGTGACATTGTGTACCAGCGGAATGCCGTTGCGATCGTATATCAGCCCGCGTGTAGGCGCGATGGGGATCATTTTAATGTCGTTTTCGTTGGAGCGCGTCTGGTAGTAGCGGTGCTGACGGACCTGCAGACGATAAAGATTGATTCCCAGAACGATAAAGCAGGTCACCACCAGCGCAAATGCCACCAGCGCCCGCCGGGCAAACAGTTTTTCTTCAGCTTCGAAATTGCGAAAATTCATCAGGAAAGGGTCTCTTCATTATCGCGCTTATGATAAACAGCGTGAGCGTCAGAGCCAGCCTGAAGATGCACAAGCCTGGGTAAAAGTGTGTCAGATGTTTACGGAGGGAGGACCGGAGCGCATTAATGCGCCCCGGACACAGGCGAAGTTAGTCGCCCAGCAGCACCGATTCCAGTGCAATTTTGATCATATCGTTGAAGGTAGTCTGACGCTCTGCCGCGCTGGTCTGTTCGTGCGTGCGGATATGGTCAGAGACGGTACAGATGGTCAGCGCTTTCGCACCAAACTCTGCCGCCACGCCGTAGATCCCTGCGGCTTCCATCTCAACGCCGAGGATGCCGTACTTCTCCATGACATCAAACATCTGCGGATCGGGCGTGTAGAACAGATCCGCAGAGAAGATGTTGCCGACGCGCGCGTCAACGCCCAGCGCTTTTGCTGCGTCAACCGCGTTGCGTACCATGTCAAAGTCAGCAATCGCTGCAAAATCATGATCTTTGAAACGCATACGGTTTACTTTGGAGTCGGTGCAGGCGCCCAGACCAATCACCACATCACGCAGTTTCACGTCAGCACGTACTGCACCACATGAGCCGACGCGGATGATTTTCTTCACGCCAAAATCGGTGATCAGCTCTTTGGTATAGATTGAGCAGGATGGGATCCCCATACCGTGGCCCATTACCGAAATCTTACGGCCTTTATAGGTGCCGGTGAAGCCAAGCATACCGCGTACGTTGTTGACTTCCACAACATCGTCCAGGAAAGTCTCAGCGATATGCTTTGCGCGCAGCGGGTCGCCAGGCATCAGCACGACGTCCGCGAAATCACCCATTTCTGCATTAATATGTGGCGTTGCCATGGTTCTTATTCCTTTTCAAAAAAGTGTGCGCTGTTTTACAGCATGCTTTTGCCGTAGTCCATGCTGGAGAGGCCAAAGTACGCGGCAATGGTCTGGCCGATATCGGCAAAGGTGTCGCGATAACCCAGCGATCCCGGCTTGACGCCCGGACCGTAGATGAGAATCGGGATATGCTCACGCGTATGCTCAGTGCCTTCCCAGCTGGGATCGCAGCCGTGGTCAGCGGTCAGGATCAGAATATCGCCCTCCTGCACCAGCGCCATCAGCTCTGGCAGACGGCGGTCAAACAGCTCCAGTCCGCCGGCATAGCCTGCGATATCGCGGCGATGACCCCAGGTTGAGTCGAAATCAACAAAGTTGGTAAAGACGATAGAGGTGTCAGGCGCCTTTTTCATCTGCTCAATCGTGGCGTCAAACAGCGCGTCGAGACCGGTCGCTTTCACTTTCTGCGTGATGCCCTGATGCGCATAGATATCGGCAATTTTACCTACCGAGATCACTTCCCCGCCCTTCTCGTCGACCAGCTTTTTCAGCATGGTCGGTGATGGCGGCTCAACGGCCAGATCGTGACGGTTGCCGGTACGCTCAAAGCTGCCCGCTTTATCACCCACAAACGGACGGGCAATGACGCGACCGATGTTGTAGCCGCCTTCCGTCAGCTCTTCACGGGCAATTTCACACAGTTCATACAGCCGCTCAAGGCCAAAGGTCTCTTCGTGACAGGCGATCTGGAACACCGAGTCTGCTGAGGTATAGAAAATCGGCTTACCGGTTTTCATGTGCTCTTCACCCAGCTGATCGAGGATCACCGTACCGGAAGAGTGGCAGTTGCCGAGATAGCCCGGCAGATCGGCGCGCTCCACCAGCTTATCCAGCAGCGCCTGCGGAAAGCTGTTCTCTTTATCGCTAAAGTAGCCCCAGTCGAACAGAACCGGGACACCGGCAATTTCCCAGTGGCCGGAGGGGGTATCTTTGCCGGAAGAGAGTTCGCTGGCGTAAGCGTAAGCGCCGATGATTTCAGCATCTGGATCCAGCCCTGGCGGAAAGCGGCCGGTCGAGAGTTCTGCCGCTTTGCCAAGACCGAGCGCGGTCATGTTTGGCAGATGTAGCGGGCCTTCGCGCCCTTCGTTTGCGCGACCTTCAAAACAGGCTTCAGCGATATGGCCAAGCGTATCTGAACCCGCATCACCGAATTTATCAGCATCTTTACTGGAACCGATGCCGAAGGAGTCGAGAACCATAATAAAAGCACGTTTCATGCAAGTCTCCTGCGCGCCAGGCGCGATGACAAGTCAAAAAAAAGCGATCAGATCAGTATACCTGAATGGCTGCTGTCTGGCACGCAGTAACGCCACTATTCACTGATGCGGCGATATACCACGGGCGTGGTTTCAGGTGCCTGGTCGCTCAGTACGATGGCGGTTCTGACCGCCTGCGCGGCTTCCTGCCACTGCGCTTCCGAGGCGGCATGGATCATCGCCAGCGGCCGCTGCGTATCAACCCGGCAGCCCAGCGCAATCATGTCGCTCAGGCCTGTGCTGTAGTCGATTGTATCAGTGGCCCGCCGCCGCCCGCCGCCCAGCGCCACAACGGCCATGCCCAGCGCCCGCGTATCCATCGCGCTGACGATCCCCGCTTCTTCTGCATAGAGCGGCCTGCTGAAAGCCGGCGCCGGCAGATAGTGATCTATCCGCTCGATAAAATCTGCCGGCCCGTTCTGAGCCGCCACCATTCGTGCGAATACCTCGGCAGCTTTACCGTTATCCAGCACCTGCTGCAGTTTCTGCCGCGCCTCGGTGTCATTCGCTGCCAGCTGGCCGGACACCAGCATCTCAGCGCAAAGCGCCATCGTGACCTCATACAGACGCGGATTGCGCGCCTCGCCGGTCAGGAACTGCACCGCTTCGCGCACTTCCAGAGCGTTACCCGCGGTTGAGGCCAGTACCTGATTCATGTCGGTAAGCAGCGCGGTGGTCTTGCATCCTGCGCCGTTCGCCACCCGCACAATCGACTGCGCCAGCTGTTCCGAGGCGGCAAAGGTGGGCATAAAGGCGCCTGAACCCACTTTGACATCCATCACCAGCGCATCCAGCCCTTCTGCGAGTTTTTTGGCGAGAATCGAGGCGGTGATCAGCGGAATGGAGTCAACCGTGGCGGTGACATCGCGCGTGGCGTAAAAGCGTTTATCTGCGGGCGCGAGCGAGCGGGTCTGCCCGATGATCGCTACCCCCACCTGTTTAATTATGTCGCGGAAACGGTCGTCGCTGGGGTAAATATCAAAGCCCGGAATGGCCTCCAGCTTATCCAGCGTGCCGCCGGTATGACCCAGACCGCGTCCGGAGATCATCGGCACATATCCACCGCAGGCGGCGACCATCGGTCCCAGCATCAGAGAGGTAACATCGCCTACGCCACCGGTTGAATGTTTATCCACTACCGGACCGTTGAGCTGCAGCGATTGCCACTCCAGAACCGATCCTGAGTCGCGCATCGCCATGGTCAGGGCAACGCGTTCCTGCAGGTTCATATCGTTAAAATAGATGGTCATCGCCAGCGCAGCGATTTGCCCTTCCGAAACGGTTTCATCGCGCACGCCATCGATGAAAAAGCGGATCTCCGCCTCACTCAGCGGCTGCCCGTCACGTTTTTTCCGGATGATTTCCTGTGGCAGAAACAAGGTTGCCTCCTGTGATTGCTGGTATATACGCGGCGCATAAATGCGCCCTCTACGGGAATGTTGGATTTTGTACCCCGTAGGGGGCGCATTCATGCGCCCCTGGCCGGA
>NZ_MIPP01000060.1 GCF_002095385.1 Pantoea eucrina | reverse complement strand
GGCGCACCGGCCAGCGGCAGCTTTGTTGTTCAGGCTGGCGCGCTGAACGATGCGGGTCGCGCGCAGCAGCTGGCCAGCACGCTCGGTAAGCGCTTCGGCGTGCCGGGTAAGGTTGAGACCAGCGGTAATGTCTATCGTGTTCAGCTTGGCAGCTTTGCCCGTCGGGCTGACGCCGCAGCGCTGCAGCAGCGCCTCAGTACCGAAGCGCAGATTAACGCCTTTATTACCACAGCCCGTCCCTGATAGTGACGGACAGTAACATTTACGGCTAAAACTGACCGGCAATGCGGGATGCTGCCCGATCCCGCATTTGCTATAGTAAGGCACTTTTTTCACCCTAACCCCACGGATGTTGTAGTCCTTAACATGAATACGCTGAAACCTTCTCGTTTGCTGAAACGCCTGACAGTGGGATCACTGGTCGCCCTCTCTCTCAGCCATGTTGCCTTTGCTGATGATATCAATCTCAAAACTATGATTCCGGGCGTGCCGGACATTGATGCTGAGGCTTATGTACTAATCGACTATAACTCCGGTAAGGTGCTGGCCGAAAAGAACGCCGATGCGCGCCGCGATCCCGCCAGCCTGACGAAAATGATGACCAGCTACGTCATTGGTCAGGCGGTTAAAGCCGGTAAAATCCATCAGGATGACATTGTTACCGTGGGTAAAGACGCCTGGGCTACCGGCAACCCGGTATTCAGAGGCTCATCGCTGATGTTCCTTAAGCCAGGCGATCGCGTGCCGGTCTCCCAGCTGACACGCGGCATCGTGCTGCAGTCCGGTAACGACGCCTGTGTCGCAATGGCGGATTATGTGGCTGGCAGTCAGGACGCGTTTGTTAACCTGATGAATAACTATGTCGGAGCGCTGGGTCTGAAAAACACCCATTTCCAGACGGTACATGGGCTGGATGCTGACGGCCAGTACAGCTCCGCGCGCGATATGGCGCTGATTGGTCAGGCGCTGATCCGCGACGTGCCGGATGAGTATGCTATCTATCGTGAAAAAGAGTTCACCTTTAACAATATTCGTCAGATGAACCGCAACGGCCTGTTGTGGGACAGCAGTCTGGCGGTGGACGGCATCAAGACCGGCCATACTGAAGCCGCGGGCTACAATCTGGTGGCGTCTGCCACCGAAGGCCAGATGCGCCTGATCTCCGCCGTAATGGGCGGTCACACCTTTAAAGGACGCGAGACCGAAAGCAAAAAGCTGCTGACCTGGGGCTTCCGCTTCTTTGAAACCGTGGCACCCCTGAAAGCGGGTAAAGAGTTTGCTTCTGAACCGGTCTGGTTCGGTAATACCGATCGCGTTCAGCTGGGCGTGGAGAAAGATGCCTATCTGACTATCCCGCGCGGCCGGATGAAAGATCTGAAAGCGAGCTATGTGCTGAACAACACCGAACTGCACGCGCCGCTGAAGAAAAACCAGGTGGTTGGCAGCATTAACTTCCAGCTGGATGGTAAAACGGTTGAACAGCGTCCGCTGGTTGTACTGAATGAAGTTGAGGAAGGCGGTTTCTTTGGCCGTATCATCGACTACATCAAACTGATGTTCCATCACTGGTTTGGCTGATTTACGGTTGAAAAACCACCAGCTCGCCCATAAATAAGATATGATCAAGGCTCTCGCCCAGGCGGGAGCCTGTTTTTTTAAGCACCGGAGCCAATATGAAAACCAAACTGAATGAACTGCTCGAATTCCCTACCCCGTTTACCTATAAAGTTATGGGACTGGCGCAGCCAGAGCTGGTTGATCAAGTGGTTGAAGTGGTGCAGCGGCATGCGCCTGGCGACTATACACCTGATGTAAAGCCCAGCAGCAAAGGCAACTATCACTCTGTATCCATTACTATTAACGCGACCCATATTGAGCAGGTTGAAACGCTCTATGAAGAGCTGGGTAACATCGATATCGTGCGCATGGTACTGTAACACCGGCGCTGGCAAAGCCCGCTTTGCCAGCGTTATACTCAGGCTTTCCCTCTTTACCGGACCTCCGCTGTGTCTGCAAATACGCTTCTTGTACGCAACCTCGGCCTGCGCGACTGGCAGCCCGTCTCCGATGCCATGCATCACTTCACCGATACCCGCAATGCGGAAACGCCCGATGAGCTCTGGCTGGTTGAGCACGCGCCGGTCTTTACGCAGGGACAGGCTGGTAAAGCTGAACATCTGCTGATGCCGGGCGATATCCCGGTGGTGCAGAGCGATCGCGGCGGTCAGGTGACGTATCACGGCCCGGGGCAGCAAATCATGTACGTGCTGGTGGATATTAAGCGGCGCAGGCTGGGCGTGCGCGAGCTGGTTACGGCACTGGAAGAGACCGTCATTGCCACCCTGGCAGAGTACGGCGTGACGGCGCGCGCGCGCGCAGATGCGCCCGGCGTCTATGTGGGTGATGACAAAATCTGTTCACTCGGACTACGTATCCGTAAAGGCTGTTCATTCCACGGGCTGGCGCTGAATATCGCAATGGATCTGGCTCCGTTCCTGCGTATCAATCCATGCGGCTATGCCGGGATGAAGATGACGCAGCTGAGCCGGTTCCGGCCTGACGCTATGCCAGCTGATGTGCGTCCGCGTCTGGTGGCACACTTCGCACATCTGACGGGATTTGAAGAGATGGCGTGGCAGGATGAAAGCGCGGACTGACCTTGTCTGTGCGTGCGTATTTACAAAATTGTAACCTTTCTCACCGCATAGCGGCTGCTTATGCAGCGGCGAGATGATATAATTTTTGCAAATTTTTCAAAAAAAGTTGAAAGCCTGGTTCTCAGTTTGAGTGAGGAAGCTTTCAAATCGCAATCCCGATCGGAACCTGCAGATTTATGAGTAAACCAATTCAGATGGAACGCGGCGTCAAGTATCGCGATGCCGACAAAATGGCGCTGATTCCGGTGAAAACCGTGGTCACCGAGCGCGACGAAATTCTGCGTAAGCCGGAGTGGATGAAGATCAAGCTGCCGGCTGACTCCAGCCGCATCCAGGGCATTAAAGCTGCGATGCGCAAAAATGGCCTGCACTCTGTTTGCGAAGAAGCGTCCTGCCCTAACCTGGCAGAGTGTTTCAACCACGGCACCGCCACCTTTATGATCCTTGGCGCCATCTGTACCCGCCGCTGCCCGTTCTGCGACGTGGCACACGGTCGTCCTAACGCCCCTGATGCGAACGAGCCGCTGAAGCTGGCGCAGACCATTGCCGATATGGCGCTGCGGTACGTGGTTATCACCTCTGTCGATCGTGACGATCTGCGTGACGGCGGCGCACAGCACTTTGCTGACTGCATCACGGCTATTCGTGAGAAGAGTCCCAGCATCAAAATTGAAACGCTGGTCCCTGATTTCCGCGGGCGTATGGATCGTGCGCTGGAGATCCTCACCGCCACGCCGCCTGACGTGTTTAACCACAACCTGGAAAACGTGCCGCGCGTTTACCGTCAGGTGCGTCCCGGCGCTAACTATGAGTGGTCACTTAAGCTGCTGGAGCGCTTTAAAGAGGCGCATCCTGATATTCCGACCAAATCGGGCCTGATGGTGGGCCTGGGCGAAACCAACGCGGAGATCGTGGAAGTGATGCGCGATTTGCGCCGCCACGGTGTGACCATGCTGACGCTGGGGCAATATCTGCAGCCGAGCCGCCATCATCTGCCGGTACAGCGCTATGTCAGCCCGGCGGAATTTGATGAGATGAAAGAAGAAGCGATGGCGATGGGCTTCACTCACGCCGCCTGCGGCCCGTTTGTGCGCTCTTCTTACCATGCGGATATGCAGGCTAAAGGACTGGAAGTAAAATAATCCTCTGCTGACATCCTCCTGATACAAAAAAACCAGCCTCTGTGAGTCTGGTTTTTTTTCATCACAACTTGTTACAGTTGTGCGGCCCGGGCACGCCTTTACTCTTTATGGCTGACGCGCTCTGCCGGGATCTCATCTGCACTGCTCTTTGCAACGGTGCTGTCGTCGTCCTTCATGGCTTTTTTAAAGCCCTTGATCGCCGATCCTAAATCACCGCCCAGCGAACGCAGCTTATTGGTACCAAATAACAGAACAATAAGTGCACCGATAATCAGCAGCTTGGCAATACTGATACCTTCCATACTCTACCTTCAGCTCTCACGTATAACGGACAGCCTTTATTAACGCGCACTCTGCGCCGGCACTCAACAGAATTCTGTAACAGAGTAAGATCGGATCGGTCACTCCTGACGCAGCTGCGGCGTGGCAAAGCGACGGTTCTCCAGCACCGGCAAAATGCGGCGTGCGTAAGCGAGTCGCTCCGCCTCAAGATCGGCGAAGATCAGCGTGGCAGATTCAGCGGCCTGCGCGATCGTCACCCCCAGCGGATCGATCGTCATGCTGTTGCCAATATTACGCGGCCCGCATTCACCAGTGGCGACCAGATAACAGGTGTTTTCCAGCGCCCGGGTCGCCGTCAGTAGCGCCCAGTGACGCTCTTTTTGCGGGCCTCTGACCCACGCAGCGGGCAGCACCAGTACCTCTGCCCCATCCAGCGCCAGGCGTCGCGCCAGCTCAGGAAAACGAATATCGTAGCAGGTCATCAGCCCGACCTTCATGCCGGCGACCTCAATCAGCGGCGGGATAGTGCTGCCTGCCGTAACGCGCTGTGATTCCTGCATCGCAAAGGCGTCATAGAGATGCAGCTTGGCGTAGTGCGCAATGATCCTGCCATTACGCAGGGCGACCAGCACATTTTGCGTTTTTCCTGCGGCAGCCGGTACGTGCACGCTCATAATCGTGGTGAGGCTGTTCTCTGCGCTTTCAGCCAGCAGCGCGCTGACAAACGGCCCATCAAGCGGCTGGGCCGCCTGCAGAATACGATCGGGATGCTCTCTGTCCTGCATCAGTACCGCTTCCGGCAGCACCAGCAGATCGGCTCCTCCTGCCCGCGCACGCTGCATCAAATCGCGACAGGTGACGATATTCTCCTGCCATTCGCTGCTGACGGCGAACTGCCCCATTGCCGCTCTCATTGTCTCTCCTCCGATACCGGTGCGCTAACAGAGATCTTTTGTATGGTAGCGCGGTGACTCCACATAGCCTTCACGTGCGTAAAACTGATTAGCTTTAAGCCGCGAAGCGTGACAGTGCACCTCCATACGATCGCAACCTCGCTGCCGCGCCAGCTGTTCAGCGTGGGACAGCAGCTGCTGGCCGCTGCCTTTACTGCGTTCACCTTCAGCAATGCAAAAGTAGCTGATGCGGGCAAAATCACCTGCCAGCGCCAGCTGCGGAATAAAATGCAGCGACAAAAATCCCAGTACCTGCGTTCCGTGTTCAGCCACCAGCAGGATCTCATCCTGATGAGTACAAAGCTGCGCCAGCCGCGCTTCAATAAAGTGCTCAGTGCCACTATAGCCAAGCTCAGCCAGCAGCGCGCTCAGGGCGAAACAGTCATCAGGCCGCGCCTCACGTATATGCATAGTGCTTCTCCTTGTATCGGGCTGATGTTTATATAGCCTGTGAACGGGAAAAGCTGCAAGCGGCAGTGGTTAAAACTCTGGTTTGTGAAGCATTAAGCGCACTCTGTGGCGTCATATTTCTGTCATCTGAGCTTAAGGCTGACTTAATCTTGCTTTGGCATGCTGAGGGAAATCACATCTGAGGCGAGTAGAATGAAAAACTGGATCCCACGTTCTTCGGAAGAGATGCTGGCACTGACTTTTGCTGCGGTAGTGGTAGCCGCCTGGCTGATCACCTGGTGGCATAACTGAAAAAAGAATAAAAAAAACCCGCCATCAGGCGGGTTTTTAAAATTCTGACTGTTAACTTACAGAGCGGTAACGTTAGCAGCAGATGGGCCTTTAGCGCCGTCGGTGATTTCAAACTCTACACGCTGACCTTCAGCCAGAGTTTTGAAGCCGTTGCTCTGGATAGCAGAGAAGTGTACGAATACATCTTTGCTGCCATCTTCTGGAGTAATGAAACCGAATCCTTTGGACTCATTAAACCACTTAACGTTACCTTTGATCTTGGACATCTATATTACCTTTACATGAAAAATGGACACTAAACTGTGTCGTCATCTAGTACAGCAATTGCAGTGGCATTTGTCCAGTCCGAATTGATGAAAAAGTGATAAATATCGGATTTTTGTCTTTGCATCACACTTTTGCACTTATGTGCTCGCTTAAAACTGGAATCTGAGCCAGGCAAAATAGACGTTGCCGTTGTTATAAGTACCGGGAATGTAAGTCATTTGAAACGTGGCGGGTCCGTAGCCTACGGATGCCAGCGGCAGCACCAGCGGCACCGGAATATATTTCCAGTTATCGCGCGCGGTGAAGCCAGCCGTATAGCCAGCTCCCAGATGAAAACGCTGATCCTGCAGCGGACGCCACGTCGCTTCCCAGCCATAGCCGGCAATCGGTTCCCACTTGTTGAAGGAGTCTTTAAACGCCATCACGTAGAGCCCGTTCCAGTTACCCTTATCGTCCCAGCGCGAGATGCCGCCCCCTGCCCCCCACGGCCGTTCGTTATATTTTCTGATGTGCGCATCATCATACGTCCAGCGGTTGTGCCAGGTGATGGCAGGCACATAAAGATCGTAATGCTGCGGCGCAGACCAGGTCTGAGCCACACTGTCGCTGAAACTATTCCATCCCGCTTTAAGCGCGGCGCCTGCCGTAGCGGCTGAGGCAGAAAATGAGACCAGTAAGGTCAACACGCAGCCCGACATGGCTGCTGAAACGTGTCGATTCACGGATAAAACCCTGTTATTACAAAATTTAATAGCGTGCAGAACCTCTGTAGCCAGCTCTGCAAAAGTGATTGCTGCATTTTTGCGTCTGAAATTGCCAAAAGTAGCGGTAATCCTTTTCAGATATAGCCTGAAATAACGCGCATGCAAGGGCCTATTGTACCTGCGAAGGCCGTTACGAATAAAACCGCAGTTAAACGAATCAGAAAAAGTGCTTTTGTGACATAAAGTGCAATTTTGAAAATCGGCTAAAAGCAAAAAAATGTTATTTATCATAAAATAACGTAAATTTTGTCTGCCACCACACAGGTAAACAGAATTAATCATTTGAAGCCAGGGTCTGATTGCGATATTTCTTATTTTCCGGGAGGGAACAGGGAGAGAAACGGTGACGATTTGTTGCAGCCAGTGCGGCAGTAAAAAATTCTTTTATACGTGCCAGCGGAGTGAAGCTTCAGAGCCGGCAGCTCATCACGGCGCACGCTGTGCCGTATGCAGAAAGCCGCTAAACAGTTCGGATGTTAAACCGCCTGAAATAGCCGTCAGAGAGGCTATTGTACGTTATGCGCGATAACAATTTCAGGCACCCGCAGGTGCCTGAATACGTCAGAAAATCAGCTTGAATACACCAGTAATAGTCAGCAGCCCGACAATAAAGACAATCGCAATGATCCACAGAAATATTTTCATTATTCGCTCCTTCAGTTTGAAAATTTATGCATCCGCCGATGAGTATAGCTGAATATCCTGAACGCGCCGCACGCTGCCGATACGCGTTTCGCTTCACCGGCCAGGTGAATAAGCCCGTGCTATTTCTGCGAGCAGGGTCGCAGCTCAGCCATTAACTGGCCCTGCAGGCGCTCTTTACAGATTTCGACGCGCTAAACTTAAAGCGCCTGTGACGGGCCTCAATGGTTATCTCTGTTAGCGAAACGAGGAGAAATTATGAGTACGATTAATACCAGCATGGGACGTTATAGCCTGAAGGCGAAGGAGGTCGGCAGCCATATTAAAGGGAGTATCGCTATTAACGACGAAGGCGGTACGCAGCTGACCATGCAGGAGTTTGATGAACACTATCTGGATGATGTGGTAAACAATGTCATCTACCGGTAACGGGGGGCAATCGTGAAATTACCCGTGCACTGCGCGAGCAGATGGTAAAAGCGGGTTTTGAGCAGCCACATTAAGGCTGTCGGGCCACAATTCTGTGGCCCGTTATAAGCTGATTACAGCGCAGCAGAGAGCAGCAGACAGCCTGCCAGACCGCATACGGAAATAATCGTCTCCAGCGCCGACCACGATCGGATAGTCTCACCGATGGTGAGATTAAAATACTCTTTAAACAGCCAGAAGCCGGGATCGTTAACGTGCGAGAAGATAACGCTGCCGGAGCCTACTGCTATCACCATCAGCTCAGGGCTGGCACCACTGGTCACGATCAGCGGTGCAACAATCCCGCCAGCCGTAATGGCGGCAACCGTGGCTGAACCCAGCGCAATACGCAGGATCGCCGCAATCGACCAGGCCATAAAAATCGGCGACAGATTGGTCGCATGCATCATGCCCGCAATATATTTATCCACGCCGCTGTCTACCAGCACCTGTTTAAAGGCTCCGCCACCGCCAATAATCAGCAGCATCATTGCAATGATCTTGATGGAGTCGGTGATGGTGCCCATCACCTCATCCATGCTGCGTCCGCGATTCAGACCGAAGGTAAAAATAGCGATAAGAACGGCGATCAGCGTTGCCATAATCGGGTCGCCAAAGAATTCAGCGTAAGGCAGCAGTACGTGTCCTTTCGGCAGCAGCATCTCAGCCACCGCACGCAATGCCATCAGGATCACTGGCACCAGCGCGGTCCAGACGCTGACGCCAAATCCTGGCATCTCTGCTTCTGTAAAGGTTTTGGGATTCCACAGCCCTTCCGGAATTGGCTTATCGATGCCTTTCAGAAAACGCGCATACACCGGGCCAGCCAGAATCACGGTAGGGATCCCCAGCAGCGTGCCGTAAAGCAGCGTTTTACCCATATCAGCGTTAAACAGCGTCGCGATCGCGGTCGGACCCGGATGCGGCGGCAGAAAACCGTGCGTTACCGAGAGCGCGGCTGCCATGGGAACGCCGACGTAAAGCAGCGGCACGCGCGCTGAGGCAGCGATACTGAATACCAGCGGCAGCATCAGTACAAACCCTACCTCATAAAACAGCGCAAAGCCCACGGTAAAACCGGTCAGCACCAGCGCCCACTGGATATGCTTCTCACCAAATTTTGCAATCAGGGTGGTGGCGATACGCTGCGCGCCGCCGCAGTCAGCCAGCAGCTTACCCAGCATGGCTCCAAAGCCCATAATCAGCGCCAGGCTGCCAAGTGTCCCGCCTACGCCGGTTTTGATTGAGCCGATCACTTTATTGACCGGCATGCCCTGCATCATGCCCACCGCCAGCGCCACCAGAATCAGCGCGATAAAGCCGTTAAGTTTGAAGCGAATCATCAGCAGTAGCAGTAGCGCTACGCCGATGGCCACATAGAGTAATGGCATGGTTATTCTCCACTTTTTACGCGCGGCGTCAGTTGCCAGCGGGTTGCGTTGTACTACCGGATCGGCCAGATGAAGCCGGATGTTGCGAAATGCGTCATACTGTTACCGGTATCATGTTAAGGGCAACACCGGGCCGGTAACATCAGAGCGGCAGGCTGAATTTCGTTTTTGCGAAGGCGATCAACTTTTGTTCATTAAGCTACCGGCGTTTATACCTGCGTCAGCAGCGCTTTTCGCTACACTGGCTGCCCGAAATCAATCTGAAAGGATAGACAGGTGAGTGAGAACCTGATTGCACTTTACAGTAACCAGCGAACTCTGTGCGGACGCGGCAGCATTCGCACTCTGCCCGCGCTGCTGGCTGAGGAGCCGCAGCCTGCGCTGCTGTTTTGCGGCCGCTCATTTCTCAATAGCGAGACGTGGCAGCAGCTGAAGGGTGAGCTGCAACACGCTATCCAGGACTATGAAATAGTCAGTCATGAGGCTTCTCCGGAAGAGATTGACGTCTGGGTCGCGCGCTGGCGCGGACGGGTTAAGCGGGTGGTGGCGATTGGCGGCGGCAGCGTGCTGGATGCGGCAAAAGCGTTCTGCGCCATGATAGAGCATCCGCTGCCGACGGCGCACTACCTGGAAAAAGTGGGGGATACACCGGTGCAGGGCGACACGCTGCCGCTGATCGCCATCCCCACTACCGCCGGCACCGGCAGTGAAGTCACGCAAAACGCTGTGGTCACCGATCAGCAGCACATCAAAATAAAAGCGTCGCTGCGCCATCCAAACTTTGTTCCTTCCGTCGCGATTCTCGATCCCGACCTGCTGCGCGGCGCACCTGATAGCGTCCTCGCTACCTGCGCAATTGACGCCTTTACGCATCTGTTCGAAGCGTACCTGTCAAAGAAAGGCAACGTATTTACTCAGCAGATGGCGCTCAGCGGCCTGCGGCTCTTTTTTCAGGCCTGGCCTTACCTGAACCGCGCTGACCGGCAGGGTGACGAGGCGCGTGAGGCAATGATGATGGCGTCCTGGCTGGGCGGCCTCTGCCTGAGCAGCGCCGGCCTGGGCGTGATCCATGGCATCGCAGGCGAGTTGGGGGCGATCAAAGCGATTCACCATGGTGAAGCCTGCGGCCGCCTGCTGTTTCCGTTTCTGGATCAGCTGGCAGAAAGCGACCACCCTGAACAGCAGCGCCTGATGAGCACGTTTGCGGCGCAGCTGATGCCCGGCGTCTCCGCGCCTGCCCCGCTGGCGCTGAAAGCCTGGCTGCAGCAGCACGCTATTGTGCCGTTCTGGCAGGAGGGACCTGCGCTCTCTGCCACAGAGGTGGGCTGGATTGTCGCACGCGCCAACAGTAAAAATAGCTGGGTAACCTATAACAGCGCGCAGATGACCGACATGCTTGTTCAGGCGTGGCGCGTGCTCTGAGCCTGCCGGCGCGCTCTGCTCAGGCGAACGGGCCCTCACCCGCCAGCATCTGCTCGATGACCTGCAGCACGCCAGCATGATTATTATCCGCGGTGACATAGCGCGCCGCGGCTTTCACCCGCGCCGGCGCGTTCTGCATCGCAAAGCTAAATCCCGACTGCGCCAGCATTTCCAGATCGTTGCCACCATCGCCGAATGCCAGGACTTCGCTGCTCTCAATCCCCCAGCGCTGCTGCAGCAGACGCAGTCCGTTGGCCTTGTGGAGGCCAGGCACAATCAAATCCACTGAGCCGTGGCCGCTGGAGGTGGCCGCAGCCGATCCCTGGTGCAGCCGCTCAATGTCTGCCATTAAAACCGGCACATAGTCATCAGAGAGGTTCAGGGCAAATTTAAACAGTCGATCGTCGCAATCTCATCCAGCGTCTCAATGGGCCGCAGGCGGTGGCAATAATGCCGCATCTTCTGCAGCCACTGCGCGTCCGCACCGGCAAAGTAGTAGGCGCTGTTGCGACCACAGATAAGAAAGCGCAGGCCGGGATAGTTACCCTGCTGCAGCGTATCCAGCACGGCGTGCACCGCCTCACGGCTGAACGCGCCGCAGAAAAGCTCCTCTTCACTATCGAGGATCCACGCACCGTTCTCCGCAACGAACGCGATCTCATGGGCTATTTCCGGAAAAAAGGATTTCAGCTGGTAATACTGATTGCCGCTGGCGACGACAAACCGGATACCGCGCTGTTTCATCATTTGGTAGCAGGCCATGAACCGCGACCGGTCATACTGCTTACGGTCATCCAGAAAGGTGCCATCCATATCCACTGCTACCATTTTTACTGCGGCCATCATCACTCCTTAGCACATGTGTATTAGCGGTAGCTCACAGAATAGCCTGGCAAAGGGTGAAAGCAGAAGCGCAGCGGGAGGCGTGGTTCCTCCCGGCAAGAGATTAATCGAAGGCGCCGTTGAGTAATATGGCGGTGATGATGCCGGTTGCAGCCGCTACCAGCACATAATTGCCGTCGATAAAGGCCCAGTGCTCACCGCGCGGCGGTGCGGTAAGGCCGCGATCGCGCCAGTTATCCACGCGGTATCCGGTACCGCGATAGGCGGGTGGTATCGGCTGGCCGCGCCGGAACTCATGCCCCTGCCAGGCAAAGCGGTCAGCGTGATGATGCCCTTCCGGCCCGCCCCGCTCGCCGTGACGCTCATTACCGGGTCCACGGCGATCGGCTTCCCGCCCGGATGCGTGCTGGCTTTCATGTGTATTCCAGCGGGGACCGCCAGGGCCTTCTGCCTGACTCAGCGCAGAAAACAGCGTGCTGCATGCAATAAGGGAAATAGCGATCTGCGTTTTAATTTTTTTCACCATGGTCTCCATCACAGCAGCAATAAGTGCGCTGCCGGCAGAGACTATTAACCAGTCACGCAGCGAATAATAGTTCCTTCACTCTTAAAAACTCCATTATTACAGTAAATTACACTGCCTTAGCGCTTTCTTAACGAAGATGTCCGGCCGGATACAAATAAGTACCGCAGAGAAAAAAACATAAAAAAACCCGACCGCAGGGATCGGGTAAATAAAAATGTTTCATTATTCAGAAACAGGGAAACCCTGCAAATCAGAGGGTAAAACTGAAGCACACAACGCCACATCACCAGCATTGCGCGCGCAGAATAACACTTCACCGCTAAAACAATAAATAAAATTAATCGGATTTAGGAATATTACTTAACGCTGCCGGGCTGATTAACGCTGCTTATAAATAAGGTCAGTGCTCTGACCTCGCGCCAGTGGCGGAATTAAAATCTCATAAAAAACATAAAATTAAAATAATTACCTTTTGGGGCTGGCAACAGGAAAATAACTGCCCTTTCTGATCTCTGGTTTCACTGCGGATAACATTATAAGCAGCTTAATTAATTATCTGCTGGTCACTCATTGCGCGCACCGGAATTACGGCTGCCGGATGTGCCGCAGCAGAGAAGCCGGATGCCGCGCCAGCGCTGCGGCAGGTCGTATCGGGCGACGGACCAGTTCGCCGCTGCAGTTCGGACAGCGCTGCAGCAGAACATGCTCAGCGCAGGTTGCGCAGAATGTGCATTCAAATGAGCAGATACGTGCCTCCGCGCTTTCCGGCGGTAAATCGGCATTGCACCACTCACAGTTAGGTCGCAGTTCAAGCATAGGGTTCTCCGGTTTGGCGCAGGCTCAGGACAGATTTTTATCCGTTACTGCATTCAATCATGTGAAACAGATTACATTCTGCGCCAGCCGTTCTATAGTTCTTTCGCTACGTTTATTTGCGAGGCTATGGAATGCGTGTTAAAGGCTTAAATATCGGTTTCTTTATTCTTATCCTGGCGATTGTCACCATCGCCTTTTTTGATGTGCTGTCACCTTATTTCTCTGCCATTCTCTGGGCGGCTATCCTGGCGGTGATTTTTGCCCCGCTGAAGGTGCTGCTGCGGCGTAAAATGGGCGACCGTAACGGGCTTGCCTCTTTTGTCACGCTGATGATTATCTGTCTGATTGTATTTACGCCGCTGGCGATCATCACCTCATCGCTGGTGGTGGAGATCAATACCGTTTACGTCAAGCTGCAGAATAATTCAGCGCAGTTTCCGACAGTGTTTGCTGAGCTGCTGCAGCATCTGCCGGGCTGGGCGCAGCGCTATCTGGCCGACCACGATCTCAACAACTCTGCCCAGATTCAGCAAAAGCTCTCTGAGTTCGCGCTGAAAGGGGGCCAGTATATGGCGGGCAGCGTGCTGCTGATTGGTAAAGGCACGTTTACCTTTACCGTAAGCTTTGGCGTGATGCTCTATTTACTGTTCTTCCTGCTGAAAGATGGTGCCTGGCTGGTGGGCCTGATCCTCGAAGCGCTGCCGCTCTCCACCTATGTGAAGCATCATCTGCTGATGAAGTTTGCTGCGGTGTCGCGCGCGACGGTGAAAGGAACCGTGGTGGTGGCAATTGTTCAGGGTGTACTGGGCGGCTTTGCTTTCTGGATCACTGACATCGACGGCAGCCTGCTGTGGGGTGCGCTGATGGCGTTTCTGTCGCTTATCCCGGCGGTCGGATCCGCCATCGTCTGGGTGCCGGCAGCGATCTTTTTCTTTGCCACCGGCGCGCTGTGGAAAGGCCTCTTCCTGGTCGGCTTCTTTGTGGTGATTGTCGGCCTGGTAGATAACATTCTGCGCCCGCTGCTGGTGGGTAAAGACACCAAGATGCCGGACTATATGATCCTGATCGCCACGCTGGGCGGCATGGAAATCTACGGCATCAACGGCTTTGTGATTGGCCCGCTGATTGCCGCTCTGTTCATCGCCTGCTGGAACCTCCTCTCCGGTCGCGATAACCGCGACAACGCCGAAGAGATTGATGAAGAGTTTATTGAAGAGGGCAAAACGCGCGAGTAGCGCTATGCACTATGCGCTGAGCTGACTAAAAACCGCCTGCGGGCGGTTTTTTTATGATGCCAGCTGCGAACAAAGTAAATCCTATAACCGATCCAGACGCTGGCCCGATTTCTGCTGGCGCAAACTGCCGGATAAGCCAGTACCGGGGCTGATACTCTTTCAGATGTTGAAGGCTGTTCAGCCGCCGCGTTCCCCACTGCCTTCACTGCCACACGCTTCAGCCCAGACCCACCAGCCAGAGATGCAACGATAGTCTTTTTCGGCCAGCGCGGCCGGTTCCGTCTCGCCCGCTACCTACCCGCGAGACCCGCCGCGTAAGCCGTCACCGCCCCCACCACCGCGTGCGCCATCAGGTTCGCCTGCACGTTTACCGAACCGTCCGCGTTCAGCGTCTGGTTATGAATAACCTCTGCCAGATACGGTGCCGCCGCGCCCGTTACCGCCTGCGCCCGGCTGCCTCCCGTCACGAACGTCCAGGTCTTGACCCAACACGAAACCTCTCGGATGGGAATAAAGGTTGTATTATAATTTCATTATTATAAATAAATAATTTTGGTGACAATGCCGTAACATCATAGACATTTTCAGCGATCAGCTTAATATTCGTCCTAAATATCGGTATATCAGCATCATCTGCCAGGAAAAATACGTCTTGATTTTTTACTATGCTTACGTTTAATACATCATACAAATTATCATAATCACTATGTTCTATCTCATTCCATACAACCCCCCCTAGGGCAATAGGGTATTTATTAAGTAAGTCAATAGCTTTATTCTCCTCATCGCCGATAACCAAATGAAAATCAGAAAACAATGCTTCTTTACACTCATCAAATAAAGTCATTATTTCTACCTGTTTAATTATCTCAATATAGTTTCAAAAGTCTTTTCATCACTTTAAAAAGGTATGACTGTTTTAACTGCTTTACCAGGTTATTTGCTTTTCGAATAATCCGATATACTAATGTGCGTCCCTTTCTCTGGGTCATAATCAACACACTACCTAACTTGCCATCACTGGATTTACGACTAACAACTTTTTCATTGCCAGCACTTACTTCTAACTGACCAATAACAGAATTTGAATCAGTACCTAAATCATCGACTATATTCATGGCTTTATTTCTGGCTACTTCCCAATTCTTTTCAGCTTTAAGCACCGTTTCAATACGGTTTACGACTCCCGGAAATTTCTTACCCGGCAATATTACCCCGGCCAGCATCCCGCTCGTCGCTTCCAACGCCATTTAGTTCACTTCGGTCGCCTGTATGATGATATCAGCTACCGCAGACCATTCACTGCTCATCAGCGCCTTAACGCTATCCGCTACCGACTGATTCTTACCGGACAGGTCATTAAGCATTTGGAGGTGAAGGACTGGCTGCCGTAAGATAGGCTGGCGCCGATGGCGTTGTTGTTCTCCGGAACGGGTTATAAAGTAAAACCCCGGCTCATTGCCGGGGATTTTGCTATAGTGTTATCTGATTTATTTTTGAAATGTCTTTTCTTAGATCGTCACTTATATCTGAAGGATCTAATTCGTTTATGACACCCCTTATTTCAATAAATGTTTCTTTGTTAATTTTTAAATCATTTTCGGTTATTGTCGATAAAGATGATATAAGCTCACCGTCATAAAACTCACCTGCAAGAGGATCTTCTTTCAAAATAGTTAATATCTTAGGTAATAGCTGGTCAATACATATTTTTTGTCTTATGGCGCGACAAACATCTTCTACTTCTAGATCTTCAATAGGCATATCGAGAATTCTTTCGAACCATTCTTCAAGAGAAGATTTCTGGCTTATATCATTACTTTTATTGATATTCCCTATCAAAATACGGAACGTCGTCATATTCCATGTCCTTTCAGAGCAGATTCAATTTTATTAATAGCATCAGTAGCTCTACCATATGCAGCCTGTGCTTCAGGATTGTCTAAATTTTTTAATGTATCCGCATGATTTCTTAATCCCCTGAGAGTATTTTGCATTTCCTGCATATGATCCCAGTAACCTCCATCTTGTTTAGGTACAGGATTGCCATCCATGTCCTTTAATGTTCCGGTTATATAATGGTCTTTCAGGGCATTTTTTATAGTGTTGTCGATCTTTCTAATAGCACTTTCCTGTTTTTGATTAAGCTGCTGAGGCTGTTTATCATTCTTTTGCTTGGGATCATTCTCAGGGGGAGTTGGAGTACCCGATCCGGCACCAGCCAGCTCAGTTTTCTCAGCATCAGTCAGATCCTTACCAACATTTGGCGTGGAACCGCTATTGTCGCTGTCACCGTTCTGTTGAGCCGCAACCACCGCCATCAGCATGCAGCTGGTATTCGCCAAACAGGCCGCGTCCATCCCCTCTTTGACTTTCTTCGTCAGTGCCAGCGCCGCCTGCTCACTGGCTCCGCCTTTACCCGCTTCGGCCATCGCCGCTGAGTTGAGCGTTTCCTGTGCCAGCATCTGCTGCAACATGCCCGCGCTGAACATATTGTTACTGATTTCATTCTGGCCAGCCTGGGCGCCTGCGACCGCATCAGCTGTTGAATTACCGGTAAGGCCGCCAGCCAGCCCTGCTGCAACCGTGCCCAGCGCGACCAGCGTCTGCTTCTGCTCCTCATTCAGCTGACTGACAGGCACATCACCATACAGTGCCTTTTTGATGGCTTCACCCACCGATGCCGTGGTGGCTGCGCCCGCCGCACCGGACAGCGCTGAGTTGCCCTGTGCCGCAGCTATGACACCAGCCATAGCCGCATGTGCCATGATGCGGCCCGCCTCATCCGGCGCGGTCTGTTTAATAATCTCTGCCAGGTACGGTGCCGCCGCGCCCGTTACCGCCTGCGCCAGGCTGCCCC
>NZ_MIPP01000059.1 GCF_002095385.1 Pantoea eucrina | reverse complement strand
GCCGCGCTGCGGGCGGCGAATCCGCAGGCGCCGTCAGCGGTGCCGGTGGAGCTGGTCACCGCTTCAGGCAGCGGCCTGGATCCGGATATCTCTCCTGAAGCCGCGCTGTGGCAGGCGCCGCGCATTGCGGCAGCGCGCAATATGACGCTGAAAGACGTTGAGGCGCTGATTGCGCGTAACACCGGGCGTCCGCTGCTGCCGTTTATCGGCGAAGAGACGGTGAACGTGCTGCGGCTCAATATGGCGCTGGATAATTTGCAGGGATGAGGCACATTCGGTGCGCATAAATGCGCACCCTGCAACGCAGGGTCGCCATGTATGGCGACCCTTTCACTGATCGTACGGAATTCACTATTTGAACGACATGAATGATGAACTGCCTCGTCCGGACCCCGATGCGCTGCTGCTCAGCCATAGCGACAGCCATCGCGGCAAGCTGAAAATCTATTTTGGCGCCTGTGCCGGCGTGGGCAAAACCTTTGCGATGCTGCAGGAGGCGCAGCGGCTGCGCGCGCAGGGGCTGGATGTGCTGGCCGGTATCGTGGAAACCCACAATCGCGCAGAAACGGCCGCGCTGCTGAATGGCCTGACGCTGCTGCCGCGTCGCACCACCGGTCGCTCGCACCACACGGAGTTCGATCTGGATGCGGCGCTGGCGCGTCATCCGGCGGTGATCCTGATGGATGAGCTGGCGCATACCAACGTTCAGGCGCGCGCCATCCCAAACGCTGGCAGGATATTGACGAGCTGCTTGATGCCGGCATCGATGTCATCACCACGGTAAACGTGCAGCACCTCGAAAGCCTCAATGACGTAGTAGCCGGTATCACCGGAATTCAGGTGCGCGAAACCGTGCCCGATCCCTTTTTTGACAGCGCGGATGAGGTAGTGCTGGTGGACCTGCCGCCGGACGATCTGCGTCAGCGGCTGAAAGAGGGCAAAGTCTACGTCGGCGACCGGGCCGAGCGCGCGATTGAAAACTTTTTCCGCAAAGGCAATCTGTTTGCGCTGCGTGAACTGGCGCTGCGTCGCACCGCCGATCGCGTGGACGATCAGATGCGCGCCTGGCGTGACCAGCAGGGACGCGATCGGGTCTGGCATACGCGGGATGCAATTCTGCTCTGTATTGGTGATGATACCGGCAGCGAAAAGCTGGTGCGAACCGCCGCACGTCTGGCCGCGCGGCTCGGCAGCGTCTGGCACGCCGTTTATGTGGAAACCCCGCGCCTGCATCGCCTGCCGGAGGCGCAGCGGCGCGCGATCCTGCGTACGCTACAGCTGGCGCAGGAGCTGGGCGCGGAAACGGCCACGCTCGCCGATCCCGATGAGGTGCGCGCGGTGCTGCGCTACGCGCGGGAGCATAATCTGGGCAAAATTGTCGCCGGACGCCAGCCGCACCGGCGCTTCCGCCGCGACAGCTTCGCCCAGCGTCTCGGCGAGCTGGGGCCGGATCTCGATCTGCTGGTCGTGGCGCTGGATGAGCCGCTGCGCCCGGCGCTGCATGCGACCAGCAGCAAACCGGTCAGCAGCGATAAGTGGCGGCTGCGGCTGCGCGGCTGCATCATGGCGCTGCTGCTCTGCCTCGCGGTGACGTTTATCGGACGCGGCCTGCTTGCAGAGTTCGACAGCGCCAACGCCGTCATGATCTATCTGCTGTCGGTCGTGCTGGTGGCACTGCGCTACGGGCGCTGGCCCTCGGTGTTTGCCACCGTGATCAATATCGTCGCGTTTGATCTGATGTTTGTCGCGCCCACCGGCACCGTCGCCGTCTCTGACCTGCAGTATCTGGTTACCTTTGGCGTGATGCTGGCGGTCGGCGTGATCGTCGGGAATCTCACCGCCGGGGTGCGCTACCAGGCCAGGGTGGCGCGCTATCGCGAGCAGCGCGCCCGCTACCTCTATGAAATGGCGAAATCGCTCGGCAGCGCGCTGACGCCGCAGGATATTGCCGCTACCGCACAGCGAGTGATTGAGGTGACGCTGCAGGCGCGCAGTCAGCTGCTGCTGCCCGATGAGCAGGGGGAGCTGCAGGCAACCGGACCGGACTTACGCGGCACGCCGCCCGATGCCGGAATCGCAAAATGGAGCTACAGCAAAGGTCAGCCTGCCGGCGCCGGTACCGATACGCTGCCGGCCGTGCCCTACCAGATTGTTCCGCTGAAGAGCGGCCAGCAGTGCCGGGGTCTGCTGGTGGTTGAGCCGGAGAACCTGCGCCAGCTGATGATCCCGGAGCAGCAGCGGCTGGTGGAGACGTTTACCGTGCTGATCGCCAACGCGCTGGAGCGCATGGCGCTGACGCAGAGCGAAGCGGCTTCGCGCCTCGCAGCAGAGCGCGAGCAGCTGCGCAATGCGCTGCTATCGGCTCTGTCACACGATTTACGCACGCCGCTGACGGTGCTGTTTGGTCAGGCAGAGATGCTGATGCTCGATCTGGCGCATGCGCAGTCGCCGTTTGTCGCGCAGGCCGGCCAGATCCGTGAACAGACGCTGAGCACGATTCGTCTGGTCAGCAATATGCTGGATATGGCGCGCATTCAGTCCGGCGGCCTGCAGCTGCGCGAAGAGTGGGTGGCGCTGGATGAGGTGATCGATGGCGCGCTGCGCAGCATGGGGCCGATGCTTAAAGGTCACGCGTTTGAGCTGGCGCTGCCGTCCGAGCTGGTACTGATTAAAGGCGACAGCGCGATGCTGGAGCGGGTATTTTCCAATCTGATTGAGAACAGCCTGAAGTATGCCGGTAACGCGGCGCAGCACGGTATTCGCGCCTGGCGCGACGGCAGCAGGCTGGAGATTGGCGTCTGGGACAGCGGGCCGGGCATCGCGGGCGACAGCCTGACGCAGATTTTTGAAAAGTTTGCCCGGGGTGATAAAGAGTCTGCCGTACCGGGGGTCGGACTGGGGCTGGCGATCAGCAAGACCATCACTGAAGCGCATCGCGGACGCATCTGGGCGGAAAACCGTGCCAGCGGCGGCGCTGAGTTTCGTCTGTCGCTCCCGCTCCCGGCGCCGCCGGAAATTTCCGAGGCCGCACTTAAATAACTTCACACAAGTTCGGGTATACTCGGCAGCTTCGCTGCTAACTTATGGAAACTTATGGAACGTTTTACCGAAAACCTGATGTATTCATCCCGCTGGCTGCTGGCACCGGTTTACATTGGACTTTCGCTGGGCCTGCTGGCGCTGACCGTTAAATTTTTTCAGGAAATTTTCCATCTGCTGCCGAACATCCTCAGCATTGCGGAAAACGATCTGATCCTGCTGCTGCTGTCGCTGGTTGACATGACACTGGTCGGAGGGCTGCTGGTGATGGTGATGCTCTCCGGCTATGAAAACTTTGTCTCGAAGCTCGATATCGCCGAACACAAAGAGAAGCTGAGCTGGCTGGGCAAGATGGACTCCGGCTCGCTTAAAAATAAAGTCGCCGCCTCCATTGTGGCGATCTCCTCTATCCATCTGCTGCGTATCTTTATGGATGCGCGCAACGTCGCCAACGACAAGCTGATGTGGTACGTGATCATCCATCTGACCTTTGTGCTCTCCGCGTTTGTTATGGGCTGGCTGGATAACATGTCAAAAATGGAGAAAAAGCACGCTGGCTGATCTGCTCAGCGTGCCGGGGGGCGGGTGCCGAGCAGCTGCGGCATGACCGTTTTAATCAGCGTAAAAAAATGGCGCAGCCTTGCCGGATAGTAGCTGGCCCACGGGTAGGTCAGCCAGACCGGCAGCGGCGGCGCCTGCCACGCCGGCAGCAGCTGCACCAGCGCGCCGCTCTCCAGATCGTCCTGTACCACCCACGATGAAACCAGCGCCACGCCCATTCCGGCCAGCGCGGCCTTGCGCACCGCATAAAGGCTGTCGCTGGCGAGCCGCGGCGCGATCGCCAGGTTCACCATTGCGCTATCGCTGACGCGCTGCAGCGCAATCTCATTGCGATAAAAGCTGGTCAGCGCCAGCCACGGCAGCTGTGTCAGTTCTTCTGCCTGCGTCACGGGCGGATGGGCGGCCAGCAGCGCCGGCGCTGCCACTACAATACGCGGCACTTCCGCCAGCAGCACGGCCACTATGCCCGGATCGTCCGGCGCACCGACCTGAATCGCACAGTCCACGTTTTCACTGATAAAGTCCGGCGTGCGATCGTTAAGCATCCACTCTACATTCAGACGCGGATAGCGCTCCAGCCAGGCGACCAGCGGCGTAATCAGCTGATCCTGCCCGAAAGCGTGTGGTGCGCGCACCCGCAGCGTGCCCGCCGGTTCGTCATGCGAGCCGGTCAGTTCATCCTCCAGCGCATACCACGTTGCCAGCAGCTGGCGCGCCTGCGTATAGCAGCGCTCCCCGTCATCGGTCAGCTTGAGCGCATGGGTGGTGCGCAGTATCAGCTTCAGGCCGAGATAGTGCTCCAGCGCCTGCAGCCGGCGGCTGACGGTGGGCTGGGTGGTATTAAGCTGTCGCGCGGCGGCGGAGAGGGAGCCACTCTCAACGATACGGATAAAGGTCTGCATCAGGGCAATACGATCGGTGCTGGTCAGGTTATTCATACGTGCCACGTATAACGGTTGTGTCCTGCCACACTCTACCGCGTATGGCTGCCGCGCGCTTTAATAGGCGCAACTTTTCAGGAGAGCCACCTATGTCTGTTTTATCGTCATCTGCCCGTCGCGCAGAAACGCTTCCCGCTCCGCTGCTGTTTACGCTTGCCGCCGGTGCCGGCCTGAGCGTCGCCTCTATCTACTACAGTCAGCCCATGCTGGACATCATCAGTAAAACGTTTAATACCGGCATCAGCAGCACCGGTATGGTGCCGATGCTGACGCAGGCGGGCTATGCGCTGGGGATCCTGCTGCTGGCCCCGCTGGGCGATCGCCATGACCGGCGGACCATTATTCTGATTAAGGGGCTTCTGCTGGTGGCGTCGCTGCTGCTGTGTGGCTTTGCTGGCGGAATCGGCGCGCTGCTGATCGCCAGCTTTGTCACCGGGCTGACCGCTACCGTCGCGCAGGATATTGTGCCCGCCTCTGCCGCGCTGGCACCGGAGCATCGCCGGGGCAAGACGGTTGGCGTGGTAATGACCGGGCTGCTGGCGGGCATTCTGCTGTCGCGCGTGATCAGCGGCCTGGTGGCGGAGTATGCCGGCTGGCGCACGCTCTATTTTATCGCTGCGGGTGCCATGCTGCTGATGACGCTGGCGCTCTGGCGCGTGCTGCCGCGCTTCACACCCGGTACCGCCGTCAGCTATCCGCGCCTGCTGCTGTCGCTGGCGCAGCTGTGGCGTCAGCATCAGACGCTGCGCCGCGCCGCGCTGGCACAGGGGCTGCTATCGGTGGGATTCAGCGCCTTCTGGTCAACGCTGGCGCTGATGCTGAGCGAGCGCTTTCATTTCGACAGTGCCATCGCGGGTGCGTTTGGCCTGGCGGGCGCGGCAGGGGCGCTGGCTGCTCCGCTGGCCGGCAGCGTAGCCGATCGCATCGGTCCGGCGCGGGTGACGCAGTATGGCTCTGCGCTGGTGATGGTGTCGTTCGCGCTGATGTTCCTGCTGCCGCTGCTGCCGCTGCCGGCGCAGCCGGGCGTGATTATCCTGAGTGCGGTGGGATTTGATCTGGGGGTGCAGGCGACGCTGGTGGCGCACCAGGCGCTGGTCTACAGCCTGGCACCTGAGGCGCGCAGCCGCCTGAATGCCCTGATGTTTACCGTGGTGTTTGTCGGCATGGCCGCCGGCGCGGTCCTCGGCAGCCTGGCGCTGGCGCATTTTGGCTGGAACGGCGTGGTCACGCTGGCAACGACGGCGGCGCTGCTGGCGCTGCTGGTACGCCTGGGCAGTGCGCATCTCAGACACTAATTTCCAATCCTGTGCCAGGCTTAAGGGAGTTATGTTTTTGAAAAGCGGAGCGTTATGAATTTCCTTGCCTGGACCGCCGTTGTCGGCGGTCTGTTACTGATCATGTCACTGGCCTCCGGCTGGATCCACCGCGGGCCGGTGACCTCATTTGGCCTCTATCTTATCGCCGGGGTTATCTGCGGTCCCTGGGTGCTGGACCTGCTGCGTATCGATATTGTTGGTCACTCTGAGCTGGTGGCGCATATCACCGAAATCACCATGGCCGCGTCGCTGTTTATCACCGGTCTGAAGCTGCGCCTGCCGCTGAAAGCGCACGCCTGGCGGGTCGGACTGCGGCTGGCGTTTCCGGCGATGCTGCTGACGGTAGGCGGTATGGCGTGCCTAGTGCACTGGATCACCGGCTTTAACTGGCCGCTGTCGCTGGCGTTTGGCGCCATTGTTGCGCCAACCGATCCGGTGCTGGCCAGCCTGATTTCAGTCAACGATGCGCGCGATGATGATGCGCTGCGCGTTGCGCTCTCCAGCGAGGCGGGAATGAACGATGGCTCGGCGCTGCCGCTGCTGATCCTGGCGCTGCTGCTGATGCGCCCGGAAGGCTTTGATCTCGCCAGCCTGGGGGAGTGGGCGACGCTGGATGTGCTCTGGTCTATTGGCGGGGGTATTGCAATTGGCTATCTGCTGGGGCGCGTTATCGGCCAGCTCGCGGCGCGGCTGCGCAGCGCGCACGACGATGTGGCGCCAAACGATTTTCTCGCGCTGGCGCTTATTGCGTTCAGCTATGCCGCCTCGCAGGCGCTGGATGCCTCCGGCTTCCTGGCAACCTTTGCTGCAGGCGTCGGCCTGCGGCGCGCTGAACTGCGCGTCACGCGCTGTTTTCCGCTGGAAGATCTGCCGGAGGAGAAGCAGCATCTGCCGGCTGAAGTCATGGTGAATCCTAATCAGCGCGTGCGGCAGAGCGGCGGCGGCATGGTTAAGTCCGTGGGTCTGGTCATTGGCGATGCGCTCTCATTTGGCGATACGGTAGAGCGCCTGCTGGCTGCCGCGCTGATGGTGGTGCTGGGCATTACGCTGGCGCACCACTGGAATCCGATGGGCATCGGCCTGGCGCTGCTGCTGTTTGTCGTGGTGCGACCGCTGGCGGTCTGGCTCACCACCTGGCGCTGCGAAATGCCGCGCGCGCGCCGGCTGCTGATTGGCTGGCTCGGCATTCGCGGGATCGGCAGTATCAACTATATCGCTTTTGCCTGGGTGCACGGCCTGCAGGGCGCTGAAGCGCAGCAGATGGTGGATATGGCCCTGACCATTGTAGTATGCAGCGTGGTGCTGCACGGTATCACGGTGACACCGCTTTTAAACTGGCGTGCTGCCCGCCAGGCGGCACGCACGCAACAGGATGAAACCTGAGTTTCCGGAAACAACAGGAGCCTTTATGAAACGCTTATTGATTGCCCTGACGGGCTTAACCCTTTCCGCCAGCGCGCTGGCGGCAGATGCGGATGCGCAGGAAAATGTCTACGCCGGCCAGCTCTGCCATCTGGTCAGCAGCGAACAGAAAACCGGTGACATGGAGAGCTATACCGCCAAGCTGAAGGCGCAAATGGCCGCCAGCCAGTCACCTTCTGCCATGAACAAGACTGAATTTGATGAAGAGATCGCGCAGGAAGTGATCAACGGCTGGCTGGAACTCGGCGAAGAGGAGCGCGGTAAGCTGCGCCACGATCAGCAGCAGTGCGAGCAGACCGTCATGACGCAGTTTCAGCAGCAGGATTAAGCCGCCGCTTTGCGGTATGTGCCACCGCGGCAGCAGCGGCAGCCATCACGTTATACGCGCCTTTTATGGCGCGTTTTTTTATGGCTTTTTGGTGCGGAATGCGTACATTATCGCCGGATAGAAATCAGACTTTCGTCACACCAATAATCTGACCCGTGGCCGGGTGTTTCCTGAGAGTGGCTGGCACGCAACATGATGACACGTCGTCGTTTTTTACAGGCGAGCGGGGCAACCGTTCTCGCGATGACCACCGGCAAGCTGTTTGCCCGTGATGACATCATTCCGCTCTGGCCGGATGAGCCGCCGGGTGGAGGCGGTCCGTCCGGCCTGTTAAGGGTCAATACTAAAGGCTCATGGACCAATATCGTTTCACCCGCTATCCAGCGCTTTCGTCCGGAAAACCCCAACGGCGAGGCGGTACTGATTGCCGCGGGCGGTGGCTATCGCTTCATCGGCATGGGCCGGGAGGCGTGGCCGGTGGCGCGCTGGCTGAATGCCAATGGATATACCGCCTATGTGCTGAGCTATCGCCTGCCCGGTGAAAAGTGGCAGGCGGGCAATCTGGCACCGCTGCAGGATGCACAGCGCGCCATTCGCATGGTGCGCGCGATGGAGTCGAAAGTGCACCTGCTCGGCTTTTCGGCCGGCGGCCATCTGCTGGGCATGGCCGCCGCGCGACCTGACTTTCGCACTTATCCGCAGCAGGACGCGCTGGATGAGATCGTGCCTTCAGCCAGCAGCGTGGGGCTTATCTACCCGGTGATCACGCTGGAAGCGCCGTTTCAGCATACGCAGACCCGCCTGATGATGGTGGGAGCGCACGCCACCGCGACCCAGGCGGCGAACTGGTCCGTGCAAAACTATGTTACCCGCGCCTATCCGCCGACGTTTCTCGCCCAGGCAGAGGACGATCGCACCTCTAATCCTTACAACACCGAACTGATGCGCGACGTCTGCCGGCGCATGCGCGTACCGGTTGAGCTGATTGAGCTCAGCAGCGGCGGGCACGGATTTGGCCTGGGTAAAGCGGGCACGCCTGCTGCGCTCTGGGACCAGGCGTATGTGCGCTGGCTCGATAAACTGAGCTGATCGCTGCGGCGCACCTGCCGCACACCCTACCAGGCGGGAATGCTGTTGCACTGCCACACTCAGTAACCGTTGACATCCTCCCCGCCCTAAAGGGCGGGGATTCCTACAGCCAGACGGCGATGCCCCGCCGCGAGTATATTCTTTGACGCGTTCACATCGCGATCATGTAGCGTTCCGCACTCGCTACAAGTCCATACTCTTATTCGCAAGCCTGCTCTACCTTTCGGACTGTTGGGGGATAGCGCCCCACAACACGAACAAGCCTGGGTGGAATAGCTTTCGTTGACTACCTGAAACACGGCTGATCGCGCAATCGCTTTATATTCCAGTTGTGTTTTGAGCATTGACCAGCCAGCGTCTAAAACGCTTTTTGCCATCTTTGTTTTGATTAGCTTGCTGGTGCTCACGTCGCCCACGAAGATCGCCGCATTCGCATTCACAATAGCTGTACTGAATTTGTGCAATGCGTCTTTGCGACGGTTTTTAATTTTGGCGTATATAGCTTCACACGGCGCTTTTTGTTCGCCCGTTGTGCCTTGCCTAACGACGATTCAAGATCACGATAGAACCGCCCCGCCGCCAGCTTTTCACCGTCTGACGTGGTAGCAATATCCTTTAACCCTAAGTCGATACCAACGGCGCTAACGCCTTCGGTTGGCTGTGCGGTGTAGTCTACTGCTACGTTGAAATACCAGCGCCTCCGGCTATCTTCGGAGAAGCTACCCGCGCGGAATTTATAGGCGCTCAAGCCGTATGAATCCCACACTTTAAACAGCTTGCCAGCAAACTTAACTTGCCCATTTTGCCACTTCGCAAAACCGACTTTAAACGGAATCCAGCCTAACGAGCGTTTAGATCCGCCGCTGATACGCCAGCGCAATTTTGCCCGTTTAAACTGCTTGCGGGCTTTGCCGTGGACGGCGATCACTTCCTGAATGCTGGCGCTATCGATCAGATAGCCTTTTTCCTTGCGGAGTCCGGCGGTCTGCTTTTGAACATCATATGCGGTTAGCCACTTTGGAACCTGCGCACCAAACTCGCCAGCATTGCTATATGCCTTGCTGGTTATCTCGTTTGCCAGATTAAAGATCTGATTCACCTCATACGCCATTTGGCGCAATAAAGCGGCGTGTTTGTCTTTAACTCTGACTGATAAGGTTTTGGTCTTAACATTCATAGTTCGCTACACTACGCAATTTGAAGCATGTTTACAAGGTTGGTCTATGGAGTTAACTTATCGAACGGGGCGGCATTGTGTCTTTGTGCTGCACTGCCATTTAATCTTTATCACTAAGTATCGGGGCAAGGTGTTTAACGCCGTGCAACTGGAAACGCTGGAAAAGATAATTCGCAACGTATGCGAACAATTTGAATGCGAAGTTGTGGAGTTTAACGGGGGGGCGGATCACGTTCATATTCTGCTTAACTTCCCGCCGAAGGTGGCGATCAGCAAGCTGGTTAATAGCCTGAAAGGGGTTAGCAGTCGCAAGATGAAATTGCATCATCCTGAATTGCATAAGCCCGCGTGGAAGTCAGACGCGCTCTGGTCGCCGTCTTATTTCGCTGGAACCGTGGGCGGTGCGCCCCCTGAAGTGATAAAAAAATATATTGAGGATCAGAGCCGCCCTCATTAGCGCCCTTGCGGGCGCTTCGCTCTGCATCCCCTACCTAAAAGGAAGGGGCTTTCCGCGAAAAGCCTGGTAACGCGTTATTGTGTCCTGACAGGAGAAAAGCGAATGAAAGCGATGATTCTTAACCAGCCCGGCGGGCTGGATAATCTGCGGCTGGTGGATCTGCCCGATCCCGGCAAGCCCGCCGCTGACGAGGTCCGCGTCCGTATCCACGCCACCTCACTTAATTATCACGATCTGCTGGTTGCCGACGGATCGATCCCGACCGAAGCGGGGCGCATTATGATGGCGGACGGCGCCGGCGTCGTGGAGGCGGTGGGCAGCAGCGTCAGCGAATTCCGCCCCGGCGACCACGTGGTTTCCTGCTTTTTCCCGCAGTGGCAGGATGGCCTGCCTTACGCCCGCGTGGGCGACTTCACCCGCACGCCGGGAGATGGCGCGCAGGGCTTTGCCGCGGAAACCGTGGTGCGCCCGGCGCATCACTTCACCCTGGCGCCGCGCGGCTGGAGCCATGCTGAAGCGGCCACTATCACCACCTCCGGGCTGACGGCGTGGCGGGCGCTGGTAGGCGATGCGCAGATCAAGGCGGGCGATACTATCGTTACGCTCGGCACCGGCGGCGTCTCCATTACCGCACTGCAGATCGCTAAAGCGATGGGCGCGCGGGTGATTGTCACCTCATCCTCTGATGAGAAGCTGGCGCGTGCGCGCGAGCTGGGCGCCGATGCCGGCATTAACTACCGCACCACGCCCGGGTGGGGCAGCGAAGTACAGCAGCTGACGGATGGGATCGGTGCGGACGTGGTGATTGAGCTGGGCGGACCGGGCACCATGGCAGAGTCGATCAAAGCGGTGCGTATCGGCGGACATATCGCGCTGATTGGCGTACTGACCGGCCATGAAGGCGTGATCCCGACCTCGCTGTTGATGGCGAAGCAGGCGCGGATCCAGGGGCTGATAGTGGGCCATCGCCGGCAGCAGCAGGAGTTTGTGCGGGCGCTGGAGCAGATTGCGATGCGGCCGGTGATTGGTGAGCATTTTGCGGCGCTTGACGATCTGCCGGCGGCGTTCCGCCATCAGCAGGGCGCCAGCCACTTTGGCAAAATTACCGTCTCCTGGTAACCGGCTACGGCGATCAAAAAAGGCGCCCGTCCGGGCGCCTTTTTGTTAACGCATCGTCACAAACTCTTCCGCTGCGGTGGGGTGAATCGCCACGGTATTGTCGAAATCTTTTTTCGTGGCACCCATCTTCAGCGCCACGGCAAAGCCCTGCAGCATCTCATCCATGCCGCTGCCGATGCCGTGAATACCGACAATCTTCTCTTCCGGGCCGACGCAGACCAGCTTCATGCGGCACGGCTGGCGATGCTGCGTGACCGCGGTGTACATGGCGGTAAAAGAGGATTTATAGACTTTCACCTGGTCATCACCATACTGCTCGCGCGCCTGCGGTTCGGTCAGGCCCACCGTGCCAATCGGCGGATGGCTGAACACCACTGTCGGAATATTGCTGTAGTCGAGATGCTCATCCGGTTTGTTGTTAAACAGACGCTCAGAGAGACGACGGCCTGCCGCCACCGCTACCGGCGTCAGCTCGACGGCACCGGTGTTATCTCCTACCGCATAAATACCTGCGACGCTGGTATTCTGAAACTTATCGACGCGGATATAGCCTTTCTCATCGAGCGCAACGCCGGTCACGTCAAGGTTAAGATTATCGGTTGCCGGTTCACGTCCCACAGCCCAGACCAGGCAATCCACCGTCTGTTCGCTGCCATTTTCCAGCTGCAGCGTCAGGCTGCCGTCAGCATTTTTAACCACGGCTTTAGGCGTCGCTTCGGTGTGCAGCTGCGGGCCTTCCGCCTGCATCACCTCCACCAGCGTTTCGCTCAGGAGCGGATCGAAACTGCGCAGCGGAGCGTGTTTACGCACGAACAGATGCGTTTCCGCGCCCAGCGCGTTGACCACGCCTGCCAGCTCGACGGCGATATAGCCTGCGCCCACTACGGCCACGCGCCGCGGTAAGGATCCCAGCTCAAAGAAACCGTCAGAATCGATACCATATTCGGCACCTGGCACAGCAGGGCGCACCGGGCGTCCGCCGGTGGCGATCAGAATATGATCGGCGGTGATCGTTTCACCATTAACTTCCACCGTGTGCGCATCCACAAAGCGGGCAAAGCCTTTGATGACTTCGACTTTGTTTTTGCCCAGCACGTTGTCATAAGAGGTGTGAATGCGATCGATATAGGCGCTGCGGTTCTTTACCAGCGTGGCCCAGTCAAAGCGGTTCACCGTAGTATCAAAGCCGTAATCGGGTCCATACAGATGAATGGCTTCGGCGATCTGTGCCGCATGCCACATCACTTTTTTGGGCACGCAACCGACGTTAACGCAGGTGCCACCCAGCTCTTTCGCTTCGATCAGCGCACACGTCTGGCCGTGCATGGCTGCACGATTAATGGAGGCGATGCCGCCGCTGCCGCCGCCGATAGCGAGGTAGTCAAAATGTCTGGTCATCCGTTGTTTCCGTCTGTTGAGAAAATATGGCGTAAAGTTTACCGCTACCTGGCGGAGCGGCGCAAAGGTTCCGCCTATGATTATGATAGAGTGAAATCCAGGTTTCGCTTACAGGTAAGGCTATTATGCATCTGACTTTTTTAGGCACCGGCGCGGGCGCGCCCAGTTTACAGCGCAATGTCAGCGCGATCGCCCTGACGCTCTCAAAGCGTGGCGACACCTGGCTGTTTGACTGCGGTGAGGCGACGCAGCATCAGTTTATGCGCTCGGCGCTTCGCCCCGGCAAACTGGAGAAGATTTTCATTACGCATCTGCATGGCGATCACATTTTTGGCCTGCCGGGCCTGCTTACCAGCCGCTCGATGGCGGGCATGCTCGATCCGCTGACGCTGTATGGCCCTGAGGGGCTGAAGGCATTTGTTGAAAACGCGCTGAGCCTGAGCAGTTCATGGACCACTTATCCGCTGGAAATCGTGGAGATTGAGGCGGGTCTGGTACTGGATAACGGCGAGTTCCGGGTGACCGCTTATCCGATGAATCATGTCGTAGAGTGCTACGGCTACCGCATTGAGCAGCATGATAAGCCCGGATTTCTGGATGCCGCACGGCTTAAAGCAGAGGGCGTGCCGCGCGGCCCCTGGTATCAGGATCTAAAGCAGGGAAAAGTTATCCGGCTGGAGGATGGGCGCGAAATTAACGGCGCAGACTATCTGGGGCCCGCGACGCCAGGTAAGGTGCTGGCAATATTTGGCGATACCGCGCCGACCGACGCCGCGCTGGCGCTGGCGGCCAACGCCGATGTCATGGTGCATGAAACCACGCTTGAGGCAGCAATGGCGGAGAAGGCCAACGGGCGCGGTCACTCAACGACGGTGCAGGCGGCAGCCGTGGCGCAGCAGGCGGGGGTTAAGCGTATGATCGCGACGCACTTCAGCTCGCGCTATCTCTCTGCAGATCGGGACAAGCTGCTGGCGGAGTGCCAGTCGGTGTTTGCGGCAACCGAACTGGCACACGATTTTGCTGTTGTGGAGATTTAACGCGCCGGGCGGTTACTCTGGTACTACCTGCGTCACGCTATAGTGCCCGGTGCCGGCAGGGACCAGCGTTTTATGCAGCCACGGCAGCAGCTCTTCCATCTGCGCTTTGAGTTTCCACGGCGGATTAATGACGATCATGCCGGAGGCGGTCATGCCGCGCTGGTCGCTGTCCGGACGCACCGCCAGCTCAATCTGCAGAATATTGCGGATACCGGTAGCTTCCAGATCGCGCAGCATATGTTTGATTTGCTGGCGCATTACCACCGGATACCAGAGCGCATAGATACCGGTAGCAAAGCGCTTATAGCCTTCCTGAATCCCTTTCACCACATCCTGGTAGTCGCTTTTCATCTCATAAGGGGGATCGATCAGGATCAGGCCGCGCCGCGCCGGCGGTGGCAGTTTCGCCTTCAGCTGCTGATAGCCATCGCCGCGTTCCACGCGCGCGCGCGCATCTTTGCTGAACTCGGTGCGTAGTAGCGGATAGTCGCTGGGGTGCAGTTCGGTCAGCTGCAGCTTATCCTCTTCGCGCAGCAGGTAACGGGCGATCAGCGGTGAACCTGGATAGTAGCGCAGGGTGCCACCGGGATTCAGGTTACGCACCGCGTTCAGATAGGGTTTCAGCAGCGCAGGCGCGTCAGGCTGCTGCCAGATGCGGGCGATGCCTTCCAGATATTCACCCGTGCGCTCGGCGTGCGCGCTGCTCAGCTGGTAGCGTCCGGCACCCGCGTGCGTATCCAGATAGAGAAAGGGCTTATCCTTCTCCATGAGCGCGGTGAGGATCAGGCTTTCAACGGTGTGTTTCAGCACGTCGGCGTGGTTGCCGGCGTGAAAACTGTGGCGATAACTCAGCATAAAAGATGGGGGTCCGCAGTTGGATCAAAGGAGTTGACGATTGAATATGGCGCGATTATAGCCGGACCGTACAGAAATTGCTGGGCTTTTGCGGCCTCCGCCCCGGCGCTGCGGCAGCGCAGTACGCATCGGGCCAGCCGCGGGAAAGCGGGCAGGGCACGGCAAAATAGTGACAGGCCGATTCAGGCTCACGCTTAATTTGCTGCCAGATCGCGCCTGGAAATGCAATTTTGAGCGTTTTTTCCTACTTCTATTCCATTTTACGGCATTGATTTTAATGTCCGGCGCCCGCATTTTAGTAAAATTGCGTAGCGCGAGTATTCGCGCCCATAATTCCATGATGAAAGGATCGCGCTTATGACTAACCCATTACTTACCCCTTTTACCCTGCCCCCTTTTACCGCCATTAAACCCGAGCATGTGGTGCCTGCCGTGACTCAGGTTCTTGAAGAGTGCCGTGATACGGTAGATCGTGCGGTAACGCGGGGAGCGCCTTACACCTGGGAGAGCCTGGTTCAGCCTATTGCAGAAGCAGACGATCGTCTGAGCCGCGTATTTTCACCTGTCAGCCATCTGAATGCGGTAAAAAATAACCCCGATCTGCGCGACGCCTTCGACAAAGTGCTGCCGCTGCTTTCTGAATATTCTACCTGGGTTGGACAGCATGAGGGCCTCTACAAGGCGTATCGCAGCCTGAAGCAAAGCGAAGGCTTTGCTGCACTCAGCCCGGAGCAGCAGCGCGCTATTGATAACAGCCTGCGTGATTTCGAGCTGTCAGGCATCGGGCTGGAAAGAGACAAGCAGCGGCGCTATGGCAAAATTATGGCGCGCCTGTCAGAGCTGGGCTCAGCCTATAGCAACAATGTGCTGGATGCGACCATGGGCTGGACCAAACTTGTCACCGATAAAGCGGAGCTGGCGGGTGTACCTGAAGATGCGCTTGCCGCTGCCGAGGCGCAGGCTAAGCTACGCAAGCAGGAGGGCTGGCTGCTGACGCTGGATATCCCGAGCTATCTGCCAATTATCACCTATTGCGACAACGCCGCCCTGCGTGAAGAGATGTACCGTGCGTACGCTACGCGCGCTTCCGATCAGGGACCCAACGCAGGCAAATGGGATAATGGCCCGATAATGGAAGAGCAGCTGGCGCTGCGCCACGAGCTGGCCCAGCTGCTTGGCTACGACTCCTACGCGGATAAGTCGCTGGTAACCAAAATGGCCGACAACCCGTCTCAGGTCATCGACTTCCTGGGCGATCTGGCAAAACGCGCCCGTCCACAGGCTGAGCAGGAGCTGGCGCAGCTGCGTGAGTTCGCTAAAGAGGTGTACGGGGTTGATAACATGCAGCCCTGGGATATCACCTATTTTAGTGAAAAGCAGAAGCAGCATCTCTTCGCGATCAGTGATGAACAGCTGCGTCCCTATTTTCCGGAAGCCCGCGTATTAAAAGGCCTGTTTGAAGTCGTAAAACGTATCTACGGCATCAACGTTAAAGAGCGCAAGGGCGTTGAGATCTACCATCATGATGTCCGCTTCTTCGACCTGTTTGATGAAAGCGGCGAACTGCGCGGCAGTTTCTATCTCGATCTCTACGCGCGCGAGCATAAGCGCGGTGGTGCCTGGATGGATAATTGCGTTGATAAAATGCGCAAGGCGGACGGCAGCCTGCAGAAGCCTATCGCCTATCTGACCTGTAATTTCAGCCAGCCGCTGTCGGATAAGCCTGCCCTGTTTACGCACGACGAAGTTATCACGCTGTTCCACGAATTTGGCCATGGTCTGCATCACATGCTGACGCAGGTTGAAGTCCCGGGAATATCGGGTATCAACGGCGTACCGTGGGATGCGGTCGAACTGCCGAGCCAGTTTATGGAAAACTGGTGCTGGGAACCGGATGCGCTGGATTTTATCTCCGGTCACTACCAAACCGGTTCATCCCTGCCGGACGAGCTGCTGGAAAAAATGCTGAAAGCGAAGAATTACCATGCGGCGCTGTTTATCCTGCGTCAGCTTGAATTCGGCCTGTTCGATCTGCAGCTTCACACAGGTTTTGACCCGCAGCAGGGGCCGAAGGTTATGGATACCCTGCATGCCGTCAAGAAGCAGGTTGCCGTTGTGGAATCGCCGCAGTGGGGACGCTTCCCGCATGCGTTCAGCCATATCTTTGCAGGCGGATATGCCGCCGGTTACTACAGCTATTTATGGGCCGATGTGCTGGCAGCAGATGCGTGGGCGCGCCTCAGCGATGAGGGCATTTTCAATCGCGAAACCGGCCAGGCGTTCCTTGACAATATCCTGACGCGCGGCGGTGCTGAAGAGCCAATGGAGCTGTTCAAACGCTTCCGCGGCCGCGAGCCGCAGCTTGATGCCATGCTGAAAAGCTACGGCATCCAGGGATAAACCGGCTTGTGAAAATCGGTTTAGTGGATGAAACAGGCGCCGGAGACGGCGCCTTATTACAGCTGGCAACGCGCTGGGGCCTTGAGCAGGATGAGAACGCGCCGCTGGCGCTGGTGCTCACGTCTGCGCATCTTGAGCTGCGCAAGCGCGATGAGCCTAAGCTGGGCGGTATTTTTGTCGATTTTGTCTCCGGTGCCATGGCGCACCGGCGCAAATTTGGCGGCGGACGCGGCGAAGCGGTGGCCAAAGCGTGGGCATCAAAGGCGGCTATCTGCCGGATGTGGTCGACGCAACGGCCGGTCTCGGACGCGATGCGTTTGTGCTTGCCGCGCTGGGGTGCCGGGTGCGGATGCTGGAGCGCCACCCGGTGGTCGCCGCGCTGCTTGAGGATGGCCTGCAGCGTGGTCTACGCCGACAGCGAAA
>NZ_MIPP01000058.1 GCF_002095385.1 Pantoea eucrina | reverse complement strand
CATCGGCAGCGGCGACAAACCAGCTGCCGCGTCCGGCGAGCTGCAGCGCATCGCCTGCCTGCGCCAGCTGCAGTGAGCCGTCGCGCTGCAGACGCGCGCTGGTCACCTGATTAAACAGGTAGCTACGCGCGGCTGACAGCAGCAGGCCTTTCATATTCCGATCGCGCGGATGAAACTGCTCTTCTGCCCAGCGCTGCGCCTGCTGCAGGTTATTCCCGCCGCGGCCAAAGCGCTGCTCGCCAAAATAGTTGGGAACGCCCTGAGCCTGAATCTGCTGCAGGCGCGCGTCAACGTCGGCGCGATCAGACACGTCGCGGATCACCAGCCGAAAGGCATTTCCCGCCAGCGCGCCGGTACGCAGCTTACGCCTGTGCCGGATCACCTGCAGGATCTCAACCCCTTCAAGCTGAAAGCCGCTCATTACCGGCATTGCGTTACCCGGCAGGCGGAAACAGAGCGTCTGTTCAGTCACGGCGTGGCGATCTTTCATGCCGGCATAGCTCAGGTCGCGCGCCGGCACGCCCAGATATTTTGCCAGGGCTTCAGCAACAAAACGCGTGTTGCAGCCCGTTTTGCGGATGCGTACCAGCAGCTGCTCGCCGTCGCCGTCATAGGGATAACCGAGATCTTCGATCACCACAAAATCATCCGGACGCGCTTTAATTATGCCAGTGGCAGCAGGCACGCCGTGCAGATAGTGCAGCTCACTCATGCGTCAGCCTTTACCAGCAGAGCCACTGCCTCGCAGGCAATACCTTCACCACGTCCGGTAAAGCCGAGCTTTTCGGTGGTGGTGGCCTTCACGTTAACCGCATCCATGTGGCAGCCCAGATCTTCGGCGATATTGACGCGCATCTGCGGCACGTGCGGCAGCATTTTAGGCGCCTGCGCGATAATCGTGACGTCAACGTTGCCAATGGCGTAGCCTTTCGCCTGAATACGACGCCACGCTTCGCGCAGCAAGCCGCGGCTGTCAGCTCCTTTAAACGCCGGATCCGTATCCGGAAAAAGCTTGCCAATATCGCCCATCGCCACCGCGCCCAGCAGGGCATCGGTCAGCGCATGCAGCGCAACGTCGCCGTCGGAGTGGGCAATAAAACCGTGCTCAAACGGGATACGCACCCCGCCAATCACCAGTGGACCTTCACCGCCAAAAGCGTGAACGTCGAAGCCGTGACCGATACGCATTATGCGTTCTCCTGTCGTTGAATCTGAGTAAGGTAAAAGGCCGCCAGCGCCAGATCTTCCGGCCGCGTGACCTTGATGTTGTCGCTGCGCCCGCTAATCAGCTGCGGATGATAGCCGCAATACTCCAGCGCTGACGCCTCATCCGTGATCGTAGCGCCTTCGCTGAGCGCCCGGCTCAGGCAGGCAGTCAGCAGCCTATGCGGGAAAAACTGTGGCGTCAGCGCGTGCCAGAGATCGTCACGCTCCACCGTATGTGCCACCGCCGTTTTGCCCGGCTCAGCGCGCTTCATGGTATCGCGTACCGGTGCTGCCAGAATGGCGCCGGTTCTGCTGTACTCCCGCACGGCCAGCAGCCGTGCCAGGTCGTCAGCATGAAGGCACGGGCGCGCGGCGTCATGCACCAGCACCCATGCGCTCTCTCTGATGTGCTGTAACCCTGCCAGCACTGACTCGGCCCGGGTTGCGCCGCCGGTGACCCGCACCACGCGCGGATCGTGCGCCAGCGGCAGCGAATCGAACCAGCCGTCGTCAGCGCTGACGGCGACAATCACCTGCTGCACTGCGGCGTTAGCCAGCAGGCGCGCCACGCTGTGTTCCAGCAGCGTCATGGTACCAATAGTGAGATATTGCTTGGGAAACGCCGCCTGCATGCGACTGCCGACACCGGCAGCCGGCACGACGGCAATCACATCCGCAGCGTGAGAGTGGTGAGTCATGTTGTTATCGTTGCTGATTTTGCGCAGACTGCTGCGCATTTCGTTTGTTCTGGTCTGCCACCAGGCGATAGAAAGTCTCGCCGGGTTTAATCATGCCCAGCTCGCTGCGTGCGCGCTCCTCAATCGCCTCTGAACCGCCATTGAGATCGTCAATTTCGGCAAACAGCTGATCGTTTCGCGCTTTGAGTTTGGCGTTATTCGCCTGTTGTGACACCACGTCTTCGCTGACGCGTGTGTAATCATGGATACCGTTCTTGCCCAGCCACAGGGAATATTGCAACCATCCCAGTAGCGCGAGCAGCAGTAACGTCAGTTTTCCCATCCCCGCCCCCTGAAAAACGGCCCAATCATCCCATAACTTGAGCCCGGACTCCACTGCGGCAGCGAAAATGGCGCGTAAGCAGATTTATCCGGATTATTTATAGCAGGCGGGCACGAAAAACAGCAGGCAAACTTTTGTAACCAGCGGATGCGTTTGCACATCTCTGCGCTTACCAGCCGGACAGATAGGAGAACACCAGCCAGAAGAGGCAGATGACCAGCAGACCGGTCGCCAGGGCGCACCAGAAGAGGTGCCCACGCATCATCAGGCTCAGCACGATGCCGGCCAGCACCGATACCGGCAGCAGCGCAAGGAAAAAAGGCCAGGTATAGAGAAAAAAGAATAGCGTATTGGAGCCGTAGAGCAGAAAGGGAATGGCCAGCGCGCACCAGTAGGCAAAAAAGCCAATAACGCCGCCGGGTAATGAGGAGCGCGGCTCTTCGGGCAAGCTGTCGTCTTTGCGTGCGGGCATGGGAGTGACGTTCTGCATAGAGATCCTGTTGACGCTAAAATGCGGCAAACCCGGAGAAGGCGTTTGCCGCGTCGGTTCAGGATCTGATGATATCGCGGCGGCGCAGCAGGTCTAACAATTGGGCCGCGAGTTTTGTAACCAATTGTTCGCCATCCAGCGTGATATCAGCGGCTTCGGGCGCCTCATACGCGCTGTCAATACCGGTGAAATTACGCAGTTCACCGGCGCGCGCTTTTTTATATAACCCTTTCGGATCGCGCGCTTCACACACCGCCAGCGGTGTATCGACAAAGACCTCAATAAACTCACCTTCGCCCAGCAGATCGCGCACCATCTGCCGCTCAGCCCGGTGCGGCGAGATGAAGGCGGTGAGCACCACCAGTCCGGCATCGATCATCAGCCGGGCCACCTCACCCACGCGCCGGATATTCTCCCGGCGATCGTCATCGCTGAAGCCGAGATCGCGGCACAGACCGTGGCGCACGTTGTCACCGTCCAGCAGGTAAGTGCTGACGCCAAGCTGATGCAGCGCCTGCTCCAGCGCACCTGCCACGGTGGATTTACCCGAGCCGGAGAGCCCGGTAAACCACAGCACTACACCCTGATGACCATGCTGCTGCTCACGCGCCGCCCGGGTGACCGGATGGTCGTGCCACACCACGTTTTCATCATGCTGCGCCATTACGCACCGCCCAGCAGATCGCGCGCGTTCCAGTGCGGGAAGTGACGACGCACCAGCGCATTCAGCTCCAGCTCAAAGGCGCTAAAGTTACCCGCTGTAGCAGGTGCTGCGCTCTGCGGCTGGTTAATCATACCGGCGCCCACGGTGACGTTGCTCAGCCGGTCAATGAAGATCATGCCGCCAGTTACCGGGTTTTGCTGGTAAGGATCCAGCACCATCGGCTCATCAAAGGTGATTTCTACCAGTCCGATACCGTTCAGCGGCAGGCTGTCAACGGTGTGCGTTGCCAGGGTATTGATCTCCACCTGATGCAGGATTTTTTCCACCCGGCCGCGCGCTTTTTTGCCCGCAATTTTGATTTCATAGCTTTGACCCGGCTTCAGCGGCTGCTCCGCCATCCAGACCACGTCAACCGTAGCGCACTGTACCGCCTGCAGTTCAGCATCGGCAGCAACCAGCAGGTCGCCGCGGCTGATATCGATCTCATCGTTCAGCACCAGCGTAATCGCCTCACCCGCCGCAGCTTCCGGCAGATCACCATCAAAGGTCACGATACGTGCGATAGTCGACTCCACGCCAGAAGGCAGGACTTTTACCCGATCTCCCGGCCGTACGGTGCCTGACGCCAGCGTTCCGGCATAGCCGCGGAAATCGAGATTAGGACGGTTAACATACTGCACCGGGAAACGCATGGGCTGGTGATCGACAACGCGCTTCAGCTCAACCGTTTCCAGTACGTCCAGCAACGTCGGACCGCTGTACCACGGCATAGTCGTGCTCGGGGTAGCGACATTGTCCCCTTCCAGCGCGGACATCGGTACAAAACGAATATCCAGATCGCCCGGCAGCTGGGCCGCGAAGTCGAGGTAATCCTGTTTGATCTGCTCAAATGTCTCCTGGCGATACTCCACCAGATCCATTTTGTTGATCGCCACTACCAGATGTTTGATGCCCAGCAGCGTTGAGATAAAGCTGTGGCGCCGGGTCTGATCCAGCACGCCTTTGCGCGCGTCGATCAGCAGAATAGCCAGATCGCAGGTTGAGGCGCCGGTGGCCATATTGCGGGTGTACTGCTCGTGCCCCGGGGTATCCGCGATAATAAACTTGCGTTTTTCCGTCGAGAAGTAGCGATAGGCGACATCGATAGTGATGCCCTGCTCGCGCTCCGCCTGCAGGCCATCCACCAGCAGCGCCAGATCGAGTTTTTCACCCTGGGTACCATGACGTTTGCTGTCGTTATGCAGAGAGGAGAGCTGATCTTCATAAATCTGTCGCGTATCGTGCAGCAGGCGGCCAATCAGGGTGCTCTTGCCGTCATCTACGCTGCCGCAGGTCAGGAAACGCAGCAGGCTCTTATGTTGTTGCGCCGTCAGCCAGGCTTCTACGCCACCCTGCTCGGCAATCTGTTGTGCAATAACGGTATTCATCTGCGTCTCCTTAGAAATAACCCTGGCGTTTTTTCAGTTCCATCGATCCCGCCTGGTCGCGGTCAATCATGCGTCCCTGGCGTTCGCTGGTGGTGGAGACCAGCATCTCTTCGATAATCTCCGGCAGCGTCTGCGCTTCAGACTCTACGGCGCCAGTCAGCGGCCAGCAGCCCAGCGTACGGAAACGCACCATGCGCTCGGTGATCTCTTCACCTGGCTGCAGGTTGATACGATCGTCATCGATCATCATCAGCATGCCGTCGCGCTCCAGTACCGGGCGCGGCGCGGCCAGGTAGAGCGGTACGATTTCGATGTTTTCCAGGAAGATGTATTGCCAGATATCGAGTTCGGTCCAGTTAGAGAGCGGAAATACGCGAATGCTTTCGCCCTTGTTGATCTGGCCGTTGTAGTTATGCCACAGCTCAGGACGCTGATTTTTGGGATCCCAGCGATGAAAGCGATCGCGGAAAGAGTAGATGCGCTCTTTCGCGCGCGATTTCTCTTCATCACGGCGCGCGCCACCAAAGGCGGCATCAAAACCGTATTTGTTGAGCGCCTGCTTCAGCCCTTCCGTCTTCATAATATCGGTATGTTTGGCGCTGCCGTGAACAAACGGGTTGATCCCCATTGCCACGCCTTCCGGATTACGGTGCACCAGCAGCTCGGCACCCATGTTTTTCACCGTACGGTCGCGAAACTCATACATTTCGCGGAATTTCCAGCCGGTATCCACGTGCAGCAGAGGAAACGGCAGGGTTCCCGGGAAGAATGCTTTACGCGCCAGATGAAGCATTACCGAGGAGTCTTTGCCGATGGAGTACATCATCACCGGATTGCTGAACTCGGCCGCCACCTCGCGGATGATATGGATACTCTCTGCTTCCAGCTGACGCAGATGAGTAAGACGATTTTGGTCCATAGTTTTTCCTCAAGCCAAATTGACAACGGCGGACTCGCGAGCCCCCTGCTGTGCAGAATGTTGAAACCAGGCTAATTGCCCGTGCAAGTTCACCACTTCGCCAATCACTAACAGCGCAGGCGTCGGCGCGGCGGCTGCCAGCACCTCAAGTTGATTCAGGGTTCCGGTCAGCACCTGCTGATCCTGACGCGTGCCGCGGCCAATCACCGCCACGGGCGTCAGCGGATCGCGGCCGTGGTCAATCAGACCGGCGGCAATTTCCGCTGCTTTTACGGTGCCCATATAGATAGCCAGCGTCTGGCGCGCACGCGCGAGGGATGGCCAGTCGATGCCATCGCCGTCAGCGCGGCAGTGGCCGGTAATAAACATCACGCTCTGCGCATAATCGCGGTGCGTCAGCGGAATACCGGCATAGGCGGTCGCGCCTGCGGCGGCAGTAATACCCGGCACCACCTGGAACGGAATGCCTGCCGCTTTCGCCGCCTGCAGCTCTTCGCCGCCGCGGCCAAAGATAAAGGGATCGCCGCCTTTCAGACGCACGACGCGCTTGCCCTGCAGCGCCAGTGATACCAGCAGCTGGTTCGTCTCTTCCTGCGGCACCGAATGGGCGCCGGCGCGTTTTCCGACGCAGATGCGGTCGGCATCGCGCCGCACCAGATCCAGCACCTCATCGCTAACCAGATGGTCATACAGCACCACATCAGCCAGCTGCATCACCTGCAGACCGCGCAGCGTCAGCAGACCGCTGTCGCCAGGCCCCGCGCCGACCAGCGCAATTTCACCCTGGTTATCGCTGATATGTTCCAGTTCGAGATCGAGCGTCTGGCGCGCGGCGCTGACGTTACCGGCCGCCATCTGACTGGCAAACAGGCCATTAAAGGCGCGCTCCCAGAAGCGGCGGCGATCGGACATTTTGCGATAGCGCTGTTTGACTTTGTCGCGCCACTCTCCTGCCAGTGCGGCCATCTGACCCAGGTTTGCCGGCAGCAGCGCTTCGATTTTCTCCCGCAGCAGCCGCGCCAGTACCGGCGCGGTGCCGCTGGATGAGATCGCGACCACCAGCGGTGAGCGGTCAACAATAGAAGGGAAGATAAAGCTGCATTTAGGCTGGTCATCCACCACGTTAACCAGCTTGTGCCGCGCGTTGGCGGCGTCAAACACCTGTGAATTAAGTGCGTTATCGTCGGTGGCGGCAATGACCAGAAATACGCCGTCGAGCTGAGCCGGCTCAAAACTGCGGGCTATCCACTCTACGGCCTGTTCTGCCTCCAGCGCCTGCAGTTCATGCCCCAGCTCGCGGGCGGCCACCAGGATGCGCGCGCCAGCCCGGCGCAGCAGTTCAATTTTACGGGCAGCGATTTCACCACCGCCGACAACCAGCACCGGACGCTGTCTGAGATCGGCAAAGAGGGGCAGATAATCCACGATAACCTTGCTAGTTTTACAATAAGTTATCGCGACTATACGTCGCGCTATTCCGCCAGATGAAATTACGATTTCGCATGAGTAGTTACCAAATGGAATATAGCGCTGGCAAAGCTGATGCGTTTTTCTGCTTAAGAATTGATTTTATAACGCTTTTTCCAGGCAGCACGATTTCGGCTGCGGCCAGCCGGGCATGACTTTAGGAATTAACAGAGGTGCGTGAGAGGGAAACAAAAAACAGGGCGAAAATTCGCCCTGTGGATGGTGGTTAGCCTTCGTGCAAACCGCACTCGCGCTTGAGGCCGAAGAAGCGCGTCTCTTCTTCTGCCATGCCCGGTTCCCATTTTCGCGTGGTATGGGTATCACCCACCGAAAGGTAGCCCTCATCCCACAGCGGGTGGTAGCTCAGGCCGTGCTGTTTCAGGTACTGATGCACCTGCCGGTTATCCCAGTCGATAATGGGCAGGATCTTAAAGACATCGCGCTGTACCGCCAGCACCGGCAGGCTGGCACGGCTGCCTGACTGATCGCGCCGCAGTCCGGCAAACCAGGTCTGTGCGCCCAGCGTGCTCAGCGCCCGGTTCATCGGTTCCACTTTATTGAGCTGGTTATACTGCTCAATGCCGTCCACGCCCTGCTCCCATAGTTTGCCGTAGCGCGCTTCCTGCCATGCGGGCGAGGTTTCCGCACGGAAAATCTGCAGGTTAAGGTTAAGCTTTGCCGTTAACTCATCGATAAAGCGATAGGTTTCCGGGAACAGGTAACCGGTGTCGGTGAGGATCACCGGAATATCCGGCCGCTGCTGCGTCACCATATGCAGCAGCACCGCCGCCTGGATCCCAAAACTGGATGAGAGCACAAAGGCCCCCGGCAGCTGTTCCAGCGCCCAGCTGACGCGCGCTTCAGCAGAGAGTTTCTCCAGCTGCACGTTGCTTTCAGCCAGCGCCATAATACGGTCAACTTTGCTGCCGCTGTTGAGTACGGCGAGATCGGGCAGGGTCATACAGCCTCCGCGTCCCAGAAGTCACGAGCCGGATCCGTCACCGCTTTAACGATACCGGTGCGGATCGTGAAGTCACCAAAACCTTCACCGGCCTCGCGCTCGTTTGCCCAGCGCGCCACCAGTTCATCAATCGTGGTCAGAATTTCGCTCTCGGTGATATTTTCGCGATACATACGCGGAATGCGCGTACCCACGCGGTTCCCGCCGAGATGCAGGTTGTAGCGACCCGGCGCTTTGCCAACCAGCCCCAGCTCCGCCAGCAGCGCACGACCGCAGCCGTTCGGGCAGCCGGTTACGCGCAGAACGATATGCTCTTCGCCCACGCCGTGACGATGCATGATCTCTTCGACTTTGGTAACAAATGATGGCAGGAAACGCTCCGCTTCTGCCATCGCCAGCGGACAGGTCGGAAACGCTACGCAGGCCATCGAGTTTTCACGCTGCGGCGTTACGCTTTCCATCAGGCCGTGCTCGCGGGCGATCGCTTCAATCTGCGCTTTCTGCGCCTCCGGCACGCCAGCCACAATCAGGTTCTGGTTGGCGGTGAGGCGGAAATCACCCTGGTGTACTCTGGCGATTTCAGCGATGCCGCTTTTCAGCGGACGGCCCGGGTAATCAAGCAGGCGACCATTTTCGATAAACAGCGTCAGGTGCCACTTGTTGTCGATGCCTTTAACCCAGCCGATACGATCGCCGCGGGTGGTGAATTCATACGGACGCGCCGGCGCGAAAGTCAGACCGGCACGCTTTTCCACTTCCGCTTTAAACGTCTCAACGCCCACGCGCTCAAGGGTATATTTAGTTTTAGCGTTTTTGCGATCGGTGCGATTACCCCAGTCGCGCTGCGTGGTCACTACCGCGGCGGCCACATCGAGGATCTTCTCCACCGGCAGGAAACCGAACTCACTGGCGGTACGGGCGTAGGTCGCTTTATTGCCATGCTCAATAGAGAGGCCTCCCCCTACCAGCACATTGAAACCTATCAGCTTGCCGTGCTCTGCAATCGCAATGAAGTTGAGATCGTTAGCATGCAGATCGACATCATTGTGCGGCGGCACCACCACGGTGGTTTTAAACTTACGCGGCAGATAGGTTTCGCCAAGAATCGGCTCTTTATCTGTGGTTGCAACTTTTTCCTTATCCCACCAGATCTCCGCATAAGCGCGGGTCTGCGGCAGCAGGTGCTCAGAGAGTTTTTTCGCCCACTCATAAGCTTCCTGATGCAGCTCAGACTCAACCGGATTTGAGGTGCAGAGTACGTTGCGGTTGACGTCATTGGCGGTCGCCAGCGCATCGAGTCCCACTTCATGCAGCATCTGATGCGTTGGCTTCACGTTCTTTTTCAGAATGCCGTGAAACTGAAACGTCTGCCGGTTAGTCAGGCGGATACTGCCATAAAGCGTTTTTTCAGCGGCAAACTTGTCAATCGCCAGCCACTGCGTCGGCGTAATAATGCCGCCCGGCAGACGGCAGCGCAGCATCATGGCGTGACGCGGCTCCAGCTTCTGCTCAGCGCGCTCGGCGCGAATATCGCGATCGTCCTGCTGATACATGCCGTGAAAGCGGATCAGCAGAAAGTTATCGCCGGTGAACCCACCGGTCAGGCCATCGTCGAGATCGTCTAAGATGGTGCCACGCAGATAGTTGCTCTCTTTTTTCAGACGCTCGGCGTCAGAAAGTTTACCTTCAACCACCAGCGGTCCAGGGTGTTTTTCGCTCATTAGTAAACGTCTCGCTGATAACGGCGCTCAATGCGCAGCTCACTTAAAAATTCATCAGCCGTTTCACGATCCATGCCGCCGTGTTCGACCACCACATCCAGTAATGCCTGCTCTACATCTTTCGCCATGCGATTCGCATCGCCGCAAACGTAGAGGTGAGCGCCCTCTTCGATCCAGCGCCACACTTCTGCGCCTTTCGCCCGGATCTTATCCTGTACATAGACTTTCTCAGCCTGATCGCGCGACCAGGCGAGATCGATATTCGTCAGCAGCCCCTGCTTAACATACTTCTGCCACTCTACCTGATAGAGAAAATCTTCGGTGAAGTGCGGGTTGCCGAAAAACAGCCAGTTTTTACCTTCGGCGCCGTCATTGTCACGCTGCTGCATAAAGGCGCGGAACGGCGCAATGCCGGTGCCCGGACCAATCATAATTACCGGTGCATCCGGATTGGCCGGCAGGCGGAAGTTATCATTGTGCTCGATAAAGACGCGAATGGCGCCCTCTTCTTCCAGACGGTCGGCAAGCCAGGTGGAGGCACCACCGCCGCGCTGACGGCCGTCAATTTCATAGCGCACCGCACCCACCGTAATATGCACTTCGCTTTCGCTCTCCGCCTGGGAGGAGGCGATAGAGTAAAGACGCGGCGTCAGCGGGCGCAGTAAGCCCGTCAGCTGCTCGGCATTCAGTTCAGTGGGCGCCTGGCGCACCATATCCACAATCGGGAAGCTCTGGGCATAGCTCTGCAGCTTCTGCTTATCTTCAGTCAGCGCCAGCAGCGCCTCATTGCGCGACAGGGCAGCGTAGCGCTCCACTATCTGCGGCGTGTTGACCGTAAGTTCAAACTGCGTCTGCAGCGCTTCAGCCAGCGGCAGCGTTTTGCCCTGCACCGTCACCTGCTCATCGCCTTTCAGCCACACCAGCTGCAGCAGCTCCTCTACCAGCTCTGCATCATTCTCATACCAGACGCCCAGCGCGTCACCCGGCTGGTAACGCAGGCCGGAATCACCGAGATCGATCTCAATATGGCGCACATCTTTATCAGAGAGGCGGCCGGTGATTTTCTGATTCAGCGCAAAGCTGGCGGTAAGCGGCAGCTCTTTCGTATAAGGACTGCTGTCAACCAGGTTGACGCTGCCGGCGCTGCTGGCCGCAATCTGCGCCGCAGGTGCGACCGGCACGCGCGCCTTCAGCAGATCGGTCAGCTGCAGGCGCCAGGCGCTGGCCAGCTCGCTGTATTCAACGTCGGCATCAACGCGATCCAGCAGGCGCTCTGCGCCCAGCTCGGCCAGACGGCTGTCAAAATCTTTGCCCGCCTGGCTGAAAAATTCGTAAGAGGTGTCGCCAAGACCAAACACGGCAAACGCCGCGCCATCCATTTTCGGTGCCTTCTTCGACAGCAGGAATTTATGCAGCGCCACCGCCTCTTCCGGTGGTTCGCCTTCGCCCTGGGTCGAGGTGACGATAACCAGCAGCTTTTCCTGGCCGATCTGCTTGAACTTATAGTCGCCGGCGTTAACCAGATTCACGTTCAGTTTCGCTGCCAGCAGATCATCACGCAGCTGTTCTGCCAGGCGACGCGCGTTGCCGGTTTGCGAGGCTGAAATCAGCGTGACGCCCGGGGTTTCCGCTGGCGGAGCAGCAGGTGTCGCCACCGCGCCAGGGGTCTGGTTGACCATGCCCCAGAAGTAGCCCGAAAGCCAGGCAAGCTGAGTCGTATTAAATTCCGTGGTCGCCGCCTGTAAGCGCGCAAGTTGCTCCGGAGAGAGCGGCAGCATGGAGCCTGGGGGTGCCTGAGTCGTCATCGCGTTAAAAATTCCAGTGTCAGAAGTCCGGACCGAGAAGCGGTGGAAGAGGAGGTAGGTTACCGAGCTGTATATTAACGATTAAATAAGGGTTCGACATAATAAATAACCAAAACGACTAAGCGGTTTTTCGGGTATCGCTAACCGCCAAAAGTGGTAAATTATCCCTTTGTAAAATATGGTTTTTATCTTCAACCGCGTTACCGGATCGCGTTAAATGCGCTTTTACACCCCCACGGGTGCGAAAAATCTGCTTTTCAGGTAGACTTCAGCGGTTTTTCCGTCTGAGAGTCATTATGTCTACCACGCTGTTTAAAGAGTTCCAGTTTGAAGCGGCTCACCGCTTACCTCACGTGCCTGAAGGGCACAAATGCGGTCGTCTGCACGGCCACTCCTTTCTGGTGCGACTGGAAATAACCGGTGAAGTGGATGCGTATACCGGCTGGGTTATGGATTTTGCTGAACTGAAAGCGATTTTCAGTCCGCTTTATGAGCGACTGGATCATCACTACCTGAACGATATTCCGGGTCTGGAGAATCCCACCAGTGAAGTGCTGGCGAAGTGGATCTGGGATGAGCTTAAGCCGGTGCTGCCGGTGCTGAGCGCGGTCATGATCAAAGAGACCTGTACGGCAGGCTGCGTTTACCGCGGCTGACCAGAGCGGCCTCTTCCACGCTGCAGGTGCGCTGGCTGCCCTTCTCCACCCCCGGTTGCTTACTCATGTAAGCGCCTGAGGATGAACGCGGTTGCCGCCCTCCTGCAACGTGGAACCACAGGTGCCGGTCTCTGAACCGCTGTGATACCTGTATTAATCTTCGAACAGCCGATTACTGCTGATTCATCTCTTTGTAACGATCCCCCTCTACGTTGTTGTCTCCTCTGTTAAAGATCAAGAGAATCAACAATGAACCTTGTGAAGCACCTTTCTCTGCTTGCTGTTTTTATCTCTGCCTCTGCTGCCGTTCAGGCGCAAAACGTACTTGATTTTCCCCAGCCGGAGAGTATGCCGGCGGAGTTTTATGCGGTGACAGAAATTCCGGCAGGCGGGACGATCAAATATGAAACCGATGCTAAAACCGGGTTTATCGTGGCTGACCGTTTTCAGTCTATGCCGGTCGCCTATCCCGCCAACTACGGTTCGCTGACTCAGTCACTGGGTGGCGATAACGATCCGCTGGATGTGATTTTTTACGCCCGGGCGCCGTTACAGCCCGGCACCCTGATTAAGCTGCGCGCGATTGGCGTGCTAAAGATGATTGATGGCGGTGAGGTGGATGACAAGATTGTCGCCGTGCCCGCCAGCAAAATTGATCCAACCTATGATGATATTAAAGAGATAAGCGATCTGCCGCGAATCGAGCAGCAGCGGCTGGAAGCCTTTTTCCGGGTGTATAAGCAGTTACCGGATGGCCGTAAGAAGGTCGAGCTTAACGGTTTTGAAGATGCCGCCAAGGCCAGAGCAGAGATTAAGCAGGCATTCGACGCATATAAAGCGAAGCAGTAGCTGACCCGGGCGCGCCCCTACCGGTATGTGCATAGGGGACGCATTAATGCGCCCCTGCTGTGAATCAGGCGATATTCAGGTACTTGTGCGTCTGCATAGAGAGCCGCCAGTTACGGGCGATGCAGGTTTCAATACAGAGCCGGGTTGCGGCATCGCCGCGGCTGATCGGCTGCAGCGCCACAATACGCGGTTTATCGTCATGCAGCTCCGCCAGCAGCTCATCGAGCGCCTCAACGTCACGCTCGCGCGCCACCGGATGCTTGATCTCATCCGCGCGTGTCAGCGCCTGCAGCAGCACATCGTAGCCTCCGCGCATATTCACCTTAGGTGAGACTGTAACCCAGGTTGCCGCAGAGCAGTGCACCTCATGAGTGCCGCTGGTCTCGATCTGACACTGGAACCCGTGCGCTTCCAGACCCTCAGTTAGCGGACGCAGGTCAAAAATTGCCGGTTCGCCGCCGGTGATCACTACGTGGCGCGCGCTCCAGCCCTGCCGGGCGATGGTCTCAATCAGCGTGGCGGCGTCTGCACTTCCCCAGGCATCGCTCTCCACGGTTTTTACCAGAATATCACCCAGTGAGGTCTCCCGATCCGCGCGCTTCTCCCAGGTATGTTTGGTATCACACCAGCTGCATCCCACCGGACATCCCTGTAAGCGGATAAAGATGGCCGGCACGCCGGTATAAAACCCTTCGCCCTGCAGCGTCTGGAACATTTCGTTAATCGGGTAGAACATTTTTCACTCACGTCTCTCATTCGGGGCGCAGATTATGGCAGATTTTTACTGCGGCTTCACAGCCGCTTTGTGCCCTGAAAAACAAAAAGCCCCGCACTGGGCGGGGCTTCAGGCAAACCGTGCTGCACAGAACAGCACCGGCGGGCGATTACGCCTGGCCTTTCACTTCTTTCAGACCGTTGAACGGCGCTTTCTCACCCAGCGCTTCTTCGATACGGATCAGCTGGTTGTATTTAGCTACGCGGTCAGAACGGCTCATAGAACCGGTTTTGATCTGGCCAGCTGCAGTACCTACCGCCAGGTCAGCGATAGTTGCATCTTCTGTCTCGCCTGAACGGTGAGAAATAACGGCCGTGTAGCCCGCATCTTTCGCCATCTTGATTGCAGCCAGCGTTTCGGTCAGAGAGCCGATCTGGTTGAATTTGATCAGGATAGAGTTCGCGATGCCTTTATCAATACCTTCCTTCAGGATTTTGGTATTGGTGACAAACAGATCGTCACCCACCAGCTGGATTTTGTCGCCCAGCACTTTGGTCTGGTAAGCAAAGCCGTTCCAGTCAGACTCATCCAGACCATCTTCAATAGAGACGATTGGGTACTGTTTGGTCAGATCTTCCAGGAAGTGAGTGAACTCTTCGGAAGAGAACGCTTTGTTGCCTTCGCCAGCCAGAACATATTTGCCATCTTTATAGAATTCAGATGCGGCACAGTCCATCGCCAGGGTGATATCTTTACCCAGCTCATAGCCCGCTGCTTTTACCGCTTCAGCGATAACTGCCAGCGCTTCAGCGTTAGAGCCGAGGTTTGGCGCATAGCCACCTTCATCACCGACTGCAGTGCTCATGCCTTTGGCTTTCAGAACTTTAGCCAGGTTGTGGAATACTTCAGAACCCATACGGATGGCTTCTTTGATATTTTTCGCGCCCACAGGCTGGATCATGAACTCCTGGATATCTACGTTGTTATCCGCGTGCTCACCGCCGTTGATGATGTTCATCATTGGCAGCGGCATAGAGTATTTGCCTGGGGTGCCGTTCAGCTCAGCAATGTGTGCGTAGAGCGGCAGGCCTTTTGATGCTGCAGCAGCTTTCGCTGCGGCCAGAGAAACAGCCAGAATGGCGTTTGCACCGAAGTTGGATTTGTTATCAGTACCGTCCAGCTCGATCATGATCTTATCGATGTTCGCCTGGTCTTTGGCATCTTTGCCTTTTACCGCGTCAGCGATTGGGCCGTTAACCGCAGCAACCGCTTTGGTTACGCCTTTGCCCAGGAAGCGAGACTTATCACCGTCGCGCAGCTCCAGTGCTTCACGTGAACCGGTAGAAGCGCCTGATGGAGCCGCCGCCAGACCAACGAAACCGCCTTCCAGATGCACTTCTGCTTCTACAGTCGGGTTGCCACGGGAGTCGATGATTTCGCGACCAATGACTTTAACGATTTTGGACATTCGATTTTCCTCAGTACAAGTTAGTCAATCCTAAGACAAACAACGCGCGAAAAGTTCGCGCGTTGTTCGTAAACTCTTACTTCGCTAAACGCTTCTGGTGCTCCTGCGCGGCTTTCACAAAGCCGGCAAACAGCGGATGACCATCACGCGGTGTCGATGTGAACTCCGGATGGAACTGGCAGGCCACAAACCACGGATGGTTCGGGATTTCAATAATCTCAACCAGTTGATCGTCGCCGGAACGGCCCGCAATATGCAGACCCGCCGCTTCAATCGGCTTCAGCAGCAGATTGTTGACTTCATAACGGTGACGGTGGCGCTCGGTAATCACATCAGAACCGTAGAGCTGGCGCACTTTACTTTCCGGCGTCAGCTGACACTGCTGGCTACCCAGACGCATGGTGCCGCCCAGATCGCTCTGCTCAGTACGCTGCTCAACGTTGCCATGCTCATCACGCCATTCAGTGATCAGCGCGACAACCGGGTATTTACAGTCTGGCACAAATTCGGTGGAGTTGGCGCCTTCCATCCCGGCCACATTGCGCGCGAACTCCATCAGCGCAATCTGCATGCCGAGGCAGATGCCAAGGTACGGGATGTTATTTTCACGCGCGTACTGCGCCGTCATCAGCTTGCCTTCCACGCCGCGGTAGCCGAAACCGCCGGGGATAAGAATCGCATCGAGATCTTTGAGGATCTCCACGCCGCGCGTCTCGACATCCTGCGAATCGATCAGCTTGATGTTGACGGTTACGCGGTTTTTCAGACCACCGTGCTTAAGGGCTTCAATCACTGACTTGTAGGCGTCCGGCAGCTCAACATACTTGCCGACCATACCGATAGTCACTTCCCCGCCCGGATTCGCTTCTTCATAGATAACCTGCTCCCACTCGGCAAGGTTAGCTTCCGGCGCGTTCAGATTAAAGCGTTTGCAGATATAGTCATCCAGACCCTGCGACTTCAGCAGGCCCGGGATTTTATAGATGGAATCGACATCTTTCAGCGAGATAACCGCTTTTTCCGGCACGTTGCAGAACAGCGCGATTTTCGCCCGCTCGTTAGCAGGTACCGCGCGATCGGAGCGGCAGATCAGCACATCTGGCTGAATACCAATCGACAGCAGCTCTTTAACCGAGTGCTGAGTAGGCTTGGTTTTCACTTCACCCGCTGCCGCCATATATGGCACCAGCGTCAGATGCATATACATGGTGTGTTCACGGCCCACGTCTACCGCCATCTGGCGAATCGCTTCCAGGAACGGCAGGGATTCAATATCGCCTACGGTGCCACCAATCTCAACCAGCACGACATCATGACCTTCGCCACCTTCGATGATGCGCTCTTTGATGGCATTGGTAATGTGGGGGATCACCTGGATCGTGGCGCCCAGATAGTCGCCGCGACGCTCTTTGCGCAGCACTTCTGAGTAGATACGACCGGTCGTAAAGTTGTTACGACGCGACATCTTGGTACGAATGAAGCGCTCGTAGTGACCTAAATCCAGATCGGTTTCGGCCCCGTCATCGGTGACAAACACTTCACCATGCTGCGTCGGGCTCATGGTACCCGGATCAACGTTGATATACGGATCGAGTTTCATGATGGTCACATTCAGACCACGTGCTTCGAGGATAGCTGCGAGGGAGGCTGCGGCAATGCCTTTGCCCAGAGAGGAAACGACCCCGCCGGTCACAAAAATATAATTCGTTGTCATGCTGAACCTGAGAGTTTAGGTTTAAAGACGATGGAATAACCAGGACGGGAAAGCAGTATACCCGAAGTCGTCCCCAGCCACAATTGATGAATCACACCATCCTCCCGCGCCGTGCAGCGGCTAACATAGCGGATAGCCAGCCAGAAAATGTTGACGCATGTCACAAAGTTGCTGGATGGCTGAATCGAGTAAGCGCAAGCGGCTGAATTATGCACACTGCTGGAATAAACAGCAGTATGACGCTTAACAGGTTAGTGATTGTTCTCACTCAGTTTTACCTGCTGCCACGCCGCTTCCATCTGCTCCAGCGTCGCCGCAGGCATACTCAATCCCTGCGCGGTAATAATCTGCTCTACGTGGCGAAAGCGGCGTTCAAATTTGTCGTTGGCTTTCTGCAGCGCAATTTCCGCTTTGCTGCCGAGGTGGCGTGACAGATTTACCGTCGCAAATAGCAGATCGCCAATCTCCTCCTCCAGCTTGTCGCTGTCGACAGTGGCCTGCTGCGCTTCATGCATGACTTCGTCAATCTCCTCATGCACCTTATCCAGCACCGGTCCGAGACTGTCCCAGTCAAAGCCCACGCTGCTGCAGCGCTTCTGGATTTTATGCGCCCGCATCAGCGCCGGCAGCGCGCGCGGAATATCATCCAGCGCCGAGTGCTGCGCTTTCGCCGCGCGTTCATCCCGTTTGATCGCTTCCCAGTTCTGCAACACCTCTGCGGCGCTCTCAGCCTCGGCGCTGCCAAAGATATGCGGATGACGGCGTTCGAGCTTGTCGCTTATTGCGTTGCAGATATCGTCGAAGTTAAAACGCCCCTCCTCCTCTGCCATACGGGCATAAAACACAATCTGAAACAGCAGATCGCCCAGCTCATCGCGCAGATCGGTAAAGTCTTCCCGCTGAATAGCGTCAAGCACTTCGTAGGTCTCTTCCAGCGTATAGGGAGCAATAGTGGCAAAGGTCTGCTGGCGATCCCACGGGCAGCCGCGCGCCGGATCGCGCAGGGTTTGCATCAGGCTAAGCAGACGGTTCAGGGCAGTCATGAAAAATCCTCAAACAACGGTATAAAAAGGGCCGCCGTAAAAGGCGACCCTGAAGAGCAGCGGGCCAGTGCCGGCTGCGCGTTAATTCAAACGACGCGCGTCAATAATATCCGGCACCTGATTAAGCCGCGCCAGCACGCGTCCCAGCACCTGCTGGTTATAGATCTCAATATCCATATCGATGGTCGCCAGCTGTTTTCTGGTATCGCTGCGGCTGGAGACGCCCAGTACATTGACCTTTTCATTCGCCAGTATGGTCGTGATATCACGCAGCAGGCCGCTGCGGTCGTTGGCGGTAACCCGCACCACCAGCGAATAGCCGCTGGAGTAGCTCTCCCCCCAGACGGCATCAACGATACGCTCTGGCGCATGAGAGATCAGTTCACTGAGCTGATCGCAGTCGGCGCGGTGAATCGAGATGCCGCGTCCCTGAGTAATAAAGCCGGTGATATCGTCGCCGGGAATAGGCTGGCAGCAGCGGGCAATGTGATGCATCAGGTTTC
>NZ_MIPP01000057.1 GCF_002095385.1 Pantoea eucrina | reverse complement strand
TGACAAGTGCTAATTTCAACTTTTTTGCTCGGGCGCTTACTTTCCAGGCAATGCGTTGTAAAAACCAGCTCATCTGTATATTAAAGAAACAAAAAACGGGCCCGCAGGCCCGTTTTTATGCACAACACTTACTGGTGAGCGACAATTTCGCCTTCGCTTACATCCATCTCGATGGTTTTTCCTGGCACAAACGCCCCGGAGAGTATCTTCTGCGCCAGCGGGTTCTCAATATGCTGCTGGATAGCCCGTTTGAGCGGACGCGCACCGTAAACCGGATCGTAGCCATTCTCACCAAGCAGTTTCAGTGCTGCTTCGGAGATGTGCAGCTGATAGCCGCGATCTTCCAGACGCTGATAAAGCCGCTGCAGCTGTATCTGCGCAATAGAGGCAATGTGCTGCTCTCCCAGCGGATGAAATACCACCACTTCATCGATACGGTTGATAAACTCAGGACGGAAGTGGTGTCCGACTACCGTCATTACCGTTTCTTTCATCGCTGGGTAATCAAGCGCACCGAAGCGCTCCTGAATTAAATCCGATCCCAGGTTCGACGTCATGATCACCACTGAGTTGCGGAAATCTACGGTACGCCCCTGACCATCCGTCAGTCGTCCATCATCCAGAACCTGCAGCAGGATGTTAAATACATCCGGATGCGCTTTCTCAACTTCATCCAGTAGGATTACGGAGTAAGGCCGGCGGCGTACCGCTTCAGTAAGATAACCGCCCTCCTCATATCCGACATACCCCGGAGGTGCACCCACCAGCCGCGAAACCGAATGTTTTTCCATAAACTCAGACATGTCGATTCGCACCATCGCATCGTCGCTGTCAAACAGGAAATTTGCCAGCGCTTTACACAGTTCGGTTTTACCTACCCCGGTTGGGCCGAGGAACAGGAATGAACCAATCGGGCGATTGGGATCGGATAAGCCCGCCCGGCTGCGACGGATGGCATTTGAAACCGCCTCTACCGCTTCGTTCTGGCCGATAACCCGCGCATGTAATTCCTGCTCCATACGCAGCAGTTTGTCGCGCTCACCTTCCATCATGCGTGCTACCGGAATACCGGTCCAGCGCGCCAGTACGTCGGCAATCTCAATATCCGTTACGCGGTTGCGTAGCAGCTTCATGATTTTGCCTTCAGCCTGAGTGGCACTCGCCAGCTGCTTTTCCAGCGCCGGAATTTTGCCATACTGCAGCTCTGACATTTGCGCCAGATCGCCTGTGCGCCGCGCCTGTTCCAGCGTCAGTCTTGCCTGCTCCAGCTCCGCTTTAATATTTTGCGTACCGGTGAGTGACGCCTTTTCAGCTTTCCACTCCTCTTCCAGTTCTGCATATTCGCACTCTTTCTGATTCAGCTCCGTCTCCAGCATCTCAAGACGCTTGACGCTGGCATCGTCAGACTCTTTCTTCAGCGCCTGCTGCTCCAGTTTCAGCTGGATGATACGGCGCTCCAGACGATCGAGCGGCTCAGGTTTCGAATCGATCTGCAGACGAATACTGGATGCAGCTTCATCAATCAGGTCGATCGCTTTATCTGGCAGCTGCCGGTCGGCGATATAGCGATGTGACAACGTTGCTGCTGCCACAATAGCCGGGTCGGTGATCTGCACATGGTGATGCAGCTCATAGCGCTCTTTCAGACCGCGCAGAATAGCGATGGTATCTTCGACGCTGGGCTCTGCCACAAATACTTTCTGGAAGCGACGCTCCAGGGCAGCATCCTTTTCTATATACTGCCGATACTCATCCAGCGTGGTTGCGCCAACGCAGTGCAGTTCACCACGCGCCAGAGCTGGCTTCAGCATGTTTCCTGCGTCCATCGCGCCATCAGCTTTGCCTGCGCCTACCATCGTGTGCAGCTCATCGATAAACAGAATGACATTGCCTTCCTGCTTCGCGAGATCGTTCAACACCCCTTTCAGGCGCTCCTCAAATTCACCACGGTATTTGGCTCCCGCCACCAGCGCCCCCATATCCAGCGCCAGTACGCGACGACCTTTCAGGCCTTCAGGCACTTCACCATTGATAATGCGCTGAGCCAGCCCTTCAACAATGGCGGTTTTACCCACGCCGGGTTCACCAATCAATACCGGGTTATTCTTGGTACGGCGCTGCAACACCTGGATGGTACGGCGGATCTCTTCATCGCGTCCAATTACCGGGTCCAGCTTGCCACGTTCGGCGCGCTCGGTGAGATCGATGGTATATTTTTTCAGTGCCTGGCGCTGATCTTCAGCTCCCTGGTCATTCACGTTTTCGCCTCCGCGCAATTGTTCGATAGCGTTCGCGAGTTTGTCAGACGTCACGCCGGCAGCTTTAAGCAGATCCGCCAGTGAACCGCGTGAATCCAGAGCCGCCAGAACAAATAATTCAGATGAGATAAAGTTATCGCCGCGCTTTTGCGCCAGTTTGTCACACAGGTTCAGCACCCGCACCAGATCGGCTGAGGGCTGTACATCCCCCTCGGTGCCTTCGACCTGGGGCAGACGATTGATTGCCTGTTCAATACTGCTACGCAGAGTGGCGACATCGGCTCCTGCTGCGCTAAGCAGCGGACGCACCGATCCCCCTTCCTGGTTGAGCAGAGCGCTCATCACATGAAGCGGTTCAATAAACTGGTTATCCTGTCCCAGAGCCAGGGACTGGGCATCAGCAAGGGCTAGCTGGAATTTGTTGGTAAGACGATCCAGACGCATAATTCCTCCCGTTACAGGTCAAAATGCTACTGGAGATTAAGATGAGGTCAGGCCTCCAATTTTCAAGGTTTCTGACCTGATATTGTGAGCAAAAAACAGGCTGACCGGATCGTCTCAGAGCGTAAGGTTATTGCAGCCAGATTAATGTAGCCATACGCCCGGTAACACCGTCGCGGCGAAAAGAGAAAAAATCCTGCTTTTCTGTGAACGTGCAGCGTCGTGAACCGCTGACAGAGGTTACGCCTGCGCTAAGCAGACGCTGTTCGGCCAGCAGCCAGATATCCGCAAAATATTTTGCGCCTGCCGGACGAAAGGCCACTTCTGCGCGCGCATCGTGGGCCATAAATGCCTGACGTACTTCCGCTCCTACTTCAAACGCACCGGGTCCGATAGCCGGGCCCAGCCAGGCATATACCTCGCTGGCCGGACAGTGAAACTGCGCCAGCGTCTGTTCCAGCACGCCGTTACAGAGACCGCGCCAGCCCGCATGGGCTGCTGCGACTTCACTGCCATCTTTACTGCAAAACAGCACCGGCAGGCAGTCAGCCGTCATAATGGCGCACACCACGCCCGGCTCCCGGGTAATGGCCGCGTCAGCCTGGGGCAGCGCACAGGCTGCAGGCAGACGCACTACCGCATTGCCATGTACCTGATCCAGCCACTGCGGCATCGCAGAAAGCGCTAATGTTTCTGCGATGTGCTGGCGATTACGCATCACGTGAGCGGGCGCATCCCCGACGTGAGCCGCCGGGTTGAGCGAATCCCAGGGCGCCCGGCTATGACCGCCCCGCCGGGTCGTGGAGCAGGCCCGAACGCGCTGCGGAGCAGGCCAGTCCGGGATGATCCATTCACTCATAGCCAGTCCATGCGATCGCGGAACTCTTCCGTATCGGCTTTTAAGGCGTCAATCAGATCAACCATGTCCTGCGGCAGCGGAGCATGCCACTCCATTTCAATACCGGTTATTGGATGATAGAGACGCAGCATCGTCGCGTGCAGCGCCTGACGATCAAATCCGCGCAGCATATTAATGAACGCCTCTGACGCCCCTTTTGGCGGACGCGGCCGGCCACCGTAAAGCGGATCGCCCACCAGCGGATGGTTGATATGCGCCATATGAACACGGATCTGATGCGTACGGCCCGTCTCCAGGCGCAGGCGTAGGCGCGTATGGGCCCGGAAATGCTCCATGATGCGGTAGTGCGTGGTTGCCGGTTTTCCCATCGGATGGACGGCCATGTGAGTACGCTTGGTGGAGTGTCGCGCCATGGGTTCATCAACGGTGCCGCCAGCCGTCATCGTACCGATGGCAACCGCTTCATATTCACGCGTGATTTCACGCAGCTGTAGCGTTTCCACCAGATGCGTCTGTGCCGGAACCGTTTTTGCCACGACCATCAGGCCAGTGGTGTCTTTATCCAGGCGATGTACGATACCGGCGCGCGGTACATCAGCGATCGGCGGAAAGTGGTAGAGCAGTGCATTCAGAATAGTGCCGTCAGGATTACCTGCACCGGGGTGTACCACCAGGTCGCGGGGTTTATTGATAACCAGAATGTGGTCATCTTCATAAACGATATTAAGAGGAATGTTCTGCGCTTCCCAGCGCTGTTCCTCTTCAATCTCAGCATCAATAGCCACCTGCTCACCGCCCAGAACTTTCTCTTTCGGTTTATCGATGATAGTGCCGTTGACGCTGACGCGGCGATCGAGGATCCACTCTTTTATGCGGGAGCGTGAATAATCAGGGAACAATTCTGCCAAAGTCTGATCTAAACGTTGTCCAAGCTGTGCTTCGGACACCGTTGCGGTGAGTTGAACTTGTTGTGCCATATACAGCTTCTTCGTTAACGTTGGGTTTTACGGCGATGCCGTTTAATATAATGTGCTATCGTACTGGTCATTACCGGGAGCTATACGGACAGCTTCCGCCATAACATTTTGAGGATAATCATTTCGTCATGACGCGTATGAAACATCTGGTGGCTGCCGCCACATTGAGCCTGGCCCTGGTAGGCTGCTCCGGCTCATCTGATCCGGTTCCGGACAGCCCGCCGTCTGAAATTTATGCCACAGCTCAGCAAAAGCTGCAGGACGGTAACTTCAAAGCGGCAATTAAGCAACTGGAAGCGCTGGATAATCGTTATCCATTTGGTCCTTACTCGCAGCAGGTGCAGCTGGATTTAATCTACGCGTATTACAAAAATGCCGATCTTCCGCTGGCGCAGGCTGCTATCTCGCGCTTTATGCGTCTGAACCCGACTCATCCGAATATCGATTACGTCATCTATATGAAAGGCCTGACGGATATGGCCCTGGATGACTCCGCTCTGCAGGGCTTCTTTGGTATCGATCGCTCCGATCGCGATCCTACCCACGCGCGCGATGCCTTCCGTGACTTCTCCCAGCTGCTGCGGAGCTATCCAAATAGCCAGTACGCTGCGGATGCCCAGAAACGCCTGACCTATCTGAAAGATCGTCTGGCGAAATATGAACTCTCGGTGGCGCAATTCTATACCAAGCGCGGGGCCTATGTCGCTGTTGTTAATCGTGTGGAAGGCATGATGCGTGATTATCAGGATACGCAGGCAACACGCGATGCGCTGCCGCTGATGGAGAATGCTTATCGCCAGCTGCAGTTAACGGCAGAAGCTGACAAAGTTGCGAAAATTATCGCAGCCAACAACAGCCAGAAATGAGTAAATCGTTCTTCTAAAAGCAGCCCCCGGGCTGCTTTTTTTTATGTCCGCAAAGGGTCTCTGCGTTGCGGTTAACCTGTCAATCCTGCCCTTCTGTAGTGCTGGCTTCAAGCATTTTTTGGATAATCTCCGGTCTTTCTCGCAAATCTCCTGCGTTGACAAAATGTGACGTTCGTATGTGATCCAGATCACATAAATTCCTGTGTAGCGCGGTATGCTGACTCTACCCAGACGGAAATGACAGAGAGGTTTAACTATGATTCTGAACATTACCAGTAAACAAATGGAAATCACTGCAGCAATTCGCAGCCATGTCGAAGACCGTCTCGCTAAACTGGAAAAGTGGCAAGCCCACCTCATCAATCCTCACATCGTGTTATCTAAAGAGCCCAAAGAGTTCGTAGCGGATGCCACCATTAACACGCCCAACGGTACTCTGGTTGCCAGTGCTAAACATGATGATATGTATACCGCCATCAACGATTTGATCGCGAAGCTGGAGCGCCAGCTAAATAAAGCTCAGCACAAGCCTGAAGCACGCCGCGCTGCCAGCAGTGTTAAAGATTTCATTCCGGCAGGATAAACTCTGCAGTTACAAAAAACGCGCCAGCTGGCGCGTTTTTTATTGACAGCTTTTAAGCAGTACGATTACTCTCAGAACACTTACCTGCCGGAATAAACCATGAAACATCAGCCATTTTTCTTCGCATTCTTTTTTACCTTCCCCTGAACGGGAGGCGCGTCGTCATGCGAAAATGAATGCGAAGACGAATGACAAAGCCTCCCCCACCGGGAGGCTTTTTTTTTAACTGTATTTACAGGTGAGCTTAATGAGTATCGATAATCCACTGCTGGCGCTGCGCGATAAAATCAGCGCGGTAGACAGCAAACTACTTACGCTGCTGGCCGAGCGACGGGCGCTGGCAATCGAAGTTGCCCAGGCGAAACTGACCACGCTGCGGCCCATACGTGATATTGAGCGGGAGCGTGCCCTGCTGGAAAATCTGATTTCCCTCGGTAAGCAGCAGCAGCTCGATGCCCACTACATTACCCGTCTGTTTCAGCTGATTATTGAAGATTCGGTGCTGACGCAGCAGGCGCTGCTGCAGAAGAACCTGAACCATCCGCATGCGCTGGCGCCCCGCATCGCCTTTCTGGGTCCTAAGGGTTCCTATTCGCATCTGGCTGCCCGTAAATATGCGTCACGCCATTTTGCTTCATATGTCGAAAACGGCTGTCTGAAATTTCAGGATATTATTCAGCAGGTTGAGGCTGGCCAGGCTGACTATGCGGTGATGCCAATTGAAAACACCAGCTCCGGCTCTATCAATGATGTTTACGATCTGCTGCAGCAGACGTCGCTCTCAATCATTGGCGAACTGACCATCCCTATCGAGCACTGTGTACTGGTAAAAGAGACCACCACGCTTAAACAGATCAAAACCGTCTACAGTCATCCCCAGCCTTTTCAGCAGTGCAGTCAGTTTATTAACCGTTTCCCGCAGTGGAAAATTGAGTACACCGAAAGCACTGCCGCAGCCATGGAGAAAGTCGCCGCGCTTAATTCCCCAGAGGTTGCCGCCCTGGGCAGCGAAGCAGGCGGTGAACTCTATGGGCTGCAGGTGCTGGAGCGTAACCTGGCAAATCAGCAGCAGAACCACACGCGTTTTATCGTACTGGCGCGCAAGCCGGTTGACGTTTCGGTGCAGGTCCCGGCCAAAACCACGCTGATCATGGCTACCGGTCAGCAGGCGGGTGCGCTGGTAGAGGCCCTGCTGGTACTGCGCAACCATAATCTGATTATGAGCCGGCTGGAGAATCGCCCGATTAACGGTAACCCGTGGGAAGAGATGTTCTACATTGATGTGCAGGGCAATCTGCAGTCGGAAAATATGCAGCTGGCGCTGGCAGAATTACGCCAGCTGACGCGCTCACTAAAAGTGCTGGGCTGCTATCCCGGTGAAAATGTGGTTCCGGTTGAACCCCGCATATAAGCAGAAAAGGCACCGCTGAGGGTGCTTTTTTTATTGCCGGCTATCGTTAGCCGAGCGTAACAGACTGCGGCTTTCAACCAGAAAACGCTGGGCGTGATCGCCAAACCACTGTTCCACGCGCTCAAAACTGCTGATAAACGCCTGCTTATTGCTCTGTTCCAGTAGCGATATAGCTTCACCAAAGCGCTGATGGTAACGTTTTATCAGCGCCAGGTTGCTTTCTGAAGCCATAATGATATCGGCATAGAGCTGTGGATCCTGCGCAAATAGCCGCCCTACCATGGCCAGCTCCAGCCGGTAAATAGGTGAAGAGAGCGCCAGCAGCTGATCCAGGTTCACATTCTCTTCAGCCAGGTGAAGGCCGTAAGCAAAAGTCGTAAAGTGACGCAGCGCCTGAATAAAGGCCATGTTCTGATCGTGCTCTGCGGCGCTGATGCAGTGCAGCCGTGCTCCCCAAACCTGAATCTGTTCCAGGAACCACTGATACGCTTCCGGCTGACGACCGTCGCACCAGACCACAACCTGTTTTGCCAGACTGCCGCTGTCGGGCCCAAACATCGGGTGCAGCCCCAGTACCGGTCCGGCGTGCGCGGCAAGCATGGCCTGCAGCGGCCTGTTTTTTACCGATGCAAGATCGACCAGGATGCAGTCATCCGGCAGCGCAGGCAGATCGGCGATGATCTTCTCGGTAAGATGGATTGGGACACTGATGATCACCATGCCCGCATCCTGCAGCAGCCGATCGGCGCGATCCCAGTCCTCTTTGTCCAGAATGCGCACCTGATAACCGGACAGTGTCAGCATTTTTTCAAACAGACGCCCCATCTTGCCGCTGCCGCCGACGATCACTACCGGACGCAGTGAAGGACAAAGGGTTTTGAAACCTTTGTCATTCTCATGGGTATAGGATTCCCGCATCAGACGACGCAATACATCTTCAATCAGATCGGGAGATACGCCGAGCGCTTCTGCTTCCTGCCGGCGTGACGCCAGCATGCTTGCTTCACGCTCGGGTACATAAATCGGCAGGCCGTAACGGCTTTTTACTTCGCCAACCTGTGCCACCAGCTCCAGTCGTTTTGCCAGCAGCCCAAGCAGCGCCTGATCGACTTCATCAATTTGATCGCGCAATGCGGTCAGTTCAGCCACCATTACTCTTTATACCTCGTGTGACAGACGCGCCGACAGCACTCCCTGCAGATCCTGATGGATCGTGCGCAGCAGCGTTTCGGTAGTATTCCAGTCAATGCAGGCATCGGTCACCGAGACACCATACTTCATTTCGCTGCGCGGCTGCTCTGAAGGCTGATTGCCTTCGTGAATATTGCTCTCAAGCATCAGGCCAATAATAGAGCGGTTTCCATCTTTGATCTGCGCAATAGCCGATTCGGCTACGCCAGGCTGACGACGATAGTCTTTGTTAGAATTGCCATGGCTGCAATCTATCATTAAGGCCGGGCGCAGTCCTGCTTTCAGCATCTCTTTTTCACACTGTGCAACATCGTCCGGGCCGTAGTTAGGCGCTTTGCCACCGCGCAGAATCACGTGTCCGTCCGGGTTGCCCTGCGTCTGCAGCAGGCAGACCTGCCCTGCCTGGTTAATGCCGACAAAACGGTGAGGCATCGCTGCCGCACGCATAGCGTTGATCGCCGTGCCGAGACTGCCATCGGTGCCGTTTTTAAAACCTACCGGCATTGAAAGACCAGACGCCATTTCACGGTGCGTTTGTGATTCCGTGGTGCGCGCACCAATGGCTGACCAGCTAAACAGATCGCCGAGATATTGCGGGCTATTAGGATCCAGCGCTTCTGTCGCCAGTGGCAAACCCATTTCAACCAGGTTTACCAGCAGCTGACGCGCAATGTGCAGCCCGGCTTCCATATCAAATGAGTTGTTCATGTAAGGATCGTTGATCAGCCCTTTCCAGCCTACGGTGGTGCGGGGTTTTTCAAAATAGACGCGCATGACGATATAGAGCTGATCCTTCAGCTGCACAGAGAGATCTTTTAACTGACGGGCGTACGCTAACGCTGCTTCCGGATCGTGAATTGAGCAGGGACCGCAGACCACCAGCAGACGCGGATCGCGCCCGGCAATAATGTCCGCAATAGTTTTACGCGAAGCAGTAATCTGAGCTTCCTGCTCTGCCGTCAGCGGAAAGCGTGCTTTCAGCTCCTGCGGCGTAATTAAAATCTGTTCGTCAGCGATATGTACGTTATTCAGCGCGTCTTTCTGCATGGTGGCGATCCTTTTTACTCATCTGTGCGGTTTGGATCCTCAGTGAGGATGACGCTTACTCTATCACAGGCTGTATTGTATGCAATCCATGCGTGTACACTATTTTTACCACCTGCATTGCATCACGGTATAAATTTGCATTTAAATTTATATTTATCAGATACATATGAATAAATGACACTGCATACCTTGCCGGATAGATGTAAATATAAAGTTACACCATCGTAGAGCTGCGACTCGTTTTTCACTGCGCGCTCAGTTAATATTCTGTAATTCCTCACAATTTATGAAGGCTGACTGATTATGACTGAGGTAATCCTGCGTCCCTTTGCGCTGTCAGATGCAACTGCTTTTGCTGAGGCCGTCAATCAGTCTCTTGATACCCTGCTGCCCTGGATGACGTGGGCGCATGAAAATTACCGGCCGGAAGAGGCAGTAAGCTGGTTTAATTTCGCTCACGCAGAGCGTGTCAGAGGTGAGGCCGAAAGGTTTGCGATCGCAGACAGCCATCATCGTCTGCTGGGAGGGGCCGGGATCCGTTTTGCCCGTCAGCCCGGAGAGGTTGCAGCGCTGGGCTACTGGGTACGCAGCGATGCGCAGCGTCAGGGCGTGGCTACACGCGCGGTAGCGCAACTGATAACCCTGGGTTTTAGCCGGCCAGATATCACGGAGCTGGAAATCCTGGCCGCCACAGATAATGTCGCCAGCCGCGCCGTGGCATTACGCAGCGGGTTTACGCTTACAGGCTGCCAGCACGGGCTGATTGTGCTGCCGGACGGGCCGGTTGAGGCCGCGGTTTATCGCTTAAAGCATCCATAAAAAAAGGGGCTGGCATTATGCCAACCCCTTGTTTGCTATTAACTTTGAGATGTCGCTTACGCGCCAAGACGCTCTTTGATACGAGCTGACTTACCGGTGCGCTCACGCAGGTAGTACAGTTTGGCTTTACGCACAGCACCACGACGTTTGACAGTAATGCTGTCAATTACCGGAGAGTGAGTCTGGAAGACACGCTCAACGCCTTCGCCGTTGGAAATCTTACGAACAGTGAATGCAGAGTGCAGACCGCGGTTACGAATAGCGATAACCACGCCCTCGAATGCCTGCAGACGTTTTTTAGAACCTTCAACGACCCATACTTTCACTTCCACGGAATCACCCGGACGGAATGAAGGTACATCCTGTTTCAGCTGTTCTTGTTCAATTTGCTTGATAATGTTGCTCATAATTAAATCTCATATCCTGGGTAAACTGATAGTCAGGGAAGATTACTCTTCCGCTTCATCGTTTTGTTGCTGCTGCTGTTCCCGCTGGAACTCATTCAGCAACCTTGCTTGCTCTTCAGTCAGAGCCAGGTTTTCCAGAAGTTCAGGTCTTCTTAGCCAGGTACGGCCTAGCGACTGTTTCAGGCGCCAGCGGCGAATATCGGCATGGTTGCCCGACAGCAGAACTGACGGTACTTCCATCCCTTCTAACACTTCAGGCCGGGTATAGTGCGGGCAATCCAGCAAACCATCCGAGAATGAGTCTTCATCGGCGGACGCCTGCTTGCCCAGTACGCCGGGAATAAACCGGGCGACGGAGTCAATCAGCGTCATGGCTGGCAGCTCACCACCACTGAGAACGTAATCACCGATTGACCACTCTTCGTCAATCTCTGTATGGATCACGCGCTCATCAATACCTTCGTAGCGACCACAGACCAGAATCAGTTTCTGGTTAGTCGCCAGTTCGCAAACGCCCTGCTGGTCAAGTTTGCGCCCCTGAGGTGACAGATAAATCACCTTAGCACCTTCTCCCGCCGCTGCTTTCGCTGCGTGGATCGCATCCCGTAAGGGTTGCACCATCATCAACATTCCCGGTCCGCCGCCGTAAGGACGATCGTCCACGGTACGGTGCCGGTCGTGCGTGAAGTCACGAGGACTCCAGCTCTCAATGTTGAGCAGGCCATTTTTAACTGCCCGGCCAGTTACCCCGTACTCGGTAATAGCGCGAAACATCTCTGGAAACAGGCTGATAACACCAATCCACATCGCGTTCGCCGTTACGTTACCGGATTGTCCGGAGATCAAAAACCAGGATCCCAGTCTACTTCAATAGTGCCAGTAGCGAGATCGACTTTCTTGATAACCTGTTCATCGAGAAACGGTATTAACCGCTCCTGTACACCGAATGCATCTTTCAGGTTCGCCTTAACGACGAGTACGTCGTTTGAGCCGGTTTCCATCAAATCAATGACTTTGCCCATCTCATAGCCGTCGAGGTTAACTACTTTACAACCCATAAGGTCTTTCCAGTAGTAATCACCCTCTCCCAGCGCAGGCAGCTGCGTGGAGTCAACCGTGATTTCACAATTGGTTAACTGCGCCGCCGCGTCCCGATCGTCAATGCCGTTGACTTTGATAATCAGGTCCTGATTGTGGTGCTTCCAACCTTCCAGTTCTACCTGCTGCCATTTACCGGCGCGCTGGATAAACCAGGGTTGGTAGTCGAAGATGCTTTCAGCGTCTTCAGTGGAGGAAAACACTTTGAGCCAGCCCCGAATTCCGTAAGCGGCACCCATTTTGCCCAAAACGATGGGGTTAACAGGAGGCTGTGCGGCAGGTTTACTGGTCATGCTCACCACCGTGACAGATTAAGCTGCTTTTTTTGCTTCTTTGATCAGCGCGTTAACGCGATCGGAAAGCGTTGCGCCCTGGCCAACCCAGTGCTCAATACGGTCCAGGTCCAGACGCAGACCTTCAGCCTGACCAGATGCGATCGGGTTGAAGAAACCAACGCGCTCAATGAAGCGGCCGTTGCGTGCATTGCGGCTGTCAGTGACGACGACCTGGTAGAACGGACGCTTTTTTGCGCCGTGACGTGCCAAACGAATTGTTACCATAACATCCTCTTTAGTTAATAAAACAACCGGGCCCCATCGAGGAACGGGGCCCGGGTGCAATATAAAAAGCCCGAAAATTTTACTCATTTTGGCGCAAAAAGCAACCGCAGTAGCATACTTTTCTGGCTGTGTAGCGATATCTTAACGGCCCGGGAAACCTGGCGGCATCATACCCTTCATGCCGCGCATCATTTTTGCCATGCCGCCTTTCTTCATCTTTTTCATCATGCGCTGCATATCATCGAACTGCTTCAGCAGCCGATTGACATCCTGCACCTGCATGCCGGCGCCGGTCGCGATGCGACGCTTGCGTGAACCCTTGATGATTTCAGGCTTCTCACGCTCTTTACGCGTCATGGAGTTAATGATGGCCTCCATGCGCACCAGCACCTTGTCATCCATCTGCGATTTAACGTTGTCCGGCAGCTGCCCCATACCCGGCAGTTTGCCCATCAGGCTGGCCATACCGCCCATATTGCGCATCTGCTTAAGCTGCTCAAGGAAGTCATTGAGATCGAAACCGTCACCGGTTTTCAGCTTTTTCGCCAGCTTTTCCGCCTGATCGCGGTCAACCTTGCTTTCAATATCTTCAATCAGCGACAGGACATCGCCCATGCCCAGAATGCGCGAGGCGATACGGTCGGGATAAAACGCTTCCAGCGCCTCGGTTTTCTCACCCATCCCCATAAACTTGATCGGTTTACCGGTGATGTGACGAATCGAAAGCGCGGCACCGCCGCGTGCGTCACCATCAACCTTGGTCAGGATCACCCCGGTCAGCGGCAGCGCTTCATTAAATGCTTTAGCCGTGTTCGCGGCATCCTGACCGGTCATGGCATCGACAACAAACAGCGTTTCCACCGGATTAATGGCGGCGTGGACCTGTTTGATTTCGTCCATCATCGCTTCGTCTACGTGCAAACGACCGGCGGTATCCACCAGCAGCACGTCGTAGAACTTCAGCTTCGCCTCTTTCAGCGCATGCTTAACGATGTCAACCGGCTTCTGGCTGAGATCGGAGGGACAGAAATCCACCCCCACCTGCTGCGCCAGCGTCTCCAGCTGTTTAATCGCCGCCGGGCGATAAACGTCAGCTGAGACCACCAGCACTTTTTTCTTGTGCTTTTCACGCAGAAACTTACCGAGCTTACCCACACTGGTGGTTTTACCGGCACCCTGCAGGCCCGCCATCAGCACCACGGCCGGCGGCTGCGCATTCAGGTTCAGGGTATTATTTTCAGCCCCCATTGCCGCAATCAGCTCGTTGCGGACAATCTTGATAAACTCCTGACCCGGCGTCAGGCTTTTATTGACGTCGTGTCCGACCGCGGCTTCTTTTACGCGGTTAATAAATTCACGTACTACCGGCAGCGCAACGTCCGCCTCCAGCAGCGCCATGCGCACTTCGCGCAGGGTATCTTTGATGTTCTCTTCGGTCAGCCGTCCGCGGCCGCTGATGTTGCGCAGGGTTTGCGACAAACGATCGGTTAAATTATCAAACATGCTCTCTCACTTAATACCGTAGCGAGGCCGCCTGAGCGACACAATGCGCCGGATTATAACACGAAGCCTGAGCGATCTCTGCAATTGACCGTGAGATCGTTTGGAGCATACTGCCGCTGACGCTATACTGCTTTTTTCCTTATCTCATCACTCTCAGAAAGGATCTATGTTCGTTTTCGCGATCGTGGCGCTCTTCGCCTACTCCCTCAGTCTTGCACTTATCATCCCCAGCTTACTGAAACATAACAGCGGCTGGCGGCGATTTGCTGTCCTGTCCGCCTGCGTTGCGCTGATTGCGCATGCTGTCGCGCTGCAGCAGCGGATATTTGCTATCGACAGCGGGCAAAATCTCAGCTTACTTAATATCGGATCGCTGGTGAGCCTGCTGATTTGCGCCATTATGACTATTGTGGCTTCACGTAACCGTGGCTGGCTGCTGCTGCCGGTGGTTTATAGCTTTGCGTTAATTAATCTGGCGTTTGCCACCTTTGTCCCGAATGCCTTTATTACGCACCTCGAGACCACGCCGGGCATGATGGTGCATATCGGTCTGTCGCTGTTTGCTTATGCCACGCTGATTATTGCCGCGCTCTATGCGCTGCAGCTGGCGTGGATCGACTATCAGCTGAAAAACAAAAAGCTCGCCTTTACGCAGGATATGCCGCCGCTGCTAAGCATTGAGCGCAAAATGTTTCATATCACGCAGATTGGCGTGGTGCTGCTGACGCTGGTGCTTTGCACCGGGCTTTTCTTCATGGACAACCTGTTCAGCGCAGAGAATATCGATAAAGCGGTGCTCTCTATTCTTGCGTGGTTCGTCTATATCGTGCTGCTCTGGGGGCACTACCGTGAAGGGTGGCGCGGACGGCGCGTGGTCTGGTTTAACTGCGGCGGTGCGCTGCTGCTGACCATGGCTTACTTCGGCAGTCGCGTACTGCAGCATCTTCTCACTTCCCACTAAGGAATTTTTCGTTGGAACATGTTTCAACCACCACGATGATTATCATTCTTGTCATCATGGTGCTGGTCTCAGCGTACTTCTCCGGCTCTGAGACCGGCATGATGACGCTCAACCGCTATAAGCTGCGGCACAAAGCGAAAAGCGGTAATCGTGCAGCGCGGCGCGTTGAGAAACTGCTGCGCCGGCCCGATCGCCTGATTAGTCTGGTCTTAATCGGCAACAACCTGGTCAATATCCTCGCCTCCGCGCTGGGGACTATCGTAGGGATGCGTCTGTATGGTGATGCCGGGGTCGCTATCGCCACCGGCGTGCTGACCTTTGTTGTTCTGGTTTTTGCTGAAGTCCTGCCCAAAACCATCGCAGCGCTCTATCCTGAAAAAGTTGCCTACCCCAGCAGCGTTTTACTGGCGCCGCTGCAGTATGTGATGCTGCCACTGGTCTGGCTGCTTAATACCATTACGCGCATGCTGATGCGTATGGTGGGGATCAAAGCAGAGGCTCCGTAAACTCCGCGCTGAGCAAAGAGGAGCTGCGCACCATTGTCTACGAGTCGCGCTCGCTGATGTCTCGCCGTAATCAGGATATGCTGCTCTCCGTGCTCGATCTGGAAAAAGTCAGCGTGGATGACATCATGGTGCCGCGCAATGAAATTGTTGGTATCAATATCAATGACGACTGGAAATCGATTGAGCGTCAGCTGAGTAACTCTCCGCACGGGCGTATTGTGCTGTTTCGCGATTCGCTGGACGATACCGTGGGCATGCTGCGCGTGCGCGAAGCCTGGCGCATGATGACGGAAAAAAAGGAGTTCAATAAGGAGCGTCTGCTGCGCGCGGCTGATGAGATCTACTATGTGCCGGAAGGCACGCCGCTGAATGTGCAGCTGGTTAAGTTCCAGCGCAATAAGAAAAAAGCGGGTCTGGTAGTGGATGAGTATGGCGATATTAAGGGGCTCATCACCATCGAAGATATTCTGGAAGAGATCGTTGGCGACTTTACTACCTCCATGTCCCCTTCTCTCGCAGAAGAGGTGATGCCGCAGAATGATGGCTCGGTGCTGATTGAAGGCAGCGCTAACGTGCGCGAAATCAATAAGGCGTTCAACTGGACGCTGCCGGAAGAGGAAGCGCGCACCATTAACGGCATGCTGCTTGAGGCGCTGGAAGAGATCCCGCAGACCGAAACGCGGGTACAGGTTGGCAGCTATGACATCGATATTCTCGACGTGCAGGACAACATGGTGAAGCAGGTGCGGGTTACACCGCAGCAGCCGCTGAAAAGCTCAGTGGGATCGTGATACAAAAAAACGCCGCAGAATATGCGGCGTTTTTACAGAAAGGGCTAATCAGATATGCAACTCTTTCAGCTTCTCTGCTGGCAGCTTCAGATCTTCGTTGCGATTAATACCGATCTCGTGTGACAGAACATTACGCGCAATCTGCTGCGCTTCGTCCAGGGAGTGCAGCTTGTAGCTGCCACACTGATACTCATTAAGCTCCGGGATCTGATTCTGATCTTTGACTTTCAGAACATCTTCCATCGCCCCTTTCCACGCCTGCGCCACGCGCTGCTCGTCTGGCGTGCCGATCAGGCTCATGTAGAAACCGGTACGGCACCCCATTGGAGATATGTCTACGATCTCCACGCCGTCACCGTTGAGGTGATCGCGCATAAAGCCGGCAAACAGATGCTCCAGCGTATGGATCCCGCGCTCGGTCAGAATGTCGATGTTTGGCCGGCAGAAACGCAGATCGAAAACGGTGATGGTATCGCCATGCGGAGTTGTCATGGTCTTTGCCACGCGTACTGCCGGCGCGGCCATGATGGTGTGATCAACGGTAAAACTGTCCAGTAGTGGCATACGTCACCTCCTGTTTGAAAAATTTTTTCTGAACGATGAAACTTTTCTCGTCGTTCTGCGTCTGAATATATGAAAGACGCGCATTTGTTATCATCATCCCTGACAACAGAGATGTTAATTTTGGCCACAGTGATGTGGCCATTTTCTTTTTCAGCCTTCCCGACCTGCCAGATAATCCTCAAAGCTTATGCTATCACTCGCTTCCAGCGCCTGCTGTGCAGCAACAGACTCCTGCGCCTGCTGAGTGAAATCCGCTTCGGTCAGAATTTCCAGTGGCTCCGCGCAGAGCATCTGCCGGTACTGCTCCGCCAGTGCAACACCTGCTCCGGTCAGGCCGTTTTCTTTAATAGCGTGAAGAATGCGCGCCGAGTAGGTTAGCTCAGGATCGTCAAAAGAAGCTACCAGTTGATCGCATACCTGCTGATATTGCGTGCTGCCCTCATTGCTATCCAGCACTTCCGCGACGCGACGCAGATCGGCAAAGAGCGCTTTGCCTACTTCAACCAGCGAATGTTCAGTGTCGCTGCAGCCAACGCCAATAACCAGCCCTGGCTTACGTCCTTCCATCACCACGCGGTTCCAGTTTTTGCGACTGCAGAGCAGCTCGCTGGCGCTCAGTTCAGGGGCATCGGCCAGCGTACACCAAATCAGGAACAGATCGAGGAAGCGCGCCTGATCGGCATCCACACCTACCGGTGAGAACGGATTGATATCAAGCGAGCGCACTTCAATATACTCAATGCCGCCACGCAGCAGCGCATCAGAAGGGGCTTCTCCCGAACGGGTAACGCGCTTCGGACGGATAGGCGCATACAGCTCGTTCTCAATCTGCAGTACATTAGTATTAAGCTGCAGCCAGTTGCCTTCAGCATCTTTGACGCCCATGGCTGCGTACTCTTCAGAAGGGGTTTTGATTGCGGCCTTCAGCGCGCTCACATACCCTTCCAGCGAGTTGAAGGTAATACCGAGATTACTTTGTGACTTATTGGTATAACCCAGGTCACTCAGGCGCAGAGAGGTCGCATACGGCAGCCACAGCGTATCTTTACCATCCGTTTCAAACGGCAGCTGGCTCTCACGCCCCTGAAGAAATGAGGAGCTGATCGCCGGCGAGGCACCAAACAGATAAGGGATCACCCAGCCGAAACGATAATAGTTGCGGATCAGGCGCAGATAGCCCGCAGAGATGGTCTCTTTACCGCTCTCAGCATCTTTTACATCCGCCCACTCCTGCCAGAAAGAGAGCGGCAGCGAGAAGTTGTAATGCACGCCAGAGATAATCTGCATCAGCGCGCTGTAGCGGTTTTTCAGCCCCTGCCGGTAGAGGGTCTTCATCTGGCCCACGTTTGAACTGCCATACTGCGCCAGCTCAATTTTATCGGTATCGTCAACGTGACCGGGCATACTGAAGGGCCACATGCGCTCTTCACCCAGCTGTTTTGCCACATGGCGATGGATGTCGCGCAGGAAGGTCAGCGAGCGATCGATATTTTTATCGACCGGCGTAATGAACTCCAGCAGCGTTTCCGCAAAATCCGTGGTGATCCAGTCATGCTTCAGCGCCGAGCCAAGCGATGCCGGATGGCCGGTAGTAGCCAGATGACCATCGGGCCCGACGCGTAACGTTTCGCGTTCGATGCCACGGCCGATACCCTTTAACGCGTCGGGATGCGCTTCCAGCCAGGAGAGCGCTTTTGATACGTCCGGGATCACATTAACCTCCCGCTGTGAGAATAATTTATTTTTGTTCAGCATAATGTTAACCGTAGCCTCGAATCTGTGCGAATCAATGCCACCACTCCATACCCTGTACTGTGGCGATCGCGATAAAGATATAACGCAGCGTTTTGCCGAGAGCGAGAAACAGCATGCAAGGCAGCCAGCTGAAGCGCAACCAGCCTGCGAGAACGCAAAGCAGATCGCCAGCAACCGGCAGCCAGCTAAAGATCAATGCCGCAGGGCCCCATCGGTGTAACCACGTCAATGCTGTGTCATGCCATCGCCCCTGCCCGTTCTGCGGCATAAGGCGACCAAGAAAAATGTTGGTCAGGCCACCCAGCGTGTTTCCCACTGATGCAGCCAGCAACAGGCCATATACCGATCCTTTCTGAGCAACCAGCAGCGCTATCAGTACAGCTTCTGAACTGCCCGGAAGCAGCGTGGCGCTCAGAAAGCTGCTGCCCAGCAGCGAGCCATAAATCAGGAAATCATTCACGGTAATGGCATATCGCACGTACGACAAAATGAGCCATTACTTTAGCTTAATGCGCTCAGGTTGTCGCCAGGCAGGCTTAACCGCAAATGCTTTGAAAGCATTAGGAATTTTCGTTTTCAGAAAAAGGTCAGGGAACAAAACCGGGCATAAATGGCGGTAAATGCAGCATTTTTCAAAACAGAGTACAAAAGAGAGTCAGCATTCCTATTAACGCCAGTGAACTCTGGCGGCGCTAAAATCGCTGAACAGAGACGGGTTAATTGCGAAAGCGGCTGGTACTGCCGGGGGAGATTTGGAAAGCACAGCCCGGGTGCTGAAGCTGTCGGTAACGGGTTTAACTGAAGCATATAGGGAAAAAGCAGA
>NZ_MIPP01000056.1 GCF_002095385.1 Pantoea eucrina | reverse complement strand
GCGAAATCGTCAGCTTTCCCCCCGGCGCGGCGGATTTCGCCTGGCGGGCCAGCATCGCCACGCTTGACGCCAGCGGCCCTTTTTCGCTGTTTCCTGGCGTGGATCGGGTGATTACCCTGCTGCAGGGCGACAGCCCGCTGCTGCAGAGCGGCGGGCTGACGCACCGGCTGCAGCCCTGTCAGCGTGGCGCTTCGCCGGAGAAGCCCCGGTGCAGGCGACAGTGCACGGCCGCTGCAGCGATTTCAATATCATGACCCGCCGCGACAGCTGGCGGGCGGAGGTCAGCATCCTGCAGCAGGCACAGCAGCAGAGCCGGCACGGGGTGGCGTATGTGTTAGCCGGTGCGTGGCAGTACGCCTCCGGCGAGGTCCTGCACCAGACGCAGGGGATCTGGTGGCTGGATGAGCCACTGACGCTGACACCGCAGAGCTGCGATGCCCTGCTGCTCTGGTGCCGGCTCAGCCGTGTCCTTTAAAACGTCCCAGCAGCTTATAGCGCGAGCCGGGATAGAGCAGCCGCGCATAGGTCACGATCTTACTGTCGCTCCACGTCTGCCGCCGAATCAATAAGCAGGGTTCGTGCTCCTCCAGCGCGAGATGCCTGCGCTGGCGCAAATCGGGCAGTACCGCCTCAACAATATGCTCGCCGGCGGTCAGCGGCGCGACCCGCATCAGATAGGTATAAGGGGTAACGCTGTGATAATCCTGCTTCAGGTAGTCCGGCGCCATCTGCGGGTTCACCAGACGATCTTCCAGCTGTACCGGCAGATCGTTTTCGTAATGCACCATCAGCGAATGAAACAGCGGCTGGCCGGTGCGCATCCCCAGCAGCGCCGCCTGCTCCGGATCCGCCCGCCCCTGCGTCAGGGTCAGGATCTGGCAGCGGTGCTGATGACCGCGCTGCGCAATCTCATCCGCAATATTGTGCACCTCCAGCATCGCCGTGTAGCCTTTCATCTCCGCGACAAAGGTGCCCACCCCCTGCATACGCAGCAGGTAGCCCTCGGCGGTGAGTTCACGCAGCGCGCGGTTGATGGTCATCCGGCTCACGCCCAGCTCGCTGACCAGCTCGCTCTCGGAGGGCACACGCTGCCTGGCTTTCCACTCTCCCGCGCGGATCTGGCTGATAATCGCCTGTTTGACGCGCTGGTAAATCGGTGCCGGTTCATCGCCCATTGCGGCGGCTAACTGCGCCAGTGCCGTTTGCTCGGTCATCTGCTGTTCCTTTCTGCTCTGAGAAGGAAAGTTTACTGTTCCGCCAGGCAGATGTATAGACATGCAGTAGTGCAGCGCAGCGGCTGCGGGTGCAGAGGCTGCTGCTTTAGCGTGCATCAAATTGGCTGATTAGCCTGCCTGCCCGCAGTGCGGCACATTTCACAAATTGCAGTGAAACTGGCATAGCGCTTGCTACTTGTATAGACAGGAATAACAAACCTGTGCTTCACTCGTTTTACCGCGGGTGAAGTAACCTGACGCATGGCGTTAAGAAGCGTGACTTTTCCCGCCACTTACTTGTATATACAGGAGTAGATCATGTCGCATGCACTGCAGGAAATCTGCCTGGAACCCGGTGAGGTGGATCTCGCGACCCTGCGCACTATCTATCAGCAGCCGGTGACGTTACAGCTGACGCCAGCGGCGCGCAGTGCTATTCACCGCGCCCATGCGACCGTCGACGATATCGTCGCGTCCGGCAGAGTGGTGTATGGCATCAATACCGGCTTTGGCAAGCTGGCACAGACGCAAATTCCCGCTGCCCGCCTGGCTGAGCTGCAGCGTAACCTGGTGCTGTCGCACAGCGTTGGCCTCGGCGATCTGCTGCCGGATAACGTCACGCGTCTGGTGGTTGCCAGCAAGATTATCAGTCTGGCGCGCGGTCATTCCGGCGTCCGTATTGAGCTGGTGGATGCCCTGCTGGCGCTGTTTAACGCTGGCGTTATGCCCTCTATTCCGGCCAAAGGCTCAGTGGGCGCGTCTGGCGATCTGGCTCCGCTGGCACACCTGTCGCTGATGCTGCTGGGTGAAGGCGAGGTGCGCATTGCCGGTGAACGGCGACCGGCAACGGAAGGCCTGGCGCGCGCCGGGCTGACGCCGGTTGTGCTCGGGCCAAAAGAGGGGCTGGCGCTGCTGAACGGGACCCAGGTCTCAACTGCTCTGGCGCTGCGCGGCCTGTTTGAAGCGGAAAATCTCTTTGCTGCTGCACTGATGGCGGGCGCGCTCTCGCTGGAGGCGATTAAAGGCTCGGTTAAACCCTATGATGCGCGCATTCATCAGGCGCGCGGCCAGCCTGGCCAGATCGCTGTCGCCGCCGCCGTCAGCTCGCTGCTCAGCGGCAGCGGGATCCTGCAGTCGCACACCCACTGCGGACGCGTCCAGGATCCCTACTCTGTCCGCTGCGTGCCGCAGGTGATGGGGGCCTGCCTTGATAATCTCAGCCACGCCGCGCGCGTCCTGCAGATTGAGGCCAATGCCGCCTCCGATAACCCGCTGGTTTTCAGCGACAGCGGTGAAGTGATCTCCGGGGGCAACTTCCACGCCGAGCCGGTGGCGTTTGCGGCTGACATTATTGCGCTCACCGTGGCCGAAATAGGCGCTATCTCCGAGCGCCGCCTGGCGCTGCTGCTCGACAGTACTCTCTCCGGCCTGCCACCTTTCCTGGTGCAGGATGGCGGCGTCAACTCCGGCTTTATGATTGCCAGGTGACCGCTGCCGCGCTGGCATCAGAAAACAAATCGCTGGCGCACCCTGGCAGCGTAGACAGCCTGCCTACGTCAGCGAATCAGGAAGATCACGTCTCTATGGCCACCTATGCAGCACGCCGTCTCGGGGAGATGTGTTTTAACACCGCTGCGGTGGTCGGCATTGAAGCGATGGCCGCAGCCCAGGGCATTGAGTTTCACCGGCCGCTGCAGAGTTCGGCCATTCTTGAACAGGAGATGCAGCGCATTCGCAGCAGGGTGGCGTTTCTTGCCAGCGACCGCCTGCTGGCACCCGATATCGAAGCGATGCGTCTGTGGGCTGCGGGCACGCAGTGGCCCGACGCGCTAATAACGTTGCTGCCGAGCCAGCGCCAGAACCAGCACTAAGGAGTGAATCATGAGCGAAACCCTGACGCAGGCCGTGGCCCGCGAAATCCGTGCCCCGCATGGCAGTGAACTGCACTGCGCTAACTGGCTTATCGAAGCGGCCTGGCGCATGATCCAGAATAACCTCGACCCCGATGTCGCCGAACGTCCGGACGATCTGGTGGTCTACGGCGGCATCGGCAAAGCCGCACGTAACTGGCCCTGTTTTGAGCAGATCCTGCGCTCGCTGCGCCTGCTGCAGCCGGATGAGACGCTGCTGATCCAGTCCGGTAAACCGGTGGGCGTATTCCGCACCCATGCCGACGCACCGCGCGTGCTGCTGGCTAACTCTAACCTGGTGCCGCACTGGGCGAACTGGGATCATTTTCATGAGCTGGATCGCGCCGGCCTGATGATGTATGGCCAGATGACCGCCGGCTCGTGGATCTACATTGGCGCCCAGGGCATTGTGCAGGGAACGTTTGAGACCTTCGCCGAAGCGGGCCGCCAGCACTATAACGGCGATCTTGCCGGTCGCTGGATCCTCACCGCAGGCCTCGGCGGCATGGGCGGCGCACAGCCGCTGGCCGGCGTGCTGGCGGGTGCCTGCGTATTAGCGATTGAGTGCCAGGAGTCGCGCATCGATTTTCGCCTGCGCACCCGCTATCTCGATCACAAAGCGCGTACGCTGGATGAGGCGCTGGCGCTGATTGAACAGGCCACGGCGGCAAAAGAGGCGATCTCTGTCGGCCTGCTGGGCAATGCGGCGGAGATCCTGCCGGAGCTGGTAAACCGCGCCCGCGCCGGCGGCATACGCCCCGATATCGTGACCGATCAGACTTCTGCGCACGATCCGGTCAACGGCTATCTGCCGCAGGGCTGGGAGGTGGCACGCTGGCAGGCGGAGCGCCAGCGCAATCCGAAAGGCGTTGAACAGGCGGCGCGCGCCTCCATGGCGGTGCACGTCCGGGCCATGCTCGATTTTCACCATATGGGCGTGCCGACCGTGGACTACGGCAATAATATCCGGCAGGTGGCGCTGGACGAGGGGGTCAGCAACGCTTTTGACTTCCCTGGTTTTGTTCCCGCCTATATCCGCCCGCTGTTCTGCGAGGGCAAAGGCCCGTTTCGCTGGGTGGCGCTCTCGGGCGATCCGGAAGACATTTATAAAACGGACGCAAAATTAAAGTCGCTGTTTCCGGATAACCTCAATCTGCATCGCTGGCTCGACATGGCGCAGGCGCGTATCGCTTTTCAGGGCCTGCCCGCCCGTATCTGCTGGCTCGGACTGGGCGAACGCCATCTGGCCGCGCTGGCGTTCAACGAGATGGTACGCAGAGGCGAGCTGAAAGCGCCGGTGGTGATTGGCCGCGATCATCTCGACTGCGGTTCGGTGGCATCGCCTAACCGCGAAACGGAAGCGATGCGCGACGGCTCGGACGCGGTCTCTGACTGGCCGCTGCTTAACGCGCTGCTGAATACGGCCGGTGGCGCCACCTGGGTCAGCCTGCATCATGGCGGCGGCGTCGGCATGGGTTTTTCCCAGCACGCCGGCGTCGTAATTGTCTGTGACGGTACGCCGGAGGCGGATGCACGGCTGGCGCGCGTTTTGTGGAATGACCCGGCCACCGGGGTAATGCGCCATGCCGATGCCGGCTACGCGCAGGCGCAGGCGTGCGCCGTGCGGCACGGGCTGAACCTGCCGATGCTAACGTAACGGCCGTTTACGCAGGGAAGCGTAGCCGCTATCAGGGAGGGTTGTATATTCCACAAGGATATAATCTATAGCAAAATTATTCCTTTTAGCGATAGACGCTCCGGCGACATATCACTACAGTGATGACTTATCCCCTGCGCTGGCGCGCGTTGCAAACGGAGCCCTCTGTTATGAGTCTGCCTGCTCTCCTGCTGGAAAATGCCCTTAACTGGCGTCATCAGTTACATCAACTGCCTGAGCTGGGCTATCAGGAACAGCAGACCAGCGAGCTGGTCGCCCGCGTACTGGAGCAGGCCGGGCTTCAGGTATTCCGCGGCATAGCGGGCACCGGCGTCATTGGTACGCTGGAGAACGGTCCGGGGCCGGTGATTGGGCTGCGCGCTGATATGGATGCGCTGCCGATCACAGAAAAAGGCAGCGCGGCGTGGAAATCGACCCGGCCCGGCGTGATGCACGCCTGCGGTCACGACGGCCATACCGCTATTCTGCTGGCCGCCGCCTGCCAGCTCGCCGCCACGCGCGATTTCAGCGGCACCATCCACTTTCTGTTTCAGCCCGCCGAAGAGAACCTCGGCGGCGCACGCCGCATGGTAGAAGAAGGTCTTTTCTCGCGCTTCCCTATGGATGCCGTCTATGCGATGCACAACTGGCCCGGACTGCCGCTCGGCACGCTGGCGGTGAATCCGGGGGCGATGATGGCGTCGCTCGACTCCTTTGAGATCACCCTTTCCGGCCGCAGCTGTCATGCGGCCATGCCGGAAAGCGGCGCCGATCCGATGGTCGTGGCGGCTGAGCTGGTGCTGGCGCTGCAGACCATCCCTTCACGCCGCCTTTCGCCGCTGGCGTCCGCCGTGGTGAGCGTGACGCAGATCCACGGCGGCGAGGCGATTAACGTCATCCCGGAGCAGATCACGCTGCGCGGCACGGTACGCTGTCTGCAGCCGGAGGTGCGCGAGCGGGTGCGCGGCCTGATTGAAGAGTTTGTGACCGCGCTGCCGCGACCGTTTGGCGTCAGCGGTGACATTCACTGGTATCCCGGCTATCCGGTGACCGCAAATCACCCTGCCCCGGCACAGCAGGTGCGCGAGGTGGCGGAGCAGATGCTGGGGGACGCGCAGGTAAAATGGGCGTGCAGCCCGTCGATGGCGTCAGAAGATTTCGCCTGTATGCTGGAAGCCTGTCCGGGCGCCTACTTCTGGCTGGGCGCCGACGGCGAGGTGCCTTCTGCGCCGCTGCATAACGCCAGCTACGATTTTAATGATGCGCTGCTGCCGGTGGGGATTACTTTCTGGCAGAAACTGGTGGAGAGCGTACTGGCGAAACGCTGAGCCGCTGCCGTCTGCTAAACCGGGTGCGCAGCACGCCCTGCACCGCGCTTACATGCCCGCCTGCTGCAGCCTGATCTCAGCAGCAGATAAGTTTGCCGCTTCACCCGTTGCCACCAGGCAGCAGGCGAGCTGCAGCCGCAGCGACTGCGGCACGGCACGCGTGCCGTTCAGCACCTCATCACTCCAGCGCGCGGTGGTTTCAGCCTGTTTGTTCTCCGGCAGCGCTTCCACACGCTCCGGCTGCCGCTCAACCCAGATCTGCGCCTCACCCGCTGCGCCGGCAATATAGTTGATCGCCGGACAGCGCAGCGGACTGGCATACACCTCGCCTTCCGTGCCGTTGAGCAGAATAGCGGGCGCGTCTATCGCCTGGAAAAATGCGCCGACGCGCGGCACATATTCAGGATGCGACACGCTGGCAAGACGCAGCGCGGCGCGTTCGGCAAACGGCGTGGCCAGCTTTGCCAGCGTATGCGCACTGTTGCGTACGCCCATCCGCCAGCGCAGCGCCAGCTGTCTGGCCACAGGCGGACAGAGGTTATCGATGGTGATAAACGCCAGCTCGCCGTTATCCAGCGCTGCCTGCGCCTGCGCGGCGGTCGTTACCGCCGCGATGCCTGATGCGGCAAGCACCGCTTCACTGGTTACGCGCGTGGCGTCTTCGCTGACGCCGTGCAGCAGCACCGGAAAGCCCAGTTTTACCAGCAGCCGCGCCAGCAGCGGCGTCAGATTGCCCTGACGGCGCGCGCCGTTATAGCTGGGGATCACAATCGGCATCGGCCGGCCGGCCGGCGCCTGCAGCCGCAGCATACGCTGTTGCATGGCGTGATAGAAACCGCGCATCTCCGCTTCTCCTTCGCCTTTAATCCGCAGCGCAATCAGGATCGCACCCAGCTCCAGCTCCGGCACCTCGTCTGCCAGCATGGCGCTGTAGAGCGCCACCGCAGTGTCGAAATCGATATCGCGCGCATGGTTTTTACCGCGCCCGATCTCTTTAATAATTTTATTCAGTTCCATAGTTACGCTTCCTGCTTTCTGGGCGCGCCGCAGTGCGGCGGCCGGAACGAGTAGCCGCTCAGCGCGGCTACTCAGGCTTTTCGTTTGCGCCTGGCGCTTTTTTGCTCTTCCGGCACCGCAGGCTGCTCGATCGGAAACACCGGCAGCGCCGCCAGCAGCCGGCTACCGTAGCTTTTGCTGAGCAGACGGCGATCGTAGATCACAATCTCACCAAAACAGTGATGACTACGGATCAGGCGCCCGACCTGCTGTATCAGCGTAAACGAGGCGCTGGGCAGGCTCTGGACTTCAAACGGATAGCGGCGCAGGCTTTTCAGCCACTCGCCTTCGGTCAAAATTACCGGACTGTCTACCGGCGGGAAAGCGATTTTATGAATATGCACCTGCGACAGCAGATCGCCTTTAAGATCGAGCCCTTCGGCAAACGACTGCAGGCCCACCAGAATGCTGCTGTTTCCTGCGGCCACCCGTTCGCGATGCAGCGTCACCAGCCGGGAGCGCGGCTGATCGCCCTGCACCAGCATCGTGAGACGCAGCTCCGGCAGCTGCGCAACAAACTGCTGCATCGCCCGTCCGCTGGCAAACAGCACCAGCACGCCTTTATGTTCCCCTTCCGCCATCTGCTGGCGGAAAAAGCGCGCCATTTCGGCGATGTGCTCAGCTTCGTTTGCCAGCAGCGGCTCATAGCGCATCTGCGGGATCACCAGCTTGCCCTGGTCGACATGATTGAACGGAGAATCGAGCGCCACGAAACGATCGCCCGCTTTCTCACTCAGTCCCGACATCTCCTGCAGGCGGCTGAAGCTGCTGAGCGAACGCAGCGTGGCTGATGTCACGACCACATGCGGAATTTTACGCCACAGCAGCTTCTCCAGCTGGTCGCTGACGCGGATCCCGGCGCAGTGAAACAGCAGGTGCACCTGCCCCTCGCGCAGTTCACGCGTAACCCATTTAGAGACCGGCGCGTTTGAGGCTTTTTCCATCGCCGCCAGCCGCCAGAGTTTACTGATGGCTTCAAACCAGCCAAAGTGCCGGTTGAGCTGCAGAATCGCTTTATGCAGGCGCATAATATCCGCCTTACCGGTCTGCTCGCCCAGCTCATTCAGCAGCCCCTCACTCAGACCGCGCAGCGCGTCGCTAAGCTTAAACAGTCGCGCACAGAGCGTGAGCAGCGCTTCCGGCAGCTCCCCCAGCACAAAACGAAACTCACCCGGCTGATTATCGGGCGGCAGCAGCGGATTGAGCGCCTGGCTCAGCGCCTGCAGCAGCTCGCGCATCTCTTCGCAGTGCTGTTTGAGCCGTTCAGGATTGGTCAGCGGCGGGGGGGATTTGGGGCGGAACTGCGCCATGATCGTCTCCACCAGCCGTATGAAGAGATCGAGCTGCAGCCCGCTCCAGCCTGGCGTGATCTCGGCGCTCATCTCCAGCGCGTCACGCGCCACTTCCGGCAGATGGTGGCCCTCATCCAGTACCAGCATCAGATGCTTTGCCGGCGGCAGCACCGACTCATTTTCCATAGCTGCCATTACCAGCGCATGGTTTGCGACGACGACGTCAGCCTGTTCAATCTCGCGCCGGGCGACAAAAAAGGGACATTCACGATACCAGCGGCAGTGGTGAGCCAGACAGTTGGCTTTATCGGTCGAGAGGCGCCGCCACAGGCTGTCATCGATCGCCTTCTCCGCGTGATCGCGCAGGCCATCCCATATATGGCGGCTGAGATCTTTATCCAGCCCGGAACAGATTTTCTGCTCCTCTTTTGAGCCGGTCACCGCCTCTTCATCCAGATAGAACAGCAGGTCGCCCTGCTGATCGTCGCTGGCGGCCAGCGCGGCCAGATTACGCGGGCAGACATAGCGTCCGCGGCCAAAGGCCGCCGTAAAGGTGAGATCGGGGATGATCTTTTTCAGCAGCGGGAGATCTTTGGTGAAAATCTGATCCTGCAGCGCCACGTTAGCTGTGCTGATCACCAGCCGTTTTTCATCGGCACGGCTTACCGCAATGCCGGGGATCAGATAAGAGAGCGTTTTACCCACGCCGGTAGGGGCTTCAATAGCCAGATGGCGCCCCTCATCGCCCGCCAGACTTTTTGCCACTTCGGCAATCATCTGGCGCTGCGGCGCGCGCGGGATAAAGTCAGGAACCTGCTGCTGCAGCGCCTTATACCATTGCGCAATCTGGCTTTTAATCGCTGCTGTCAGAGCCATAATTATTACTGTTGAGTTAATCCGGCCTGTATTTTTACACAGTAATCTGGCAGCGTCAGCCTCAGCGCATCTTTTTTCGCACCCGCTGTCCGTTACAGCAGTTTGTACATCAGGGTGGTCGCCTCCATAACCCCTTCCGTTGAGCAGGCATAGTGCGGTATCTCTCCGGCGCTCTGCCAGCCCAGAGAGAGATAGAGCTGGCTGGCCACGTCTCCGCTGCGGGTATCCAGCACCAGCAGCGTTTTTTTCTGCGCCCGGGCCAGGTCTTCCGCCTGCAGCATCAGCTGACGCGCAATGCCCTGCCGTCGACGCTGCGGGTGCACCAGCAGCTTGCTGATTTCTGCGCGGTGATAACCGTTAGGCATCGGGCTGCCGCTTAGTGTTACGGTCGCCACCGGGATCTGATCCTGCCAGGCCACCAGCAAAATATGGCTTTCATCTGCCAGCGCAGCGGCTCTCGCCTGCCAGAAGCGCTCTATAACCTGCCGATCGCCGGCGTCGGTAAAGCCCACGCTGGCACCGTCTGCGACACAGGCCTGCAGCAGATCGCTCAGCGGAGCGATAGCGTGTGCTGCGCTGGCAGCAGTAAGCTGAGAAAACGTGATCATGGTTTGCATACCGCCAGAATATAGCGGGCGCCCGCTTGCGCATCGGCGCTGAAGGCGGAGCGTCCCGTCAGGTGAAAACGCAGGCAATCGCCGGCAGCCAGCGTCCAGCGCTGCTGCTCCATCACAATCGTTAAGCCGCCGCTCTGCAGCCAGATATGCTGCTCAAGCCCCTGAAGGGGAGGCGTGTCATAGTAAATATGTGCGCCTGGCGGGAGTACCCCTTCAATCAATTCTGTTTTAAACTGCCTTGCGGGAGGAGAAAGGGTGCGACGCTGAAAGCCGCTATCGGGATCGCGCCAGCAGGTTTGCTGGTCAGCTTTTATCAGCAGCAACGTCTCATCTTCGACCTCCTGCAACAGACGTGACATTGTCACGCCATAAGCACGACATAACCGGTTAAGCAATGCTGCGGTAGGACTGGTCTCAGCGCGTTCAATGCGCGACAATGAGGCCCGGCTGATGCCTGTCGCCTGAGCGAGTTCATCCAGCGACCAGCCCTGCTGTTCGCGAAGCTCAGCGAGCCGCAGCGCCAGCCGGTTATCCGTTTCAGTTACTGACATAGTGCCCTCTCAGATATGAGAAATCGCTCTCTTATTTGAGAATTAACCGAAAATCGGGAAAAAACTCAAGTTGTACAATAAAATAAAGATTGTACAAGGCAGCCCCGACGGTTAAGGTGTTTTTATGCAGGTCGCAATATTTGAGGACATTATGGCCTTATACAGTATCGGCGATGTTGCCGAGCGCTGTGGAATAAACCCGGTAACACTTCGCGCCTGGCAGCGACGTTACGGTCTGTTAAAGCCTCAGCGCACCGAAGGTGGTCATCGACAATTTGATGATGAAGATGTTCAGCGTATCGAAGAGATTAAACGCTGGATAGAGAGCGGCGTGCCCGTCGGTAAAGTAAAAGCGCTGCTTGAGGGTGAAACGGTCAACGTGCACGACGGCTGGACTGCGCTGCAGGAAGAGCTGATGAGCGTGTTGCGCCACGTCCGCGCGTCAAAGCTGCGCACCAAGATTGCCACCATCGGTCGTGAGCATCCGATTGATGCACTGATCGATCACGTTTTTGTGCCGGTACGCCAGCGTCTGGGTCTCGATCAAAACACTGCCCGCACGATGTGCAGCCTGCTGGACGGCGCTATCATCGATTACGTCGCGTTTTGTCTGGCGGGTGCCCGCAAAAAACCAGGTAAAGATGCGCTGATTATCGGCTGGGCCGTGGAAGATCGCACCCGAATCTGGCTGGAAGCCTGGCGTCTGGCACAGCACGGCTGGCGCATGGATGTGCTGGCTGAACCGCTGGATATGCCGCGCCCTGAGCTCTTTCCGGGACAGCATCTGTTTATCTGGACCGGGAAACGGCCAACGCGGCGTCAGCAGGAGCAGTTTGAACACTGGCAGGCGCAGGGGTTTTCCATACAGATGCACGAACCGGCTTAATGTAAAACCGCACGTCAGGCCTTTTTCCTCTGCCGGGCGCGCGTTATCATGCCTGACTCACGGCATTAATCAGGTACTGCAATGAACTGGAATAAAATTTTTATCGGTACGCTGTTCGCCATCATGGCGATAGGCGGTATGGGTGGCATGATGCTGGTAGGCTACAGCCTTATTCTGCATACCCGGTAAACCAGCGCTGCACCCGCTCCAGCAGCCGGTCGCAGATCAGCGCCAGCAGCGCAACCAGTATGGCTCCCTGAATGACATAGGCGGTGTTAAAGCCGCTCAGACCAATGATAACGGGCGAACCCAGACTGGCCGCGCCTACCGTTGACGCGATAGCCGCAGTCCCGATATTGATCATCACCGATGTGCGTATACCCGCCATCATCACCGGCGCAGCCAGCGCCAGTTCAATCTGCCAGAGGCGCCGCCACGGCCCCATGCCAAGCCCGGTTGCGATCTCCCGGTTACTGGCCGGCACGCTCTCAATACCCGCCAGCGTCCCCTGCAATACCGGCAGTACGCCATAAAGAAACAGCGCGACAATTGCAGGCGTTGCGCCAAATCCCATCACCGGTACGGCAATCGCTAACACCGCAACCGGCGGAATGGTCTGTCCTGCCGCAGCCAGCGTCTCAAGCGTTGGCCGGAACGCCTCGCCAGCGCGGCGCGTGGCAAAAATTGCTCCGCCCACGCCCACAATCGTTGCCAGCAGGGTGCCGCTGGCGACCAGCCAGAGATGGGCCAGCGTCAGACGCCAGAAGCTCTCCTGTTGATAGAGCGGACGCTCCAGCCGGGGAAACCACCAGGCAAACAGCGCTTCACTGTGCGGTAATCCCCACAGCAGCAGTAAAAACAGCGCAATCAGCCAGCTAAGCGGCTCGCGTAACAGGCGCTTCATTGCGCCTCCCGCGGGCGCAGCAGATCGCTGAAATGCAGCACGCCCACCCGCTGCTGCTGCTGATCCACCACCGGTAAGGTATCGGTCCCGCGCGCGATAAACTGCGACAGCGCTTCACGCAGCGACAGCGCAGCGGTAATAGGCTCGGCATCAACCCATTCGCCGCGGCGCGCCATGCTGCCCGCCTGCCCCAGCGCCAGCAGCCGCACGCCCAGCTCGCTGCGGCCAAAAAAGTTGCGGACAAAGTCGCTGGCGGGCTGCGTCAGCAGCGTAACCGGTGCGCCCTGCTGCACAATCTTACCGTTATCCATCAATACCAGCTGGTCAGCCAGCGTCAGCGCCTCATCAATATCGTGCGTCACTAGCACGATGGTGCGGCCGGTAAGCCGCTGAATGCGCAGCATCTCCTGCTGCAGCGCCTGGCGGTTTACCGGATCGAGCGCCCCGAAAGGCTCATCCATCAGCAGCAGTTCCGGATCGGCAGCCAGCGCGCGCGCTACCCCTACCCGCTGCTGCTGCCCGCCGGAAAGCTGATGCGGATAGCGGGTCGCCAGCCGGGGATCGAGATTCAGCAGTGCCAGCAGCTCTGCCACCCGTGCCGCAATTTTCTGTGCGGGCCAGCCCAGCAGCGATGGCACGGTGGCGATGTTTTTCGCCACGCTCCAGTGCGGGAATAAGCCGATTGACTGAATGGCGTAGCCGATGCGCCGGCGCAGTGCGCGGACGTTCATCTGGCCGATAGGCTCGCCCGCAAAGCGGATCTCGCCGCTGTCATGCTCCACCAGCCGGTTGATCATCTTCAGCAGGGTCGATTTACCGGAGCCGGATGTGCCGATCAGAACCGTAAAACTCCCCTGGCCGATCTGCAAAGAGAGATCGGAAATCGCCGTTTTACCGGCAAACTGTTTGCTCACGTTATGAAATTCAATCATCTTTTCTCTCCAGCAGCGCGGACAGCAGCCGCAGCAGCGCATCACAGAGTACCGCCAGCGCCACTACCGGGATCACCCCCAGCAGAACCAGATCCAGCGCGCTGCTCAGCAATCCCTGAAAGACGATAGCCCCAAAGCCGCCGGCACCAATCAGCGCCGCCACGACTGCCAGACCCACGGTTTGCACCACCACCACCCGCAAACCGGCAAGCCAGACCGGTAGCGCCAGCGGCAGCTCCGCCTGCCAGAACTGCTGTCCGGAACTCATGCCCATGGCGCGTGCGGTTTCGCGTACTTCAGGCGGCACCTGCTCCAGCCCGGCCACCACGCTGCGTACCAGCGGCAGCAGCGCATAGAGCACCAGCGCAATCAGCGCCGGCGCCATACCGATACCGCTGATGCCAAAACGGCCGAGTACGGGAAAATGTGCAGCCAGCCCGGCCAGCGGCGCAATAAGCAGGCCGAAGAGCGCCACAGAGGGAATGGTCTGGATAAGATTCAGCAGGCTGAATACCGGCCGCTGCCAGCCAGGACGGCGCGCAATGGCCAGCCCCAGCGGCACTCCCGCCAGCAGCACCGGCACCAGCGTACCGCAGACCAGCAGCAGGTGCTGGCTAAAGGCCGCATGGAACGTGGTGCTGCGGCTGGCATACTCTTTCAGCAGCGACAGCTGATCCAGCCAGCCGGTCAGTAAAAGCAGCAGCGGCAGCACGCCGGTCTGCAGATTCAGCAGAATGCGCCAGACAGCCTGCCGGTTTATTGCTCTGATCGCTTCTGCTGCCAGCAGCAGCGATAATCCGGCCGCACACCATAAACCGCTGCCAAACGCCGTGCGCGCCAGCGGCGAACTGCTGCGCGCCAGCTCGCTGGCACCGCTGCCGCCGAGGCCGATAAGCAGTGCAAACAGACCCTGCGCGCCCAGCAGGGTTAGCAGAGCCGTACGCCGGCCCGGCGGCCCGAACAGGCTCAGCCAGAGCAGCGCGATCGGCAGCGCCAGCCAGCCGGCGTGCGCAACCTGCCACACCATCAGCGGCTCGCCCGATACCAGCCGGTTAGCCGCAAAGCGCAGAAATGGCAGCGTCAGCAGCGTCAGCGTGATAAGCGCCGTCAGCAGCAGCGTGACCGGCTGACGGCCGGGGCGCAGCAGCAGCTGTCGCACCTTTTACAGCAACTTGTTCTGCTGCAGCCACGCGGTTGCGACCTGGCTGGCATCCTGCCCTTCTACCGCAATCTGCGCATTAAGCTGCTGCAGCGTTTTTTCATCCAGCTTGCTGAACACCGGCTGCAGCCACTCTGCCATCTGCGGATACTGCTTCAGTACCGCTTCACGCACGACCGGCGCCGGCGCATAGATTGGCTGTACGCCTTTGGGATCGCTCAGCGTCTGCAGACCCAGCGCCGCGACCGGGCCATCCGTTCCGTACGCCATCGCCGCATTGACGCCAGAGGTTTTCTGCGCCGCGGCTTTAATGGTGACCGCCGTATCGCCGCCTGCCAGCGAAAGCAGCTGCGACTGATTGAGTTTGAAGTTATACGCTTTTTCAAACGCCGGCAGGGCATCACCGCGTTCAATAAATTCCGCAGAGGCAGCCAGTTTGAACGTGCCGCCCTGTTTCAGATACGCGCTGAGATCGTCAAGCGAGTTCAGCTTATTCTGCTGCGCCACGTCGCCACGCACGGCGATGGTCCAGGTGTTATTGGCGGGTGCCGGCGTCAGCCAGATAAGATGATTCTTCTCTGCATCGAGCTGTCTGACTTTCTCATAACCCTGCTGCGCATTTTTCCACGCGCTCGCTTTTTCATCGTTAAAAAAGAAAGCGCCGTTGCCGGTATATTCCGGATAGATATCCAGCTCGCCCGCGACGATGGCACCGCGAACAACCTGCGTATTGCCGAGCTGAATTTTGTTGACGGTTTTGACCCCGTGCTTATTGAGCACCTGCAGAATAATATTGCCCAGCAGCGAGCCTTCTGTATCGATTTTCGACCCGACCTTGACCGCATCGGCGGCGTGCGCCGCGCCCATGCTCAGCGACAGGGCAATCAGCCCCAGTAACCCCTGTTTAATCATGATGTTTTCCTTATGCCCTGTTTAGCACCCGGTGATAAACAAGCGTAGCCTGGCGCAGCAGGCGACGGGAAAAAAGCGCAGATTTTACGTCTGTTTTGTTAAGCCGGGCAAAAATTGCCCCGCACAGAAGGCGCGAGGTGTGTCCGGAGAGAGGGGCGTGTCAGGCGGTGAGGCGAAAGTCACCCAGCGTATGCGGAATACGCGGGAAGGTGTGCAGAAACCATGGCGTAAACTGTTCCGGCTCGGTCTCCATCTGCTGCTGGATCTGCCCGACTGAACGGTAGCACCAGGCGTCCGCTTCTTCCGGGTTCAGCACCGGCTCTTCATCGCTGATGGCAAAGAAGACGTGTCCATACTCATGTTCAATCAGGCCGTTACTGAGCGGCAGGTTGTAGCTCAGCTCAAATACCGGCGTCAGCGCCAGGTTCAGTCCCATCTCTTCACGCAGACGGCGCTCAGCGGCATCGAGCGTCGGCTCCTGCGGAAACGGATGACTGCAGCAGGTATTACTCCAGAGTCCGCCGCAGTGGTATTTGCTGCTGGCACGCCGCTGCAGCAGCAGCTCATGACGCGAATTAAACACGTAAACCGTTACTGCACGATGCAGTAAGCCTTTTTCATGCACTTCCAGCTTTTCCATCTTGCCGGTGGGACGATCGAGGTGGTCAACAAGAATAACTTCTATGGCAGGCATGAGGGCTCCTTCAGAAAAATCCCTGCTATTGTACACAATCGCCGTGGCAGCAGCGGAGAAAAAGGCGCACGTTTCGTGCGCTGGCGCGGTAAAAAATAAGCTTAGCAGGCATAATCTGAATCGGCGAAGAAGAAGGTATGCAGAGGTAAAGCACAATGAGATTGCGGCAGCCTGTAAGCCGCCGCAATAGTGATGAGTGCGGTTATAGTCTGAAGCTCTGCACCACCTGTTCCAGCTGCACGCTCTGCTCCTCCATTGCACGCGCGGCTGAAGAGACCTGCTCTACCAGCGCGGCGTTCTGCTGCGTGCTGCCATCCAGCTGCGTGATCGCGACGTTAACCTGATCGATACCCATGCTCTGCTCACGGCTGGCGGACATAATTTCGCTCATCAGGGTGGTGACGCTGCTGACGCCCTGCATCAGCTCATCCATGGTCTGTCCCGCCTGCTCAACCAGCTGGCTGCCGGTATCAATATTTGCCACTGACTCTTCAATCAGCTTTTTAATCTCGCGCGCTGAGTTAGCTGAGCGCTGCGCAAGGTTGCGTACTTCTGAGGCCACCACCGCAAAACCGCGCCCCTGCTCTCCGGCGCGCGCCGCTTCAACCGCCGCGTTCAGGGCCAGAATGTTGGTCTGAAACGCGATGCTGTCGATGACGCTGATGATATCGACGACTTTACGCGATGAGTGGTGGATCTCCCCCATAGTGGTCACGACCTGACGCACCACTTCACTGCCGCGCGCCGCCACGGTGGCTGCGCCGTCAGCCAGCTGATTGGCGTGGGTGGCGTTATCGGCGTTTTGGCGCACGGTGCCGGTCAGCTCCTCCATTGAGGCTGCCGTCTCGACAATGGAGCTGGCCTGCGATTCGGTGCGCGCAGAGAGATCGGCGTTGCCGCTGGCAATTTCGCGCGAGGCCGCCGTGATCGCCAGCGCGCTGTCGCCCACCTGACGCATCAGCCCCTGCAGGTAGCTGATGAACTGGTTAAAGCTCTCAGCCACGGCGTTAAATTCCGGGCTATTGCTGGCAGGCAGGCGCTGTGTGAGGTCGCGCCGCCGGTTGAGAGTGCTTCAATATTTTTGTGCAGCACGCCCAGACGCTTCATCATTGCGCGGACAAAGCCCAGCGATACCAGCAGCAGAATAATAGCCAGCGGGATCTGTACCACGCCCAGCCGCGTCAGCATACTGTGCGTCTGTGCATCCAGCAGGCTGGAGGGGACGTCGCTGGCGAGATACCACGGGCTGCCGGGGATCGCCTGCAGGAACAGCGTATGCTCACCATCCTCACCGCTAAACGTTGTCTGCGCCGGCTCGCTCCCCGCCTGCGTCAGCAGCGACTTCAGCGCAGCGGCCATCGGCAGCCGGGTATCGCTCAGGTTTTCCAGCTTTGGCGCACCGTCCAGCAGCGCCGCGTTCCCGACCACTTTGCCATCCGCTTCAACAATCAGCACGCGGCCTTTAATGGCGTCACCCATCTGCTTCGCCAGCTGATTAAAAAAGCCCAGCGTGACATCGATTGTGGCGACGCCCCAGACGCTGCCGTCGCGATAGATAGCCATCGCACAGTTGGTACGCGGCTGCGGGCTGGCCGCATCCTGATAGGCTTTGGCCCAGGCGCACTGCCCTTTTGCTGCGGCTATACCTGCTTTGTACCACGGCTGCTCCCAGTACTTATCGGCCGCATCAGAGTTCCAGTAAGTATTGACCTGCAGCTGATTGCTGGCGTTGCGCGCAAAGAAGGTGCTGTCTTTCTCTTTTGCCGGATCGCGCCGGTTCGGCAGCGGCCAGATCCCGCCGCCAAATACGTTGCTGTCCTGGTACTGGTTTACCAGCGCCGGCAGCAGCGTCTCTATCGTTGCGCTCTCCATCACGCCCGCTGCTTCCGTTATCGCCCGCTGCTGCGCCTGAACCCGGTTCATCTGTTCAACAATGCGTCCGGCCAGACCATCAACTTCATAGCGCACCAGGCGGCTCTCATTCTGACTCAGCTGCGGTGCGATAAACTGATTGATCACCAGTACAGTGACCAGCATCAGCACAACAAAAAATGCGACCAGCGTCGCGGTAAAACGGGATTGTGTCGTTTTAAACATTCGGATGCCCTTACCCTGGTTGGCGAGTTGCCTGATCGAGGTTAACGGCGTGTTAATGGGGAACTTGAGAGGCGCGGGATCACAAAAAAAGCAAATAGTTGAATCGGGTGACTATTTTTACAGGGTAGGAATAACCGGCGATAAGCAGAGCGGAGAATTGCCTGCCTGAAGACAGCGCGCCCCTCTTCACAGAAGAAGGGCGGGCGTTTACTGAGGCGGCGCCACCACCTCCTGACGCGGACGGAAGATATGGCTGTTGCCCTCCGCCAGCAGCCGCTGAAGCAGCTGCTGTCCGCCCTGTTCATCCGACTGCGCAAAGTGGCGTTCCGCTTCGGTGATCGGCGTCGCCCAGAGCAGTTCCGGCCGATCGCCGTCGCGCTTCGGCAATCGCAGCGACACCGCCTCCGGTGCCAGCGCGTTAGCCAGCAGAAAGCTTTCAAAGCCGACCGGCGCCACTTCAGATGCCAGCGTATGCCCTTCGCCAATCCACGTCAGCCGCGCCCACGGCAGATGGGCAAACTCAGCCAGCGCGCTCGCCATCTGCACCGCGTTGGCCTCGGTCATCACCTCGCCATCTACCGCCAGCGCCAGCTCAACCCGCCGGTACTGGGGAGCCAGCTCTTCAAACAGATAATCGACCTGCGGCATCGGACGAATGCTCATTCCCAGCGTGACAAAATACCAGACGCCGTTATGCCAGTGCTGAGAAAGCGCCATCGGCGGCCAGCTGCCCTGATCGATAGCATAATATTTGACCGACTCACCCCACCGCGCCTGGTAGACCTGCAGCATTTCATGCTGGATTTTTTCCCACTGCTGGTCGTCGTGCCAGTCGCGCCAGAAGTGACGCTGCTGCTCAGCACGCGCATAGTATTCATTGGTGGAGGCGGAACCCAGCGGCGCCGTCAGGCGGTTTTTCCTGATACAGCCGGCTGAGAAGCTGACCTGTTTGCTCTGATAGAGGCTCCAGCCGGGGATCACCGCCAGCAGCTGGCCGTAGTACCACAGGGCAGCACCGGTATCATCCGGCTCCCACAGTACCTGCAGGCCTGCGGGATCGAGCATCGGCTCCGCCTCCAGCGTGCGGCAATACTCTGCGCTCAGCAGCGGCGCGATCCCCTGCTCCATCGCTTCGCGATCTTCCTCTGCCGGTGCCGGCAGAAGGTTGCGCAGCCAGCAGCCGCGAACAGCGTACTGGCTGCGAAACAGGTCGTTGGGCCAGATATAAAAATAGGCGGTGCGCGCATCCTGTTCGACGATCGCGGTTAAAGTATGTTGCTGATTCGGCACCTCAGCAATCAGAGGGTAACTGGTCATAACGCCTCGACAATGCCTGGAGGGATCCATTTTCCCCGAGAATAGAGCAGGATCGGCACTCGCGCCATGTGAGACAAGGGTAAAACTCTCAAAGTGCGGCTGCGCTCGCGCTGAGCGTCTGGCTTTGCTTCAGCGGTAGCGGGCGTCACGCCCCATACGCTGCATCGCCCGTGACCAGGCGCCGCGCTGTATCGACCAGCGCAGCAGGCGCGCCAGCAGCAGCATCTGCCGGTCGGTGCGCCACTGCGTCAGCGGGCTGACCGGGCGCTGCAGC
>NZ_MIPP01000055.1 GCF_002095385.1 Pantoea eucrina | reverse complement strand
AGGCGACTATTTTTCAATCGGTAAATCGTCGCGGCTGCCCCATTCGCCCCAGGAGCCGTCATAGAGCGTTGCGTCGCGGACGCCCAGCGCCGTCAGCGCCAGAATCAGCACCACCGCCGTTACGCCCGAGCCGCAGCTGGCAACGATGGGCTTATCCAGCGCCACGCCTGCCTGCGCAAACTGCTGACGCAGCTCGGCGGCGGGTTTCAGCGCGCCATTCTCCACCAGACTGTTCCACGGCAGATTCAGGCTGTACGGAATATGTCCGCGCAGCAGGCCGGGACGCGGCTCATCCACCTCAGCGTTAAAGCGGTTTGCTGCGCGCGCGTCCACAATCTGCGCGCCTCCTTCATGGCTGAGCAGCAATACATCGTTCAGTCGCTTCACCTGACTGCTGTCGAAGTGTGCCGCGAAGTCACCTTCCGGCAGCGCCACCGGGCCGTCTGCGGTAGTCAAACCTGCGGCTTTCCAGCCCTGCAGACCGCCGGCCAGAATGGAGATGCGCTGACAGCCAAAGGTGCGCAGCATCCACCAGGCGCGCGGGGCAGAGAAGAGATTACCCTCGTCATACACAATCAGATGCTTATCCTGCACCACCCCCAGCTCACGCATTGCGACAGCAAAACTCTCCGGGCGGGGCATCATATGCGGGTAAGGGCTGGTGTGATCGGAAAGCGCTTCAATATTAAAGAAAGCTGCCTGCGGCAGGTGACTGGCCAGATACTCTGCGGTGACATCGCGCACTGCATCCTGACCCGGCGGAACCATGCGCGCATCCAGCACCTGTACTTCTTTATCACCGTAGTGCTCATGCAGCCACTCAGCAGATACAAACAGGGAAACCGTCATTGCCATCTTCTCTCTTCTTGCGGAAAAAGTCAGTCTCCGGGAATGTGCAGGCTATCTCAAGCCCGCAATGGCTAAAGTGAGCGCCGCGGGATGAAAATGCAGCATCTGTTCTGCTGAAGATATCCGGCCTGCAGCACAGGGCGTAAACCCGTGGCGGGTGCGTCACGGTGCAGCCTGCACCGCAAAAAGTAATTATTTTCAATAATTCCACCAATCACTCATAGGCAACACGCGTCGATCTCCCTATAATCGGCGCGTTTTTCTTACCGGGAGAGGGTTCCCGGTTTATTCAGGATGCTAATTCAGAGGTAATCATGGCAATCGAACGTACTTTCTCCATCATTAAACCAAACGCCGTTGCTAAGAACGTTATCGGTGCTATCTACAACCGTTTTGAGAGCGCGGGCTTCAAAATCGTTGGCGCAAAAATGCTGCACCTGACCAAAGAGCAGGCTGAAGGCTTCTACGCTGAGCACAAAGGCCGTCCATTCTTTGATGGTCTGGTTGAGTTCATGACCTCTGGCCCGGTAGTGGTTTCTGTTCTGGAAGGCGAAAATGCCGTTCAGCGTCACCGTGACCTGATGGGTGCGACCAATCCGGACAACGCACTGGCAGGCACCCTGCGTGCAGATTACGCAGACAGCTTCACCGAAAACGCGACCCACGGTTCTGACTCTGCAGAGTCTGCTGCCCGTGAAATCGCTTACTTCTTCGCTGAAAACGAAGTCTGCGCGCGCACCCGCTAAGTGCATTGCGGCTGAAGCGGACAGGGGAGTTTACACCTTTTACGCTGGCGTAAAACGGTTACCCTGGCATCGTGCCGCAGTTATAGTACAATAATGCGCCCCTGTTGAGCCTGGCTCAGCCGGGGCGCTGTTTTTTCTTCTTCCTAACCAGAGCCGTAACGTGTAACAACGAGGCCAGAGATTATTATGTCTGAACAGATTGTGACGCCAGCTGACGCGTCCCCCGCCGTGGTTTCTCCTAAAAACGAAAAAATTAACCTGCTCGATCTCAATCGTCAGCAGATGCGTGAATTTTTTATCGAAATGGGCGAGAAGCCGTTCCGTGCCGATCAGGTCATGAAGTGGATTTACCACTACTGCTGCGATGATTTCGAGCAGATGACGGATATCAACAAAGTGCTGCGCGGCAAGCTGATGCAGCGCGCAGAGATCCGCGCGCCGGAAGTAGCGGAGGAGATGCGCTCCAGCGACGGCACCATCAAATGGGCGATTCGCGTAGGCGATCAGCTGGTGGAGACGGTCTATATTCCGGAGGCGGAGCGCGCCACGCTGTGCGTCTCTTCTCAGGTAGGCTGCGCGCTGGAGTGCAAATTCTGCTCTACGGCGCAGCAGGGTTTTAACCGCAACCTGCGCGTTTCCGAAATTATTGGTCAGGTATGGCGCGCGGCCAAAATTATTGGCGCCGCGAAAGTCACCGGCCAGCGTCCTATTACCAACGTGGTGATGATGGGCATGGGTGAGCCGCTGCTCAACCTGAACAACGTCGTGCCGGCGATGGATATTATGCTGGATGATTTTGGCTTTGGCCTCTCCAAGCGCCGCGTCACGCTCTCCACCTCAGGCGTTGTGCCCGCGCTGGATAAGCTTGGCGATATGATTGACGTAGCGCTGGCGATCTCGCTGCACGCGCCGAACGATACCATTCGCGATGAAATTGTCCCGATCAACAAAAAATATAATATCGAAACCTTCCTGGCGGCGGTGAAGCGCTATATCGGCAAATCCAATGCCAATCAGGGCCGCGTGACCATTGAGTATGTGATGCTGGACCATATCAACGACAGCACCGACAATGCGCATGAGCTGGCGGCGCTGCTGAAGGATACGCCCTGCAAGATCAACCTGATCCCATGGAACCCCTTCCCGGGAGCCCCTTATGGCCGCAGCTCCAACAGCCGTATCGATCGCTTCTCTAAAGTGCTGATGGACTATGGCTTTACCACTATCGTGCGTAAAACCCGCGGCGATGATATCGATGCGGCCTGCGGCCAGCTGGCGGGCGATGTGATCGACCGTACCAAGCGTACGCTGCGTAAAAAGATGGCGGGTGACGCTATCTCTGTGAAGGCGATCTGAAACCGCACGCCCGCCGATTCGCTGCGGGCGTAAAGCGTGGCACTCTCCCGGTTTATTCGCAGGGAGAGCGCTATGCTAAAAGGATTAGGTATTGCCGTTGCGGCAGGCTTTGTTGTAACCGGGTGTGTCACCGGCCCGTCATCACATCGTGCGGCGGATATTCGTCTGCAGCTGGGACTGCACTATTTAGCCGCAAATAATTTAGCGGCTGCTGAACGCAATCTGCTGCAGGCGCAGCGCGTGGCTCCTGAAGATTACCGCGTGCCCCTGGCGCTGGCGCGGGTCGCTCAGGCGCAGCAGAATAGTATACAGACGCGCCGGTACTACCAGCGGGCACAACAGTTAGCGCCCGCTAATGGTTATGTCGCTAACAATTACGGTGCGTTTCTCTGCAGATTAGGGCAGTATGGCGAAGCGCATCAACAGTTTAAGCTGGCAAGTGCGGCGCCGGAGAGCGATGCCCGTCAGGATCTCCTTCTGATTTCAGGCTATTGTTATCTGCAGGCGGGCGACGAGGCCGCCGGGCGCAAACGGCTGCTGCAGGCGCTGGAAGCCGCACCTGAGCAGGGAAACTGGCTGCTGGAGGAGGGTGAACGGCAGCTGATGCAGCCGGCAGGAAAAATGCTTCCCGTGCTTTTAGAACTCTACCATCAGCGTCTGCCCGCAACGGCAGAGAGTCTGTGGTTACAGATACGTTTCGCCGCGCAACAGGGAAACGCTGCTGACGTTACACGTTATGGCGACCGGTTGGCGCGAAGTTTTCCACAATCGATACAGTACCAGCGTTATTTAGCTAATGAATACTGAAGCCACTCAAGAAAAATCTGCAGTACATTCCACAGGTGAACGCCTGCGTCTGGCCCGTGAGCAGATGGGGCTGACGCAGCAAAACGTCGCTGAGCGCCTGTGCCTGAAACTTTCTACCGTGCGTGACATTGAAGAGGATAAGTCGCCGGCCGATCTCGCATCGACCTTTCTGCGCGGTTATATTCGCTCCTATGCCCGCCTGGTTCATGTACCGGAAGACGATCTGCTGCCAATGATGGCAAAGCAGGCGCCGGTGCGCGCGGCCAAAATCGCGCCGATGCAGAGCTTCTCGCTGGGCAAGCGCCGCAAAAAGCGCGATGGCTGGCTGATGATCTTTACCTGGCTGGTGGCGTTTGTTGTTATTGGCCTGACCGGCGCTTGGTGGTGGCAGAATCACAAGGCTTCGCAGGACGATCTGGTCTCAATGGCCGATCAGAACGGCAGCAGCGACGGCGGTCAGTCTATTCCGCTGGGCGATACCAGCACCGACAGCACCAGTGACAGCGACACCAATGCCGCCGGCACGCCGGTTGATAACGGTGCCGGCGCGGTGACCTCACAGAGCAGCACCGCTGGCAGCGCGGATAACAGCAGCCGCGCGCCGGCTGCCTCTTCGGCCACCTCTGGTGATAACGCGGTCGTTTCTCCTTCGCAGGCGCCGGTTGATAACGCGCCGCCAGCGGCCACCTCGCCGGCACCGGCCAACAGCGTCGCAGCTGGCAGCATGCCAACCGCGAGCGCGGCTGTCAGCCAGCCCGCAGGCGATCCCAACGCTGTGGTCATGAATTTCAAGGCCGACTGCTGGCTGGAAGTCAGCGATGCAACCGGCAAAAAACTGTTCAGCGGGATACAGCGTAGCGGTGGCAAGCTCAGCCTCTCCGGCACGCCTCCGTATCGTCTGAAAATTGGCGCACCGCGTGCGGTTGACGTGCAATATCAGAATCAGCCCGTTGATTTAAGTCGTTTTATCCGTAATAACCAGGTTGCCCGTCTGACGCTGGGTGCGCAATAACGCGCAGCGCGCTTTCCGGGGAATTGTGGAGAGAAAATATGCATAACGAAGCACCCATTATCCGTCGCAAATCAACGCGTATTTACGTCGGCAAGGTGCCAGTCGGCGATGGTGCTCCCATCGCCGTTCAGTCCATGACTAATACCCGCACCACCGACGTGGAAGCCACGGTTAACCAGATTCGTGCGCTGGAGCGTGTGGGTGTGGATATCGTGCGCGTCTCGGTGCCGACCATGGACGCGGCGGAAGCCTTTAAACTGATTAAGCAACAGGTCAACGTGCCGCTGGTAGCGGATATTCACTTTGACTACCGTATCGCTCTCAAAGTGGCGGAGTATGGCGTTGACTGCCTGCGTATCAATCCGGGCAATATCGGCAACAACGAACGTATTCGTCAGGTTGTGGACTGCGCCCGCCATTACAACATTCCGATTCGTATCGGGGTGAACGCCGGTTCACTGGAGAAGGATCTGCAGGAGAAGTATGGCGAACCCACGCCGCAGGCGCTGCTGGAATCCGCTATGCGCCATGTCGATCATCTCGATCGTCTGAACTTCGATCAGTTCAAAGTCAGCGTTAAAGCCTCTGATGTGTTTCTTGCCGTAGAGTCTTACCGCCTGCTGGCAAAAGCGATCGATCAGCCGCTGCATCTCGGGATCACCGAAGCGGGCGGCGCGCGCGCGGGTGCGGTGAAGTCGGCAATCGGCCTTGGTCTGCTGCTGGCAGAGGGCATCGGCGATACGCTGCGTATTTCGCTCGCAGCCGATCCGGTAGAAGAGGTAAAAGTTGGCTATGACATCCTGAAATCACTGCGCATCCGTTCGCGCGGGATCAACTTTATCGCCTGTCCGACCTGCTCACGTCAGGAGTTTGATGTGATCGGTACCGTGAATGCGCTGGAAGAACGGCTGGAAGATATTATTACGCCGATGGATGTCTCCATTATCGGCTGCGTAGTCAACGGTCCGGGCGAGGCTACCGTTTCGACGCTCGGCGTTACCGGCGGCAGCAAGAAAAGCGGTTTCTACGAGGATGGCGTTCGTCAACGCGATCGTCTCGACAACGATGACATGATCGATCAGCTGGAAGCGCGCATTCGTGCCAAGGCATCCATGCTGGATGAGAGTCGTCGAATCAGCGTGCAGCAGCTGGAAAAATAACCAGGCGGTGCGCGCCCGGCGCGTACCAGTTTATGAATGAACCTGTGCGGTTTCATCCTCATAAGGTATGATGCCGGACAGGTTTTTTTGTATTAAGAGATTTTAACGTGGCGAAGAATATTCAAGCGATTCGCGGGATGAACGACTTCCTGCCAGCCGACACCGCAATCTGGCAGCGTATCGAGGGCACCCTGAAGCAGGTGCTGGCCAGCTATGGCTACAGTGAAATCCGTCTGCCAATCGTCGAGCATACCCCACTGTTCAGCCGTGCCATTGGTGAAGTGACCGATGTGGTTGAAAAAGAGATGTACACCTTTGAAGATCGTAACGGCGAAAGCCTGACGCTGCGCCCGGAAGGCACGGCGGGCTGCGTACGTGCCGGTATTGAACATGGTCTGCTCTATAACCAGGAGCAGCGCCTCTGGTATGTCGGTCCGATGTTTCGCTACGAGCGTCCGCAGAAAGGGCGCTATCGTCAGTTTCATCAGATGGGCGTCGAAGTGTTTGGCCTGCAGGGGCCGGATGTTGATGCTGAGCTGATTATGATGACCGCGCGCTGGTGGAAAGCGCTGGGCATCGCTGACCACGTTGAACTGGAGCTGAACTCCATCGGCTCTCTGGCGGCGCGCGCGGACTACCGCAGTGCGCTGGTGGCGTTTCTGGAGCAGCATCAGGATGTGCTGGATGAAGATTGCAAACGCCGCATGTACACCAATCCGCTGCGCGTGCTGGACAGCAAAAATCCGGAAATTCAGGCGCTGCTGAATGATGCGCCAACGCTGGGCGAATTCCTGGATGAAGAGTCGCGCGCCCACTTCACCGGACTCTGCGCGCTGCTGGATGATGCCGGTATTCGTTATCGCGTCAACCAGCGTCTGGTGCGCGGCCTCGACTACTACAACCGCACCGTCTTTGAGTGGGTCACCAGCAGCCTCGGCTCGCAGGGCACCGTATGCGGCGGCGGGCGTTACGATGGCCTGGTTGAGCAGCTGGGCGGACGAGCCACGCCAGCGGTAGGATTTGCCATGGGTCTGGAGCGGCTGGTGCTGCTGGTGCAGGCGGTGAATCCTGAATTTGAACCGACGCGGGTTGTTGATGTCTATGTTATCGCTTCAGGGCAGGGCGTTCAGTCTGCGGCTATGCAGCTGGCGGAAACGCTGCGTGATGCCAACCCGGCGCTGAAGCTGATGACCAACTTCGGCGGCGGCAACTTTAAAAAGCAGTTTGCCCGTGCAGATAAATGGGGCGCACGCATTGCGCTGGTGCTCGGCGAAGATGAAGTGAAAGCGGGCCAGGTGGTGATTAAAGATCTGCGCACCGGCGACCAGCAGACGCTGGCTCAGCAGGACGCCGCTGCGACGTTGCAGACGCTGCTGCAGTAAGCAGCACGCGGCAACAGCCATTTTAAGGAGAGGGATTGCGTGGAAGTTTACAGCAACGAGAATGAACAGGTTGATGCGCTGCGCCGCTTTTTCGCCGATAACGGCAAAGCGCTGGCGATTGGCGTGGTAGTAGGGATCGCGGCGCTGGGCGGCTGGCGCTACTGGAGTTCGCATCAGGAAAATTCAGGCAAAGCGGCATCTGCGGAGTATCAGCAGCTCACCAGCGCGATGCAGGCGGATAAACCGGAAAGCCTGGAGGCCGTTGCCAGCTTCGCCAGCGAAAACAGCAATACCTACGGTGCACTGGCCGCGCTGGACCTGGCGAAGCAGTACGTTGAGACCAGCCAGCTTGATAAAGCCATTGCGCTGCTGCAGAAAGGACTAAACGACACCAAAGATGCCAATCTGCAGGCGGTTATCAACCTGCGTCTGGCGCGTATTCAGCTGCAGCAGAAGCAGGCTGATGCCGCGCTGGCTACCCTGGATAACGTTAAGGGTGACGGCTGGAGCGCGATTGTGGCAGATATTCGCGGTGAAGCATTGCTGAGCAAAGGCGACAAGCAGGGCGCGCGCGATGCCTGGAGTAAAGGCGCGGGTTCGCAGGCTTCTCCGGCACTGAAGCAGATGCTGCAGATGAAAATAGATAACTTAAGTTAAGCCAGACAAGAGAGCGCACATGGAATTACGTAAATACCTGCTGCCAGGGCTGATTTCCGTCACTCTGCTCAGCGGTTGCTCGCTATTCAGCGGCGAAGAAGATGTAGTGAAGATGGCTCCGCTGCCGAAAGTGGAAAATCAGTTCACGCCGGAAACTGTCTGGAGCACGTCAGTAGGCGACGGCATTGGCGATTTCTACTCCAACCTGCATCCGGCATGGCTGGACGGCACCGTTTACGCTGCCGATCGTTTTGGCGTGGTAAAGGCGCTGGATGCCAGCAACGGTAAAGAGAAGTGGAAAGTCGATCTCTCTGAGAAGACTGGTTTCTTCTCGAAAAACATCTCTGCGCTGCTCTCCGGCGGCGTCACCGCCAGCGGCGATCGGATCTATATTGGCAGCGAGCGCGGGCAGGTATTTGCACTCAACAGCAGCGACGGCTCGCTGGCGTGGCAGACCAAAGTCGCCGGTGAAGCGCTCTCCCGTCCGGTGGTCAGCGATGGCCTGGTACTGGTTCACACCAGTAACGGTATGCTGCAGGGACTGGATCAGAGCAGCGGTGCGGTAAAATGGACCGTGAACCTCGATATGCCGGCGCTTTCGCTGCGCGGTGAGTCTGCGCCTGCGGTCGCCTTTGGCGGCGCTATCGTTGGCGGTGATAACGGTCGCGTCAGCGCGGTGATCCTGAACCAGGGTCAGCTGATCTGGCAGCAGCGCATTTCACAGCCGAGCGGCGCGACGGAGATCGATCGTCTGAGTGACGTCGATACCACGCCGGTTATCGTTAATGGCGTGGTCTATGCGCTGGCGTACAACGGTAACCTGACCGCACTCGACCTGCGTTCCGGTCAGATTATGTGGAAGCGTGAAATCGGCGGCGTTAAAGATTTGATTGTCGACGCCGGACGCATCTATCTGGTGGATCAGGACGACCGCGTGATAGCGCTTAACGCCGATGGCGGCGTAGCGCTGTGGCGTCAGAGCGATCTGCTGCACCGTAATCTGACGGCACCGGTGCTGTTTAACGGTTATCTGGTTGTGGCAGACAGCGAAGGTTACGTGCACTGGATCAACACGCTGGATGGCCGCTTTGTGGCGCAGCAGAAACTGGACAGCGACGGCTTCCAGACCGAGCCGGTTGTGGCCGGTGACAGACTGCTGATTCAGGCGAAAGGCGGCGAGGTTTACGCCATCAGCCGTTAAGTCCTGAGCGCGCGGGAATGGATTTCCGTCAGTAATTACGGCTCCTGATTCGTCAGGAGCCGTTCTGTTTTTTGTCAGGCGTGATATTCTAGGCGCCTTAAGCCTGAAGCGGGCGGCAAATGTCGTTATACTCACGCCATTCGGGCGATTCATTTTTAAACTGAGGCAAGTGTTATGGTACCTGTGGTCGCGCTGGTTGGGCGTCCCAATGTGGGGAAATCCACGCTGTTTAACCGCTTAACGCGCACCCGTGATGCGTTAGTGGCCGATTTCCCTGGACTGACTCGCGATCGCAAATATGGTCGCGCCGAAGTGGAAGGGCGCGAATTTATTGTTATCGATACCGGCGGTATTGATGGCACCGAAGAGGGCGTAGAGAACCGCATGGCGGAGCAGTCGCTGCTGGCGATTGAAGAAGCGGATGTGGTGCTGTTCATGGTTGATGCCCGCGCAGGCGTTATGCCGGCGGATCAGCAGATCGCTAACCATCTACGCTCCCGTGAAAAAGCGACGTTCCTCGTAGCGAACAAAACGGATGGCCTGGACGCCGATGCCGCCGTGCTGGACTTTTACGCGCTAGGTCTGGGTGATATTCATCCGATTGCCGCCTCGCACGGTCGCGGCGTTACCTCGCTGCTGGAAACCGCGCTGCTGCCGTGGATGGACGTGGCAGACCCGCAGGAAGTCAGCGAAGAGGATGAAAACGAAGCCTACTGGGCCGCATTAGCCGCAGAAGAGAGTGGCGAAGAGGCGGAAGAGGAAGAGGAGTTTGATCCGACCGGCCTGCCGATTAAGCTGGCTATCGTGGGTCGTCCTAACGTAGGTAAGTCAACGCTCACCAACCGTATTCTTGGTGAAGATCGCGTGGTGGTCTATGACATGCCAGGCACGACGCGTGACAGCATCTATATCCCGATGGAGCGTGACGAGCGCGAATATGTCCTGATCGACACCGCCGGGGTGCGCAAGCGTGGCAAGATCACCGATACCGTTGAGAAATTTTCGGTGATCAAAACCCTGCAGGCGATCGAAGATGCTAACGTCGTGATGCTGGTGATTGACGCGCGTGCCGGTATCTCCGACCAGGATCTCTCCCTGCTGGGCTTTATCCTCAACAGCGGACGTTCGCTGGTGATTGTGGTCAACAAATGGGATGGCCTGTCGCAGGAAGTAAAAGATGAAGTGAAAGAGACGCTGGATTATCGTCTCGGCTTTATCGATTTTGCCCGCGTACACTTTATTTCGGCGCTGCACGGCAGCGGCGTAGGTAACCTGTTTGAATCCGTAACGGAAGCGTACGACTGCTCAACCAAACGCGTAAACACCTCCATGCTGACGCGGATTATGAATATGGCAGCAGAAGATCATCAGCCGCCGCTGGTGCGGGGCCGTCGCGTTAAGCTGAAATATGCGCACGCCGGTGGATACAACCCGCCTATCGTGGTCATCCATGGTAATCAGGTAAAAGATCTGCCCGATTCCTACAAGCGTTATCTGATGAACTACTTCCGTCGCTCGCTGAACGTTATGGGTACGCCAATCCGTATCCAGTTCAAAGAGGGTGATAACCCGTATGCCGGCAAACGCAATCTGCTGACGCCGACGCAGCAGCGCAAGCGCAAGCGTCTGCTGGCACACCTGAAAAAGAATAAGCGTTAAGTAAAAAAGAGCCCGCCGGGCTCTTTTTTTTTGCCTGTGATTTAACAGCGGCTTAGCCCGGCAGATGTAGCAAAAATGCTATTGGCCGGTAAACCCTGCGTTATGATCGTTCACTTTCAATTGTACCATCTGGTACAATCCTGCCGCCTTATGGTGAGCTCGCCTGATATGCCGCGTTCTCATGCATGAGTGCGCGGTTGCGGACTGCTTTGCGGTTCGTCATTAAACAGGGTGCTGCTGTGTCCCGCGACGAAGCCGGACAGGCGGCATGCACTATTTTTCAGGAGAGTTTGTGTGAAGGCAGAACATTCCACTCGCCCCGGCAGGGGACTCAGCGTCTGGTCCGTGCTGTTCGGGCTGGTGCTGCTGGCGATCGGCCTGTTTTTCGCTATTGGCGGCGGTAAACTGGCGGCGCTGGATGGCAGTAAATACTTTCTGATTGCCGGTATCGTTATGATAGCGTCGGCGGTCCAGTTTATGCGGCGTAAAGCGTCAGCGGTGACGCTGCTGGTCCTGGCGTTTATCGGAACCCTGATCTGGGCGGTAATGGATGCCGGCTGGCACTTCTGGCCGCTGGTTTCCCGGCTGATGGTGCCGGCGGGGCTGATGCTGTTCGCATTTCTGACCTGGCCTGCGCTGCGCAAAAGCGAAGGCAAAGCGCCGCTGGCAACGCTCTCTTACGCACTGTCAGCGCTGATTGCGGTTGGCATGATCGCTACCGTGGTGCAGATGTTTCAGCCGCATCCTACCGTGGCCTTTACCGGTTCGCAGCTGCCGCTGATCCCGGTGGATAAAAGCAAACCGCAGCAGGACTGGAGCAGCTACGGCCGCACGCCGGAAGGGGATCGTTTTGCGGCGATTGATCAGATCACGCGTGACAACGTTAATGAACTGCAGGTTGCCTGGACCTTCCGTACCGGCGACACACCGCTCAGCCCGACCGGCAATGGCGCTGAAGATCAGCAGACGCCGCTGCAGGTTGGCAACACGCTCTATCTCTGCACGCCGCACAACAATGTGATTGCGGTAGAAGCGGACAGCGGTAAGCAGATCTGGAAGCGTGAAATCAATGCGCAGGCGGAAGTGTGGAACCGCTGCCGCGGTCTGGCCTATTTTGACGCCACCAAACCGGTGACGCAGCCCACGCAGCCAGGCTCCACGCCGGTGCCGGCACCGGTTCTGGCCGCAGGCGACAGCTGCCAGCGCCGTATCCTGATGAACACGATCGATGCGCGTCTTATCGCGATTAACGCCGACAACGGTGAGTTCTGCGCCAGCTTTGGCAACAACGGCGTGGTTGACCTGAAGCAGGGGCTGGGCAAGGCGCCCGATCCGCTCTATCAGCTGACCTCCGCACCGCAGGTTGCCGGTACCACCGTGGTAGTCGGCGGTCGCGTGGCGGACAACGTGCAGACCGATATGCCAGGCGGCGTACTGCGCGGCTTTGATGTGATCAGCGGTAAAATGCGCTGGGCGTTCGATCCAGGCAACGACGATCCGAATGCGGTACTGATGCCGGGCCAGGATTATACCCGCAGCACGCCGAACTCCTGGGCGCCGCTCTCCTACGATCCGGCGATGAACACCGTGTTCCTGCCGATGGGCAGCTCGTCAGTGGATCTGTGGGGCGCGAATCGCACAAAGCTCGATCACACCTACGGTGCATCCATCCTCGCGCTGGATGCCACTACCGGCAAACAGAAGTGGGTCTATCAGACAGTTCACAACGACCTGTGGGACTTTGACCTGCCGATGCAGCCAAGCCTGGTCGACTTCCCGATGAAGGATGGCACCACCAAACCGGCGGTGGTCATCGGGGCAAAAACCGGCATGATCTGGGTGCTGGACCGCCTGACCGGCAAGCCGCTGACCAAAGTGGAAGAGCGGCCGATGCCGCAGGGGCACATCCCGAACGAGCAGTACACCAAAACCCAGCCGCACTCGGTTGAGATGCCCAATATCGGCAACCAGACGCTGACGGAATCCGATATGTGGGGCGCGACGCCGTTTGACCAGCTGGCGTGCCGTATCGCGTTTAAAGGCATGCGCTATGACGGTCTGTTCACCGTACCGGACACGGACAAATCGCTCAGCTTCCCGGGGTCTCTGGGTGGTCTGAACTGGGGCAGTATCTCGTTTGATCCCAACAATCAGTATATGTTCGTCAACGATATGCGCCTTGGCCTGTGGGTACAGATGATCCCGCAGGACACCAGCAAAGTGGCTCGCGGCAGCAACGGCGGTGAATCGGTTAACACCGGCATGGGCGCCGTACCGCTTAAGGGCACGCCATATGCAGTGAATAAAAACCGCTTTATGTCGCCGCTCGGCATTCCGTGTCAGGCCCCGCCGTTTGGTACGCTTTCAGCTATCGACATGAAAACGCGTCAGATTGTCTGGCAGGTGCCGGTGGGTACCGTGCAGGATACCGGCCCGTTTGGTATCAAAATGCACGCGCAGATGCCGGTAGGTATGCCAACGCTGGGCGGTACGCTGGCGACGCAGGGCGGACTGGTGTTTATCGCCGGTACGCAGGACTACTACCTGCGCGCCTTTGACAGCTCAACCGGTAAAGAGGTGTGGAAAGCGCGCCTGCCGGTCGGCAGCCAGGGTGGCCCAATCAGCTATGTCTCACCCAAAAATGGCAAGCAGTACATCCTGATCTCTGCCGGTGGCGCACGCCAGTCGCCGGACCGCGGGGATTATGTGATTGCTTACGCGCTGCCAGACAGCAAGTAAGAGCAGCAGGGCCGGCAGAGGATGCCGGCCTTTTTTTGCCTACTCTCCGTTCTGCCACAGCGCCTGCAGCGCTGGCGGCGCATCTTTTTCCGCTACGTAAATCACGATAGCACCCGCCTCATGGTGGGTGGCGTAGGTGATCTGGATGCGGAAATAGTGCTGATCGCCACTGCCTGCGGAGGTAGCCTGTTCCGCCTGCTCGCCGAGCGGCAGCGCCTGCTCCAGCACCTGACAGACCCGCTGTTTCTGCGGTTCCGGCAGCTGGGCCAGCGCAAAACGCCGCTCTTTACGCAGTTTGGGAATAAAGGCGAAGCCGCCCTCCCGCGCCAGCTCTACGATCGCGTCATCCGTCAGTTCTATGTTCACTTCACACCCACCTCTTGCCAGGCGGCCTGGATCTGCTCCGCGACCTGCCGATCAAAGCGTTTTGCCGCATGCTCAACGGTAAAGCGGGCAAAGGTGCTGAAATCAGCATCCTGCGGCAGGGTTTTGTCACACAGCGTGTCATACCACGCCTGACCGGCGCGTTCCCATGCAAAACCGCCCAGCGCGGTGGCCGCAAGATAAAACGCGCGGTTAGGAATACCGGAGTTGAGATGCACGCCGCCGTTGTCATCACGCGTTTCGATATAGTGCGCCATATCCGCCGGCTGCGGATCTTTACCCAGCAGCGGGTCATCATAGGCGGTGCCGGGGGCTGACATGGAGCGCAGACCGCTGCCGTTAATGTCTTTAGCCAGCAATCCTTCGCCGATGATCCAGTCCGCTTCCTCCGCGCGCTGCTGCCGCTGATACTGTTTTACCAGTGAGCCAAAGACATCAGACATCGACTCATTCAGCGCGCCCGCCTGCTGAAAGTAGATCAGTCCCGCTTCGCTTTCCGTGACGCCGTGCGTCAGTTCATGGGCGACCACGTCAATCGCGATGGTGAAGCGATTAAAAATCTCGCCGTCACCGTCGCCAAAGACCATCTGCTGGCCGTTCCAGAAAGCGTTCTGATAATTCTGGCCGTAGTGCACGGTACCGTCCAGCTTCAGCCCTTTGTTGTCGAGCGAGTTTCGCTGATAAACGTTCCAGAAAAAATCATAAGTAACGCCCAGATAGTCCCAGGCTTCATCCGCAGCCACGTCGCCGTTGCCAAGCTGACCTTCCTGACGTATCAGCGTGCCGGGCAGCGTCTGACTCTCTCTGGCATCAAAAATGGCGCGCAGCACCTGACCTGGCCGGGCGATATCCGCCGGTGCGATGACGCGGTGCGGCTCCGCCATTAGCTGCTGAACGTGAGTAAGCGTGCGGCGCGCCGACTCCTGTTGCGGCCCTGCACAGTTGTCGATGATGTTACGCAGAATATAGGGGGGAATTACGCTGTATGACATGCCGGACTCCCTGGGTGATGGGTATGCAAAGAGTATAGACCGGGGTCAGGCAGAGCAGGAAACGTGCAGGCAGGGAGGGGATCTCCCTGCGTGCTGGTCAGGATTGGCGGGGTTTACGGCGGCGTTTCAGCGGCGTGAGGGCGGTGACTTCGCTCTCCACCCAGCCATCTTCCAGCCGGGTGCGCAGCCTGTCGCCTGGCTGCAGCGGCGCGATCTGTTTTACAACTTCGCCCTGCGCATCGGTGGTAACGCTGAAGCCGCGCGCCAGCGTCGCCAGCGGGCTGACTCCTTCCAGCTGCGCCATCAGCGTGCCAAAGCGCTGGCGATCCTGTCCCAGCTGCTGCTGCATGCTCTGCTGCAGACGGTAGTGCCACTGCGCGAGCTGCTGCTGCGCGCGCAGGATGCGCCCCTGTGGCTGCTGCGCACTGAGCCGCTGCAGCAGCCGATCCTGCTGGCGTTGCGCGCTGCGCAGCTGCCGATCGGCGGCTGCGCCTAAGCGACGCTGCAGCTGAAACAGGGCGGTCTGCTGCCGTGCCAGGCGCAGCTGCGGATGCTGCTGCTGCAGGCGATGCTGAAGCTGCGTGAGATAACGCAGCTTCCCGGCGAGATAGTAGTCCATCGCCATCTCCATGCGCTGCTGCTGTGACTGCAGCTGCCGCAGCAGCTCGACCTGATTGCGGCTGACAATCTCAGCGGCGGCAGAGGGCGTGGGCGCGCGCAGATCGGCGACAAAATCGGCGATAGTGACATCCGTTTCATGCCCCACGGCGCTGACCACCGGCAGGCGGCTGGCAAAAATCGCACGCGCCACGCGCTCATCGTTGAAGCACCAGAGATCTTCCAGCGAGCCGCCGCCGCGGCCGACAATCAGCACGTCACATTCGTTACGCTGGTTGGCCAGCTCGATAGCGCGCACGATGGCAGCGGGCGCATCGGCCCCCTGCACCACGGTGGGGTAGATAACTACCGGGAGTGAGGGATCGCGGCGGTGCAGCACGCGCAGCACATCATGCAGCGCGGCGCCGGTTGCGGAGGTGATCACTCCGACCTGGCGAGCCGGATCGGGCAGCGGCTGTTTGAACTGCTGATCGAACAACCCTTCTGCGCTGAGCTGCGCTTTCAGCTGCTCAAACTGCTGCTGCAGCAGGCCTTCACCCGCCGGATGCATGCTTTCAATGATTAACTGATAGTCGCCGCGCGGCTCATACAGCGTGACGCTGGCCCGCACCAGCACCTGCTGCCCGTGCTGCGGCCGGAACGTCACGCGCCGGTTGCTGTTGCGGAACATCGCGCAGCGCACCTGTGCGCCATCATCTTTCAGCGTGAAGTACCAGTGGCCGGACGCGGGCTGCGTGAAATTGGAGATCTCAGCGCTGAGCCACACCAGGCCCATCTCATTTTCCAGCAGCGTGCGCACCGTGGTGTTGAGGCGGCTGACGGTAAAAATATTGGCGGTTGCAGGTAGCGACATGTGATGAAGATCAAATTTTAAATCAGAGGGTTAATTCATCGATACTACAGGGCTGCTGCGCAGGATCAAGACTTTTTCTGAAAAGCAGTAGAGGCAATCGGTTTCGTCCTGTATAATGCCGCGGCAATATTTTATCTGTTTTCAACGCCCCCAGGTGGAGATATTGCAATGCTAAGAATCGCGAAAGAAGCCCTCACATTTGACGACGTCCTGCTCGTTCCCGCTCACTCCACTGTATTGCCTAACACCGCTGACCTCAGCACCCAACTGACCAAAAACATCCGTCTGAACATTCCTATGCTCTCTGCTGCGATGGATACCGTGACCGAAGCGGGTCTGGCGATTGCGCTGGCACAGGAAGGCGGCCTCGGCTTTATTCATAAAAATATGTCGATTGAGCGTCAGGCTGATGAAGTGCGTAAGGTGAAAAAGCATGAGAGTGGCGTGGTAACAGAGCCGCAGACCGTGCTGCCAACCACGACGCTGGCGGAAGTGAAAGAGCTTACCGATCGCAACGGCTTTGCCGGCTATCCGGTCGTCAACGCCGGTAACGAGCTGGTGGGGATCATCACCGGTCGCGATGTGCGCTTTGTAACCGATCTGACGCTGCCGGTTACCGCGGTTATGACGCCGAAAGAGCGTCTGGTGACGGTAAAAGAGGGTGAGGCGCGCGAAGTGGTGCTGCAGAGGATGCATGAAAAGCGCGTTGAAAAAGCGCTGGTGGTGGATGAGAGCTTCCACCTGCTGGGCATGATTACCGTAAAAGATTTCCAGAAAGCTGAACGTAAACCCAACGCCTGTAAAGATGCGCAGGGTCGTCTGCGCGTGGGCGCGGCGGTGGGTGCCGGCGCCGGTAACGAAGAGCGCGTGGATGCGCTGGTTGCCGCTGGCGTTGATGTGCTGCTGATTGACTCTTCGCACGGCCACTCCGAAGGCGTACTGCAGCGCATTCGTGAAACCCGCGCCAAATATCCTGACCTTGAAATCATTGGCGGCAACGTTGCCACCGGCGCCGGTGCCCTGGCGCTGGCTGAAGCGGGCGTCAGCGCGGTGAAAGTGGGGATTGGCCCCGGCTCTATCTGTACCACCCGTATCGTCACCGGCGTAGGCGTTCCGCAGATCACCGCTGTTTCTGACGCCGTTGCGGCGCTGGAAGGCACCGGTATTCCGGTCGTGGCAGATGGCGGGATCCGCTTCTCCGGCGATATCGCTAAAGCGATCGCCGCAGGCGCAGCCGCTGTGATGGTGGGCTCTATGCTGGCCGGCACCGAAGAGTCTCCGGGTGAGATCGAACTCTATCAGGGCCGCGCATTTAAATCGTACCGCGGTATGGGCTCACTCGGCGCAATGTCCAAAGGCTCTTCTGACCGTTACTTCCAGACCGATAACGCCGCAGATAAGCTGGTGCCGGAAGGTATCGAAGGCCGCGTTGCCTATAAAGGTCGCCTGAAAGAGATCGTCCATCAGCAGATGGGTGGCCTGCGCTCCTGCATGGGCCTGACCGGCTGCCCGACCATTGATGATCTGCGCACCAAAGCGGAGTTTGTCCGCATCAGCGGCGCCGGCATCAATGAGAGTCACGTGCACGATGTGACCATCACTAAAGAGTCACCGAACTACCGCATGGGTTCCTGATCCCTGAAGATTTCCCGCCCGGCTCTGGCCGGGCGCTTTTATTGTTAAGTCCATCCCACTGGAAATGCCTCAATGACGACTGAAAATATTCATAAACATCGTATCCTGATCCTCGATTTTGGTTCGCAGTATACGCAGCTGGTTGCGCGCCGCGTGCGTGAGCTGGGCGTCTACTGCGAACTCTGGGCGTGGGATGTCACCGAAGAGCAAATCCGTGCGTTCAACCCGAACGGAATTATCCTGTCAGGTGGCCCTGAGAGCACCACCGAGCTGGACAGCCCGCGCGCGCCTGAGTACGTCTTTAACGCTGGCGTGCCGGTACTGGGCGTCTGCTACGGCATGCAGACTATGGCGATGCAGCTGGGCGGCAAGGTTGAAGGCTCAAATGAGCGCGAGTTTGGCTATGCGCAGGTGGAAGTCACCACGCAGAGCGCGCTGGTGCGTGATATCGAAGATGCGATCAGCGCCGCCGGCAAGCCGCTGCTGGATGTCTGGATGAGCCACGGCGATAAAGTCACCGCAATTCCGGCTGACTTCGTCACCGTCGCCAGCACTGAAACCTGTCCGTTTGCCATCATGGCGAATGAAGAGAAGAAATTCTACGGCGTGCAGTTCCATCCGGAAGTGACGCACACCCGTCAGGGACTGCGCATGCTGGAGCGCTTTATCCGCGATATCTGCGGCTGTGAAGCGCTCTGGACGCCGGCGAAAATCATTGAAGACGCCGTTGAGCGTATCCGCCAGCAGGTGGGCAGCGACCGCGTGATCCTCGGCCTCTCCGGCGGCGTTGACTCCTCGGTAACCGCCATGCTGCTGCACCGCGCTATCGGCGATCGCCTGACCTGCGTATTTGTTGATAACGGTCTGCTGCGCCTGAATGAAGCGGAGCAGGTGATGGATATGTTTGGCGACCATTTCGGTCTGAACATTGTCCACGTACCGGCGGAAGCGCGCTTTCTCGATGCGCTGGCGGGTGAAAACGATCCGGAAGCCAAGCGTAAAATCATCGGCCGCGTGTTTGTTGAGGTGTTCGACGAAGAAGCGCTGAAGCTGACCGAAGTGAAGTGGCTGGCGCAGGGCACCATCTATCCGGATGTGATTGAGTCCGCTGCTTCTGCCACCGGTAAAGCGCACGTGATCAAATCGCACCATAACGTGGGCGGCCTGCCGAAAGAGATGAAGATGGGCCTTGTTGAGCCGCTGAAAGAGCTGTTCAAAGATGAAGTGCGCAAGATCGGTCTTGAGCTGGGCCTGCCATATGACATGCTCTACCGTCACCCGTTCCCGGGACCGGGTCTTGGCGTGCGCGTGCTGGGCGAAGTGAAGAAAGAGTACTGCGATCTGCTGCGCCGCGCCGACGCCATCTTTATTGAGGAGCTGCGCAAAGCGGATCTCTACAATAAAGTGAGCCAGGCGTTTACCGTGTTTCTGCCGGTGCGCTCCGTCGGCGTAATGGGCGACGGCCGTAAGTATGACTGGGTGGTCTCACTGCGCGCGGTGGAAACCATCGACTTCATGACCGCACACTGGGCGCATCTGCCATACGATTTCCTTGGCCGCGTCTCCAACCGCATCATCAATGAAGTCAGCGGCATCTCCCGCGTGGTGTATGACATCTCCGGTAAGCCACCGGCGACGATTGAGTGGGAATAACCCCGTTCTGACATAAAGCCCGCCGCATGCGGGCTTTTTTTATGGCTGAACCGCAGCCGCAGCGCACGATGATGGGTCTGCCGTCGCGTTGCGTGCCAGCGCATAGTTGGTGAATAAACAGGCGCCGTTTTGCTGCATAATAACGCACTTCTTTTTCTGCCCCGGATACCCTGAATGCTGCCTGTGAAACTTATCCTGCTGACTTTTCTTTGTGCCGTGATCCTGTCGCTGGCGGCGAGCCTGGCGCAGGCGACGCGCAGCGGCGACCTGCAGACCGG
>NZ_MIPP01000054.1 GCF_002095385.1 Pantoea eucrina | reverse complement strand
GGCGCCCCTACATTGACCCACCCGCAGGGGGCGCATTAATGCGCCCCTGGTTTCAGCCCCGCACGCAACAAGGGCGCCATTAATGGCGGCCCTACATTGACCCACCCGCAGGGGGCGCATTAATGCGCCCCTGGCGGCGAAGCTATTACAGGATTTCCAGCAGCTCAACTTCAAAAATCAGGGTGCTGAATGGCGGGATTGAGGCGCCGGCACCACGCTCACCGTAGGCGAGGTTGTGCGGAATAGTCAGCTCCCATTTTGAGCCAACCGGCATCAGCGTTAATGCTTCGATCCAGCCAGCGATAACGCCGGTAACCGGAAACTCTGCTGGCTCACCGCGGGCAACGGAGCTGTCGAACACGCTGCCGTCGATAAGCTTACCGGTGTAGTGCACGCGTACGCGATCCTGACGTGACGGAATCGGACCATCGCCCTGTTTGATCACGCTAAACTGCAGGCCTGACTCCGTCGTGCTCACGCCTTCACGCTGGGCACTCTGCTCCAGGAACTGCTGACCCTGTGCGGCCATCGCTTCGGTGCGCTCGCGGCGCACGCCTTCTGCACGCTCGTGTACTTCGCGCAGCGCACGGTGTACCACATCAACCGGAACCGCCGGTGAGTTCCCTTCCAGCGCGTCGCGCAGACCTGCCAGCAGTGCTTCAGGCTGCAGACCCTGCAGTCCAGACTCCTGCAGCTGCTGACCAACCTGTAAACCGATACCGTAACTTGCTTGTGATTCGACGCTGTCAAATGAAGGGGTCGTCATCTTGATTCCTTAATCCCGGATAAAATTGAACCGGCAGCATAGCAGCGCACGCGGCTGGCGTAAAATCTCACGCGGTGCGTGATGACATTTGGCGACGAAACAGAAACAATACGCAGGTCAAATTTTTCAATGCTGGCGGGCACTTCCTGCTGTCATTGCCCATACTGTAAAACAAGAGAGATAACATGGGCCAGATTGCCCCGCGACGTCGCCGGACGCGCACCACGCGAACGCTGTTACCCTGGCTGCAACGCTGGCTGCCAGCCAGACTGCATAAAACCGCTGGCGAGGAGGATTCACCTATGGCCACAGATACCCCGTCCCGCATGCCTGCTGCCCTGCAGCGCGTCTGGCACCTGCTGGATGATGTACGCTGGATGGATCCCCTGCCGCCGCTTCATCGCCGCGGCATCGTTATTGCCCTGATAATCGTGCTGCTGGCGTTTCTCTGGCCGACCAGCAACGGCAAATATCCGGTTGAACGTTCGGTTGAGAGTCAGCCGAAAGAGGTGCCAATGCAGGCGGAGCTTTCTGGTAATCAGGATAGCGCTTCTGCGCCGCAAAACGGCCAGCCGGCTATTGATGCGCAGGGCACCTGGCGCAGCTACAGCGTAGCCTCGGGCCAGACGCTGGCGCAGCTGTTCCGGGACAATAATCTGCCGGTTAATGATGTGTTTGCAATGGCGCGTGTGGAGGGGGAAGGCTCGCCGCTGAGCTCGCTGCAGAGCGGTCAGCAGGTGAAAATTCGCCAGAATGGCGACGGCGTGGTGACTGGCCTTACCGTTGATGGCAGTAACGGTCCGGTGCTGTTTACCCGTCAGCCCGACGGCAGCTTTATCCGCGCTCAGTAAGCGCCGGAAACAAAAACGCCGGCACAGGGCCGGCGTTTTCGCATCACTGCATAAAATTATGCAGCAACTACATTCACAACCAGTTTAGCGAAAACTTCGCTATGAACCTGGAAGTCAACTTCATGCTCACCGGTGGTGCGCAGAACGCCGTTCGGCAGGCGAACTTCGCTCTTAGACACCTCAACACCTGCTGCAGAAACTGCATCAGCGATGTCGCGGGTACCGATAGAACCGAACAGTTTACCTTCGTCGCCTGCTTTAGACGCGATGGTAACGGTGCCCAGGCCGCTGATTTTCTCAGCACGTGCGTTGGCAGCTGCCAGAACGTCAGCCAGTTTGGCTTCCAGTTCAGCACGACGAGTTTCAAAGAACTCAACGTTTTTCTTGGTAGCAGGAACAGCTTTGCCCTGTGGTACCAGGAAGTTACGAGCGTAGCCCGCTTTAACGTTAACCTGGTCACCCAGGCTGCCCAGGTTTGCTACTTTATCAAGCAGAATAACTTGCATTACCTTATCCTCTTAAAGTCGTTAATGGACAGTTGCCGATTACTGATGACGATCAGTGTACGGCAGCAGAGACAGGTAACGCGCGCGCTTGATAGCACGAGCCAGCTGACGCTGGTATTTAGCACGAGTACCGGTGATACGGCTTGGAACAATCTTGCCGCTTTCAGTGATGTAGTTTTTCAGCGTTGCGATATCTTTATAATCGATCTCTTGAACGCCTTCCGCGGTGAAACGGCAGAACTTGCGACGACGGAAATAACGTGCCATTTGGCTAGTCTCCAGAATCTATCAATTCAATCTGCTCGGCATGTAACACAAGTTTGCTCTGGCCATTGCGTGCCTGATGGCAGCTAATAAAACCTGTGAGCGTGAGTTGCGTGCCGACCGTTATATGTTGAGTAATCGCCTGATGGGCGCTGCCGCTGATAATCACCGGCATCTGACACCAGGCTTGCCGGTGAAACCCGGCCTCCTCCTGCACAGAACGATGCTCAAGCATGAACTGGCAGTGTGGGATCCCTGACGGACTGACGTTTCGAACTGGCGTCCTGCACACTGTGCCAGACAGACGCAGCTGATTTGCCGTCATCGGGAATTACTCTTCAGAATCCCCAGCATCTGACTCTTCTGCCGATTCGTTAGCGAAATCTTCGCGGCGCTCACGACGCTCGTCTTTCGCTTTAACCATCGGAGAAGCTTCAGTTACCGCGTGCTTAACGCGCATAACCATGCTGCGGATAACGGCGTCGTTGAAGCGGAAGTTAGTTTCCAGCTCGTCGATCACTTCCTGCGGCGCTTCTACGTTCAGCAGAACATAGTGAGCTTTGTGCAGTTTGTTGATCGGGTAAGCCAGCTGACGGCGGCCCCAGTCTTCCAGACGGTGGATCGTGCCCTGTGCACCAGTGATAGCACCAGTGTAACGCTCGATCATGCCCGGAACCTGTTCGCTCTGGTCAGGATGGACCATAAATACGATTTCGTAATGACGCATCGATAGCTCCTTACGGATTATTCAGCCTCCTGTCAGGGTCAGCTGCGGCCCATGGAAGCAAGGAACGTTATAGGTTGCATATCATCGTTAAATGACACACACCTCTGAATGCAGCTGAAAAATTGACGCGTAATCATACTGGCCTCAGGGGCTAAACACAAGCGCACATTTCGCCTGTTTTGCACAGGCGTGCCAGACAGCGCGCCTTTTTGTGCTAAGCGTGCAACTTCAGCCTGTTACGCGCGTTTTTTCAAAAACATTGAAGTACGCGTTCAAAAAGCCGCTCTGGCGCTGCGCTGGTTAAAAACTAAACTCTATAAAAGCGCCCTGAACAATGCACCGCGTGCGCGATTGATGAAGTATCACAGGTGAGGAGTCGATTATGAAAGCTGTCATTGTCGCCACTTTACTGAGTCTCTTTCTCTCTTCCCCCGCCATTGCCAGCGTTACTGACTCTGCGCAGCAGATGAGAAGCAGCAGTAAAGCGGCTTCAGGCTATATCTATGTTAACCGGCTGGATGCGCCGGCTGATAACCCGTTTACCGCTGCGCAGCGCCCCGCCGATCGACTGTCCGGGCAGCGCTGAAGTCCCCGCTGGCGGCTGCTCAGAGGGAACGCGTAAAAAACGCCACCAGCGCGGTGAGCGCGGCGGGCGTGATTTTATGCCCAATCTGCGGCTCAGACAGGAACGTAAGCTGACCATCCTGCTGTGTGGCGCGCAGCGCCTCTGCAAGGCGCTGCGTCTCAGCGAAAGGCACCACCTCATCCGCTTCGCCGTGCCAGAGCAGCAGCGGCCGGCTGGCAAGCCGGGCCAGCTTTGTGGCGGGATCGTAAGCGCTCAGCGGCGCCAGGCGCGCAGCAAGCAGCTGCTGCTGCTCAGCGGTTTTCGGTACCAGCGGCGGGAAGAGCTGCTCGCTGAGCTGCCGGAAATAGCCCGATCCCATCAGACAGCCAACACTCTGAATGTGCGGGTAGCGCGCCATGGCTCCCAGCGCCGTCATCCCGCCCATTGACGCCCCCGCCACCGCAAAACGTTCGCCGGCGATCCAGCGGTTGTCACGCAGCGCGCTCTCCAGCTGCGGCAGCTCATCAATATTCTGGCGCAAAATCTCCCAGAAACGCGTCATACGCAGTGCGCTATCGCCCTGATAACGCGCCCCGTGCATCTCTGCATCAGGCATGATGACGCGAAATCCTGCCTGCGCCAGCGCCACAGCAAAGTAGCTGTAAACCTCTTTTGATGAGGTAAAGCCATGGTAAAAGAGAATGGCGGGCAGCGGAGTCTGCCGCTGACCGGCGGGTGCGGCATGAATACACTCGATTCCTGCCAGAGTCTCTGTTGTCAGTTCAATCACGGTAGCGCTCCTGAATAGCGTGCATCTGATACCGAGTGTACCTGTTCTCTGCCGGCGCGTTAGCAGATTAACGTCGCTGCTTTTTCACCCTAAACCTTTGCCGGTTTTTGCCGTTGATCGTTCTCCCCCATTCTAAATAACAGGTATTTTATGAAGCGTCTTTCTCTCAGCGCCCTGAGCCTTGGCGTCAGGCTGTCTGTATTGACGTCTTTCAGCGTCGCCGTCGTACTGTTTATCCTGACATTTACCCTGAGCCATAACGCCGCCCGTCAGCTGGAGCAGCTGGCAACCGACGATATGACCAATCAGGTGCAGGGCATCAGTGAAATGGCCACGCTGTTTAACGCTACGCTCTCCGAAGAGGTGGCAAACTACACCAGATTATTCCAGAGCTTTTTACCTAAACGTTTCAGCCGTGACGAGAGCACCCGCGTTCAGACAGGCGAGCTGAGCACGCCGGTGCTGCGTGCCGGTCTGAAAACGCTCAATCTCGATCAGCTTGCCGTGGATGACTTTTTTGAGCGTACCGGCGCGGTAACAACCATCTTTGTCCGCGACGGCGATGACTACGTGCGTATCGCGACGTCACTGAAAAAAGAGGATGGCAGCCGCGCCATTGGCACCCGGCTCGATCGCAGCAGCGCCGCCTGGCGCAGCGTGCAGCAAGGCACCACATGGCGCGGGCTGGCTACGCTGTTCGGGCATCGCTATATCACCCAGTATGAGCCGGTACGTGATGAAAGCGGCAGCGTCATTGCGATTTTATTTGTCGGCGTAAAAATCGATACGCAGTATGCGCTGATACGCGACAAAGTGCTGGCGCGCCATCTTGGTGACAGCGGCAGTTTCTTTGTGCTGAACGGTACGCCGGGCAGCAAACAGGGCACCTACCTGTTTGACCGCCACGCTGAGGGTCAGCAGCCACGCTGGAGTCAGGCGGTACAGCAGCGGCTGCTGACTCAGCCCGCCGGGCTGCTCAGCTTTGAGGACGCCGGTGAAACCCGGCTGCTGGCGTGGCAGCAGCTGCCGGGCTGGGACTGGGTTATTGCCGGTGAGGTCAGCCGTGCCGCGTTGCTGGCGCCGGTTACGCAGAGTCGCAACCTGTTTATGGCTATCGGCCTGGCGCTGGTGCTGCTGTTTGCTGCCGGCTTTGTTTTTTACTGTCGTCATGCCCTTACCCGCCCGTTGCAGCAGGTGATCCATCTGGCCGAAGAGTATGCGGCAGGTAACCTGCAGGCGCATCTTAACTCAGCGCGACGCGATGAGGTGGGCCAGCTGGTGGCTGCCATCAACGGCATTGGCGACGGGCTGGAAAAAGTGGTGCGCCAGGTGCGGGGCGCCGCTCAGGAGATCAGTGACGGCACCGATACGATTGCGGCTGGCAGCGCGACCATCAGCGAGCAGATTAGCCGTCAGGCGAGCAGCGTGGAAGAGACTTCCGCCAGCATGGAGCAGTTTGGCGCCACGGTGGCGCAGACCGCGGCTAACGTACGTCAGGCGATGGCACTGATGAGCGAAGCTGCCGGTACCGTCAGTCAGGGTGGGGCCACTGTCGCCCGCTCAGCGGAAACCATGGCGGAGATCAGGGTTGCGTCGCAGAGTATTGCCGATATTACCCATGTGATTGAGTCAATAGCATTCCAGACCAATATCCTGGCCCTGAACGCGGCCGTAGAAGCCGCGCGCGCCGGCGAACACGGGCGCGGCTTTGCCGTGGTCGCCGCCGAAGTGCGGGCGCTGGCGCAACGCAGCGCCAGCGCAGCAAAAGAGATCGATACGCTGATCGCCCGATCCATTGAGCGGGTTGCGGCGGGCCATGCGCTCTCTGAGCAGACGCGCGATAATATGAGCCACATTGTGACGCATTTTGAGCAGGTCAAAACGCTGATGGATGAGATCAATATTGCGGCGCAGGAGCAGGCGGCGGGTATCGGTCAGGTTAATCTGGCGATGAACCATATTGGTCAGGCGACGCATCAGAGCAGCGATATGGTTATGCAGTCTGAGAGCACCGCCCGGCATCTGAGCGAAAAAGGGCATCATCTTACGGCGCTGGTCAGCCTGTTCAGGCTCAACAGCTGATGATTGCGGGAAGATGGCTTACACTTTAGCTATCTTCCCTGCACTTCCGGAGCCGTTATGTCCCGTCTGTTACTGCTGTTGAGTCTGGTGCTGTGTGGATGTTCAACGCTGCAGTCGACCCCGCAGGCGCCGCCGCCGCCCGCCTCACAGCCACAGGAGATTTCGCGCGCGCAGAGCGCCGGACTGCCGAAGCTGGGCAATATCAGCGCGTCGACGCGCGGTTCACCGGATGATGTACAGCGCGCGATTGCCGCACGCGCCAGCCAGGCTGGGGCTGTCTATTATCAGATTGTGATGCTGGATGACACCTCCTTTCCCGGCCTGTGGTACGCCACCGCGATCCTCTACGGCGCGCCTTCAGGCAGCGCCGGCGCGCAGTAGCAGACGCGCGGCCAGCGTCTCATCCGGGCCACGTGCGCCGCGCCCGTCGAGCGCAAGCGCACACCACGCATCGGCCAGCGGCGGTTCTGCAACTTTCAGCAGTATCGCCGCACTCGCCAGCCAGAACAGCTCCTGCGCCAGGTCACGCGCCTGCGCTTCATGCGGATGACGCAGCTGCAGACGCAGCTGACGCCAGCTGCGATCAACATGACGATTAGCGCCCCTCACCGCCTCAAACTCCTGCTGCAGCAGCGCATGGCATGCAGGATAGCGCTGCAGTACGCGCAGAATATCCAGACACATGACATTGCCCGATCCCTCCCAGATGCTGTTAACCGGCATCTCGCGATACAGCCGCGGCAGTTCGCTCTGTTCGCAGTAGCCGATACCGCCCAGCACCTCCATGCTCTCCGCGACAAACGGCATACCGGCCCGGCAGATGGCAAACTTCGCTACCGGTGTAAAGAGCCGGGCATAGAGCCGCTCCGTCTCGCTGGCTGGCGCTGACCACGCCCGGGCGAGCCGCAGCAACAGCGCAGTCTGCGCTTCAAGCTGCAGCGCCTGTCGTGCCAGCTGGAGGCGCATCAGCGGCTGCTCGCTGAGCGGTTTGCCCATGACCTGTCGCTGCTGCGCATGATGCAGCGCCACCGACAGCGCACGGCGCATCAGGCCGTGGCTGCCGAGCGCGCAGTCGAAGCGCGTCATGCCGCCCATGCGTAACAACAGCCGCACGCCTTCACCCTCTTCGCCCATCAGCCAGCCGGTGGCATCCTGAAACTCCACTTCAGCGCTGGCATTGGAGCGGTTGCCCAGCTTCTCCTTGAGCTGCTCGATGCGCAGCGCATTGCGCGTGCCGTCAGGCAGCAGTCGCGGCAGAAAAAAACAGCTCAGGCCGCGTGAGGTATGGGCCAGGATCAGATGCGCATCGCTTTGCGGCACAGAGAAAAACCATTTATGACCGGTAATGCGCCACGGCTCGCCCGGCGCACGCACACCGAGTGGTTCAGCGCGCGTGGTGTTAGTCAGCACGTCAGTACCGCCCTGCTTTTCAGTCATCCCCATGCCAATCAGCAGCCCGCGCTTCTGACCGCCTGGCAGGTGATGGGCATCATAGCGGTCGCTCAGCAGGCCTGCGCGCCAGTCAGCATAGGCTGCGGGCAGATGCGCCTGCAGCAGAGGAAGCGCGGCGTGCGTCATGGTGACCGGACAGAGGGAACCCGCTTCCGCCTGGGCATGCAGAATAAAGCGCGCCGCACGCGCTACCATGCATGAGCCGGGGCATCAGGCTGCCAGCTGAGATTATGTAAGCGGCTGGCACAAACGCCCTGCATCAGCAGATGCCAGGCGGGATGAAACCGCACCTCGTCGATGCGCTCGCCGCGCGCGTCATAGCGCTGCAGTACCGGCGGTTCACTATTGGCCAGCCGTCCCAGCTCCAGCGATTCCGCGCTGCCAAGCTGCAGACCAACCGACGCCAGCCACGCCTGGTCCCAGGCCGCGCCTTCGCGCACCACGGCATCGCACAGCGCGCTGTCGCGGGTAAACAGATTACTGTTGCAGAGAGGATGAGGCTGGTTGAATACGTGGTGAGTGGTATGAAACATAGCGCCTCCTGATGATAACGCATCATAGCGACGAGGCTGCCAGGCAGAGTAACCGTCTGGCAGCCTGCTCTGTCTGAATTATTCAGGAGAGCCGTACAGGAGGGGAAAGCGCTTGTTGATATTTTGCGGTGCCGATCACGCCTGGCGCTGGCGCACGGCCTCAAACAGGCAGACGCCGGTCGCCACCGAGACGTTCAGCGAAGAGACGCTGCCTGCCATCGGAATGCTGATCAGCTCATCGCAGTGTTCGCGCGTCAGGCGGCGCATACCTTCGCCCTCTGCCCCCATCACCAGCGCCAGCGGACCGGTCATTTTGCTCTGATAAACCGTATGATCCGCCTCACCGGCAGTGCCAACGATCCAGATGTTGTATTCCTGCAGCAGTCGCATAGTGCGCGCCAGGTTAGTGACGCGAATGAGCGGAACGTTTTCCGCAGCGCCGCTGGCGACTTTTTTTGCCGTGGCGTTAAGCGGTGCAGCACGATCTTTCGGCACGATGACCGCATGAACACCCGCCGCGTCAGCACTGCGCAGGCAGGCACCCAGGTTGTGTGGATCGGTTACGCCGTCGAGGATCAGCAGAAACGGTTTCTCCAGCGACTGCAGCAGATCGGGCAGATCGCCCTCCTGGTAATTTTTACCCGGTTTGATACGCGCCACGATGCCCTGATGCACGCCGCCCTCTACCTGTGCATCGAGCCACTGGCGGTTAGCCAGCTGGATCACAATACCCTGAGCTTCCAGTGCGGCAATCAGCGGCTGCAGGCGGCGATCGTCGCGCCCTTTGAGAATGAAAACTTCCTGAAAACGCTGGGGGTCGCGCTCCAGCAGCGCCTGCACGGCATGAATGCCAAAAACTATTTCGCTCATTATTTTGCTCAAGATTGGGTTAGAACAGCGATCGCTGAGATCCGGGTTCAGGATGCGCGCGGCGGCGCATCCGGTACAGCGCGTACAGCATACCCGGATTGCCCGTCAGGACAATCCGGTGACCATCAGGTCGCGCTGCTTTTCTTTGATGCCCGCTTAGCCTTAGTGGCGGCGGCGATTTTACGGGTTTTCTCAGAGACTTTATTACCTTTTTTCTCACTTTTCTGCGCAGCAGCCGGTTTCTTTTCACCACGGAAAGCCGCATCCGGTTCAAAGTTGCCTTTTTTACCCGCGTCGCGACGGCGCTTTGTGGCAGGCTTGCCGCTGCGCTTCTCGCGTTCCCGCGCGGTTTTGCCTTCGCCACGCGGCACGCGCTTGCTGGAGATCAGTGCAAAATCGATTTTACGCTCATCCATGTGCACCGCATCCACGCGTACTTCCACCGCATCGCCAAGACGATAGGTACGGCCGCCCGATTCGCCGATCAGACGCTGTCCGACGGCATCAAAGCGATAGTAGTCATTATCCAGCGTGGAGACATGCACCAGGCCATCGATGAACAGATCGCTCAGCCGCACAAAGAAGCCAAAGCCGGTCACGCTGGAGATCACGCCGTTAAACACATTGCCCACCTGATCCTGCATGAAGTCGCACTTCAGCCAGTCAGCAACGTCGCGCGTCGCTTCATCAGCGCGGCGCTCGGTCATCGAACAGTGCTGACCCAGCTGCAGCATCTGCTGCATATCATAGTGGTAGCCGCCGTTCGGCGTAGTGATACCGTTTTCCATGCCCTGCTCTTTTGCCAGCAGATATTTAATCGCACGGTGCAGCAGCAGATCCGGATAGCGGCGGATCGGCGAAGTAAAGTGGGCGTAAGAAGCCAGCGCCAGACCAAAGTGTCCGCGGTTTTCCGGATCGTAGACCGCCTGTTTCATGGAGCGCAGCAGCATGGTCTGCAGCATCTCAGCATCCGGACGCTCGGCGATCTGATCCAGCAGTTCGGCGTAGTCCACAGGCTGCGGTTTTGCGCCGCCCGGCAGGCTCAGACCCAGCTCGCTCAGTACGGTGCGGAAACTGGTGATGCTGTCTTCACTCGGACGATCGTGATCGCGGAACAGCGCCGGCTCCTGGTGTTTCTCCACAAAGCGGGCAGACGCGATGTTAGCGAGGATCATGCACTCTTCGATAAGTTTATGCGCGTCGTTACGTACCGTGCGCTCAACGCGCTCAATACGGCGCTCAGCGTTGAAGATAAACTTCGCTTCTTCCGTTTCAAATGAGATGCCACCGCGCTGCTCGCGTGCGGTTTCCAGCACCTCGTACATAGCGTGCAGCTCTTCGAGATGTTTTACCTGTGCCGCATACTGCTCACGCAGCTCGGGATTACCCTGCAGGATATTCCAGACTTTGTTATAGGTCAGTCGCGCGTGTGAGTTCATCACCGCTTCATAATGCTTATAGCCGGTCAGTTTACCGCTGGCAGAGATAGTCATCTCACAGACCATGCAAAGGCGGTCAACCTGCGGATTCAGCGAGCAGAGGCCGTTGGAGAGGATCTCAGGCAGCATCGGCACGACCTGCGACGGGAAGTAGACTGATGTTCCGCGCTGATGCGCTTCGTCATCCAGCGCCGTACCCGGCCGCACGTAGTAACTTACGTCAGCGATCGCTACCCACAGGCGCCAGCCACCACCGCGCTTTTTCTCGCAGTAGACGGCATCATCGAAGTCGCGGGCATCTTCGCCATCAATGGTAACCAGCGGCAGCTGACGCAGATCGATACGTCCCTGCTTCGCCGCTTCCGGCACCTCTTCTTTCAGCTTCGCAATCTCTCTTTCGACCTCTTCCGGCCAGGTGTGCGGAATTTCATGCGTACGCAGCGCCATATCAACTGCCAGACCGGTGCCCATATTGTCGCCGAGGATTTCGGTGACTTTACCGATAGCTTTGGTGCGGCGCGTGGCGCGCTGCACAATCTCGACCACGACAACAGAGCCCATCCGGGCATCAAGCGTTGCGTCCTGCGGAATAAGAATATCAAAGCTCAGACGGCTATCGTCCGGCACCACGAAGCCCGTGCCGGCATCGGTAAAGTAGCGGCCGACAATCTGGCTGTTGCGCGGTTCAAGCACCCGCACCACGCGCGCTTCACGGCGACCTTTACGATCGGCACCGCCTGGCTGCGCCAGGATCACGTCGCCATGCAGGCAGAATTTCATCTGTTCGGCGGAAAGATAGAAGTCATCTTTTTGCCCTTCAGCGCGTAAAAAGCCGTAGCCGTCACGATGGCCTATCACTTTGCCGCGCAGCAGGTCGAGGCGTTCCGGCAGCGCATAGCACTGACGACGGGTAAAGACCAGCTGACCGTCACGCTCCATTGCGCGCAGACGACGGCGCAGCGCCTCCAGCTGATCTTCACTGGTGATGTTTAACGCCCCCGCAATCTCTTCGCGGCTGGCTGGTTTTTCCCGCTGCTCCAGCAGCCCGAGAATAAATTCGCGGCTGGGGATCGGGTTATCATATTTTTCAGCTTCTCTGTCCTGAAAAGGATCTTTTGACATTAGGTTCCTCCGATGTCATTTGGAGTGGATTGCCACCGGCGGTTCGGACAATAGGATGTGGTAGAGCGAATCGTTGTTTCTTACCAGATCGGCCAGCGTATAGTTATCCAGCTCCTGCAAAAATAACTGCACGGCGTCATTAAGCGCCTTACGTAAGCGGCAGGCTGGGGTGATGGCGCAGGTGTCACAGTTAACTAACTGCAGCGGCTCCATCTTTCTGACAACGTCGCCAATAATAATTTTTTCCGGGTCCATGCCTAAACGAATTCCGCCGTTTTTGCCGCGTGTAGCAGCTACAAAGCCGGCCCGGCTCAGTTGATTGATGATTTTTACCATATGGTTACGCGATACGCCGTAAGTATCGGTGACTTCAGTAATGTTAGTCTGCCTGCCCTCGGGCAGCGTAGCCATGTAAATCAGTGCGCGCAGACCATAATCGGTAAAACTTGTTAGCTGCACATATACCTCAGTAAACCATCAGATTTTTTAGTTTTAGCGCCAGCTGCGCGCTTCGATTAACAATGATGATAAACCAGTGCGGAAAAACCCGGAGCGCTTTTTTCATGCCCGTGTGGTCCTGAGCCGAAAAAAACAGAGTGAGCGGAAGCAGACAGCGGATAAACAGAGGCCGGAACATGTCCGGCCTGAGAAGATTATGCGTCGAACGGATCGCGCAGAATCATGGTCTCACTACGGTCCGGGCCCGTTGAGATAATATCAACCGGCACACCGGTTACTTCTTCGACACGCTTGATGTAATCACGTGCGGCCTGGGGCAGACCCTCCACGGTTTTGACACCAAAGGTGGTCTCACTCCAGCCAGGCAGAGTTTCGTAAATCGGTTCGATACCTTCCCAGCCTTCAGCTGCCAGCGGCGTAGTGGTCATCTCGCGGCCATCCGGCATACGGTAGCCGACACAGATTTTAACCTCTTTCAGGCCATCCAGCACGTCCAGTTTGGTCATGCAGAAGCCGGAAAGCGAGTTGATCTGTACGGCACGGCGTACAGCAACCGCATCAAGCCAGCCGGTACGGCGACGGCGGCCGGTAGTGGCACCAAACTCATTGCCCTGCTTGCACAGAAACTCACCGGTCTCATCAAACAGCTCGGTCGGGAACGGACCCGCTCCGACGCGGGTGGAGTAGGCTTTCACGATACCCAGCACGTAGTCGACATAGCGCGGACCGATACCGGAGCCGGTTGCCACGCCGCCTGCGGTGGTGTTAGAGGAAGTCACATAGGGGTAAGTACCGTGGTCGATATCCAGCAGGGTACCCTGCGCACCTTCAAACATGATCAGATCGCCACGCTTGCGCGCGCCATCCAGCAGATCGGATACGTCCACTACCATGCTGGTCAGGATGTCCGCTACGGCCATCACGTCGCTCAGCACTTTTTCGTAGTCAACGGCATCGGTTTTGTAGTAGTTCACCAGCTGGAAGTTATAGAAATCAACAATCTCTTTCAGCTTGGCTGCAAAGGTCTCTTTGTTGAACAGATCGCTGACCCGCAGGCCGCGACGCGCCACTTTATCTTCATAGGCAGGCCCGATACCGCGGCCCGTGGTACCGATCGCTTTGGCACCGCGCGCTTTTTCGCGTGCCAGATCCATTGCAACGTGATATTGCAGGATCAGCGGGCAGGCTTCAGAAATCAGCAGACGTTCACGTACCGGCACACCGCGCGCTTCCAGACCATTCATCTCTTTCATCAGCGCTTCAGGTGACAATACCACTCCATTACCAATGATGCTGGTAACATTTTCACGCAGGATGCCAGAAGGAATTAAGTGGAGGACGGTTTTTTCACCGTTGATGACAAGTGTATGGCCTGCATTGTGGCCACCCTGGTAACGCACCACATAATTAGCGCGTTCAGTCAGAAGGTCTACGATTTTACCTTTACCTTCGTCACCCCATTGGGTGCCCAGTACGACGACGTTCTTACCCATTTCTAAAATCACCGATTGCTTAAAAATGGATTCTACCATCGGTTTTTCACAGTTTCAGCACTTTTAGCACACGTTTGCGCTGTTTTTTGCCTGCCTTTTGTTCAGCTCACAACATGTTGGGGAGGCTCGGCCCGACAGGCACAACTTAACCGGTAAGCGGCGCGATTATCCCTGCATATGCTGGCTGAACAGGCAGTAAATCACCACGCCCGCCACCACCAGTCCACCGCCAAAACGATGCAGCAGGCGGTCAGGCAGCTGCGTCAGAGAAAGGATCAGGCGCCGCCAGAGTCGCGGCATTAACATCGGCCCTGCGCCTTCCAGTATCAGCACCAGCGCCAGCGCCATCCAGATGGTTGAATTCATACGTTATCCAAAAAAGGGCCGACATCAGTGTCGGCCCTGGCTTTATAAGCGCTTATCGTGAAACGTTGGTCGGTGCTTTCATATAGCGGAAGAAATCGCTATCCGGGCTCAGCACCATGACGTCCTGATTATCCGCAAAGCTGTTTTCATACGCCCGCAGGCTGCGAATGAACGCATAGAAATCAGGATCCTGGCTGAAGGCATCGGCGAACAGCTTGGCGGCTTCACCATCCCCTTCACCGCGCGAGATCAGCGCCTGACGCTGCGCTTCAGCCAGCGTACGGGTTACCTGGTAATCAGCCTGCGCACGCAGTTTTTCTGCCTCTTCCTGCCCCTGTGAACGCTGGCTACGGGCAACCGCTTCACGCTCGGCGCGCATACGGTTGTAGATAGCGTCAGAGACTTCAGTTGGCAGGTTGATCTGCTTAATACGCACATCAACAACCTGAATACCCAGCGCCGCCATACTGTTTGGATTTGGCGCAGGCTCGCTGCTATTGGTTTCGCGCTCAACGCGTGCGGCAGCGCTGGCGATGGCATCATCTGCTGCCGGCGTCTGTACTTCATCATCGTTACCCGCGCTGCCCGTGTTCAGCGCATCGCGTACGTCAGTGGTCAGACGGCCACGCGAATCGGTCACAATATCTTTCACATCGAGGCGGCCCATTTCTGAACGCAGACGGTCGCTGAACTTACGTTTCAGCAGCACCTCAGCCTGAGAGATATCGCCACCGCCCGTTGCCAGGTAGTAGCGACTGAAGTCGCTGATACGCCACTTGATATAAGAGTCGACGATCAGATCTTTCTTCTCTTTAGTGACAAAGCGATCGGCCTGGTTATCCATAGTCTGGATACGCGCATCCAGCGATTTCACGGTTTCAATAAATGGGATTTTAAAGTGCAGACCCGGCGAATAAACCTGTGGCTTATTCTCGTCGTCGCGCAGGACTTTACCAAAACGCAGCACGATACCGCGCTGGCCTTCCTGCACAACAAACAGTGACGCGTAGAGCACCACCAGCACTACGATAATTACGGCGATGATTGGCTTACGCATCGGTTACTCCCTCCCTTCGCGCTGGGTATCGTTTCGCAGCGCGTTTGCGCGACGCTGGTCCATGACGCTGTCCGGACTATAAGATGAGTTACTGTTGCGATCGGCACTGCTGCCTGGCGACGAAGGCAATTTCATCAGGTTAGTGTTGTTCTGACCGCTCTGGCTGCCTGACTGGCCGTTGCGCAGCAGCTGGTCGAGCGGCAGTACCATCAGATTGTTGCTGCGATCGTTAACCAGCACTTTGCGCGTATGACTCAGCACGCGCTCCATGGTTTCGATATAGAGACGCTCTTTGGTAATTTGCGGAGCCGCCTTGTACTCCGGCAGCAGACGCGCAAAACGGGCAACCTCACCCTGCGCTTCCAGTACGGTACGCTCTTTGTACGCTCGCGCTTCTTCCAGAATACGCTGCGCCTGACCGTTGGCACGCGGCTGCACTTCGTTGGCATAGGCTTCTGCTTCACGCACATACTGCTCACGGTTTTCGCGTGCGGCGATCGCATCATCAAACGCGGCTTTTACCTCTTCCGGTGGACGCGCCGCCTGGAAGTTTACGTCAAGCAGGGTGATCCCCATATTGTAGGGGCGAATCGTTTCGTCAATCTCACGCTGCGTATCGCTACGCACCACGGTACGCCCTTCGGTCAGAATGCGATCCATGGTGGAACGACCAATCACGCCACGCAGCGCGCTGTCGGTGGCCTGACGCAGGCTGTCATCCGCGCTGGTTACTGCATAGAGATAGCGCTCCGGATCGGTCACGCGATACTGGACGTTCATCTCAACGCGTACCACGTTTTCATCGGATGTCAGCATCACGCCTGATGCAGCCAGCTCGCGCACGGCTTCAACGTTGACAGCGCGTACGTTATCAATAAATGTCGGCTTCCAGTTGAGGCCAGGCTCAACCAGATGACTGAATTTGCCAAAACGGGTTACAACACCGCGTTCCGCTTCTTTGATGGTGTAGAAGCCGCTTGCCGCCCAGATAATCACTACGGCTGCGCCTGCAATGCCAACCAGTTTGCCACCGCTACCGCCGCTGCGCTGACCGTTATCGTTCTGTTTGCCACCGCCCAGTCCGCCGAGTTTTTTACTCAGCTTACGGAAGATATCATCCAGATCGGGAGGCCCCTGCTCGCGCCCTCCTTTATTCCCCCCAGAGTTGCCGCCTTGATTATTGCTGCTTCCCCACGGGTCGCGGTCCTGTCCGTTATTTCCGGGCTGATTCCACGCCATGTTTCTACTCCATTTATTGTATTTACGTGTTTTACCTTTCACGTCGCCTGCCGCCGCGTGGTGAACTGCCTGCCCGCCGCCGGATCCGCTACAGAGGTAAGCATCCGGTCATGCGCGCAGTTGACGTTGCGCCCGCGAAACCCTGTTCCGGCGCAGACAGCCTGCAGTCATACTTACAGCACCATTCTCATGTGTCAGATAAAGGCGTTTGGGCAATATCAAACAATATAACTGGTTAGCAACGGCTCCTGTTTGCATAAGCGATGCCAGTCGATAATCGGCATACGCACCTGCAAACCCGTACTGCCATCTTCTTCATTCCACTCTTTTTCTATCGCCTGCAGCTGGTAAAAGCGGCTACGCAGACGTCCTGCTTCAGGTGGCAAACGCAGTTCATACTGCGCAATCTCACCTGCCAGCCGTTCTGAGAGCGCCTGCCACAATAGCTCCAGACCGATGCCGTTTTGCGCTGAGAGCCATACGCGCGTCGGGCGCTGCTCTTCATCGCGATCGATACGCGGTTCAAACCCATCCAGCATATCGATTTTGTTCATAACCAGCAGCGAGGGGATCTCATCCGCCTCAATTTCAGCCAGCACTTCATTCACGGCGTCAATGTTGTCGGTAACGCGTAAATCAGCTGCATCGATGACGTGCAGCAGCAGAGTTGCCTGGCGGGTCTCCTGCAGCGTTGCTTTAAACGCCGCGACCAGATCGTGCGGAAGATGGCGGATAAAACCGACGGTATCGGCCAGCACCACCTCGCCTACGTCGGCGACATTAAGACGGCGCAGGGTTGGATCGAGCGTGGCAAACAGCTGATCCGCCGCATACACATTGGCAGACGTTACCGCGTTAAACAGGGTGGATTTTCCGGCGTTGGTGTAACCCACCAGCGAAACAGTAGGCACATCAGCTTTGGCACGCGCCTGACGTCCCTGTTCACGCTGCTTTTCAACGCGCTCAAGCCGCGACAGGATCTGGCTGATGCGACCGCGCAGCAAGCGCCGGTCAGTTTCCAGCTGAGTTTCACCGGGTCCACGTAGTCCGATGCCGCCTTTCTGACGTTCAAGGTGTGTCCAGCCGCGCACCAGGCGGGTGGCCAGATGGCGTAGCTGCGCCAGCTCGACCTGCAATTTCCCTTCATGGGTACGGGCGCGCTGCGCAAAGATGTCGAGAATTAAGCCGGTGCGATCGATAACACGACATTCGCACAGACGCTCGAGATTACGTTCCTGAGCAGGAGATAAGGCATGATCGAATAATACGACCGATGCTCCACTCGCTTTTACCGCATCGGCAATTTCAACTGCCTTTCCTTCACCGACAAAATATTTGGGATGTGGCGCTTTACGACTGCCGGTAATGACCTGCAGTGCATCGACGCCCGCAGAAGAGACAAGAGTTTCAAACTCCTGCAAATCTTCCAGCTCTTTGTCTTGGGAGAACCAGATGTGTACCAGTACGGCCTGCTCACCGGCATCATAACGGTCAAACAAGCTATAACCTCGCTAAAATAAAATAACCAGGACGGGAAAACCTGATTGCTCCCCGGCCCTGGCTTTACGGCTACGCAAACTTACTCTGCGCTATCACCGTCTTGTTGTGGCTGCGATTGAGCGCTCTGATTGCTTCCGCCGTGGTGGTAGTTACTGCTACCGCCGCCGCCCGCATTATTACTGTGATGCGAAACCGGACGCGAAGGAACCACGGTAGAGATGGCGTGCTTATACACCATCTGGCTCACTGTGTTTTTCAGTAAAATAACGAACTGATCGAAAGACTCAATTTGTCCCTGCAGCTTAATGCCGTTCACCAGATAAATCGAAACCGGAACACGTTCACGACGCAGTGCGTTCAGAAACGGGTCTTGTAATGATTGCCCCTTAGCCATTCTATCTTTTCCTTATATGCTTGTTGTTTGTTACTTAAGAACCGTGGTTCAGAAAAACTGCGTAAAAATTTGCGCACGCTAACCGATCAATTGTACACAATCAGCCCTGCTTAGCACTAACTACCTGAAGTACCGTGTCGCGGGCTGTTTCAGGCGCATCACTGTCTAACCAGTGCACACCTTCCCAGCCTCGTAACCAGGTCATCTGGCGCTTGGCTAACTGCCGGGTGGCGCAAATTCCCCGATAAACCATATCGTCATAGCTGATTTCGCCTGAAAGATAAGACCACATCTGGCGATAACCGACACAACGAATGGAAGGCATATCCGTATGCAAATCACCTCGCGCAAAAAGGGCACGAGCCTCCGCCTCAAAGCCTGACGCTAACATCTGGTCGTAACGCATTGCAATGCGCTGGTGCAGCATTTCACGATGCGCCGGAGCGATCGCAAACTGGTGCACATCGTAGGGTAGCGCTTCACCGGACGTTTTTGTCAGTTCCGTTAAAGTTTTACCCGAAATAAAAAAAACTTCCAGTGCTCGCGAAAGTCTCTGCGGATCATTCGGATGAATACGACTGCCGGCGACCGGATCGATTTCACACAGCTGGCGGTGCAGGGTTTCCCACCCTTGTTCAGCCGCCGTTTGCTCTATTTGCTGACGTATTTGCGGATCGGCCGGGGGCAGCGGCGACAACCCTTCAAGCAACGCCTTAAAGTAGAGCATGGTTCCACCAACAAGCAGCGGAATTTTACCTTCCCGGGTAATCTCCGCCATTTCTGCCAGCGCATCGCGACGAAATTCAGCGGCAGAATAACTCTCCGCCGGATCGCGTATGTCCAGCAGACGGTGAGGAGCCAGCGCCTGCTCTTCAGCTGAAGGTTTTGCTGTTCCTATATCCATCCCGCGATAGATCAGGGCGGAGTCAACGCTAATCAGCTCTACCGGCAGCTGCTGGCGTAATGCAATGGCCAGCGCGGTTTTGCCGGAGGCGGTTGGCCCCATCAAAAAAATAGCCTTTGGCCGGCCAGCCTGGTTTAGTTCACTCATGCTTTAACGCGTTAATCGCGCTCTCAATATCCAGGGTCTGTAACAGACCTGAAGGCGGCGACTTCAGCAGCTGCGGACAGAGCCGTTCCAGCTCCGCCAGTAGCGCAATCGCCTGCGAGTGATTCCAGTGTGGCTCCTCTGCATCCTCACGACGTGCCAGCCACTGAGCCAGCATGGACGCAGAAACCTCTTGCTGCCGGGCCAGGTAGCCTAACAGTTCTGGAATCAAGATTTGTAAATTTTGTGTTCTTAACGGTAAAGGCACCGCGCGCAGGGTGACATGCTGCCCATCCCGCTGCAAATCAATACCCATCTGCTGCAGCAGCGCAGCCCGGGTGGTAATGACCTCCTGCTCACTGGCGGCAATTTTCAGGCGTACCGGTATCAGCAGCGGCTGCGGCCGCAGCCCCTCCTCCCCCGGCTGAAGCTGCGCCTGTTTTAGCCAGCGCGAAGCGACGGACAGCGAGAGTAGCTGGAGCGCTGCGCCCCGCTCCAGCAGCGCATAGCGCTCGCGGACGACGCTGAGCACGCGACCAAAACTCTGCGCGTGCGCGGCCAGCGGTGCATCAGCTGTAGGCTCGCGCGTTCTCTGTGGGGCTGCCGGAGC
>NZ_MIPP01000053.1 GCF_002095385.1 Pantoea eucrina | reverse complement strand
CCAGCGCCTGCAGCGTAACGGGCTTCACCAGCTGCGCCTCATGCGCCTGCAGCGGCAGGCGCAAGCGCTGCACGTCGGCGGAACAGATCACGCGCAGGGCAGGGTGTGGTCGTTGCCGCTGGCGGCGGCGCAGAATGCGCAGCAGCGTCAGGCCATCGGGATGCGGCATCATCTGATCGATAAACAGCACATCAAACGGCTGCCTGGCATCGGCGAGCAGCAGGGCGCGTCCCGCATCAAAGGTCTCAGCCTGAATGCCAAAAGCAGCCAGCTGCTGCTGCAGCACCAGCAGATTAGCGGGATGATCGTCAACAATCGCCACCCGCAGCTGCGGATAGCGCGGCCAGACCGGATCGTCGCCGGCATCCACAATGTCACAGGGCGTCAGCGGCAGCGTTACGCTGACGCGTGTGCCCTGGCCCGGCGCAGAGCTCAGCTGCAGCGTACCGCCCATTCGCTGTACGATTTCCCGGCAGATAAAGAGCCCCAGACCGCTGCCCTGTACCGCATGACGCCGGCCAGACGGCGCCTGATACCATGGCTCAAACAGGTGTGCCTGTTCGCTGAGCGGAATGCCGCTGCCGCTGTCCGTCACAACAAGCGTAATCTGCTCCTCTGCCGCCAGCGTAAGGCTTATTTCGCCTTCACGGGTGAACTTCAGTGCATTAGCCACCAGGTTATTAATGACCTGCTGCAGGCGATCGCTATCCAGCAGCACGCTGGCGGGCAGCGGCGTCAGGGCCGTTACGCGCAGCTGCGGACCGCCGGGGCGCATCAGCGGATGATAAAGCTGCCGCTGCTGCTGCAGCCAGCGGGAGAGATTCAGCGGGTGCGGATTCAGGCGGAAACTCTGATTCTCAATCCGCGCATGATCCTGCAAATCGTTCAGCAGCGCCATTAGCGAGCGGGCGCTGCTGTGCATCAGCGCGATCCGTGAGGGCACATGCTGCTGCTGTTCCAGCTCCAGCAGGCCAAGGATCGCCTGCATCGGCGTGCGCAGTTCATGACTGACGGTCGCGAGAAACTGGCTTTTAGCCGCACTGGCGCGCTCCGCTTCTGCGCGCTGCCGCCGTTCACGCCGCTGCTGCAGCACGTGACGCAGCTGCAGCAGCAGCAGCCCTGCAATAATCAGCGCCGCTGCAAACAGCAGCAGTTTTGGTATGCTGCGCATCATCATCGTGCTGCCGGGCTGCGGCGGCTGCGCCCAGCTTGCCCGCATCTGGTTCAGCGTTTCTGGCGGTATCTGTTGCAGCGCGCGATCGAGCAGGGCGCGCAGCTGCGGCTGCTGCGGGGTTACCCGGGGCGCCATCGGCCAGGCGATATCGCTGGCGGCAAACGCCAGACGCAGCGCGCTGTCATCGCGGCTGGCCAGCCGCCAGCGTGCTGAGATCACATTATCCACCAGCGCATCAATCTGTCCGCTGCCGAGCGCCTGCCAGAGCCGGGTGCGGTCGTCAAACCACTGTGGCGTAATACCCGGCGGCAGCAGCTGACGGGCCAGATCGCCGCGCAGTACGCCAAGACGTTTGCCCTGCAGCGAGGACCAGTCGGCAGGCGCAAGCGGCATCCGGCTGTAAACGCCCCAGATAGCACGCCATACCGGAAGCGTGGTGGAGGCCGCATCGGGCGTATCCAGAGGCTCCAGCAGCGTAAGCATCACCGCCTGCTGTGCCAGCAGCGCCTGCGCCTGCTGCGGGTTAGCGACCCAGCGCGGCGTGAAGCGGATGCCGGTGCTCTGGCCCAGCGCATTAAGCAGGTCAATACCAAAGCCGCGCGCGTTACCGCTGGCGTCCCGGTAGCTCCAGGGGGCATTATCTGGCGCGGCGGCGTAGGTGACAACGGGATGCGCCGCCAGCCACTGCTGCTCTGCCGGGCTGAGCATCAGCGTCTGCGTATCCTGATAGCGCGGCAGCGGCGGGCTCCAGCGCTGAGCAACCTGCCGGCTGAACTCCGCCGGCAGCAGGCGAAGCTGCGCATCGATCCATGTTGTCAGCGCCGGATCGCGGGCGATCGTGCGCAGCGTCAGTACCGCATCCGGATCGGCGGTGATCTGGTAGATCTCTCCCTGCTGCAGCTGGCTGAGCAGAAAGCCGGCGCTGGCTTCATCGGCGACCAGATAATCACTCTGCTGATTGAGCAGGGCGTAGAGCGCCTGTAAGTTGCCGGCCAGCGGATGCCAGCGGTGGCGCGCTGCCAGCTCCGGCGGCAGCTGCGTCAGCGTGCTGCCGGCAATCGTCAGCTGAGCGTTATCGCTGTTAAACATTACCGCGCGCTGATTTGCACGGTTGCGGTAAATACGGAGCGGCGTGCTGAACCAGCTGGCGCTGAGCGAGGCGCCGGCAGGCAGCGGTGCGCTTTCAGTCGTCAAAACCAGGTCCACCTCACCGCGCTTCAGCGCCTGCAGCTGCGCGCTCCGGTCAGGGTAGCCCTGCAGCTGAAACCGTACGCCGCTCTGCTGGCTGAGGGCGCTGAGATAGTCAGCATCAATGCCCCACAGGCGATCGCCGATGCGCATCGACCAGGGCGCGCTATTTTGCACCGGCACCGCCACGCGCAGCTGCGTGGCGGGCGGTGGCGCAGCGTGAGGCACCGGCATAACCGCAGGCAGCATGACGCTGCTGGCGGGCAGCAGTTCAGCGCGTGCGCCGGCTACCAGCAGCAAGCAGAGCAGCCAGAGCCGCTTCACTGCTGCGCTTTCCACAGTTCAGCCAGCTCAACCACCGAGGTCACGCCGGTCTTGGCCATGATATTTTTTTTATGCGTGCTGACGGTTTTATTGCTGATATGCAGCTGCTCACCAATCTGCAGGTTAGAGAGGCCGCGCACCAGCAGCGCTACAATCTGCTGCTCTTTCTCCGTCAGCGGCAGGTCCAGGCGCTCCGGCAGCGGCGGAAAGGCCTGCTGTCCCCCCAGCACTGCAAGGATGGCGCTGAGCAGCTGAGCCATGCTCTGGCTTTTCACCACATAGCCTGCCGCCCCCAGCGAAGCGGCGCTCAGTAAGGTGTGGCGGCTCTGCTGTGCAGAGTAGATCAGCACCGGGCGCTGTGCATCGCGGGCGCGCAGGCGGCGCAGCAGCTCTAAGCCATCACAATCCGGCAGGCCGATATCAAGAATAATGACGTCAATATTATGCTGCTGCAGGCAGGCGCGTGCCTGAGATTCATCAGCGGCGGCATAGAGCTGCAGAGGAATAGGGGCGTGCTGGCAGGCAGCCTGAAGTGCGACTTCAACCAGCGGGTGATCGTCAATAAGCAGTAGGGTAGCCATGTCACCGTTCCTGTGAATTTCATGGCGGTTAGCATAGCGGAAAAGCGGGGCCGGCAAAAATAAAGGGCGAGCCTGCGCTCGCCCTGATTACCGCAGAGACATCTCTTACTGAGTTGTGCCGTCGGTTTTGGTATTCACGTTGTCGCTACCCGATTTGGTTTCGACTTTTTTGTTCATGTCCGGGCAGCGGCCATCTTTGCACATGGTGTTTTTGTGCACCTCTTTGGCAGACATATCGCCTGACTCAGTGCCTGACATTGCTGCGCCGTTGGTATTGGTGTTGCCGGTGTTGATATCGCTATTATCAACATTGTGCGGAGGCAGATTCTGTTTTGCGCCGCCCGCTGCCGCACCCGCTTCAGCTGATGCGTTGGCCTGTCCATTGTTGTTTGCAGCCATCGCTGCACCGCTACCCAGAGTCATTGCTGCCGTCAGAAAAACAATTGCAAACTTATTCATCATTATGCTCCTGTAATAAATGGATAGTTGCCGTTTGACACCCACGGGTGCTGTGTGACGAAAAAAGCGGGCCGTAACGAAATTAAATTTCGTCAGGAGTGTTCGGCGTAAAAATATATAGTGTAAGCGACTCGTTCCTCAGTGCTTACGTTTAAAAGCTTAGTCTATGGCTCTATAAATGCAAATGAGACAAAAGCATTTTCATAACGCTCTTAATTTACTCATGCCGGCTGAAGGGATAGATTGAAGGGGTTACGTCCGGCGCACGCAGGGCGAAAATCTGAATGGAATAAGTATGGATTACCAGAACGACGATTTACGCATTAAAGAGATCAAAGAGTTACTTCCCCCGGTAGCGCTGCTGGAGAAATATCCGGCAACGGAGCGCGCGGCGGCGACCGTATCGCAGGCGCGTCAGGCCATTCACCGCATTTTGCATGGCGAGGACGATCGCCTGCTGGTGGTGATCGGTCCCTGCTCAATCCACGACACGGCAGCGGCGAAAGAGTACGCTGCACGCCTGCTGACGCTGCGCGATGAGCTGAGCGGCGAGCTGGAAGTGGTGATGCGCGTCTATTTTGAAAAGCCGCGCACCACGGTGGGCTGGAAAGGGCTGATTAACGATCCCCACATGGATGGCAGCTTTCAGATTAATGAAGGACTGCGTCTGGCGCGTAAGCTGCTGGTGGATATCAACGACACCGGTCTGCCGGCTGCCGGCGAGTTTCTGGATATGATCACGCCGCAATATATGGCCGATCTGATGAGCTGGGGCGCCATCGGTGCACGCACCACCGAATCGCAGGTGCATCGCGAACTCTCTTCCGGTCTCTCCTGTCCGGTAGGGTTCAAAAATGGCACCGACGGTACGATCAAAGTCGCTATTGACGCCATTGGCGCGGCCAGCGCGCCGCACTGCTTCCTGTCAGTAACCAAATATGGGCACTCGGCTATCGTTGAGACGCGCGGCAATGAAGATTGCCACATCATCCTGCGCGGCGGCAGAGAGCCAAACTACAGCGCTGAGCACGTTGCGGCAGTGAAGAGCGGGCTGGAAAAAGCGGGCCTGCGTCCGCAGGTGATGATCGATTTCAGCCATGCCAACAGCAGCAAGCAGTTCCAGCGGCAGATGGTTGTGGCGGAAGATGTGGCACAGCAGATTGCCGGCGGCGAGCAGGCGATTACCGGCGTGATGATTGAGAGCCATCTGGTGGAAGGCAATCAGAGCCTGGAGAGCGGGAAGCCGCTGGTATACGGCCAGAGCGTAACCGATGCCTGCATTGGCTGGGAAGATACGGAAACAGCGCTGCGTCAGCTGGCGCAGGCGATCCGTACCCGTCGCGGCTGAGCGTGACGCATAAAAAAGGCCAGACAAACGTCTGGCCTTCAGGTTTACTGCGGAGGTTTACTTCGCTTTACCCTGGTTTGCCACGGCCGCGGCTTTCGCTGCGATCTCATCGGCATCACCCAGATAGTAGTGTTTGATTGGCTTGAAGTTTTCATCGAACTCATACACCAGCGGCACGCCGGTCGGGATGTTCAGTTCGAGGATCTCATCTTCGCTCATGTTATCGAGATATTTTACCAGCGCGCGCAGCGAGTTACCGTGTGCGGCAATGATAACTTTCTCACCGCTTTTAATGCGCGGCAGAATGGTTTCGTTCCAGTAAGGGATAACGCGGTCGATGGTCAGCGCCAGGCTCTCGGTGGTAGGCAGCTGCGCCTCGGTCAGTGATTTGTAACGCGCATCGTGGCCGGGGAAACGCTCATCGCTGCGATCCAGCTCTGGCGGAGTAATGGCAAAACCACGACGCCACTGCTTAACCTGGTCATCACCATATTTAGCCGCGGTTTCTGCTTTATCCAGCCCCTGCAGCGCACCGTAGTGACGCTCATTCAGACGCCAGGTTTTCTCTACCGGCAGCCAGGCCTGATCCAGTTCATCCAGCACGTTCCACAGGGTGTGGATGGCACGTTTCAGCACGGAGGTATAGGCGAAATCGAACACGAAGCCCTCTTTCTTCAGCAGCTGACCCGCCGCTTTCGCTTCGGTACGACCTTTGTCAGAGAGATCCACATCATACCATCCGGTGAAGCGGTTTTCCTGATTCCACTGGCTTTCGCCGTGACGGACCAGAACCAGCTTAGTTACGGCCATAGCTTTACTCCTTAATGCTTAAGTAGATTAGTAATGAACCCGGCTGCGGCCGCCTGAAGCGGCGGCACACTGATAGCGCCATACCATAACGGAAAACGGCGCACGGCGTAAGTCTGTCGCATACGCAGTGCGCGTTTTTCAGCCGTCGTCTCAGTGTGCCGTAAAGCGATACCGCGTCTCTGAGCGCCAGATGTCACCGGGTTGCAGCCAGCAATCGGGCTGCGGCCACTCGCTATGGTTAGGCGAATCGGGTAAAAATTCACTCTCCAGCGCAATGCCCTGGAAAGCAGTATAGCTCTCCTGCTCGCGGGCGCGCGTTCCCGCCAGGTAGTTGCCGGTATAGAACTGCAGCGCAGGTGCCGTGGTAAACACGCTGAGCTGCAGCGCGCCGTCAGCGGACCAGAGTCCGGCGGCACACTGCGTGATGTCACCTGCCGCGTTCAGTAAAAACGCGTGATCGTAGCCTTTGACCGCCTGCTGATCGGCATCAGCCAGAAACTCGTCCGCCACGCGCTTAGGCTGGCGGAAGTCGAAGCTGGTCGCCGCAACGGCTTTCAGCGGCGCAGCGGGGATGCCCGCGCTGTCTACCGGCAGGTAACGATCTGCCTGCAGTTGTAACCGATGCTGGCGGGCGTCGCCATGATGCGCATCAAGGTTAAAGTAGGCGTGGTTAGTCAGGTTAACCGGGCAGGCGCGATCGGTCTCCGCCTGATAGCGGATCGCCAGCGTATTATCCTCCGTCAGTTCATAGGTCACGGAGGCGATAAGATTACCCGGATAGCCCTGATCGCCATCCGGCGAGTCGAGCCGATAGTGCACGCTGCTGTCGCTCTGGCTGACAATCTGCCAGCGGCGTTTGTCAAACCCTTCCGGCCCGCCGTGCAGCTGATGCGGCCCCTGATTGGCAGCCAGCTTCAGATTAAGCGTCTTTAGCTCAGCCTGCGCGATGCGATTGGCGTAGCGGCCAATCGTGGCGCCGAGATAGGCGTCCTGATGCAGATAATCTGACGGCGTAGCGCAGCCCAGCAGCGCTTCACGCACGCTGCCATCCCGCATCGGCACGCGCGCCGAAAGCCAGGTGGCACCCCAGTCCATAAAGGTGGCCACCATGCCGTGACGGTTGCGCAGAACCGTGATGCGCCACGGCTGTCCGTCTGGCGCATGGGAGTTGACGTCGCTTACCATTGACCCGCTCCCTCTGAGGCCTTGCAGACGTAGAAGGTTTCTTTGATACCGGTCTGCGCTTCATATTTTTCCGCCACGGCCGCTCTGACCTGATCTACCCGCTCTGCCGGCATCAGCGCCACGATGCAGCCGCCAAAGCCGCCGCCGGTCATGCGCACGCCGCCGTGCGGACCCACTTCCTGTTTAACAATCGCCACCAGCTGATCGATTGCCGGCACGGTGATCTCAAAATCGTCGCGCATAGAGGCGTGTGAAGCCGCCATCAGCTCGCCCATGCGTTCAAGATCGCCCTGACTCAGCGCGTCGGCCGCTTCCAGCGTCCGGGCGTTTTCGGTAATAACATGACGCACGCGCTTCGCCACCAGCTTATCCAGCTCATGCTCGCGTGCTTCAAACTCCTCCAGCGTGACGTCGCGCAGCGCCGGTTTGTTAAAGAAGCGCGCGCCGGTCTCACACTGCTCGCGGCGGGTATTATATTCACTGCCTACCAGCGAGCGGCGGAAATTGCTGTTGATAATAACCACGGCGACGTTGTCCGGCATCGGCACCGCACGGGTCGCCAGGGTGCGGCAGTCGAGCAGCATGGCGTGATCCTGTTTGCCGAGTGCTGAAATCAGCTGATCCATAATGCCGCAGTTACAGCCAACAAACTGGTTCTCCGCCTCCTGGCCGTTGACCGCAATCGCCGCGCCATCGAGATCCAGCTGCCAGAGTTCACGGAATACCGTGCCGACGGCCACTTCCAGTGACGCAGAGGAGCTGAGGCCGGCGCCCTGCGGCACGTTGCCGCTGATCACCATATCCACGCCGCCGGTGCCGGCGTCACGCTGCTGCAGGTGTTTCACCACGCCGCGCACATAGTTGGCCCACATCGGCTCTTTTACCGGTTCGATCGGCGCATCCAGCGAGAAGCTATCCTGCTGGTTGTCATAATCCATGGCGATCACCCGGACCTGGCGATCGTCGCGGCGTGCGCAGGCGATTACCGTCTGATAATCGATAGCGCACGGCAGCACAAAGCCGTCGTTGTAATCGGTGTGTTCACCAATCAGATTGACGCGGCCCGGCGCCTGAATGGTATGGGTGGCAGCATAACCAAAGGTGTCAGCGAACAGCTGCCGGGTAGTCGATTTCAAAGACATTTATTGCGCCTCACGAAAATGGATATCGCTGACAGAGCGCAGACGTTCTGCTGCCTGCTCCGCCGTTAAATCACGTTGGGTTTCAGCCAGCATCTCATAGCCGACCATAAATTTACGCACAGTTGCCGAGCGCAGCAGCGGTGGATAGAAGTGCGCATGCAGCTGCCAGTGATCGCCGGCCTCTTCGGTAAACGGCGCGCCGTGCCAGCCCATCGAATAGGGGAATGAGCACTGGAACAGATTGTCATAGCGGCTGGTCAGCAGCTTAAGCGCGCGCGCCAGGTCGCTGCTCTGCTCTGCGCTGAGTTCGGTCAGGCGTTTTACGTGCGTTTTTGGCAGCAGCAGGGTTTCAAACGGCCAGGCGGCCCACCACGGTACCACGGCGATCCAGTGTGCCGTCTCCACGACGGTACGGCTGCCGTCCTGCTGCTCGCGTGCCGCGTAATCCAGCAGCAGCGGCATGCCTTTTTCGGCATAGTAACGGCGCTGGTTATCATCCTCTTTCTGCGCTTCATTAGGCAGAAAGCTGTTAGCCCAGATCTGACCGTGCGGATGCGGATTGGAGCAGCCCATGGCCGCGCCTTTGTTCTCAAACACCTGCACCCACGGATAGTGCTGCCCCAGCTCAGCGCTCTGCTGCTGCCAGGTCGCAACAATGGCTTCGAGGTTGCTCAGCGACAGCTCCGGCAGCGTTTTGCTGTGATCGGGCGAAAAGCAGATCACCCGGCTGGTGCCGCGGGCGCTTTCACAGCGCATCAGCAGGTCGTCGCTCTGCGGCGCATCCGGGGTCTCCTCCATCAGCGCAGCAAAGTCGTTAGTGAAGACATAGGTGTTGGTGTAATCAGGGTTTTTATCACCGGTGATACGGGTATTGCCCGCGCACAGAAAGCAGTCGGGATCGTGCGCCGGCAGCGTCTCACGCGCTGGCGTCTCCTGCGCGCCCTGCCACGGGCGTTTCGCCCGGTGCGGTGACACCAGGACCCACTGATCGGTTAACGGGTTATAGCGGCGATGCGGATGATCCACCGGATTAAATTTTTGCATAACTTGTCCTGGTAACGGCAAACAGTAAACGTTTTCTGCGCTCAAACTAGCATATGCCCGCAGGCAAAAGCGTGATCAAGTCTGGATAAATGGTATCGTTTACACAAGTCGCTTATTCTTAATTTTGCGGTCTGTGAAACAGATGGATTCAAATTTAGCACAGATTAGTGGTAGCGATTACATTGGCAGGTGAGGCACCGGTCGCCTGCCTGACGGAGCAGGCGATCGGCAAGGCAGAGTAAGCGGGGCAGAACGCGGTCAGGGCTGCGGCGTGCGCAACGCCTCCTGCTGATAACAGTAACCCTGCGGGGTTTTGACAAAGCTGAGGCGATGGGTAATACAGCGCGGCGCATCTTCAGCGTGGTGCGAGACGAACAGCAGCTGGGTGCGGCCTTCACCAATCAGCACATCCGTAAAGCGGCGTACCAGCTGACGGTTAATCGGGTCCAGCCCCTGCAGCGGCTCATCCAGAATCAGCAGGGCGGGATGTTTAACCAGCGCGCGCGCAATCAGCACCAGCCGCTGCTGACCCCAGGAGAGGCTGTGAAAAGGGGCATCTGCCAGCGCGTTATCCATGCCGAGCAGCGCCAGCCACTGACGCGCCAGCGCTTTCTGCCGCTCTGAAACGGCCTGGTAAAGGCCAATCGAGTCAAAAAAGCCGGAGAGCACCACGGTGCGCACGCTGCAGCTTACCCGGTAGTCAAGGTGCAGGCTGCTGCTGACGTAGCCGATATGCTGCTTAATATCCCAGATGGTTTCGCCGCTGCCGCGCCGGATGCCAAACAGCGTTAAGTCGTTGCTGTAGCCCTGCGGATGATCGCCGGTCACCAGGCTAAGCAGGGTGGATTTGCCGGCGCCGTTTGGCCCGGTAATCTGCCAGTGTTCGCCGGCGTTAACCTGCCAGCTGAGGTTATCGATGATAGGACAATCATCATAGGCGACCCTGCCATGACGCAGTATTACGCGTGGCGTGTCAACGGCCAGCGCCGGCAGCAGATCGGGGCGATCTGCCTCCGGCAGCGCCATGCCCTGCAATCGTTCGCTGTGCGCCAGCTGGGCCACCAGCGCTTCCGCCAGCAGCGTCCTGCGGTCACCGGCGTGGGTCAGGGTGCACTCTGCCAGCACGCCCGCCTGCTGAATGAAATCGGGGATATCTTCAAACCGGTTCAGCACCAGCACCAGCGTATAGCCCTGCGTATGCAGCTGCTGCAGCAGCGCGGTGAGGCTGGCGCGCGACGCGACGTCCAGCCCGTCAAACGGCTCATCAAGGATCAGCAGATCCGGCTCTGCCATCAGCGCCTGACAAAGCAGAGTTTTGCGGGTTTCACCGGTAGAGAGATATTTAAAGCGGCGATCCAGCAAATCCTGGATACCAAACTGCTGCGCCAGCGCGCGGCAGCGGGCTTCATCGCTGACGTCCGCCTGGACGATCTCTGCAGCGGTGCGGCCGGTATCCTCTTCCCCTTCGCTGAGCATATCGGTGTTATTGCGCTCCCACTCCTCACTCACCAGCTGCTGCAGCTGCTCAAATGAGAGGCGGATCGGCCGGCGAAAATCGCTGCTGAAGTGGCCTTTTCCCGCGTTAAGTTCACCTGCCAGCACCCGGGCCAGGGCAGATTTACCGCTGCCGTTAGCGCCAACAAAGGCCCAGCTCTCACCGCGCTGAACGGTCAGCGCGTTAATGCTGAGCGCGCGATGGTGACTAAGATGAAATGTGCCTTGCGAAATTTGCAATAAAGACATGATGTATTCCGGTTTGTGCATCGTTGTTACTGTTGTAACGGCCGCTGCTACGGAAGTCAATCAGGGCAGAGGCGTCAGATTAGCGTGGCAATAATCGCCTGTTCAGCGCTAAAGCAGGCGGTGACTGCGTCGCCTGGCCGCAGCGGCTGTTGCGCCAGCTGCGCTGCGCTCAGGGTAGCGCACAGCGTTTCACCACCGCTCAGCGTCAGCAGCACTTCGCTCATCTCTTCTCCCTCTTCAATGGCGCTGACCTGAGCAGAGAGGGCGTTATCGCCGGGTTCTCCTTCGTCACCGAGCCGGATCCACGGCGCTTTAATCAGCACCAGCACCTCTTTTCCGGGTACCAGCTGCAGCCGCTGCGCGCTGCGCGCGGTCAGCGCCACGTTAACCGGGGTCACGCCATCGGCCAGTACCACCTCAATATGCTGCTGCACCGGCCGGTTATCACGCTGCGCACGGTAGCAAACAGCTGATTACGCGCGCTGGTCTGCAGCGAGAAGCGCGCAATCGCAGCCAGCAGGCTGTCGAGCGGCAGGTTATCCTGCTGCAGGGCATCAAACGCTTTCTGCTGGATCTGCGCCAGCAGATCGAACAGCTGGATCAGTCGTGCGCCATAGCGCGTCAGACGGGCGCCGCCGCCGCCTTTGCCGCCGGTAGCCCGCTCAACCAGCGTCTCATCCGCCAGCTGGTTCATCTCGTTGATGGCGTCCCAGGCGCTTTTATAACTGATGCCCGCCAGCCGGGCACCCTGACTGATTGACCCCGTCTCAGCAACCCGCCGCAGCAGTTCAATACGGCGCGGATCGGCAAACAGTTTCTGCTGAAGACGAATATGAAGTGAGAGATCGGCTTGCATGTCAGCTCCTTTAGTCGGAAGCGGGTAGTGTACGGCGTAAAGTAAAAGCACGAAAAGGGCAGTGCCTTTTTTTCCGCTGCCGCTACAATCACTTTTTTAAATTCTGCGTGAGGTTTCCATGCTGGAACTGATAAAAAGCCTGGCCGTCGCGGTCATCATGGTGCCGATTGTGATGGCGATTATGCTGGGTCTGATTTACGGCCTCGGAGAGGTGTTTAACATTATCTCCAAATTTGGCCGCCGCAATGACCGCCCGGCGAAAAGCTCACAGCACTGATTGACCCGCCCGCACGCTGCGGGCGTTTTTTTATCAATTTCCGCCCGCTCCTGCCGATACCCACTCTGATAATATTTATCCGCATGCTGCGCATAGCGGCATCTGCCCAGGCGTTGTATCATTCGGTATACAACGAAACAGGGAGTCTGACATGCTGAACAAATCTTCTTACTGGCTGGCTACGGCTACGCTGACCCTTTCGCTGGCGGGCCAGGCGGTGGCGGCTGATAAAATTACGGTGTTTGCTGCAGCATCACTGACCAATGCGCTGCAGGAGATCGCTACCCGGTATCAGCAGCAGAGTGGGACCGAAGTGGTCTCCTCGTTTGCCTCCTCCTCCACGCTGGCACGCCAGATTGAACAGGGCGCGCCGGCCGATCTCTTTATCTCTGCCGATCAGCAGTGGATGGATGACGCGGCGGCAAAACAGAGTATTGAAGCGGAGACGCGCGTAACGCTATTGGGTAACGATCTGGTGCTGATCGCGCCTAAAGCTGCCGGCGCGGCACCCGTAACCATCTCTGCCGCCACCAACTGGAAAAATCTGCTGCAGGGGCAGCGTCTGGCGGTGGGCGATCCGGCACATGTGCCCGCCGGGATTTACGCCAAAGCAGCGCTGCAGAAGCTGGGCGCCTGGCAGCAGCTCGCGTCACAGCTTGCGCCAGCCAGCAACGTGCGCGCCGCGCTGGCGCTGGTTGAGCGTAACGAAACCCCCTATGGCATCGTGTATGGATCTGACGCCGTGGCAAGTAAAGGGGTGATGGTTGCCGGGCGTTTTCCCGCCGACTCGCATCCGCCGGTAGAGTATCCTATGGCAATTGTTAACGCGCATCAGAACGCGGCGGTCACCGCCTTCTGGCACTATCTGCAGGGGCCTGAGGCCGCGGCTATTTTTAAACAGTATGGATTTACGCCAAAAAGATGATACTGAGCGATCCCGAGTGGCAGGCTGTTGCGCTCAGCCTGAAAGTTTCCTGCGTGGCGGTGCTGTGCAGCCTGCCGTTTGGCATTCTCATGGCCTGGATTCTGGCACGCTGCCGTTTTCCGGGTAAAACGCTGCTCGATAGCCTGGTGCATCTGCCGCTGGTGCTGCCGCCGGTAGTGGTGGGCTATCTGCTGCTGCTGGCGCTGGGACGTCGCGGCGCGATCGGTGCCTGGCTCTGGGAGTGGTTTGGCTTTACCTTCGCCTTCAGCTGGCGCGGTGCGGCGCTGGCGGCGGCGGTGATGGCATTTCCGCTGATGGTGCGCGCCATCCGGCTGGCGCTGGAGGCGGTGGATACCCGGCTGGAGCAGGCCGCGCGAACGCTGGGAGCGGGGCGCTGGCGGGTCTTCTTTACTATTACGCTGCCGCTGACGCTGCCGGGCATTATTGCCGGTACCGTGCTGGCGTTTGCCCGTTCGCTGGGGGAGTTTGGCGCCACGATCACCTTTGTCTCCAATATCCCCGGAGAAACCCGTACCATTCCTTCCGCGATGTTTTCCCTGATTGAAACGCCGGGTGCAGAAAGCACCGCCGCGCGGCTCTGTGCGGTGGCTATCGCACTGGCGCTGCTGTCGCTGGTGGCGTCAGAATTACTGGCGCGCTGGGGCCGCAAACGCTGGGGGATCGCCTGATGCTGACGCTGCAGTTTTCCCAGCGGCTGGGTGATCATTTGCTGGAGCTGGATACGACGCTGCCGGCGCACGGTATTACCGCCGTGTTTGGCGTCTCGGGCGCGGGTAAAACGTCGCTGATCAACGCTATCAGCGGCCTGACCCAGCCGCAGCAGGGCCGCATACAGATCAATGAACGGCTGCTGTTTGACAGCGCGCGCGGCATCAATCTGCCGCCGGAGCAGCGGCGTATCGGCTATGTGTTTCAGGACGCGCGACTCTTTCCGCACTATCGGGTGCGCGGCAATCTGCAGTACAGCATGGCCGCATCAATGAAGCCGCAGTTTGCGCAGCTGGTGACGCTGCTGGGACTGGATGCGCTGCTGGATCGCTTTCCGGCCACGCTTTCAGGCGGTGAAAAACAGCGCGTGGCGATTGGCCGGGCGCTGCTGAGTGCGCCCGATCTGCTGCTGATGGATGAACCCCTGGCGTCACTGGATCTGCCGCGCAAGCGTGAGCTGCTGCCGTGGCTGCAGCAGCTGACAAAGCAGATTGCCGTGCCGGTGCTCTACGTTTCGCACAGCCTGGATGAGATTGTGCAGCTCGCGGACAACGTGCTGGTGCTGGATAACGGCAGCGTTAAAGCGGCAGGCCCGCTGGAGAAAGTCTGGAGCAGCAGCGCAATGCGCCCCTGGCTGCCGGTCAGCGAACGCACCAGCGTGCTGCGCGTGCAGGTGCTGGAGCAGCATCCTTACTATCCCATGACCGCACTGCTGCTGGGCGATCAGCATATCTGGGTGAGTCGCGTTAACCTGCCAGCAAAAAGCACGCTGCGCATTCGCATCGCGTCAGCCGATGTCTCACTGGCGCTGCAGCCAGCCCAGCATACCTCCGTGCGTAACATTCTGCCTGCGCAGGTCATGGAGCTGCTGGATATTGACGATCAGGTCGAAGTCAGGGTCCGCATCGGCAGCAGCGAGCTCTGGGCACGCATCACGCCGTGGGCACGCGATGAGCTGGGCATTCGCGTCGATCAGTGGCTCTATGTCCAGCTCAAAAGCGTTTCAGTTATCGCCTGACGAACAGGGCTGCCGTCACAGCACTTCCCGGCGAATAATCTCTGCAATGCCCGGCTCAAGGTTGGTGCCGGTTACCTCTGCCGCGCGCGCTTTGATGGCGTCATCGGCGTTGCCCATCGCCACGCCCAGCCCCACCTGCTCCAGCATGCTAAGGTCGTTATAGTTATCGCCAAACGCCAGCACCTCCTGCATGCTGAAGCCCTGGCTCTCCACCCACTGCGCCAGGCGTTTGCCTTTGCTGTTACCCGCCTGGGCGATATCAACCTGATCGTGCCATGACCATTCACACGCCAGGCCCAGCTCCGCTTCGGTGCGTTCAGCAAACTGCTGTAATGCGCGGGTATCCGGATGTGACAGGGCAAACTTCCAGATCGCTTCAGCATCCTGCGCCGCCTGCGCCAGGCTGGGCACCTGCAGGAACAGCGGGCGCTGCGCTTCCGGCAGCGATTGCGCCCAGTTCAGCGTGCGGGTGACGTGACCGGTCGGCTCCTGGTAGAGCATGGCATCGTCGACGTACAGCAGACCGTGAATGTTCTCCTCGTCAAGCATCTCTATTACCCTTGCAGCCTGACTTTTCGCCAGCGGATCGGCGGCCAGCACTTTTTTTGCCTGATAATCATACAAATAGGTACCGTTACAGCAGATTGCGGGTGTATCAAGCTGCAGCGCCTGATAAAAAGGGTGGATAGCGCAGTGATGGCGACCGGTAACGATCAGCACTTTAACGCCCGCCTGCTGCGCGCGGGCCAGCGCCTCCAGCGATTCAGGCAGAATAGTTTTATTGGGTGTCAGCAGGGTGCCATCCAGATCGAGGGCGATTACGCGATAGCTCATTACGGGTTCCGTCTTTGAATAACCAGGCATCAAGTCTACACCTGCCAGCCGCGCTGAGACAAAAAAGCGGGCAAAAATCCCGCCAGCGTAGCCGGCTGAAACAGGCTACAGTTATCCCTTTCATCAGGCAGCGAATAAGGAAAAACGCATGAAACAAGTCGTGTATACCGCCAGTCCCGAGAGCCAGCAGATCCACGCCTGGCAGCTTCAGGAAGATGGCGCGCTGACGCTACTGCAGGTTACCGATGTGGCCGGTCAGGTGCAGCCAATGGTGGTGAGCCCGAAAAAAGATTTTCTTTATGTGGGCGTACGTCCCGATTTTCGCGTGCTCGCCTACCGCATCGCCGCAGACGGAACGCTGACGCTGGCGGGTGAAGCGCCGCTGCCAGGCAGCCCGACGCATATCTCCACCGATCGCGAAGGCCGGTTTCTCTTCTGCGGCTCCTATAACGACGCCTGCGTCAGCATCAGTCCGCTGGATGAGAACGGACTGCCGCAGGCCCCGTCGCAGGTGATCAACGGCCTTGAGGGATGCCACTCCGCCAACATCGACCTGGATAACGAGACGCTGCTGGTGCCGGCGCTGAAGCAGGATCGTATCTGCCGTTTTCAGCTGCATCAGGATGGCACGCTGACGCCGCACGCGCAGGCAGACGTCAATACTGCCGCAGGCGCAGGCCCGCGCCATATGGCGTTTCATCCCGGCGGCGCTTATGGCTATGTGGTCAATGAACTCAACAGCACGGTGGATGTCTGGTCACTGCAGGGCGAGATGAGGTGCGTACAGAGTCTGGATATGATGCCGGCTGATTTCAGCGGCACACGCTGGGCGGCAGATATTCATATCACACCGGATGGCCGGTCGCTCTACGCCTGCGATCGCACCAGCAGCACGATTACCGTGTTCAGCGTCAGTGAAGCGGGCGATGCGCTGACCATTGAGGGCCATCAGCCAACGGAAACGCAGCCGCGCGGTTTTAATATCGATAGCCGTGGCGCTTACCTGGTGGCTGCGGGACAGAAATCGCATCATATTGAAGTGTACCGGATTGCGGAGCGTGGCCTGCTGCAGCCGCTGGCGCGTTATGCGGTCGGGCAGGGGCCGATGTGGGTAGCGATCCTCGCGCTGGCGTGATGATGTCACGCAAGGTCGCCCTCAGAGGCGACCTTTATCAGGGTGCGCAGCGAAGCGCGCCCGGTGCGATCAGGCGTATTTTACCGTAACCGATGCGCTGGCAAGCGCATGGAAATGCACGTTAAAGCCGACCATTGCGCCGCTGGCGCCTTCATCCACATCCAGCGTCTCCACGTCCAGCGCGTGCACGCTGAAAATGTAGCGGTGTGATTCACCCTGCGGCGGTGCGGCGCCGCCGTAGCCGGTCTGGCCGAAGTCGGTACGGGTCTGGATGGCACTTTCAGGCAGCTCTGCCACGCCGGAACCGGCGCCCTGCGGCAGCACCGTGACCTCAGCCGGAATATTCGCTACCACCCAGTGCCACCAGCCGGAACCGGTCGGCGCATCGGGGTCGTAGCAGGTGACGACAAAGCTCTTTGTCCCTTCCGGCACCTCATCCCAGGCGAGATGGGGCGACAGGTTATCGCCCTGATAACCCATGCCGTTAAACACGTGGCGCTCTGGCATCTTATCGCCGTCGTTAAAATCCTGACTAAACAGGCGCATAACTCCTCCTTTTTTACTAATCGCGGAAGGTCATCATGGTGCAAAAGCGCAGCAGATACCAGCGGCGTCAGGGCTGAAAATGGCCAGCGTGATCCAGCGCGTCCCGAATGGCGCGGGTGAGCTGGCTCAGCGCCTGCGCAGAAATCAGATAAGGTGGCATCAGATAGATGAGCCGGCCAAACGGGCGGATCCAGACGCCGCGCTCAACAAAGAACTGCTGCAGCGCGGCCATATTCACCGGCTGATGCGTTTCGATAACGCCAATGGCACCCAGCACGCGCGCCTGCGCCACGGCGGGATGCGCCTGCAGCGGCAGCAGCTCCCGCTGCAGCTGCTGCTCAATGGCCGCGACCTGCGTCTGCCACTCGCCTTCCGCCACCATGGCCAGGCTTTCAGCGGCAACTGCGCACGCCAGCGGGTTGCCCATAAAGGTCGGGCCATGCATAAAGCAGCCAGCGGCGCTGCGGCTGATGGTGTCAGCCACCTCGCGCGTGGTCAGCGTGGCGGCGAGCGTCATCATCCCGCCGGTCAGCGCTTTGCCGAGGCATAAAATATCGGGCGTCACGCCCGCGTGTTCGCAGGCAAACAGCTTGCCGCTGCGGCCGAAGCCGGTGGCGATCTCATCGGCGATCAGCAGCAGCCCGTAGCGATCGCACAGCGCCCGCACCTGCTGCAGATAGCGCGGATGGTAAAAGCGCATCCCGCCCGCGCCCTGCACAATCGGCTCGAGGATCACCGCGGCAATGTCGCGGTGGTGCTGCTCCGCCAGCCGGGCAAAGTCGCTGAAATCGGCGTCATCCCATGCATCAGTGAAACCGCACTGCGGCGCAGCGGCAAACAGATGCTCCGGCAGATAGCCACGCCACAGGCTGTGCATTGAGTTTTCCGGATCGCATACCGCCATCGCCGCAAAGGTATCGCCGTGATAGCCGCGCTTCAGCGTCAGGAATGTCTGGCGCCTCTCGCCGCGACCCAGCCAGTACTGCAGCGCCATTTTCATGGCGACTTCCACCGCAATGGATCCGGAGTCAGCCAGAAACACGCACTCCAGCGCTTCAGGCGTCATCGCCACCAGCTGACGGCTCAGCGCGACTGCTGCCGGATGGGTAATACCGCCGAACATCACGTGTGACATCTGCGCCATCTGCTGCTGCAGTGCCTGGTTGAGACGCGGATGATTGTAGCCGTGGATCGCCGCCCACCATGACGACATACCGTCAACCAGCTCGCGTCCATCTGCCAGCTGCAGCTGGCAATCCTGGGCGGCCACCACCGGATAACAGGGCAGCGGGTCGCGCATTGAGGTGTAGGGATGCCAGATATGCTGGCGGTCAAAATCGAGGTCGTCAGGCGTGAACATCTGTCTTGTAAACCATTTTGAAAAGATTTAGTTTACAAGTATAACCACGATCATTGTCGGGATGAACCCCTTTTTGGAGTATGTAATGGCTAACCGCTGGACACTGGCTCAGGCCCAGGCCCTGTTTGATAAACCTTTTCTGGAACTGATGTTTGAGGCGCAGCAGGTGCATCGCCAGCATTTTGACCCACGTCAGGTACAGGTCAGCACGCTGCTGTCGATTAAAACCGGCGCCTGCCCGGAAGATTGTAAATATTGCCCGCAGAGCGCGCGCTACAAAACCGGACTGGAGTCAGAACGGCTGATGGAGGTGGAGGCGGTGCTCGCCTCGGCGCGTAAAGCTAAAGCGGCCGGCTCCAGCCGTTTCTGCATGGGCGCCGCATGGAAAAACCCGCACGAACGCGATATGCCTTATCTGGAGCAGATGGTGCAGGGCGTGAAAGCGCTCGGCATGGAAACCTGCATGACGCTGGGGACGCTGGAGCAAACCCAGGCGCAGCGTCTGGCTGAGGCCGGGCTCGACTTCTACAACCATAACCTCGACACCTCACCGGAATTTTACGGCAGCGTCATCACGACCCGTACCTACCAGGAGCGTCTCGATACGCTGGATAAAGTGCGCGATGCCGGTATCAAAGTTTGCTCCGGCGGCATTGTCGGTCTGGGTGAAACGGTGACGGATCGCGCCGGACTGCTGGTGCAGCTGGCAAACCTGCCGGTGCCGCCAGAGAGCGTGCCGATCAACATGCTGGTAAAAGTCAAAGGCACGCCGATGGCGGATAACGCTGACGTGGAGCCGTTTGATTTTATCCGCACTATCGCCGTAGCGCGCATCATGATGCCCTCTTCGCACGTGCGTCTCTCAGCGGGGCGTGAGCAGATGAGCGAGCAGACGCAGGCGATGTGTTTTATGGCGGGCGCTAACTCTATTTTCTATGGCTGCAAACTGCTGACCACGCCCAATCCGGAGGAGGATAAAGATCTGATCCTGTTCCGCAAGCTGGGGCTGAATCCGGAACATACCACAACCGCGAGCGGGGATAACGCACAGCAGCATCAGCTGCAGGCGCAGCTGGCTGAGGCCGATACGCCGCAGTTTTACAACGCGGCGGTGTAAATGTGGGCTGAACGTATTACCGGGGCGCTGCAGGCGCGCCGGGACGCGGATGGCTGGCGCTACCGGCGCTGTGTTGAGCAGAACAGCGTGCGGGAAATCACGCTGGACGGTCAGCGCTATCGCCACTTCTCCGGTAACGACTATCTCGGGCTGAGCCAGCATCCGGCGGTGATTGCGGCCTGGCAGCAGGGTGCGGCGCAGGCGGGAGCCGGGGCAGGGGCGTCCGCGTATGTGACCGGCTATAGCCGTTATCATGCAGAGCTGGAGCAGCAGCTGGCAGGCTGGCTCGGCTATTCACGTGCGCTGCTGTTTATCTCCGGCTTTGCCGCCAACCAGGCGATTGTTCATCTGCTGGCGCAGAAGCAGGACCGCATCGTGGCGGACAAACTGGCGCACGCGTCGCTGCTGGATGCTGCCAGTCACAGCCCGGCCACGCTGCGGCGTTTTGCGCATAATCAGCCGTCAAGTCTGCAAAAGCTGCTGGCGCAGCCGGGGGCGGGCGCCACGCTGGTGGTCACCGAAGGCGTTTTCAGCATGGATGGTGACAGCGCACCGCTGGCGGAGATTGCTGCGGCGACCCGGGCTGCGGACGGCTGGCTGCTGGTCGATGACGCGCACGGCATTGGCGTGAGCGGTGAACAGGGGCGCGGCAGCTGCTGGCAGCAGCAGGTGAAACCTGAGCTGCTGGTGGTGACGTTTGGCAAAGGCTTTGGCGTCAGCGGCGCAGCGCTGCTGTGCGATGATGCGACCGCCGATTACGTTGAACAGTTCTCGCGCCACCTTATTTACTCTACCGCCATGCCGCCGGCGCAGTGCTGCGCGCTGCTGGCGGCGCTGCAGCAGGTGCAGCAGGGCGATGCGCTGCGGGCAC
>NZ_MIPP01000052.1 GCF_002095385.1 Pantoea eucrina | reverse complement strand
ACCAGCGCGCCCGAGCGCGCCAATCCCCACCGCGGTCGATGCGCCAGAGGAGATCGCGCCCGCCTGTGCGCCGGCTGCTGCGCCGGTCTCTTCCGGTACGGCGTGGGCGGCAGAAGCGACCGCGAGATATAACAAGGCTGCACCGGCAGCCACGAGTTTTTTCATAACAGCGTTTCCTGCATTTAGAAAAAAATGAATGAAGGAGCTATCCTGGTTTCAGGCGCATTTACGTCAGAGCAATAAAATATCAGCCTGTAGCAGGCTAAAAAGCGCGCCCGTATCCGGCTGCTGTGGTATTGCAGTCAGAAAAAACCGGCGTGAATAGCTTTTTTCCGTGGCCCGTTTGCTGCTGCCTGAAGCGTAAATATGACGACATTATATACGGCAGGATTTTACACTTTTTTAGTAAAATTTGGCACGGAATAGGAATTATCGGATTTTCCTGATGGGTTGTAAATTTAAATCCGCGTGGATTCAGGGGGGCTGAGCGCCTGTTGCACGCAATCAGATCCGGTAAAATCTGTGATTTTTGCAGAGGCTTAGCGCAACATCAGATTTTCTGTAGCCAGCCGAAGGGATATTTCATCAGCAATGAATGGCCGTATTAAAACCGGCAAATAAGCGGAATAAAAAAGGCGGCCAGCGGCCGCCCTGATGATCCTGATGCAAATTAACGCCAGGATTTGTAGCGATTGATCAATCCATTGGTCGAGCTGTCGTGACTGGCAATATCTGCGTCATTTTCCAGCTCAGGCAAAATACGATTTGCCAGCTGTTTGCCCAGTTCCACGCCCCACTGATCGAACGTGTAAATATTCAGAATGGCACCCTGCGTGAAAATCTTATGTTCATACAGCGCAATCAGCGCACCCAGGCTGTAAGGGGTAATTTCGCGCAGCAGAATGGAGTTAGTCGGACGGTTACCTTCAAACACTTTAAACGGCACAATGTGCGCCACGGACTCCGCCGATTTGCCGGCATCGGTAAACTCTTTCTCTACCGTATCGCGTGACTTACCAAACGCCAGCGCCTCGGTCTGAGCAAAAAAGTTCGACAGCAGCTTCTGGTGGTGATCGGCCAGCGCGTTATGGGTAATGGCCGGTGCAATAAAGTCGCACGGCACCAGCTTGGTTCCCTGATGGATCAGCTGATAAAACGCATGCTGACCATTGGTGCCAGGCTCGCCCCAGATAATCGGGCCGGTCTGATAGTCGACCGGATTGCCTTCACGATCGACATACTTGCCGTTCGATTCCATGTTGCCCTGCTGGAAATAGGCAGCAAAGCGATGCATATACTGGTCATAAGGCAGGATCGCTTCGGTTTCGGCACCAAAAAAGTTGTTGTACCAGATACCGATCAGCGCCAGCAGCACCGGCAGGTTCTGCTCCGCCGGAGCGGTGGCAAAATGCTGATCCATCGCGTGTGCGCCGCTGAGCAGCTGCGTGAAGTTGTCAAAGCCGATGGAGAGAATAATAGAGAGGCCGATGGCCGACCAGAGCGAGTAGCGCCCGCCAACCCAGTCCCAGAACTCAAACATGTTGCTGGTATCAATACCAAACTCGCTGACCGCTTTGCCGTTGGTAGAGAGCGCGGCAAAATGTTTTGCCACGTGCTGCTGATCGCCCGCCGTTTTCAGGAACCAGTCGCGTGCGCTGTGCGCATTGGTCATGGTTTCCTGCGTGGTGAAGGTTTTTGAGGCCACCAGGAACAGCGTGGTTTCCGGGTTCAGATCTTTCAGCGTCTCAGCAATATGCGTGCCGTCAACGTTGGAGACAAAGTGCATATTCAGATGGTTTTTATAAGGGCGCAGCGCCTCAGTTACCATAAACGGACCGAGATCGGAGCCGCCAATGCCGATGTTGACCACATCGGTAATAGGCTTACCGGTGTATCCCTTCCATTCGCCGCTGATGATACGCTCAGAGAAGCCTTTCATCTTGTCCAGCACGGCGTTGACTTCCGGCATCACATCTTTGCCATCAACCAGAATCGGCGTATTGCTGCGGTTGCGCAGCGCCACGTGCAGCACGGCGCGCTCTTCCGTACGGTTGATCTTCTCGCCGGAGAACATCGATTTAATGGCGCCCGCCAGGTCAGTCTCTTTAGCCAGCGCCTGTAATTTTGTGAGGGTTTCCTCAGTGATACGGTTTTTTGAGAAATCCACCAGCATCTGGTCATCGAACGTAGCGGAGAATTTCGCAAAACGATCGGCATCCTGCTGAAAAAGATCGGCGATCTGCACTGATTTCATCTGTTCAAAATGCTGCTGCAGCGCTTGCCACGCTGCGGTTTGTGTCGGATTGATATTTTTCATGGCAACACTCTTGTTGATATAAGAACCGTCATTTCATCCGGGCGCGTTCCGCTGGCCCGGCATGCTTAGTTTCTCTTACGGCGCGCTGCTGATACCCCGGTGTGCGCCTGTTTATCAGGGGCATAACCGCGTCGGGTACAGTCGAACAGGCATCGCGCAAACGCATTTCAGTATGACCATAGTTGCAGGCGAAAGGAAAAATTTTGTGACCCTGGCCGCACGGTTTCAGTGAAATCCAGGCGCCAGTATGCCGCATGCGGAAAAGATAAATTCTGCGGCGCGTCAGTAAAAAGCCGCGTAAGCGGGCGCTTTTGTATCAGGGATCCCGCATCGGGCGCGGCGCGTATTTACAGCGGGGCTGCACGCGTTAAAAAATCATTTCTCCGGGTGCCACAAGGCTGGACAGCAGCACAATTTGTCGATAATTTATGCCCGCGACTTGCACCTCCGGGTGCAAGCCAGAAGAGGCGCGTCGCCCAGGCAGTGTGTTTGAGGATCCGTATCCGGCGAAAACACATCAGGGGGTGCGACGCCGAGATGGCATAACACGCGGAGTGTTGTGCTGTCGGCTGCAGGGGCTGAATCCTCTGGGTTGTCACCAGAAGCGTCCGCAGTCGGACGTTTCGCAAGGTGAAGTGCTTTTGGTGACTCATCTCCTGATCTTGTCTGTCCAATTCCGCTCTTCTCTTGTGCCAAGGCTGTTATCCCTGTCTTCTGAACCGAATTCCCGGCGGAAGATAACCTGACACGAGGTTTGTTACATGTCTCAACCGTTGATTGTGGCAAAATTTGGTGGCACCAGCGTTGCCGATTTCGATGCCATGAACCGCAGCGCAGACGTTGTGCTGTCCGATGCCCACACCCGTCTGGTCGTTCTCTCTGCGTCTGCTGGCGTGACGAATCTGCTGGTCGCGCTGGCCGAGGGCCAGGATCAGGCAGAGCGTACCCAGATGCTGGATGAAATTCGCCGTATCCAGTACGCCATTATCGATCGCCTTGCTGCGCCGGATGTGATCCGTGAAGAAATTGACCGCGTGCTGGAAAACATCACCATGCTGTCAGATACCACGGCGCTGGCCAATTCTCTGGCTCTTACCGATGAACTGGTCAGCCACGGCGAACTGATGTCAACGCTACTGTTTGTCGAGATCCTGCGCGAGCGCGGTGTCAATGCAGAGTGGTTTGACGTTCGCAAAGTGATGCGCACCAGCGATCGTTTTGGCCGGGCCGAGCCGCAGGTGGCTGAGCTGCAGACGCTGGCAGCGGCGCAGCTGCAGCCGCGCATTGCCGAAGCGCTGGTGGTGACTCAGGGCTTTATCGGCAGCGAGAGCAAAGGGCGCACCACCACGCTGGGCCGCGGCGGCAGCGATTATACTGCTGCGCTGCTGGGCGAGGCGCTGCAGGCTGAGCGCATCGATATCTGGACCGACGTGGCAGGTATCTATACCACCGATCCCCGCGTGGTGCCGGCTGCGCGCCGTATCGAAGAGATCACCTTCGAAGAGGCGGCAGAAATGGCAATTTTTGGCGCGAAAGTGCTCCATCCCGCCACGCTGCTGCCGGCGGTACGCAGCGATATCCCGGTGTTTGTTGGCTCCAGTAAAGATCCGGCCGCCGGCGGCACGCGCGTCTGCAATGAAACGCGTAATCCGCCGCTGTTCCGCGCGCTGGCACTGCGTCGCAAGCAGACGCTGCTGACGCTGCACAGCCTGAACATGCTGCACGCGCACGGTTTTCTGGCTGAGGTGTTTGCGATTCTGGCGCGCCATAATGTTTCTGTGGATCTGGTCACCACCTCTGAAGTCAGCGTGGCGCTGACGCTGGATAACACCGGCTCCACCAGCAGCGTGGATAGCCTGCTGACGCAGGCGCTGCTTACCGAGCTCTCTTCGCTGTGCCGCGTGGAAGTTGAAGAGAATCTGGCGCTGGTCGCTATTATCGGTAACAACCTGTCGAAAGCCTGCGGCGTGGGCAAAGAGGTCTTTGGTGCGCTGGAGCCGTTTAATCTGCGCATGATTTGCTACGGTGCCAGCAGCTACAACCTCTGTTTCCTGGTGCCGACGCCAGATGCGGAAGCAGTGGTGCGCGCGCTGCATCACAATCTGTTTGGTGCCTGATACCCCCCTTATGATGCTGATTAGCCGGACGCTGTCCGGCTTTTTTTCCGCCTGAACCCGCCATATCTGCTGGCGTTTGCCGCAAAGCGCAGTGTTATTTCCCGCTTCAGGGCGTAATACGCAGCAGCTGATAGGCAATTGCCGCCGGCACCGTCGTCGGCGATAACGAAATGTTATGATCTCTTCCGATTGCAGCGGTCGTTCCCCGTGCGATCTTTCACCTGTGGCACATCATCTAAAACCTCTCCGGCTCGCTTTTGTAGCGGACAAAGGTCTCTGAAAAAGGAAGTGTTTCATGCTCGCCAGTCTCACCCGCCTGTTTCCACTCTGGGCTGTACTGCTCTCAGTCGCCGCCTATTACTCGCCATCCACCTTTACCGGTATCGGTCCGTGGGTCTCTTATCTGCTGATGCTGATCATGTTTGGCATGGGCGTTACGCTAAATATTGACGATTTTAAACGCGTGCTGGTGCGTCCGGCTCCGGTGATTGCCGGCACCTTTCTGCACTATCTGGTGATGCCGCTGGCCGCATGGGCGCTGGCAAAGCTGTTTCAGATGCCGCCCGATCTGGCTGCCGGCATGATTCTGGTCGGCAGCGTCGCCAGCGGAACCGCGTCAAACGTAATGATTTACCTGGCGAAGGGCGATGTGGCGCTCTCGGTGACGATCTCTTCCGTCTCTGCGCTGGTGGGCGTATTTGCCACTCCGCTGCTGACCCGTTTTTACGTTGATACGCATATTCAGGTCGACGTAGTGGGGATGCTGCTGAGCATCGTGAAAATTGTGGTGATCCCGATTTCACTCGGGCTGATTATTCATCACACCATGAACAGCGTGGTGCGCCGCGTTGAACCCTGGCTGCCGGCGTTTTCCATGCTCTGCATTTTGCTGATTATCAGCGCGGTGGTGGCGGGTAGCCAGAGCTTTATCGGATCGGTGGGCCTGATGGTTATTCTGGCGGTGATCCTGCATAACGCCATTGGTCTGCTCGGCGGCTACTGGGGCGGCAAGCTGTTTGGCTTTGATGAGTCGACCTGCCGCACGCTGGCGCTGGAGGTGGGGATGCAAAATTCGGGGCTGGCGGCTACGCTCGGCAAACTCTATTTCTCACCGCTTGCTGCCCTGCCGGGTGCACTCTTCTCGGTCTGGCACAACCTCTCCGGCTCACTGCTGGCAGGCTACTGGTCTGGCAAACCCATAAAGAAAAAATCCTGAATGGTTGATGCGGGCGATGCCAGTCGCCCGCAGCCATAGCATGCGGTTATAACTTCAGATACGCCCGGATCCCATCCAGAAACATCTGCGTCGCCAGCATAATCAGGATCAGTCCCATCAGCCGCTCCAGCGCGTTAACGCCTTTGTCGCCCAGCAGGCGCAGAAACACTCCCGACAGCAGCAGAATGATAACCGTAGCTCCCCAGGCGATCAGCAGCGCGCCGACCAGATGGCTCATCTGATGCGGGTACTGGTGCGACAGCAGCATCAGCGTGGCCAGCAGTGAGGGGCCGGCGACCAGCGGGATGGCCAGCGGCACGAGAAACGGCTCCTCACCGGCCGGCAGGCCGCTGCTGCCGGTGTCGCCGGAAGGAAAAATCATGCGAATCGCGATCAGGAACAGAATAATGCCGCCGGAAATAGAGACCGTTTCGGTGCGCAGATTCAGGAACATCAGAATGCGTTCACCGGCAAACAGAAACAGCAGCATCAGACCGAGCGCAATCAGCATTTCGCGCATCAGCACCACGCGACGGCGTCTGGGTTCCAGATGTTTCAGCACCGACATAAAAATAGGCAGATTGCCGAGAGGATCCATGATCAGCAGCAGCAGCACGGTCGCAGATATCATTTCAGTCATGGGCGGTAAACCACTCCTTTCTGTTGGTGTTCACTATTATTAGCTCTGTTGCTGAAAAAACAGGTGTAATCGAATTAATTCACTTGCCAGAAGTGCAGCATTTTGTAGAGTTGAAGGTCGCAGGTAAACCTGAATATTACGCAGGCTCGCGCATCGTTAGCGCCGGGTCTGATACATGCACTATACAGGCCTCGGCCCGAGCTCCTGAGACGGACAGAAAATGAAGAATGTAGGTTTTATTGGTTGGCGTGGCATGGTCGGCTCTGTGCTGATGTCACGAATGAGCGAAGAACGCGATTTTGACGTGATCAATCCGGTGTTCTTCTCTACGTCGCAGCTGGGTCAGGCTGCGCCCGCGTTTGGCGGTAAGTCAACCGGCGCGCTGCAGGATGCGTTTAATATTGACGCGCTGAAAGCGCTCGACATCATTATTACCTGCCAGGGCGGCGACTATACCAGTGAAGTCTATCCAAAGCTGCGCGAGAGCGGCTGGCAGGGCTACTGGATTGATGCAGCTTCTACGCTGCGCATGAAAGATGACGCCATCATTATTCTCGATCCGGTCAACCATCAGGTGATTCGCGACGGCCTGAACAACGGCATCAAAACCTTTGTCGGTGGCAACTGCACCGTCAGCCTGATGCTGATGTCGTTGGGCGGCCTGTTTGCAAACGATCTGGTAGAGTGGGCCTCGGTGGCGACTTACCAGGCGGCGTCCGGCGGCGGCGCGCGTCATATGCGCGAACTGCTGACGCAGATGGGTATGCTGCATGACCATGTCGCTCCGGCGCTGCAGGATCCCGCTTCCGCTATTCTGGAGATTGAGCGCAGCGTGACTGATTTTACCCGTTCCGGCACGCTGCCGACGGATAACTTTGGTGTGCCACTGGCGGGCAGCCTGATTCCCTGGATCGACAAGCAGCTCGACAATGGCCAGAGCCGCGAAGAGTGGAAAGGGCAGGCGGAGACCAACAAGATCCTCAACACCGGCAACATCATTCCGGTTGACGGCCTCTGCGTGCGCGTCGGTGCGCTGCGCTGCCACAGCCAGGCGTTTACGCTGAAGCTGAAAAAAGATCTGCCGCTGGCAGAGATTGAGCAGCTGCTTGCAGCGCATAACGAGTGGGTAAAAGTGGTGCCAAACGATCGCGAGATCACGATGCGCGAGCTGACGCCCGCCGCGGTTACCGGTCGCCTGACCACGCCGGTTGGCCGCCTGCGCAAACTCAATATGGGACCGGAGTATCTTTCCGCTTTCACCGTTGGCGATCAGCTGCTGTGGGGTGCCGCAGAACCGCTGCGTCGCATGCTGCGTCTGCTTATCGACTAAGCGCAGCGACATCAGACAGGCCGGGGTTTCCCGGCTTTTTTTTAATCAGCTGACGGGCAAAACATAAGGCAAATTGCCGCCAGCGAGTGATCGGCTTCCCTTTTTTGTTTTTCCGATAACAATTTTTCACGTTCCTCCCTGGCTTCTGCCAACCCCAAGCTATGATTTAACTGAGAAGTACCGATTGTTAACAGGTTGTACTTTGTAAGCGAATTAGTAGTGGTACCTGGCAACGAATTTTCCCATGGAGGGTGGCCTCTCTTGCCAGTGTACGTATGACTCAATGAAAAGCAGCGCACTTACAGCGGCACAGCTGCCCCTGCGGTCGCCTGCACAAAATCATAGGAAGAAAGTCATGTCAGAGTTTCCCGATCGCGATGCGATCAATGCGCTTTTTGCCGGGGATTACGCCGACCCCTTTTCTGTCCTGGGAATGCACCAGACCGTTCAGGGCCTTGAAGTCCGCGCGCTGCTGCCGGATGCGTCTGAAGTCTGGGTGATTGAAACCAAAACCGGCCGCAAATGTGGTCAGCTGAAGTGTCTGGATTCACGCGGCTTTTTCAGCGGGATTATTCCGCGCCGCAAGAACATGTTTCGCTATCAGCTGGCGGTGAACTGGCATGGTCAGCAGAATCTGATTGATGACGCCTACCGTTTTGGCCCGCTGCTGGCCGATATGGACGCCTGGCTGCTGGCTGAAGGTACGCACCAGCGTCCGTATGAAACCCTGGGTGCGCACGGCGCGACCATTGATGGCGTCAGCGGCATCCGCTTTGCCGTATGGGCGCCGAATGCCCGGCGCGTCTCTGTGGTGGGCGACTTCAACTTCTGGGACGGCCGCCGTCATCCGATGCGCTTCCGGCGCGAACTCGGTATCTGGGAGCTGTTTGTGCCGGGTGCGGTAAACGGACAGCTCTATAAATATGAGATTGTCGATTTACACGGGCAGATGCGTATCAAAGCTGACCCGTTTGCGTTTGAAGCGCAGATGCGCCCGCAGACGGCATCGATGATCTGCGGCCTGCCGCCGAAGGTTGAGATGCAGCCAGCGCGCAAAGCGGCGAACGGTTTTGATCAGCCTATCTCTATTTATGAGGTGCACCTCGGCTCATGGCGACGCCACACCGATAACAACTTCTGGCTGAGCTACAAAGAGCTGGCTGAGCAGCTTATCCCCTATGTCAAAGAGATGGGCTTTACCCATATCGAGCTGCTGCCGATTAATGAGCATCCGTTTGACGGCAGCTGGGGTTATCAGCCGCTGGGCATGTATGCGCCGACGCGGCGCTTCGGCACGCGCGATGAGTTCCGTCAGTTTATTGCAGCGGCACATGAGGCGGGTATCAACGTACTGCTGGACTGGGTACCGGGCCATTTTCCTGACGACGACTTCGGTCTGGCGAAATTTGACGGCACTGAACTCTATGAGCACAGCGATCCGCGCGAAGGGTATCATCAGGACTGGAATACGCTGATCTATAACTTTGGCCGGCGTGAAGTCAGCAACTATCTCTCCGGTAACGCGCTTTACTGGCTGGAGCGGTTTGGCATTGACGGCCTGCGCGTGGATGCGGTGGCTTCAATGATCTACCGCGACTACAGCCGTAAAGCGGGCGAGTGGATCCCGAATCATCTGGGCGGGCGCGAAAATCTGGAAGCGATTGCATTTCTGCGTCATACCAACCAGACGCTGGGCACGGCGGTACCTGGCAGCATCACCGTGGCGGAAGAGTCAACCGACTTCCCTGGCGTCACGCGCCCGAGCGAAAATGAAGGGCTGGGCTTCTGGTTTAAGTGGAACCTGGGCTGGATGCACGACACCCTCGACTACATGAAGCTCGACCCGGTACATCGCCGCTATCATCACAATCTGATGACATTTGGCATGGCCTACAACTACAGCGAAAACTTCGTGCTGCCGCTCTCCCATGACGAAGTGGTGCACGGCAAGCGCTCTATTCTCGATCGCATGCCGGGTGACGCCTGGCAGAAGTTCGCTAACCTGCGCGCTTACTACGGCTGGATGTGGGCGTTTCCGGGTAAAAAGCTGCAGTTTATGGGCAATGAGTTTGCTCAGGGGCGCGAGTGGAACCATGACGTCAGCCTCGACTGGCACCTGCTGGAAGGCGATGACAACTGGCATCACGGCGTGCAGCGTCTGGTACGCGATCTCAACCACACCTATCGCCACTATGCGCCACTTTATCAGCTCGACTTTGATCCGCAGGGCTTTGAGTGGCTGGTAGTGGATGACCACGATAACTCGGTGTTTGTCTTTGTACGCCGCGACCGCGAAGGCAATGAGATCATTGTTGCCAGCAACTTTACGCCGGTCACGCGGCAGGATTACCGTTTTGGCGTCAATCAGGCGGGCAGCTGGCGCGAAGTGCTGAATACCGATCAGCACGACTATCACGGCAGCGACGTGCGTAACCACAGCATCGCCCGCACCGACGAGATTGCCAGCCACGGCCGCGCGCAGTCGCTGAGTCTGACCCTGCCACCGCTGTCGACCATCTGGCTGGTGCGGGAGGCGGACTGATGATCGAAGCGGGCCAGCCTGCGCCGCACGGGGCCCGCTATGATGGACGCGGCGTCAACTTCACGCTCTTCTCGCGTCACGCAGAGAAGGTGGAGCTCTGCCTGTTCAGCCGTGAAGGAGAGGAGCAGCGTCTGACGCTGCCCGCCCGCAGCGGCGATATCTGGCACGGCTATATTGTCGGGCTGAAGCCGGGCCAGCGCTACGGCTATCGCGTTTATGGTCCGTGGGATCCGCAGCGGGGACACCGTTTTAATCCGGCTAAACTGCTGGTGGACCCCTGCGCCAAAGCCGTTACCGGCAGCGTTGCGGATGACGCCGCGCTGTATGGCGGCATCGCGCAGCCTGACAATCAGGACAGCGCCGGCTGCATGCCCAAATCGCTGGTTATCGCTGAAGACTTTGACTGGGAAGACGATCGGCCACCGCGTACGCCCTGGGGCAAAACGGTCATTTACGAAGCGCACGTGCGCGGTCTGACGCAGCTGCATCCGGAAATTCCTGAAACGCTGCGCGGGACGTATGCGGCGCTCGGCCACCCTGCTATGGTGAAGTACCTGCGCGACCTCGGCATTACCGCGCTGGAGCTGCTGCCGGTGGCGGCGTTTGCCAGCGAGCCGCGGCTGCAGCGGACAGGGCTGCAAAACTACTGGGGCTACAACCCCTACGCGCTCTGGGCGGTACACCCGGATTATGCGTCAGGGGAAGCGGGCGTCACAGCGCTGCAGGAGTTTCAGCAGGCGGTGAAAACGCTGCACGCAGCAGGTATTGAAGTGATCCTGGACGTGGTCTTTAACCACTCCGCAGAGCTGGAAGAGATTGGCCCGACGCTGTCGCTGCGCGGGGTGGATAACGCCAGCTACTACTGGCTTGATGAGCAGGGGAATTACCAGAACTGGACCGGCTGCGGCAACACGCTAAATCTCAGCGATCCGCAGGTGGTGGCGTGGGCGCTGGAAGCGCTGCGATACTGGGTACAGCACTGTCACGTTGATGGCTTTCGCTTTGATCTCGCCAGCGTGCTGGGGCGTACGCCGGACTTTTGCGCTGAAGCGCCGCTGCTGGCGGCGATTCGCGCCTGTCCGGTTCTGTCGCAGGTCAAGCTGATTGCTGAGCCGTGGGATATCGGCGAAAACGGCTATCAGGTGGGCCGGTTTCCGCCAGGCTTTGCCGAATGGAACGACCATTTTCGCGACGCCGCACGCCGCTACTGGCTGCATGGCGAACTGAACAACGGCGAGCTGGCGCGTCGGTTTGCCGCCTCAGCCGATCTGTTTCAGCAGGCAGGGCGCTGGCCGCACGCCAGCATTAATTTTATTACCGCGCATGATGGCTTCACGCTGCGCGACCTGGTGAGCTATAACCATAAACATAATCAGGCTAACGGCGAGGATAACCGCGACGGCAGCAGTGACAACTTCAGTCATAACCACGGGCATGAAGGGCTGAAAGCGAATCCGGATGTCCTGCAGCGGCGGCGGCACAGCGCGCATGCGCTGCTGACCACGCTGCTGCTGGCACAGGGCACGCCGATGCTGCTGGCGGGCGATGAGCGCGGCCAGAGCCAGTATGGCAACAACAACGCCTACTGTCAGAATAACCTGCTGACGTGGCTCAACTGGCAGCAGGATGATGAAGGACTGGTCGACTTTACTGCGGCGCTGATCCAGCTGCGCCAGCGCATTCCGGCGCTGACGGCAGACTGCTGGTGGCAGGAAGGTGATGGTCAGGTGCAGTGGTTCAATGCCAGCGGCAAACCACTGGAACCAGAAGAGTGGGAGCGGGGTGCGCATCAGATGCAAATCCTGCTGTCGGACCGCTGGCTGATAACAATAAATGCAACAGATGCAATCAGTGACCTAGCCTTACCAGACGGAGAATGGCATGCCATACCTCCTTTCGCCGGGGAAGATAATCCCATTTTGACAACTGTCTGGCACGGGCCCGCACGCGGCGTGTGTGTGTTCCTAAAGCAATCATAAGGAGTCAGACATGGTGAAGTTAGACAGAAACGATCCTCTGATGCTGGCTCGCCAGCTCCCTACCCAGACAGTTGCCCTGATCCTTGCTGGCGGACGCGGTACGCGTCTGAAAGATCTGACCGCAAAACGCGCGAAGCCTGCCGTTCACTTTGGCGGCAAGTTTCGTATCATCGACTTTGCCCTTTCCAACTGCATTAACTCAGGCATCCGGCGCATTGGCGTTATTACCCAGTATCAGTCGCATACGCTGACGCAGCATATTCAGCGTGGCTGGTCACTGTTTAACGAAGAGATGAATGAGTTTGTCGATTTGCTGCCCGCTCAGCAGCGCGCCGCGACGGAGTACTGGTATCGCGGCACCGCCGATGCGGTGACGCAGAACCTCGATATCATCCGGCGCTATAACGCACAGTACATCGTGATCCTTGCCGGCGATCACATCTACAAAATGGACTACTCGCGTATGCTGCTCGACCACGCTGAACGCGGGGCGAAGTGCACTATCGCCTGTCTGCCGGTTCCGCTGGCGGAAGCGACCGCCTTTGGCGTGATGGCGGTAGATGCTGACAACAACGTGGTCGATTTTGTTGAAAAACCCGCGACTCCTCCCGCTATGCCTGGCGACGCAGATAAGGCGCTGGCAAGTATGGGTATCTATGTTTTCAATGCCGACTATCTTTATCAGTTACTGGAAGAAGATTTGCTGGTAGAGAACTCCAGCCACGACTTTGGCAAAGATCTGCTGCCAAAAATTGTGGCGAGCGGTGAGGCGTATGCACATTCATTCACGCTCTCCTGCGTGCAGAACGATGAGAATGCAGAACCCTACTGGCGTGATGTAGGTACGCTGGAGGCCTACTGGCGTGCGAATCTTGATCTGGCATCCGTGACGCCAGAGCTGGATATGTATGACCATGAATGGCCCATCCGGACCCATATGGAGCCACTGCCGCCGGCTAAATTTGTGCAGGATCGATCCGGCAGTCATGGCATGACCATGAACTCGCTGGTATCGGGCGGCTGTATTATTTCTGGCTCCGTAGTCGTGAATTCAGTGCTGTTTCCGCGCGTGCGCGTAAACTCATTTTGCAATATTGATTCAGCGGTGCTGCTACCGGATGTTGTGGTAGGCCGTTCGTGCCGGCTTCGCCGCTGTGTAATTGACCGTGCCTGCGCAATCCCGGAGGGCATGGTGATTGGAGAGAATCCGGATGAAGACAGCCGGCGTTTTTACCGATCGGAAGAGGGCATCGTACTGGTGACGCGCGCCATGCTGGCCAGGCTGGCCACCGCGGGTCAGTGAGTGGCGACAAGCATACAAAAAAACCGCCGCGTGGAACGCGCGCGATAACATAATAGGGGTTCAGGATGCAGGTTTTACATGTCTGTTCAGAGCTTTTTCCGCTGCTGAAAACGGGCGGGCTGGCTGATGTCGTCGGCGCATTACCGCAGGCGCAAATAGCCGATGGTACGGATACGCGGGTACTGATCCCGGCGTTTCCGGATCTGCGTAAAGGAATTCCTGATACTGACGTGGTGGCGGAGCTGCAAACTTTTGCCGGGCCCGTGCGCCTGCTGTTCGGGCAGTACAACGGTGTCGGTATTTATCTGATTGATGCGCCAGGACTGTATGACCGTCCCGGCAGCCCCTACCACGACACGTCGCAGTTCGCATACGTAGACAACTATCTGCGTTTCGCACTGCTGGGCTGGATGGGCGCCGAGCTGGCCAGCGGAGTAGATGGCCTGTGGCGTCCGCAGATTGTGCACGCGCATGACTGGCATGCCGGTCTGACCTGCGCCTATATCGCCGCGCGCGGCAATCCGGCTAAAACGGTCTTTACCGTACACAACCTTGCCTATCAGGGGCTGTTTAACGCCCGGCATCTGGATGAGATTCAGATCCCGCGCGAATATTTTGGCATGCATGGCCTGGAGTTTTACGGCCAGATCTCTTACCTCAAGGCTGGCCTGTTCTTTGCCGATCACATCACGGCGGTCAGTCCGACCTATGCGCTGGAGATCACCCGACCTGAGTTTGGTTATGGCATGGAAGCGCTGCTGGAGCAGCGTCTGCGTGAAGGTCGTCTGAGCGGTATTCTCAACGGCGTGGATCCGGGCATCTGGGATCCGGCTCATGACCTGCTGCTGACCGCCCGTTATGACCGCGAAACCCTGGAAAGCAAAGCGGAAAACAAACGTCAGCTGCAGATCGCCATGGGACTGAAGGTCGACGATAAAGTGCCGGTTTTCTGCGTCATCAGCCGGCTGACAAAACAGAAAGGGCTCGATCTGGTGCTGGAAGCGCTGCCGGGTCTGCTGGCGCAGGGCGGGCAGCTGGTGCTGCTGGGTCAGGGCGACGCCGAACTGCAGCAGGGTTTCCTTGCGGCCGCGGCGGAACACCCCGGCAGCGTAGGCGTGCAGATTGGCTATCACGAAGCGTTCTCACACCGCATTGTTGGCGGTGCCGATGTGATTATGGTTCCCAGCCGCTTTGAACCCTGCGGGCTGACGCAGCTCTATGGCCTGAAATATGGCACGCTGCCGCTGGTGCGTCGTACCGGTGGCCTGGCCGATACCGTACAGGATAGCTCTCTGGAGAACCTGGCGGATGGTGTTGCCAGCGGCTTCAGTTTTGAAGACAGCAATGCCTGGTCACTGCTGCGGGCTATTCGTCGCGCCTTTGTACTCTGGTCACGGCCTTCACTGTGGCGCTATGTTCAGCGCCAGGCCATGGCGATGGATTTCAGCTGGCAGGTGGCTGCGCAGGCCTACCGCGATCTTTATCAACGTATGCTGTAATTGAGAGATTGGGAGTCCGGATATGAATGCACCTTTCACCTACGCCTCACCCACGCTGACGGTTGAAGCGCTGAAGCACTCAATCGCCTATAAGCTGATGTTTACGATTGGCAAAGATCCTTCAATCGCGAATAAGCATGAGTGGCTGAACGCCTCGCTGCTCGCGGTGCGCGACCGTATGGTGGAGCGCTGGCTGCGTTCCAGCCGTGCGCAGCTGTCGCAGGATGTGCGTCAGGTTTACTACCTGTCGATGGAGTTCCTGATGGGCCGCACGCTGGGCAATGCGCTGCTGGCGATGGGCATTTATGACGATCTCAATCAGGCGCTGGATGAGATGGGACTCAATCTCAGCGAACTGATGGAAGAGGAGAACGATCCCGGACTCGGCAACGGCGGCCTCGGTCGTCTGGCCGCCTGCTTTTTAGATTCGCTGGCAACGTTAGGCCTGCCGGGACGCGGTTACGGCATCCGCTATGACTACGGTATGTTCCGGCAGAACATTGTCGACGGCCAGCAGCGTGAGTCGCCGGACTACTGGCTGGAGTATGGCAATCCGTGGGAATTTCAGCGCCATAATACCCGCTATAAAGTGCGTTTCGGCGGTCGTCTGCAGCATGAGGGGGCGCTCGTCCGCTGGATTGAAACGGAAGAGATTGTCGCGATGGCGTACGATCAAATCATTCCCGGTTTTGACACCGATGCCACCAATACCCTGCGGCTGTGGGGGGCCCAGGCGAGCAACGAGATCAATCTCGGCAAGTTTAACCAGGGCGACTACTTTGCGGCCGTCGAGGACAAAAATCATTCCGAGAACGTTTCGCGCGTTCTCTATCCGGATGATTCAACCTACTCAGGACGCGAGCTGCGGCTGCGTCAGGAGTACTTTCTTGTCTCCTCTACGGTGCAGGATATTCTGCATCGCCACTGGAAAATGCATGAAACCTGGGACAACCTTGCTGACAAAGTCGCTATCCACCTGAACGACACACATCCGGTTCTGGCGATCCCGGAGCTGATGCGGCTGCTGATTGATGAGTATAAATTCAGCTGGGATGACGCGTTTGAAGTCACCTGTCAGATCTTCTCCTATACCAACCATACGCTGATGAGCGAGGCGCTGGAGACCTGGCCGGTAGATATGATCGGCAAAATTTTGCCGCGTCACCTGAGTATTATTTTCGAGATCAACGATTACTTCCTGAAGACGATTCAGGAGCACTATCCCGACGACTGGGATCTGATGTCGCGCATCTCGATTATCGATGAGAATGATGGCCGCCGCATCCGTATGGCGTGGCTGGCGGTGGTGGTGAGTCACAAAGTAAACGGCGTCTCTGAGCTGCACTCCAATTTGATGGTGCAGTCGCTGTTTGCCGACTTTGCCCGACTCTTTCCGGGACGTTTTTGCAACAAAACGAATGGCGTGACGCCGCGTCGCTGGCTGGCGCTGGCGAATCCGGCGCTCTCCGGCGTGCTGGATGAAACCATTGGCCGCACCTGGCGCACCGATCTGTCACAGCTCAGCGAGCTGCAGCCGCATATCGACTACCCGGCGTTTATTCGCCAGGTTGCCGATGCCAAATTTGCCAACAAGCAGCGGCTGGCGGCATGGGTCGCCAAAAACATGGATATCGTGCTCAATCCGCACGCGCTGTTTGATGTACAGATCAAGCGTATTCACGAGTACAAACGGCAGCTGCTTAACGTGCTGCATGTGATCACACGCTATAACCGGATCAAAGCCGATCCCGATGCCAGCTGGGTGCCGCGCGTAAATATTTTTGCCGGTAAAGCCGCCTCGGCCTACTACGTGGCAAAACACATTATCCATCTGATCAACGATGTGGCTGACGTGATCAACAATGATCCGCAGGTAAAGAACAAGCTGAAAGTGGTGTTTATTCCTAACTACGGCGTCAGCCTCGCGCAGATCATCATTCCGGCGGCCGATCTTTCCGAGCAGATCTCCACGGCGGGTACTGAGCCTCCGGCACCAGTAACATGAAGTTTGCGCTAAACGGCGCGCTGACCATCGGCACGCTGGATGGCGCAAACGTGGAGATGCGCGAGCACGTGGGCGCAGAGAACATCTTTATCTTCGGCAACACCACGCCGCAGGTTGAGCAGCTGCGCAAAGAGGGCTACAACCCGCGCAAATACTTTGAGGAAGATGCTGAGCTGCACCAGGTGCTGACGCAGATTGCCACCGGCGTCTTCAGCCCGCAGGAGCCGGGACGTTACCGTAACCTGTTTGATGCGCTGGTTAACTTTGGCGACCATTATCAGCTGCTGGCGGATTACCGCAGCTATGTGGATACGCAGGATAAAGTGGATAAGCTTTACCGGCAGCCGGATGAGTGGCAGCGGCGTGCAGCGCTGAATATCGCCGGTATGGGCTACTTCTCGTCAGATCGCACCATTCAGGAGTATGCGGACGAGATCTGGAATATTTCGCCGGTGCGGTTATAAAAAAGGTCGCCATGAATGGCGACCCTGCAAAATATGGCCCGATGCGCATTAATGCGCATCGGGTAACGGCTTACTTCAGGGTAATGCTCTTCACAATGCTGTCTGCATCGCTCTGCGCTTGCTGCTGATTCTCTGCCGGCAGGGTGATCTGCAGCGTCAGCAGCTGGTTATCGACTTTTGCCAGCACCACCGTTGACCACGATGTCTGGTTGTTAGCGGAAATCACCGTATCCAGCTGCTGTGCCGGCTGGTCTTTCAGCGTTACCGCTTTATTCGACACCACCTGCAGCTGCGGATCGCGATTGCGCTGCTGCTGCTCCAGACGTTTTGAGAGCGTCTCAAGTGAGTCACTGGTCGGGTCGCCGGCAATCACGATAATGGCGCGCTGGCCGGTTTCATTAGCGTAGACGTGCATATTGGTGGATTCAGAGCCGAGTTTACCGCTCTTATCAGACATGCCCGCAGGCAGCGTAAAGCTCAGTTTCCCTTCCATCAGATTCACCGTCTGAGCGGACTGGCTGACGCTGGTACCGCTGTTGTCAGCAGCATCCTCTTTTTTCTGATCGCACGCCGCCAGGCCCAGCACCAGCAGGCCGATACCTGCATACTTCACTACGTTGCGCATTCTGTTCCCTTTTACAATTCCAGTCTGGCTTATACAAACGGAATCGGCGGTCAAAAGCAACCGCCGATGTGTCAGGAAATCTTAGCGCACCGCGCCATTTCGTCTATGGCACATTAGCCGAAATTGATCTGGCGGGCCTGATGCCGTTCCGCCATGCGCTTCAGGGCGGCATTCAGCAGCAGGCCGTAGGCGGGCAGGAAGAAGATCAGGCAGATCAGCACTTTGAAGCTGTAGTCCACCAAGGCAATCTCGACCCAGTGCGCTGCCATGAAGGGATCCTGGCTCTTATAAAAAGCGATAAAGAAAAAGGCCAGCGTATCGCTGACGTTGCCGAGAAACATGGCGCAGGCTGGCGCTATCCACCACTGCGGCAGCTGGCGCAGACGGTTAAAGACGTGAACGTCAAGGATTTGACCCAGCGCATAGGCCATAAAGCTGGCGCAGGCGATACGGGCGACAAACAGATTGACCTGCTGCAGCGACGCCCAGCCCTGCCATGCCCCCTGATAAAAGAGGCAGGAGATAGCGTACGAGATAAATAGCGCCGGGATCATCACCGCGAGAATAATGCGTCGCGCGAGCGGGGCGCCAAAAATACGCACGGTCAGGTCGGTTGCGAGAAAAATAAAGGGAAAGCTGAACGCACCCCAGGTGGTATGAAAACCGAAAATAGCGACCGGCAGCTGAACCAGATAATTGCTGGAGGTGATCACCAGCAGATGAAACAGCGACAGCCAGAAAAGGGCGTGCATGCGCTGACGCGCAGAAAAAGCGATCATATTGAGCCTTTTTTAACAATGGGGTGAGGGAACCCATCCCTTCATCGTTCGCATTTTTGCTGCGCTGGCTGCGCGTGCCAAAAGACTAACGATTTTGGGGACTAAGCAACGGTATTGAAAAATCGGACGGCATCTTAACCCGTTGCGCAATTTATGCAACGGTTAATTTTAACGCAATCGTTGTCGCCTTGCGCTGCGGAAATGGCGAGCTAGAATGAGCATCCCTGTTTACTGACCGATAAGAGAATCATGAGCGATCCTTTCTCCGCACCCGACCATACGCTGGACGCGCTGGGCCTGCGCTGCCCTGAACCCGTGATGATGGTACGCAAGACGGTACGCACGATGCAGGCGGGTGAAACGCTGCTGATTATTGCCGACGATCCGGCGACTACGCGCGATATCCCCGGCTTCTGCCGCTTTATGGATCACGATTTACTGGCACAGCAGACCGAAGCGCTGCCGTACCAGTATCTGATCAGGAAAGGCGCGGAGGCCTGACGGGGGGCTGGCGCAGCAGACGCAGAGCGTTTGCGGTCACCAGCGCCGTAGCGCCCGAATCGGCCAGCACTGCCAGCCACAAGCCGGTTAAGCCGAGCAGCGTCGTGAGCAGAAACAGCGCCTTCAGCCCCAGCGCCAGCGTAATATTCTGCAGTACGATGGCGCGGGCGCGGCGCGCCAGCGCGACGGTCTGCGGCAGAAGGGTCAGGCGGTTCTGCGTCAGCGCAGCGTCGGCCGTTTCCAGCGCCACGTCGGTGCCGCTGCCCATAGCAATCCCGATAGCCGCCGCTTTCATCGCTGGCGCATCATTAATGCCGTCACCTACCATCGCCAGCGGCTGCTGCTGGCTCAGCGCGCGTACGGCACTGACTTTGTCTGCCGGCAGCAAACCCGCCCGATATTCAATATTAAGTTCTGCCGCTATGGCGGCGGCCGCACGCGGGTTATCACCGGTCAGCATGACGCTGGCGATCCCCGCGGCTCTGAGCTGATCGATAGCCGCCGCAGCCTCTTCACGCAGCCGATCCTGCAGCGCCAGCAGCCCCAGCGGCCGATCTGCCTGCAGCAGGATCACCACCGTGTTGCCCTCGCGCTCGTATTCCATCACACGCTGCCGCTGCTGATCGCTCAATCTCGGGGCGGCACGCGGTGTCAGCAGCTGATAAGGGACGCCGTCGATGCTCGCGCGAATGCCGCTGCCCGCCAGCGCCTGCTGCTGTTGCGCATCCGGCAGAGTCAGCTGCCGTTTCGCGGCTTCTGCGACAATTGCCTGCGCCAGCGGATGCCCGGACCCGCGCTCTGCCGCCGCCGCGAGGCGCAGCAGCGCCGCTTCATCAGTCTGGCCAAAAGCGTGGATCGCCGTAACCTGCGGTTTACCCAGGGTCAGCGTGCCGGTTTTGTCGAAGGCGATAACCTGCACGCGGCTCAGCTGCTCCAGCGCGGCGCCACCTTTAAGCAGCACGCCCTGACGCGCGGCAGAGGCCAGCGCTGAAGTCACCGCCGCCGGCGTTGAGATCACCAGCGCGCAGGGGCAGCCAATCAGCAGCAGCGTCAGCCCTTTATAGATCCACGGCTGCCACTCTCCCAGGCCAGAGAGCGGAGGGACCACCATCACCAGTAGCGCCAGCAGCATAATGGCCGGCGTATAGATGCGGCTAAAGCGATCGATAAAGCGTTCTGCCGGTGCGCGATGGCTCTCCGCTTCATCAATGAGCTGCAGGATACGATCGATAGCGCTCTCTCCCGGCAGGGAGGTCACTTTTATCTGCACCAGCCGATCAACGCTGGTGGCGCCCGCCATCAGTCGATCGCCGGGCTGGTGGCTCACCGGCAGGGACTCACCGGTTAATGCGCTTTCATCAAAGCTGGCGCTGAACTGCAGCAGCTCGCCATCAACCGGCAGGCGGCCGCCGGCGGCAACTTCAATAATGTCGCCCGGCTGCAGCGCCGCCAGCGGGACCGCAACGCGCTGCGC
>NZ_MIPP01000051.1 GCF_002095385.1 Pantoea eucrina | reverse complement strand
GAGGTAATTCTTGTATTACGCAGGGTGCTAACAACTCACCATGAAAGGAACTGCTCGTTCACTCTTTAACTTTATCCGCTACCATCTAAAAGATGGTGCATCCAGGAGGATTCGAACCTCCGACCGCTCGGTTCGTAGCCGAGTACTCTATCCAGCTGAGCTATGGATGCATCGGAAATGGCGGTGAGGCGGGGATTCGAACCCCGGATGCAGCTTTTGACCGCATACTCCCTTAGCAGGGGAGCGCCTTCAGCCTCTCGGCCACCTCACCTTACGCGTTCTTCCGAACCGTGCTTCTGAACTTGTTTCTGCTCATCGGCACTGCGTGGCGCACATATTACTTTCCCGGACTTATAAGTCAAACAATTTCTCCCGACTTTTTTCACTCACGCGTTCGATTGCACAAATGACGCACAATTCGGCTGATTTAACGGCGAAAAGGGTGATTTATCAACAGCAAAAGCCAGAGCAGTAATGAAAAAAGCGAGGAAGCTAAAACAGAAATAAACGGATGGAGGGAGCAGAAAGGTAGCGTCTCGCCCATGAGCGAGACGCTGAAAACGTTAGTAACCCGTGGTTTGTGTTTTTTCAGCCTGAATACGCTGATAAATCTCTTCACGATGTACCGATACTTCTTTTGGCGCATTAACGCCAATGCGGACCTGGTTACCTTTAACGCCCAGCACCGTTACAGTCACCTCATCGCCAATCATGAGGGTTTCACCAACTCGACGAGTTAGAATAAGCATTCTTTGCTCCTTGAAAGATTAAAAGAGTCGGGCCTGTTCGGGCTCCCGGCCATATCCATCATATACCGCTGAACAATACCTATGACAAATACACCATTGTGATTTGTCACACCAATACATTCTGCTGATAATCAGTTTAGCCGAAATACACTACATCGACCGGACTTTGTCATTACCTGGTGTCCATTGCACTAAAAAGCGCCGGAACAGACGTTCCTGGCGCTATACAACGCTTAATTTTAATTGTTACAGCCGGCTGCTTACCCACTCCTGTACGCCTGCCAGCGCGCCTGCCAGCGCCTGCGGATTGGTACCGCCCGCCTGCGCCATGTCAGGACGTCCACCGCCTTTTCCGCCCACCTGAGCGGCCAGCGCGCTAATCAGCTCACCTGCTTTCACGCGGTCGGTCAGATCTTTAGTTACGCCTGCAATCAGCGAAACCTTACCTTCTGCTACCGTGGCCAGTACGATCACGGCAGACCCAAGCTGGTTTTTAAGGTCATCCATAATCGTACGCAGCATTTTCGGTTCAGTGTTACTCAGCTCACTTACCAGCAGTTTAGCGCCCCTGATTTCAATGGCGCTGCTGCTCAGCGATGCGCTCTCCTGGGCTGCCTGCTGATCGCGTAGCTGCTGCAGCTCTTTCTCCAGCGCGCGTACGTTATCCACCAGACCGCGCACCTTCTCACTGAGGTTGCTGCTGTTGGCCTTCACCACCTGAGCAATGTCAGCCAGCTGATCGCTCTGTGCATGCAGCTGAGCAATTGCCGCTTCACCGGTCAGCGCTTCGATACGACGAATACCGGCAGCCGTGCCCGACTCAGACTGAATGCGGAACAAGCCGATATCACCCGTGCGCGCAGCGTGCGTACCGCCACACAGCTCCACTGAATATTCGCCCATGCTGACCACGCGCACCCGCTGATCGTACTTCTCGCCAAACAGCGCCATCGCCCCACGCGCTTTAGCCTCTTCCAGATCCATGATATCGGTCTGAATCAGCAGGTTGCGGCGGATCTGTGCATTGACGATATCTTCAACTTCACGGATCTGCTGCGGCTTCATCGCTTCAGAATGCGAGAAGTCAAAGCGCAGATATTTATCGTTATTCAGCGAGCCTTTCTGCCCGACGTGATCGCCCAGCACTTCGCGCAGTGCTTCATGCATCAGGTGCGTTGCTGAGTGATTCAGGCGAATACGTGCCCGACGCGCTTCGTTTACCTGCGCCTGCAGCGCATCACCGATACGCAGCTGACCATGAGTGAGCTTACCGATATGTCCCAGTGCTTTGCCATACTTTTGCGTATCCTGCACGCTAAATTCAGCATTCTGCCCTGTGAGTACGCCAGTATCCCCCACCTGCCCGCCTGATTCACCGTAGAACGGCGTAGCGTTCAGGATCACGACGGCATCCTGTCCAGCGGTGATCTGTTCCACTGACTGACCATCAACAAACAGTGCTTCAATCGTGGCGTTCAGCGCCAGCTCTTCATAACCTTTAAATTCGGTTACGGCATCAACGCGAATAACGCTATTGTAGTCCGCGCCAAAGCCGCTGGCTTCGCGCGCACGCTGGCGCTGCTGCTCCATAGCGGCTTCAAATCCCGCCTCATCAATCTTCAGATTGCGCTCGCGACAAACGTCAGCGGTTAAATCCGCCGGGAAGCCAAAGGTGTCATAAAGACGGAAGACGGTTTCACCATCCAGCGTGTCGCCGCTCACTTTTGCCAGCTCATCATCCAGCAGCGCCAGACCACGCTCCAGCGTTTTAGCAAACTGCTCCTCTTCCGCTTTCAGCGCATTTTCTACCAGTTTCTGCTGACGCTTCAGATCTTCACCCGCAGCGCCCATGACCTCAATCAGCGGTGCCACCAGCTTATAGAAGAATGCTTCTTTCGCGCCCAGCATGTTGCCGTGGCGGACCGCACGACGAATGATGCGACGCAGCACATAGCCACGGTTCTCATTCGATGGCATGACGCCATCGGCAATCAGGAAGGCGCAGGAGCGGATATGATCTGCGATAACGCGCAGCGATTTGTTATTGAGGTCGCTTGCGCCAGTGACCTGAGCAACAGATTTGATCAGCTGCGCAAAGAGATCGATCTCATAGTTGGAGTTCACATGCTGCAGGACTGCCGCGATACGCTCCAGCCCCATGCCGGTATCCACCGACGGCTTAGGCAGCGGTTGCATGGTGCCGTCAGCCTGACGGTTGAACTGCATAAACACGATATTCCAGATCTCAATATAGCGATCGCCATCCTCTTCCGGGCTGCCCGGCGGGCCTCCCCAGATATGGTCGCCATGATCGTAGAAAATTTCAGTACAGGGACCGCACGGACCGGTGTCGCCCATCTGCCAGAAGTTATCAGATGCGTATGCGCTGCCCTTGTTGTCGCCAATACGAATAATGCGTTCGCGCGGCACACCGATCTGGTCAGCCCAGATATCAAAGGCTTCATCATCGGTTTCGTAAACGGTTACCCATAAACGCTCTTTTGGCAGGCTGAACCACTGCTCACCCGTCAGCAGTTCCCAGGCATAAGCAATCGCCTCCTGCTTGAAATAGTCGCCGAAACTGAAGTTGCCCAGCATTTCAAAGAAGGTGTGATGGCGTGCGGTATAACCCACATTTTCCAGATCGTTATGCTTGCCGCCTGCGCGCACGCAGCGCTGCGAGGTAGTCGCACGCGTGTAATCACGCTTGTCCTGGCCAAGGAAAACGTCTTTGAACTGCACCATGCCGGCGTTGGTAAACAGCAGCGTTGGATCGTTATTCGGTACGAGGGAGCTGCTGGCTACAACCTGATGTCCCTTGCTATGAAAAAAGTCGAGAAACGCTTGACGGATCTCAGCAGTGCTCTTGCTCATAAAATTCCTGGAATCACGCTAACGAACGTTCCCTTTCGCTGACAAACCCTGTCTATCCGGCCCGTCGCTGACTGAGGAACAAAAAGTGGGAATAAGATAAAATTTCTGCAATAGGAAGTAAAATCACATTGCCTTTCAGTCGTCACTATTTCTGAAAACCGCCTGAATATCTTCCATCATAAAGCCTTTTGTCATCAGAAAACGCTGTACTTTGCTTTTTTCTGCCCAGGTTTGCGGCAGCGGCTCGCCAAACTTGCGTCTGGCAAGCTCTGCAGCACACGCTGTCCAGTCTACGTCACTTTCTGCCAGCGCCTGATTGATCTCGTCGCGTCCGATGCCTTTTTGCTGCAGCTCCATCCTGACGCGCTGCGGACCATATCCTTTGCGCGCCCGGCTCTGGATAAAACGCTCAGTAAATCGATTATCGTTCAGCCAGCCATTTTCCTGACACCAGTCGAGCACTTTTTCCAGCAGCTCATCCGGAATCGGGATATTTTCCTGCTGCTGCAGATAGGCCGCACGCTGACCGGAGAGCTGCAGTTTGCGCTTCAGCTCGCTGCGGCTGTGATCGCGCTGTGAAAGCAGGCGCATAGCGCGGTCAAGTAAACGGGAGAAGTCAGGCACCGGTGCCTGTGATGATGTTGATGACATACACATTAGCCTTACTGTTGGTAACGGACAGGGTAAAGCATGGGGGGCAGAGAGCGGAAGGCGTGCAGAGGAGTAAAAAAGAACACGGGAGCATTGCTGCTCCCGCTGATATTAAAAATCTTCGTTAGTTTCGCCTGCTTTTTCAAGCTCAGCGTCAGAAGGCTCTTTAGTATTTGCCTCTGCTGTCGCACCTGTCAGCAGCGCCTCACGCAGTTTGCTGTCAATCTCGTTCGCAATTGCCGGGTTCTCTTTCAGGAAGTTGGTCGCGTTTGCTTTACCCTGACCAATCTTATCGCCGTTGTAGCTGTACCACGCACCGGCTTTTTCCACCAGCTTGTGTTTCACGCCCAGGTCTACCAGCTCACCAAAGGTGTTGATCCCTTCGCCATACATGATCTGGAATTCTGCCTGCTTAAACGGTGCAGCGATTTTGTTCTTCACCACTTTCACGCGCGTTTCGCTACCTACCACTTCGTCGCCCTCTTTGATCGCACCGATACGGCGGATATCAAGACGAACGGAGGCGTAGAACTTCAGCGCGTTACCACCGGTGGTGGTTTCCGGGTTACCGAACATCACACCAATTTTCATACGGATCTGGTTGATGAAGATCAGCAGCGTATTGGACTGTTTCAGGTTACCTGCCAGCTTACGCATCGCCTGGCTCATCATTCGTGCCGCCAGACCCATGTGCGAGTCACCGATCTCACCTTCGATTTCCGCTTTAGGCGTCAGCGCCGCAACGGAGTCAACGATGATGACATCAACGGCACCTGAACGTGCCAGCGCGTCGCAGATTTCCAGCGCCTGCTCACCGGTATCCGGCTGTGAACAGAGCAGATTATCGATATCCACGCCCAGCTTTTTCGCATAGACCGGATCCAGCGCATGCTCAGCATCGATAAAGGCGCAGGTTTTACCTTTACGCTGTGCAGCCGCAATAACCTGCAGCGTCAGCGTGGTTTTACCAGAAGCTTCCGGTCCGTAGATCTCTACGATACGGCCCATCGGCAGACCACCCGCACCCAGTGCGATGTCCAGCGACAGGGAGCCGGTAGAAATGGTTTCTACATCCATCGAGCGGTCTTCACCCAGACGCATGATGGAGCCTTTACCAAATTGTTTTTCAATCTGGCCCAGTGCGGCAGCTAAAGCCTTCTGTTTGTTCTCGTCGATCGCCATTTACACTCCTAATCATGCCGGGTGAGCAAACACTGGCTGTGTCCGCTCGTTCTGTTGCCAATAATTATACTGTATAATCATACAGTATCAAGCCTAATTTATCAGAAATTGATCAAGCAGCGTCTGCAGCGCCCAGGCCACCGACTGACGCCGCACCGCCTCGCGATCGCCTGCAAAAACACAGCGTTGCGCAAAGATACCTTCCGGTCCGGCAAGGGCAAACCAGACGGTGCCCACGGGTTTATCTGCGCTGCCGCCGCCCGGTCCTGCAATGCCGCTTACAGCGATCCCATAAGGTGCCTGCGCCGCCTGACACGCGCCTGCCACCATCTCACGTACCGTCTCTTCACTCACTGCGCCATAGCGCGCAAGCGTGCTCGCCTGCACGCCTGCCATCTGCTGCTTGGCACTATTACTATAGGTGACAAATCCGCGCTCAAACCAGGCAGAGCTGCCGCTGATATCTGTGAAAACTTTGGCAATCCAGCCGCCGGTACAGGATTCAGCCGTCGTCACGCTGGCGTGGCGCGCTATGAGCTTTTCGCCAATCTGACGGCTTAACTGCTGCAGCTGTTCATCATTCATCGCTTTCTCCTTTTGCGGCGCAACGTTAGCAGTAAATGGAGCGGCAGACGGCGCTTTTCAACCAGCAGCAGTGAAATTTGCGCCCCTGCTTCCGCTGCCTCCGGTCCGGTTTCATGCCATCCTGACCGGATGCGGGGAAGCGCACAGCAGCGTGCCGTTGCCGCGTGCCGGATCGGCCGGAGTCAGTACCGCTTAATCAAGCATAGTCGCGATCTGTGCCAGGCAGGCCCTGACGTTCAGCAGTGAGTGAGACCGGAGGTGTTCAGTACAGAGGGTGGCGCAGCAGGAACCGAAAGCGGGAGGCGTAAATACCTTCAGGGTAAAAAACAGGACGGCCTGCGCCGTCCGGCCATCAGCTCTTTTTCACAAACTCAGATTTGAGTTTCATCGGGCCAAAGCCCTCGATTTTGCAGTCAATATTGTGATCGCCTTCAACCAGACGAATACTTTTGACCCTGGTACCGATTTTCAGCACCGAAGAGCTGCCCTTTACCTTTAAATCTTTGACCACGGTGACGCTGTCGCCATCTGCCAGCATATTGCCATTGGCATCGCGTACCAGCAGCGTATCGTTCGCTTCTGCCGCGCTGGCAGACCAGATATGGCCGCACGACGGGCAGTTGAGGTTGTCGCCATCCTGCCAGGTATAATCAGCCTGACACAGCGGACAGGCGGGTAAATGCTCCATAAGTGCTCCTGATAATCTGCATGCGGTGAAATGGCACCGCAAAGAGGGTGCCATATTATATCCTCACACTTTATAAGGACAGCATTAAAGCAGATTGCCCTGCCGCGCTTTGGCTACCTCCTCTCCCAGCTGCCATACGGCCATCGCGTAATGGGTGCTGTGGTTATAACGCGTAATCACATAGAAGTTAGGCAGGCCGTACCAGTACTGATAGCTGGTGCCCAGATCGAGCCGCAGCAGGCTGGCTTCGCTGTTGCCATTCAGTGAGCCCTGCGGGATCAGACCGCTCGCCGCCAGCGTGGCAACCGGATAACGCGTTTTGAAGCCATTCTCCAGCGCGGGTGCCTGTCCGCTCGCCGGTACGGCGACTGTCTCACCGCTGCGCCAGCCGTGCGCTTTGAAATAGTTTGCGACGCTGCCAATCGCATCAACCGGATCCCAGAGATTGGTATGACCATCTCCGTTGAAATCCACGGCGTACTCTTTATAGGATGAGGGCATAAACTGACCATAGCCCATTGCCCCGGCAAAGGATCCGCGCAGATCCAGCGGATCGTCCTGTTCGGTGCGCGCCATCAGCAGAAACGTTTCCAGCTCGCTGCTGAAATAGGCGGCGCGGCGCGGATAGTTAAACGAGAGCGTCGCCAGCGCATCCAGCAGACGGGTTTTGCCCATCACCCGGCCCCAGCGCGTCTCAACGCCGATAATGCCGACGATAATTTCCGGCGGTACGCCATAAACCTGCTGCGCCCGCTGCAGAGCATCTTCATACTGATTCCAGAACGCTACGCCATTCTGTACGTTATCGGGCGTGATAAATTTTTTCCGGTAGCGCAGCCAGGCGCCGTTTGGCCCCGCTGGCGGCGTATAGCTCGGTGCCTGCTGATCCATCAGGCGCAGTACGTAATCAAGCCTCTTTGCCTGGCCGATAACCGCATGCAGCTGATCGCGATCAAAACCATGTTTCGCTACCATCCGATCGATAAATTGTTCTGCTGCCGGGTTGCCGGCAAAGTCACCAAACATCGGCTGAACCGCATGCGACGAATCCAGCAGGAAGCCGCCTTTAGGTGCCGGCACAACATCGCCTTGCTGATGAGGCGCAGGCTTGCTGCTGCAGGCAGCAAGCAGGAAAAAAAACGGAATGAGGGCAACCTTAATACGCATTAGATATCCATAAGCGAGCAAAAAACCTGAACGCATATGGTAGTCGTTCAGCGCATTAACGGACAGAGTAATGTCGTAACTTTACGCGGTGTGTGCGCCCCTCAGGACGAGGTGGCGCACGTAACGGTTCAGGGTACCAGCAGCACTTTGATCGATTCGCGACCTGATGCCATCGCAAACCCCTGCTCCCACTCCGCCAGCGGAAAGCTGTGCGTAACAATGCCTTCTGCGGTGAACCATTTTTTCTCAAAAAAGCTGATGACCGTTTCATAGCAGTGCGGGCCAAGATGTGAGCCGCGCACATCCAGCTCTTTGCGGTCGCCAATGATCGACCAGTCTACCGTTGCAGGCTTACCGAACACGCTGAACTCGACATAGCGGCCCATGCGCCGGATCATCTGCAGTCCCTGATTAACTGCCAGTGGGTTGCCGGTCGCCTCTATATAGATGTCGCAGCCGTAGCCGTCAGTGAGTTTGCGCACCTCCGCATCCACATCCTGCTCCAGCGGGTTGAAAACCAGATCGGCCCCCAGCTTTTTCGCCAGCGTCAGACGTTCCGGAATGGTATCCAGTACAATAAACAGCTTGGGGTTTTTGAGGCGGATAGCCTGAATCATGCCGGTGCCGAGCGGGCCAGCCCCCGCCAGCACCACCACATCATTGAATTCAATCGCCGCGCGGTTCACCGCGTGGACCGCACAGGCGAAGGGCTCAATCAGCGCGCACTCTTCGTGCGTCAGCGTATCAGGAATTTTATGCACCCGGCTGTTGGCTTTGAACAGCATATATTCGGTCATACCGCCATCAGAGTCCTGCGTCTGAAAGCCGTAGATGTCGTGCTTTTCGCACATCCAGTATTTGCCATCTTTGCAGAAGCGGCACTGATTACAGGGAATAATCTGTTCAGCGATGACGCGGTCGCCAGGCGACACGCCAAAATGCTCCAGCGCGCCCTCGCCATATCCGACGACCGTGCCATAAAACTCATGCCCCACCACTACTGGCGTTTTAACCCAGGCTTTTTCCGGATTGCCATCTCCCCAGTACATTGGCGCACCGTGCCAGCAGTGGACGTCAGACGCGCAGATACCACATGCTCCCACTTTTACCAGCAGCTCGCGTGCTTTTGGCTCAGGCAGCGGTAAGGTTTCCAGGCGATAATCGCGCGGGCCATAGTTCACCAGGCTTTTGATCTGTTGCGGCAGAATATTCATAGCGTATCCTTTTCGATAAATGTTAACGTCAACATTGAATGACAGAGAGATAGCCCGCAGGCTATCTTAACGGTGTGCTTTACGCTTAACGGAACTCAGCCAGATCGCGCCCAAAATGATCCCGCCTTTAATCACAATCTGCACATAGGGTGAAACCCCCATCAGATTCAGGCCATTATTGAGAATGCCGAGCATCATCGCGCCCACCAGCGTCCCAAGAATGGCACCTTTACCGCCAGCTATTGCCGCCCCGCCCAGCACGACAGCAGCGATCGCATCCAGCTCAAATCCGTTACCGGCGTTGGGCTGTCCGCTCATCAGACGCGAACTGAGCACAATACCGGCCACCGCCGCTGTGAGTCCGCTAATGATATATACCCAGAGCTTGGTGCGTGAAACACGGATACCGCTCAGGCGCGCGGCCTCTTCATTGCCGCCCAGAGCGTAGACGTGACGACCAAAGGGCTTCTGGTGCAGCAGGATCCACGCCAGCAAATAGACCACCAGCATGATTAAAATGGGCACCTGAATACCCAGCAGGCTGGCACGGCCAAACATCATGAAGCTTTCCGGCAGGCCGGAGATGGGATATCCCCCGGTATACATCAGCGCCAGTCCCCGTGCGATCCCCATGCTGGCGAGCGTAACGATGATGGGCGGCATCCGCAGCCAGGCGATACAGCCGCCGTTCAGGGCGCCAAAGCCCATACCGATCAGCAATCCGGCCAGCACCGCCAGCGGCATCGGAATTCCCGCCACCATCAGACCGGCGGCCACGGTGCCGGAGAGCGCCATCACCGATCCCACCGACAGGTCGATCCCGCCAGTTAAGATGGCACAGGTCATTCCCACGGCAATAATGGCGTTGATAGAGACCTGACGCGCCACGTTGCTGAGGTTGTTCGCGGTCAGAAAGCTATCGTTGAGAAAAATCATCACAATAAACAGCAGCACAAAACCGACAAACGGCAGGAAGGCGGGATGGTGCAGACAGCGGTCAAGCCGGCCGCGCCTGCGCGACGTTTGTGACAGCATGGAATTAGAGAGAATACTCATGATGCGTTCCCCGTAGCGTGTAGCATGATGGTTTCAGCGTTGATTGCCGTATCGTGAAGCTCCTGCGCAATATGTCCGTTGCGAAACACCAGCACCCGGTGGCAGAGGCCAATAATCTCCGGCAGCTCAGAAGAGATGACGATGATGGCGATGCCCTTACGGGTCAGCTGCTGCATCAGCTGATAAATTTCCATTTTTGCCCCCACATCGATACCGCGCGTGGGTTCGTCAAAGATCAGCACCTTGCAGTCATTATTCAGCCAGCGCGCAATGACCACCTTTTGCTGATTGCCGCCGCTAAGCGTATTCACCTCCTGCTCCGCTGACGGCGTTTTCACGCCAACCCTGCGGATAAGATCGCTGACCACTTCACGCTCGCGCACATGGTGCAGAAATCCGCCGTGGGTGATCTGCCGGTTCAGCGTGATGTTATGCGCCACGCTAAACGGCAGTACCAGCCCTTCGGTTTTGCGGTTTTCCGGCAGCAGTCCGATCCCCTGCTCTAAGGCATCGGCGGGCGTACGCAGCCGCAGCGGCTCGCCATTCAGGCGTACCTCTTTTTGCCAGCACGCCTGTGCACCCAGCATCGCGCAGGCGGTTTCGGTGCGGCCCGATCCCACCAGCCCGGCAAAGCGAGAATTTCTCCGGGCCAGAGCTGAAAAGCGTCTGCGGGTCCCTGCCGCTGGCGCTGCAGATTGACGTCCAGCAGCGGTAGCGTTGCCGCCGGCAGCGGCAGCTTATCGGGGAAATGCTGTGCCACCTGACGGCCCACCATCATTTTTACCAGCTGCTCGCTGCTGCAGTCGCTCACCGGGAGAGTGCCAACATAGCCTCCGTCGCGCAGTACCGTAATGGTGTCGCACACTGCAAAGATCTCCTCCAGATGATGCGAGATGAACAGCATACCCACCCCCTGCTGTCGCAGGTCGCGCATCACCCGGAACAGATGCTCAGCTTCACCCGGCGTCAGCGTTGCCGTAGGTTCATCAAGGATCAGGATCCGCGCATCCAGCGCCAGCGCTTTGGCAATCTCAACAAACTGCTGCTGCGCCACGCTGAGGTGCGTTACCGCAATGTCCGGATCGAGTTCAACCCCCAGCCGCGCCAGCAGCGCCAGCGTACGACTGCGCATCGTCTGGCGATCCAGCCATCCCCAGCGGGTACGCTGTTCGCGATTCAGAAAAATATTCTCGACGGCATTAAGACCCGGTATCAGCGAGAACTCCTGAAAGACAATTCCCACGCCAGCTGTTATCGCCTGACGATAGCCAGCAAACTGCTGCGGCCGATCATCGATAGCGATTTCGCCGCTGTCAGGCTGATAAATACCGCTCAGGATCTTCATCAGCGTGGATTTACCCGCCCCGTTTTCACCGAGCAGCGCATGGATTTCACCGGCGTGCAGCGTCAGGTTGATGTTGTTTAACGCGCGTACACCCGGAAATGATTTACTGATTCCGCTGAGTTGCAGTAACGGCATGGCAGCGCCTCCCCGGAGTGATTACCAGCTAAAGCCGCTGGCGTTCTCTTTCGTGATCAGTTTTACGTCAAGCGGTACTGCAGCCGGCACCTGACTTCCCCAGTGCTTCGCCATCGCCACGCCCAGCCCCAGCCGTACCATGTCACGCGGGAACTGCGCAGAAGTTGCAATAAACGGCGATCCCGCTTTCTCAATCTCTTTCACCGCTTCCGGCTGACCATCGACGCTGACCAGTTTCACATCTGCGCCGTTCGCCTGAATCGCCGCCAGAGCCCCGAGCGCACCGGTATCGTTGACGCTAAAAATGCCGGCCAGATCCGGCGCTGCCTGCAGCATATTTTCGGTAACGCTTAGCGCAGTATCACGCTCCTGTTTGCCGTTCTGACGGTTAACGATTTTGATGCCGGGATATTTCTTCATTGCATCTTCAAACCCTTTAACGCGTTCGATGATCGGCACCACCGGAATACCATCAAGAATGGCGACCTTACCTTTACCGCCCAGCGCTTTCGCCAGAAACTCTCCGGCCTGCAGGCCGGCATCATAATTTTTGGAGCCAACAAAAGAGTCGATTGGGCCTTTAGCCTGAGCGTCAATCGCCACTACCACTACGCCCGCTTTTTTTGCCTCGTTTACCGCGTTTTCCACCCCGTTGGTGTCCGCCGGATTAATCAGCAGGATGTCGACTTTTTTCTGCAGCATATCTTCAATGTCGTTGATCTGCTTTGAGACATCGTGACGGGCATCTGCCTCAATCACCGTAGCCCCCATGCTGCCGGCTGCAGCCTTGAGCGCTTCCTGCATGGTGACAAAATAGGGGTTATTCATCTCCTGGAAGGACATGCCGATAGTCAGCGGCTTTGCTATCGCCAGTGCAGATGCCAGCATTAAAGGGGTCGTTACACAGAGCGCCAGCAGGGTGTTCAGTTTGCCTTTCATAATTTTCTCCGGGTCTTTTCAGTTAACTGCTTATCGTCGTTACGAAATAAAGCCGGTACAGGAACACTGCGCAACCACACCTGAAATGTTGACGTTAACATAAAGATAAAAACGTCCTGTATGCCAGGAATACGCTATCTGAGGATTGTTAAATTCATCGCCACAGACATGAGATCAAAATTTAAACACCCTAAATGACAACGTCAACATTCTCAGATGGACAAGTTTAAGATCCTTGCGGCAAGTCACATCTTATTAACATCGCTTTCAGTGTTGTTACAGAAAAAACCCGGCAGGCGTCTGAAACTAAAGGTTTTTCAGGAAGCCATTAAGCATCACGCGGGTTTCGTAGGGACGGCCCTCAATAGCGGAGATGATATTTTCTGACACCACCCGCGCCCACTGGCCGGTATCATGAGCGACATAAGGAATAACCTGATTAAAATCTTCGGCGCAGGGTACTTCATCAACAGAGATAAAGCCGGTGTCGTGCATTCCCCACTTGTTGGCCAGATTAATAGCCGCCAGTGTAATCATGCCGTTTAATCCGACAATTGCATCGTAGCGTTCATGGGTGGTAGAGAACCATGACTGAATCATCGCCTTAGCATGTTCGTAGCGGTAGTCGGTATAAAGCGTGTGCAGAGTAACGCGCTCGTCAATCCCGCTTCGGATCCCGTCAATACGCTGCCGGGTAATGTGAGAGTGTTCGCTGCCGCCAATGACCAGCACATTGCGAAACGCTTTTTTCATTATCGCTTCTGCAACCAGCTCACCGGCACGGCTGTTGTTGATATAGACCGCCGGCAGCAACGTATCAAACTGACGATCCAGCTGGATAAGCTGGCTTGAGGAGTGGCGCACCACGTCGATATGGCTTTTATCGTAGCGGTCAGAATCCTCCACTACCGACAAAATAATCCCGGCCGCTTTATAGCTGACCAGCGTCTGCAGCGCGCGCGCCTCAATCTGCCGGTTGCCGTTCGTGGTAAAGAACATGACCGAATAGCCTTTGGCATCTGACAGGCGGCACACCTCTTTGATGATATGGGAATAAACAATATTAAAGGTATCGTCGGTAACCACGCCGATAATAGGGCTCTGGCTGGCTTTGATATTGCGGGCAAACGCGTTAGGCACATAGTTAAGCGTGCGTGCTGCGGCCAGGATCCGCTCGCGCGTTTCGGGTTTAACCTTATCAGGGGCAGTAAACACGCGTGAAACGGTAATATTGGTTACGCCGGCAATCTGCGCAATATCTTTAATTGTGGCCGCTTTGGTACTTTTTCGGGTCATAACATTCGCTATCGGCAGTGTCAGCAGGAGTAACGCGATGGTATCAGCTTTCGTGAAATGTTGACGATGACATTTTGCGCCCTCAGCGCAGAAACAGTACCGGCTCATTCTGCAATTCTGAAGCCTGCCCGAAGAAACAGCCCTGCGCGCCGGTTTTCCTGCTATACAGACTCCGTTATCATAATCAGCACGTACTCGTGAACACATTCAGGTTACTGCCCGCCCTTCAGCCAGCCTCTGGCAACCACGCTGAGCCTTAAGAGGGGCAGATAAAATAGAATCAGAATCATGTATCGCGCTGCTTATGTTTAAACATGGACACCCTAATACTATGAGTACATTAGAGAATATCAGCGCTCACACGCCAATGATGCAGCAGTATCTGCGCCTGAAAGCCGATCACCCTGACATCCTGCTGTTCTACCGCATGGGCGATTTCTACGAGCTGTTCTTTGATGATGCAAAGCGCGCCTCGCAGCTGCTGGAGATCTCCCTGACCAAACGGGGTGCTTCAGCCGGTGAGCCCATTCCGATGGCCGGTGTGCCCTATCACGCCGTAGAGGGCTATCTGGCAAAGCTGGTTCAGCTGGGTGAGTCAGTGGCGATTTGCGAACAGATCGGCGATCCGGCGCTGAGCAAAGGCCCGGTTGAGCGCAAGGTGGTACGGATTGTCACCCCTGGCACTATCAGCGATGAAGCGCTGCTGCAGGAGCGCCAGGATAACCTGCTGGCCGCTATCTTCCAGAGCCAGCGCGGCTTTGGCTACGCCACGCTGGATATCAGCTCCGGGCGTTTCCGCCTGAGCGAACCGGGCGACGCTGAAGCGATGGCAGCAGAACTCCAGCGCACGAATCCTGCGGAGCTGCTCTACCCTGAAGATCTGCAGGCGATGTCGCTCATTGACCAGCGCCGCGGGCTGCGGCGGCGTCCGCTGTGGGAATTTGAGATCGACACCGCGCGCCAGCAGCTGAATCTGCAGTTCGGCACGCGCGACCTGCGCGGATTTGGCGTGGAGCAGGCACATCTGGGGCTGCGCGCTGCGGGCTGTCTGCTGCAGTATGCCAAAGATACCCAGCGTACCACGCTGCCGCACATTCGCTCCCTGAGCATGGAGCGCCAGCAGGATAGCGTGATCATGGACGCGGCCACGCGCCGTAATCTTGAAATCACCCAGAATCTGGCCGGCGGGATCGATAACACGCTGGCAGCGGTTCTGGATAAAACCGTCACGCCGATGGGCAGCCGTATGCTGAAGCGCTGGCTGCATATGCCGCTGCGCGATCTTACGACAATCGTCCGGCGTCAGGATGCGATTGCAGAATTGCAGTCGCTGAGCGACGCGCTGCAGCCGGTCCTGCGTCAGGTAGGCGATCTGGAGCGCATACTGGCACGCCTGGCGCTGCGCACCGCGCGCCCGCGCGATCTGGCGCGCATGCGGCATGCGTTTCAGCAGCTGCCGGAAATCAATCAGCTGCTGGCCGGAGCAGAGGCGGAACGGCTGGTGAGCCTGCGCACGCAGACGGGCGAGTTTGCTGAGCTGCGTACGCTGCTGGAGCAGGCAATTATTGAATCACCGCCGGTGCTGGTGCGTGACGGCGGCGTCATCGCGCCTGGTTACAACGCTGAACTCGATGAGTGGCGGGCGCTGGCTGACGGTGCCAGTGACTATCTTGACCGGCTGGAGATCCGCGAGCGGGAAAAACTGGGGCTGGATACGCTGAAAGTCGGCTTTAACGCGGTACATGGTTACTACATTCAGGTCAGCCGCGGTCAGAGTCACCTGGTGCCAATCCACTATGTGCGCCGCCAGACGCTGAAAAACGCCGAGCGTTATATTATTCCTGAGCTGAAAGAGTATGAAGATAAAGTTCTGACCTCTAAAGGCAAAGCGCTGGCGCTGGAAAAAGGCCTCTATGAGGAGCTGTTCGATCGCCTGCTGCCGCATCTTGAAGCGCTGCAGCTGAGCGCGGCCGCGCTGGCCGAGCTGGATGTACTCGCCAGCCTGGCAGAGCGCGCCTGGACGCTGAACTACTGCCGGCCGGTGCTGCAGGAGAAAGCGGGTATCCGCATTACCGCAGGCCGGCATCCGGTGGTGGAACAGGTGCTGAAAGAGCCCTTTATTGCCAACCCGCTCTCGCTGTCGATGCAGCGGCGCATGCTGATCATCACCGGACCAAACATGGGCGGTAAAAGCACCTATATGCGTCAGACCGCGCTGATTGCGCTGATGGCGTGGATAGGCAGTTTCGTACCGGCTGAAGAGGTCGTGATTGGTCCTGTCGATCGCATCTTTACCCGCGTCGGTGCGGCAGACGACCTTGCCTCCGGCCGCTCAACGTTTATGGTTGAGATGACAGAAACCGCCAATATTCTGCACAATGCGACGGAAAATAGCCTGGTACTGATGGATGAGATAGGTCGCGGCACTTCAACCTATGATGGCCTGTCACTCGCCTGGGCTTGTGCCGAAAGCCTTGCCAGTCGCATCAAAGCGATGACGCTGTTTGCCACCCACTATTTCGAGCTGACCACGCTGCCGGAAAAACTGGAGGGTGTTGTGAATGTGCATCTGGATGCGGTTGAACATGGCGATACCATCGCTTTCATGCACAGCGTGCAGGAGGGTGCCGCCAGCAAGAGTTATGGCCTGGCGGTTGCGGCGCTGGCGGGCGTGCCAAAAGAGGTAATCAAGCGCGCGCGGCAGAAGCTGAAAGAGCTGGAGGCGCTTTCCGGCAGTCAGAGCGCCTCTGCAGATGGCGGTGCGCAGCTGCCTCTGCTGGTGGCAGAGACCTCGCCGGCGGTGGACGCGCTGGAAGCGCTGGATCCTGACAGCCTGACGCCAAAGCAGGCGCTGGAGTGGATCTACCGGCTGAAAAGCCTGGTCTGATCGCAGCAAAAAAAAACGGTGACCAGACAGGTCACCGTTTTTGCTGCTGATTATGGCTTATTCACGAAACAGTGCTTCGATATTGAGGCCCTGTGTCTGCAGGATTTCCCGCAGGCGACGCAGCCCTTCCACCTGAATCTGACGAACGCGCTCGCGGGTTAACCCGATTTCGCGACCCACATCTTCCAGGTTGCCGCTTCATAGCCTAACAGGCCGAAACGACGCGCCAGCACTTCACGCTGCTTAGCATTGAGTTCAAACAACCACTTAACGATGCTCTGTTTCATGTCATCGTCCTGCGTGGTGTCTTCCGGGCCGTTGTCTTTCTCATCGGCCAGGATATCCAGCAGCGCTTTTTCGGAATCACCACCCAGCGGGGTGTCAACCGAGGTAATACGTTCATTGAGACGCAGCATACGGCTCACGTCATCAACCGGCTTGTCCAGCTGCTCGGCAATCTCTTCCGCACTCGGCTCGTGATCGAGCTTGTGTGAAAGTTCACGCGCGGTACGCAGGTAAACGTTCAGCTCTTTGACAATATGAATCGGCAGGCGAATTGTACGGGTTTGGTTCATGATAGCCCGTTCAATAGTCTGACGAATCCACCAGGTAGCGTACGTTGAGAAACGGAACCCGCGCTCCGGGTCAAATTTCTCTACGGCACGAATCAGGCCGAGGTTACCCTCTTCAATCAGGTCCAGCAGGGCCAGACCACGATTGCTGTAACGACGGGCAATCTTCACTACCAGGCGTAAGTTACTTTCGATCATGCGGCGGCGAGAAGGAATATCGCCTCGTAAAGCACGACGCGCAAAGAAGACTTCTTCTTCTGCCGTCAGCAACGGGGAATAACCGATCTCTCCGAGGTAGAGCTGCGTCGCATCCAATACTCGTTGCGTCGCACCCTGTGACAACAGCTCTTCTTCTGCTACTTCGCTATCACCAGGTTCGTTCTCAACAAGAGCTTTCTCATCGAAAACTTCAGCTCCGTTCTCCTCGAATTCCGCATCTTCATGTAACTCATTAACTTTCAGCGTATTCTGGTTCATAAGCGGCTCCTACCCGTGATCCAAGGGCAGAACACCAAAGGTTCTGCCGGATTATCGCTGCGGTAAATAACGCAACGGATTTACGGATTTCCCCTTGTAACGAATTTCAAAGTGCAATCTAACTGAACTGGTACCGGTGCTACCCATGGTAGCTATCTTTTGCCCCGCCTTAACTTCCTGTTGTTCCCGGACCAGCATTGTATCGTTGTGGGCGTAGGCACTCAGATAATCATCATTATGCTTAATGATGATCAAATTACCGTACCCGCGTAACGCGTTACCTGCGTACACCACCCTTCCCGATGCGGTAGCGACAACAGATTGTCCGCGAGACCCGGCGATATCGATACCTTTGTTTCCGCCTTCCGCAGCAGAGAAGTTATCGATGATCTTGCCATCAGTCGGCCAGCGCCAGCTCCCCACCGGGGTTGAGCTATTTGAGGTGCTGCTGACTGTAGGCGGTGCGGTAACCGGAGCTGTGGTCGTTGCCACATTAGTTGCTCCTTTCGACGGTAGCATTTTTCCACCTGTCGAACCTGAATCATCAGAATACGTAATAACAGGTTGCTGTGCAACAGCAGGGGATTTTATTTGCGTTTGCGCCGTTGTTCCGGTGGCTCCGCTCTGGCTGGCATCGGCTGCTGTAATCGCATTTCCACCGGTAATTGTCTGACCGTTACCGTTGCCTACCTGCAGGGTTTGCCCTGCGCTCAGGCCGTATGGCGCGGGAATATTGTTGCGCTGAGCCAGATCGCGGAAGTCATTGCCGGTGATCCAGGCAATATAAAACAGGGTATCGCCATGTTTGACGGTATAGGTTTCACCGCCGTAGCTGCCTTTCGGAATATTCCCGTAATTGCGGTTGTAAACAATGCGTCCGTTTTCAGTCGCTACATTATTACTGGCACTAATCATTCCACCCGCAGGAGCAGCAGAAGATGTATTACTGCTTAACATTCCGCCCTGTGGCATAGCGGGCACCGGCGAACTCTGCCCGGAAACCATACCACCCCCTTGTGGAGCGACCATACCGCCGCCATTATTACTGCCAACCTGACTGATAGGCGCCTGCGTATTATCGCCAGAGCTACAGCCAGCCAGCCAGAAACCTACCAGTGAGACTGCCGCCAGACGGCGTAATTGAAATGCGGTGCTTCCTGTGCTCATTGCTCCCCCGTGATGGCAATACTGGTCAGAACTCTCTCGCGGCCTGAACCGCATAAATCTCTACGCGAATAGGCTCAAACGCGCATCGGTATCGAAAAAGAGGATAGTAACAATATCACCTGCGCCATGCCACGCTGTGATTGTGAAGAAATACGTAAGATCGCCCTTACGCCAGGTCACCCTGCACCAGCGGAACAAAGCGTACCGGCTCGATAATCTCTTCCGTCAGCTCGCCCTTGCGGCGGCGCAGACGCTTAAGCACCTGATGGTCCTCCCCCACCGGCAGCACCATTCTGCCACCCTCACCCAGCTGTGCTATCAGCGCAGTCGGAATTTCGGGGGGCGCTGCGGTAACAATGATGGCATCAAACGGCCCGCGCGCGGGCCAGCCGAGCCAGCCATCACCGTGCCGGGTAGAGATATTATGCAGGTCGAGCTGCTTCAGACGGCGTTTAGCCTGCCACTGCAACCCTTTGATGCGCTCAACGGAACAGACGTGATTGACCAGATGCGCCAGAATAGCGGTCTGATAGCCGGAGCCGGTGCCGATTTCCAGTACGCGGGAGTGCGGGTTCAGCTCCAGCAGCGCGGTCATACGCGCCACCATATAGGGCTGGGAAATGGTCTGTCCGCTGCCGATAGGGAGTGCCATGTTGTCCCACGCCTTGTGCTCAAACGCTTCATCTACAAAGCGCTCACGTGGTACATCCGCAATCGCCTGCAGCAGACGCTCATCTGTAATGCCCTGCGCCCGCAGCTGGGCTAACAGCGTGTCGATGCGCCGGTTTATCATGCCAGTGAGACCTCTGCCTGCAGCAGCCAGTCATGCAGCACGCTCTGCGCGGCGTGTGCGGTGAGATCGACATGCAGCGCCGTCAGCGAAACATAGCCGGCGTCTACGGCGGCAAAATCGGTGTCGGGGCCGGCATCAAGCTGTTTGCCTGGCGGGCCTATCCAGTAGAGCGGCTGGCCGCGCGGATCTTCAGTGCAAATCACCTGATCTGCCGGATGGCGGCTGCCGCAGCGCGTGACGCGAAAACCTTTAATCTGCGCCAGTGGCAAATCGGGCACATTAATATTGAGGATACGTCCGGTACGCAGCGGTGCCCGGGAGAGCGCACGCAGCAGCACGCAGGTTACGGCTGCCGCACTGTCATAGTGCGTATGACCATTCAGCGACACCGCCAGCGCCGGCAGGCCGAGATGGCGCCCCTCCATCGCAGCTGCAACGGTACCGGAATAGATCACATCATCGCCCAGATTGGGACCGGCATTGATGCCTGAGACCACAATGTCAGGACGCGGTTGCATCAGCTTATTCACGCCGAGAAAAACGCAGTCGGTGGGTGTCCCCATCTGTACAGCGATATCGCCGCTGGCATGCGTGAAGGTACGCAGCGGCGTTTCCAGCGTCAGTGAATTTGAGGCACCGCTGCGGTTGCGGTCGGGTGCCACCACCTGTACCTCAGCAAATTCCCGCAGCGCGTGCGCCAGCGTCTGAATGCCGGGCGCATGGATTCCATCGTCGTTACTCAGCAATATCCGCATCTGTTTCTGACCTTTGTTCATTCACCGGTCCCCGCCAGCCGATGCCGGCTGTGCGAAAAATCGGGCGTAGTTACGCCAGCGGCCGGTGAGACAGGGATAGATGCATTCTAGCGATGAGGCGTGGGAAGTGGTAGACGTAAATCGTGACAGAGGCAGGGTTTGTCTCTGCAGTGGTCAGAACCCGGCCAGCGGCCGGGTGAATTAACGCGCCGGGCGTCAGCGCTACTCGTCGCCGAGCGGTGCCGCAGCGCCGTTGCTCAGCAGCTCGCGCACCAGGCTGGTGGCGAAGCTGCCGGCGGGCAGCCAGAACTGCAGGGCCAGCGTGGCGTCATCCTGCCACTGCCACTGCAGATTATCCGGCACCACCAGCATCGCGCGGCGGCAGTATCAACCCGTTCACGCGTCAGCAGCGTCAGCAGTGCCGGCGACTGCGCCAGCCTGCTGCTGCTCGAATCGCGGCAACCTCTCCCTGCCGTGCCCGCCTCACCGCGTCCCGC
>NZ_MIPP01000050.1 GCF_002095385.1 Pantoea eucrina | reverse complement strand
CCAGCCTCGGGGCCCCGTAGCGAACGGAATCAGCCCCCGGGCCCCGCAGCGAACGGAACCGGCGCCCGCCCCCGTGGCGAACGGAACCAGCTCCCGTCACAGATCCTGCTTATACACCCTCACCCGCTCGGCAGGAAACTCCAGCGCTTCGCAGACATACTCCCAGCCGTGCCGCTCGTAGTAGCCGGAAAACGTTGACCAGAGCCAGATACGCGCGTGGCCGCGATCGCGGGCGAAATCGATCACGTGCTGCTGCAGCGCCTCGCTCACGCCCTGACCGCGTGAGGCGGGATCGACATAGAGCGCTGCCGCCCACGGCCAGAGATCCTGGCGGCTGATCAGATCGCAGCGCCAGAAACCGATAGTGCCCAGCGGAATATCGTGCGCGTCCAGTGCGACAAACGTCACCGGCAGATCGGCACCGTTCAGGCTGCTGCGCACGACACTGTGATAAAACTCACGCGTTGTGCCATCGCCAAACGCCTGCCACAGCCAGTCAGTTATCTGACTGGCGTGATGCGGCACGCTGCTGAGCGGCAAAATACGCATCAGTTCAGCTCCAGCGCCAGCAGCTCCTGAATCGTCTGCGCGCGGCGGATCTCACGCACGCTGCCGTTTTCAAACAGCACTTCCGGGATCAGCGGGCGGCTATTGTAGTTAGAGGACATGGACGCGCCGTAAGCACCGGTGTCGTGAAACACCAGATAGTCGCCAGGCTGCACCGCAGGCAGCGCGCGGGTCTCCACCTTGCCGCCCTCCTGCTGGGTAAACACATCGCCTGATTCACACAGCGGCCCGGCCACCACGCTCTCCTGCGTGACTGCCTCTGGCGTGCTGCCATCGGCTGGCAGCACCGAAATATGGTGATAGCTGCCATACATAGCCGGACGCATCAGATCGCTGAAGCCTGCATCAACCAGCACAAAGTGGCGACTGCCCATCGCTTTAACCGCCCGTACCTGTGAAACCAGTACGCCCGATTCAGCCACCAGGAAGCGTCCCGGCTCAATTTCCAGCTTTACCGGATGCCCGAGGTGGTCGGCAATGCGATCGCGCGCGCGGCTCCAGAGGCCAAAGTAGTGATCGGTATCGATCGCTTCTTCACCAAAATGATAGGGAACAGAGAGACCGCCGCCGGCTGAGATGGCGCTGAGATCCTGACCAAACGCAATCACCTGATCGACCATGGCGTCACACACCTGCTGCAGATGCGCATAATCCACGCCGGAGCCGATATGCATGTGCAGCCCCACCAGCTGCAGACCGTGCTGCTGAATCGCAGCCAGCGCCAGCGGCAGATCGCCATACCAGATGCCGTGCTTGCTGTTTTCGCCGCCGGTATTGGTTTTCTGGCTGTGACCGTGACCAAAACCAGGATTGATACGCAGCCACACTTTATGGCCCGGCGAACGCGCGCCCAGCTGGTGCAGCATATCTACCGAACCGGCGTTTACCGGTACCTGCAGCTCAGCCACGCGCTGAAGCGTCGGCAGATCCAGCAGGTCCGCCGTAAACACAATGTCCTCACCGCCCGGTTCAAATCCCGCCGCCAGCGCGCGTTCAATTTCACCCAGCGAGACGGAATCGACTTTTACCCCGGCCTGACGCATCAGGCGCAGAATATGAATGTTTGAGCAGGCTTTCTGCGCAAAGCGCACCACATCAAACTGGCTGAGCTGCGCAATACGCTGCTGAATAATGGCGGCGTCATAGGCCCAGAACGGACCGCTGTAGCGCTGCGCCAGCGGCAGCAGATGGGTAGCGTTAAGCGCAGATTCGGTGGTGTCTAACGGACGTGGCATAACAATTCTCCTGTACTGTTGCCCCCATTTAGCCATACCAAATCAATTCACAGAAATATCTGTTTTAGCGGCAGCTATGCAAATATGATATGCCTTTAATGGAGGAGCGATGGCGAACATCAACTGGCGGCATATTGAGATTTTCCATGCGGTGATGACCAGTGGCAATCTGACGCAGGCCGCCGCGCTGCTGCACACTTCGCAGCCCACCGTCAGCCGTGAGCTGGCGCGTCTGGAGCAGCAGCTGGGACTGACGCTGTTTGAGCGGGTGCGCGGTCGTCTGCAGCCCACGATGCAGGCGCTGAGTCTGTTTGAAGAGGTGCAGCGCTCCTGGTACGGACTGGACCGGATTCTCGATGCGGCGGAAGGATTACGGCAGTTCCGGCATGGCGAGCTGTCGGTGGCCTGCCTGCCGGTATTTTCCCAGTCGCTGCTGCCGCCTCTGCTGCAGCCCTTTATGCAGCGCTATCCGCAGGTGAATCTGAACATCATTCCGCAGGAGTCGCCGCTGCTGGAGGAGTGGCTGTCGGCGCAGCGCTACGATCTTGGCCTGACTGAGACACAGCATGCGCCATCCGGCACGGAACGCCTCTCGCTGCTGACCTGCGATGAAGTGTGCGTTTTGCCGCCGCAGCATCCGCTCTGTCAGCGTGATGTGCTGACACCTGCCGATTTCCATCAGCAGAATTTTGTCAGCCTGTCGCGGCATGACAGCTATCGTCAGCTGCTGGATGCGCTGTTTCTGGAACAGAAGGTTGAGCGACGGCTGGTGCTGGAGACGCACAGCGCCGCGTCGGTATGCGCGATGGTGCGCGCCGGGGTTGGCTTATCGATTGTAAATCCGCTCACCGCGCTGGATTACGCGGCGAGCGGCGTGGTGATGCGGCGTTTCAGTATCAGCGTGCCGTTTACCGTGAGCCTGATCCGCCCTCAGCACCGGCCCGCCTCTGCGCTGGTTGACCGCTTCTGCCACCACCTGCAGCAGCAGGTGGCAGCATTTCCGGGGCTTATCGCCGCGCAGCTTGATCAGACGCGGACCGTATCGCCCTGACCGTTAGCGTTGCGGAAGGTGATGACACACACCACCAGGCCGACAGCGGCGATGGCGGCAGCCGCAACCGGCACTGCCGTCAGGCCGTAGCCGCGCGCAATAACGGCGCCGCCTACCCAGGCACCCAGCGCGTTACCCACGTTAAAAGCAGCGATGTTGAGCGTGGAAACCAGGTTCGGTGCCTCTTTGCCGTGGCGCACCACGTTGATCTGCAGGCCGGGTACAGTGGCAAACGTCGCCATGGCCCACAGGAACAGCGTAATTTCAGCCAGCCAGAGCGCATGGCTGGTCCAGCTGAAGAGCAGTGAGAACAGCGCAATCAGTGAGAAGCTGAGGATCAGGCTGAAAGAGACTTTCCAGTCCGCCAGCTTGCCGCCAATGATATTACCTGCCGTCAGGCCGGCGCCAATCAGGAACAGCGTCCAGCTCACGCCGCGGTCGCTGATGCCGGTGACCTGAAGCAGCAGCGGCGCAATATAGCTGAACAGCGCAAACATCGCCGCGGCAAAGCAGACCGTCATCAGCAGCGATAGCCAGAGTCGTCCGTTGGCCAGCGCACTAATCTCACTGGCCAGATGAACCGGCTTCTCTTCTTTATTTGCCGGCAGGCTGACAATCAGGGCGATAAACGCCAGAATGCCGATAATCGCCACGCCCCAGAAGGTGGCACGCCAGCCAAACAGCTGACCAAACCAGGTGCCAAGCGGTACGCCAAGCACGTTTGCCAGCGTCAGCCCGGTAAACATCAGCGCCACCGCTGACGCCTGACGGCCGGGCGCCACCAGGCTTGCGGCCACTACCGATCCAATGCCAAAAAACGCGCCGTGGCAGAGTGCGGTGACCACACGCGCCAGCATCAGCAGGTTATAGCTATAGGCCAGCGCGCAGAGCACGTTACCGATAATAAAGATCACCATCAGCAGACTCAGCGTGCGCTTGCGCGGCAGGCTGGCGGTCAGCAGCGCCATTATCGGCGCGCCAATCGCCACGCCGAGCGCGTAACCGCTGATCAGCCAGCCGGCTGAAGGAATCGACACCTGCAGATCGCCTGCCACTTCCGGCAGCAACCCCATGATGACAAACTCCGTGGTGCCAATGGCGAACGCACTCAGCGCCAGCGCCAGTAATGCAACAGGCATAACACACTCTCCCAAGATAATTTTGCAGGCGGGCCGTACTGCGAACACAGCACGGTAAAACAGAACGCTTATTAATATTTGAACTGCGTCACGCTGCATTAAAACACAGCCCTGGCAGCGCAACCACCCTGTACGCCGCAAGGCTATGTTGCCGGCGCGGCAATAATCAGCGCCGGTCCGGCTTGTGGCGCGGTGGCGGATAGTGATAGCGTTGCCCGGTTTTCAGCCGGCGGAAGCGGGTAACGGTCAGAACGCAGCGCGCAGGTGAGCGCCCCACAGGAGAAAAAAGAGATGCGCTGGATAATTGCGCTGGCGGCGTGCTGCCTCAGCGGCTGCTCGGTTGGACACTATGAATACAGTAAAGAAGCTGCGCGCCGGGTGGATATGACCGTTACCGGTATTCCCACCATTCTTGGGGTCGGCACGCTGGGCACGACTATCCCGCTGACCGCCGAATACAGCCTGACGGCGGCACACGTGGCGAAATACTCACTCTACCGGGTAAAAGCCTGGCACCCCGACTGCGATCTCGCCGTGGTTTACCATAAAAACCGGGCGGGCAACCTGCCGCCGGCGTTCCGTAACGGCCACATTGGCGATCGCGTAAATCTTTATGGCTATAGCTTTATCTCTGCCCTGCCGGTCGCCTCCAGCGGAGAGAACCTGGTGAATACCACGCTGGTAAACAGCTGGAACAAAGCAAACTGTGTGGTGGTGGCGGCCAGTGCTGGCGTAGTGAAAGGTATGTCAGGCGGCGCAGTCTATAACGCCAGTGATGACACGCTGGCTGGGGTGATCACAGGATACAGCCGGCGGATCGATGATAACCAAAGCGGAAAAACGCTGTATAGCGATGTGGCACTCTACATACCCTATGCGCGTTTTCAGACGTGGCTGGCAGAGGCGATTGCGCCGTGATAACTGCTGCCCGACTCTCCTGCGGGAGAGAGACGGGCAGCGCCTGCCGTTACTTCGCCGTCGGGCGCAGCGCCGGGAACAGGATCACATCGCGAATGGTGTGGCTGTTGGTAAACAGCATCACCATACGGTCGATACCGATACCGAGGCCAGCCGTTGGCGGCAGTCCGTGCTCCAGCGCGGTTACGTAATCTTCATCGTAGAACATCGCTTCATCATCGCCGGCATCTTTTGCATTCACCTGCTGCAGGAAACGCTCTGCCTGATCTTCAGCGTCGTTCAGCTCTGAGAAGCCGTTACCGATCTCGCGACCACCAATAAAGAACTCAAAGCGATCGGTGATTTCCGGGTTCTCATCATTACGGCGCGCCAGCGGTGAAACCTCTGCCGGGTATTCGGTGATGAAGGTTGGCTGAATCAGATGGGCTTCCGCCGTCTCTTCAAAGATCTCCGTTACCACGCGGCCCAGACCCCAGCTTTTTTCCACTTTAATATGCAGCGCACTGGCGATCGCTACCGCTTTATCAAAGTCTTCCAGGTCAGCCAGGTCCGTTTCCGGACGATATTTTTTGATCGCTTCACGCATCGTGAGCTTCTCAAAAGGCTTACCGAAGTCAAAGGTATGTTCGCCATAGGCCACTTCAGTGGTGCCCAGTACGTCCTGCGCCAGCGTGCGGAACAGGCTTTCGGTCAGCTCAATCAGATCTTTGTAATCTGCATACGCCATATAGAGTTCCATCATGGTGAACTCAGGATTATGGCGCGGCGAGATGCCTTCGTTACGGAAGTTACGGTTGATCTCAAACACGCGATCGAAGCCGCCTACAACCAGACGCTTCAGATAAAGCTCCGGCGCAATACGCAGATACATATCGATATCCAGCGCATTGTGATGGGTGATGAAAGGACGCGCAGAAGCGCCGCCCGGGATCACCTGCATCATTGGCGTTTCCACTTCCATAAAGTCGCGGTTTACCATGAACTGGCGAATACCCGCCATGATTTTCGAGCGTACCTGGAAGGTGTGGCGCGATTCATCGTTGGAGATGAGATCAAGATAGCGCTGACGATAGCGCGTCTCCTGGTCAGCCAGGCCGTGAAACTTGTCCGGCAGCGGACGCAGCGCTTTGGTCAGCAGGCGCAGTTCTGAGATATGGATTGAAAGCTCGCCGGTTTTGGTTTTGAACAGCTTACCGCGTGCACCCAGAATATCGCCCAGATCCCACTTCTTGAACTGCTCGTTATAGACGCCTTCTGGCAGATCGTCACGTGAAACGTAGATCTGGATCTGACCGCCAACATCCTGCAGCGTGGCAAACGACGCTTTACCCATGATGCGGCGCGTCATCATACGACCGGCAACGCTCACTTCCACGCCCAGCGCTTCCAGCTCTTCGTTGCTCTTGTCGTCATAGCTGGCGTGCAGCCGATCGGAGGTGGTGTCACGACGGAAATCGTTGGGAAACGCCACGCCCTTTTCACGCAGCGCGCTGAGTTTTTCGCGACGCGCTTTCAGTTCATTATTTAACTCAAGTGCGGCGTCAGCGTTCTGCGGTTGTTGTTCAGACATGTCGGTTCCTTATAGCCCTGCTTTTAAACTTGCTTCAATAAAACGATCCAGATCGCCATCCAGCACCGCCTGAGTATTGCGGGTCTCTACGCTGGTGCGCAGATCTTTGATGCGGGAGTCATCCAGCACGTAAGAACGAATCTGGCTGCCCCAGCCGATATCCGATTTGTTCTCTTCTGCGGCCTGCTTGTCAGCATTTTTCTTCTGCATCTCATATTCATAGAGCTTGGCGCGCAGCTGTTTGAAGGCCTGGTCTTTGTTCTTGTGCTGTGAACGGTCGTTCTGACACTGCACCACAATGTTGGTCGGCAGGTGGGTAATACGCACCGCAGACTCCGTTTTGTTAACGTGCTGACCGCCCGCACCTGATGCGCGGTAGACGTCAATGCGCAGATCGGCCGGGTTGATATCGATATCGATATTGTCATCCACTTCCGGATAGATAAACACCGAACTGAACGAGGTGTGACGACGGCCGCCGGAGTCAAACGGACTCTTGCGCACCAGGCGATGGACGCCGGTTTCCGTACGCAGCCAGCCGTAGGCGTAGTCACCAATCACCTTGATGGTGGCGGATTTGGTGCCCGCAACTTCGCCTTCCGACTCTTCAATGATCTCGGTTTTAAACCCTTTGGCTTCTGCCCAGCGCAGATACATGCGCAGCAGCATGCTGGCCCAGTCCTGCGCTTCCGTACCGCCGGAGCCTGCCTGAATATCCATGTAGCAGTCGGCGCTGTCATACTCGCCTGAGAACATGCGGCGGAATTCCAGCTCACCCAGCTTTACTTCCAGCGCGTCGAGCTCAACCACGGCTTCGTTGAAGGTTTCTTCATCGTCCGCTTCAACCGCCAGCTCCAGCAGTCCCTGCACATCTTCCAGGCCCTGGTGCATCTGATCGAGGGTTTCAACGACGGCTTCGAGCGACGCGCGCTCTTTGCCGAGCGCCTGCGCGCGTTCAGGTTCATTCCAGACGTCCGGCTGCTCCAGCTCGGCGTTTACTTCTTCAAGACGTTCTTTCTTGGCATCGTAGTCAAAGATACCCCCTAAGAACGCCGCTGCGCTCGCTAAGGTCCTGGATACGATTTTTGACCGGATTAATTTCAAACATGGCTTTTCAGTCTTTTTTGGCGATACGGTGAGAAAAGATAAAGTAACGCATGAGTTTACCCGAAAGCGCGCGCGGTTTGTAGCGGCGCGCGCGGTCAGAGCGGCCAGATATGATCGATTATCAGCTGCACGGAACGGTTACCGCGATACTCGTTGATATCCAGCTTATAGGCCAGCTCAACCTGCCGCACGCTGGTATCCGGCCAGAGGCGGGTATCAACATTAAACGCGATACCGTCCAGCAGCGGTCCGCCGCCGACCGGTTCCACCATCACCTTCAGGTGACGCTCGCCCACCAGCCGCTGCTGCAGCAGTTTAAATTTGCCGTCAAACACCGGTTCCGGGAATGCCTGTCCCCACGGCCCCGCCTCACGCAGCATTTCAGCGGTATGCAGGCTGAACTCCTGCGCGTGCAGCTCACCGTCAGACCAGACCACGCCCTGCAGCGCTTCTCCATCGAGCCACTCATCAATCAGCGCGGCAAAGCGCTCGCGAAACGCGTCATACTTATCCGTTTCCAGCGAGAGTCCCGCCGCCATCGCATGGCCGCCGAACTTGATAATCAGCCCCGGATAGAGCGTATCCAGCCGCTCCAGCGCGTCACGCAGGTGCAGTCCGGCGATTGAGCGACCCGATCCTTTTAGCGTGCCATCGCCCGCGGGCGCAAACGCAATGACCGGCCGGTGAAAACGCTCTTTCAGGCGCGATGCGAGGATCCCGACCACCCCCTGGTGCCATTCGGGGTGATAAAATGCCAGGCCCAGCGGCAGGTCGCTATGCTGACGCTCCAGCGCATCGCACAGCGCCAGCGCTTCGCTTTTCATGCCCTGTTCAATTTCTTTGCGCGTCTGGTTCAGCGCATCCAGCTCGCTGGCCAGCATGCGCGCCTGCGCAATATCCTCGGTCAGCAAGAGCGCTACGCCAACCGACATATCGTCAAGCCGCCCCGCCGCGTTAAGACGCGGGCCAACGGCAAAGCCGAGATCGCTGGCTGCCAGCTGACGCGCATCGCGGTTTGCGATCTCCAGCAGCGCCCGAATACCGGCGCGGCATTTACCTGCGCGAATGCGGCTCAGCCCCTGCCACACCAGAATGCGATTGTTCGCATCCAGCGGCACCACGTCCGCTACGGTGCCGAGCGCGACCAGATCGAGCCACGCGGCCAGATTGGGTTCGCTGCGCTGGGGGGTAAACCAGCCCTGCTCGCGCAGATGCGCGCGCAGCGCCAGCATCAGGTAGAACGCCACGCCGACGCCTGCCAGCGCGCGCGACGGAAAAGCGCTGTCGCTGAGGTTAGGATTAACAATAGCGTCGGCGGCCGGCAGCGTTTCGCCCGGCAGATGGTGATCGGTGATCAGGACCGGGATGCCGTGCGCTGACGCCGTTTCGACGCCCGCGTGCGAGGAGATGCCGTTATCCACTGTGAGGATCATCTCCGCGCCGCGCGCACGCGCCTGCTCCACCACTTCCGGACTCAGGCCATAGCCATCGTCAAAGCGGTTAGGCACCAGGTAGTCCACGTTGCCGCCCATGCTGCGCAGCGCCAGCACGGTCAGTGCGGTGCTGGTCGCGCCGTCGGCGTCAAAATCGCCGACGACCATAATGCGCTGGCCGCCCGTAAGCATCCGGTGCAGCAGCGCAACCGCAGCCTCTATACCGCCGAGGCTCTGCCACGGCAGCAGATATTTTGCCCCGCGCTCCAGCTCTGCTGCGGTTTTAACGCCGCGATGCAGATAGAGACGGCGCAGCAGAGGCGGCAGGTCGTCAGGCAGGCTGGCATCAGCCGGCAGCGTGCGCCGACGCAGTTCTGTAGTGTGCATCACTGTGAATTAACCGCCCCGCTTCTGACCATCAAGCACCTGTTTCAGCTCCTGCGGGCCCTGATAGCCCGGGATCATCATACCGCTGTCGGTAAGAATGGCGGGCGTACCCTGAATGCCGAACAGAATGCCGAGTTTGTAGTGCTTATCGAGATTGAGGCTGCAGGTCGCTGGCGCATCCATCTGCGGCGTATCGCCTTTCATCGCCTGATCGAACGCTTTGTTGCGATCGGCACTGCACCAGATCGCCTTCATCGCTTTCTCAACCTGACCGTTCAGCCCTTCGCGCGGGAAGGCGAGATAGCGCACCGTGATACCCAGCGCGTTGTAGTCCGCCATCTGCTCATGCAGCTTACGGCAGTAGCCGCAGGTGATATCGGTAAACACCGTAATGACGTGCTGCTCTTTCGGCGCTTTATAGACAATCATTTCCGGCGCCAGCGCGGCGACTTTTTTGTCCAGCAGCTGGTTGGTGACATTAACCGGCTGTGCGCCGCTGACGTCATACAGCGGGCCCTGAATCATATGTTTGCCATCTTCAGTAATGTAAATCACGCCGCTTTCCGTCAGCACGGTTTTCATGCCCGGCAGCGGCGAGGGCTGGATCTCAGCCTGCTGCAGACCCACTTTTTTCAGCGTCTGCTGAATAGCGCTGTCATCAGCCTGTGCCAGAGCGGAAAAGGCGCTGACCAGCAGCGCCAGAACGGTAAACTGTTTTTTCATCATAAGTCCTTGTTGCCGCTGCTCAGGCGCGCGGATGGTGCTGTTGATGTAACTGACGCAGCCGCTCGGTGGCAACATGCGTATAAATCTGGGTGGTCGACAGGTCACTGTGGCCCAGTAGCATCTGTACGACGCGCAAATCAGCGCCGTGGTTCAGTAAATGTGTGGCAAATGCATGCCGCAGCACGTGCGGTGACAGTTTATCGCTGTCGATACCCGCCAGCGTCGCGTAGTGCTTGATGCGGTGCCAGAAGGTCTGACGCGTCATCTGCTGCGCGCGCTGGCTGGGAAACAGAACGTCCAGCGTCTGTCCGTTTAGCAGCCACGGCCGGCCATATTCCATATAGTGCTCTAACCAGTGGATCGCTTCTTCACCTAATGGCACCAGCCGCTCTTTATTACCTTTACCGATAACGCGCACCACTCCCTGCCGCAGGCTGACATCGCTGATGGTCAGCCCGACCAGCTCTGAGACGCGCAGACCGGTGGCATACAGCACCTCCAGCATCGCTTTATCGCGCAGCTCCAGCGGAATATCTGTGGCCGGCGCCTGCAGCAGCCGGTCTACCTGACTCTCGCTGAGATCTTTCGGCAGCCGCTGTGGCAGCTTAGGGGCGGAGAGCAGCGCGCTGGGATCGTCACTGCGCAGCTTTTCACGGTAGAGATACTGAAACAGCCGGCGCATGGCGCTTAGCGTGCGGGCTGAACTGGTGGCCTTATAGCCACCTTCAATACGCTCGGCAAGAAACTGCTGCAGATCCAGCGCCTGCAGCGTCAGCAGCGTCAGATTGTGATGCTGCAGCCATGCGGTGAGGGTTTGCAGATCCTGACGATAAGAGGCCAGCGTATTTTGCGCCAGATTACGCTCCAGCCAGAGCGCATCAAGAAACTGTTCAATCAGATCGCTATCCTGCACGTTATCCTCTCGCCAGTGTGAAATCGTGCTCATTATGCCTTAAAGCAGAGGGGTTCTGGTACAATTGCGCCAGAGTGAGTTTCATACAGAGCATTAACCGCATGAATATCGGACTTTTTTACGGTTCAAGTACCTGTTACACCGAGATGGCAGCGGAAAAAATCCGCGACTTTATTGGTGAAGAGCTGGTGACGCTGCACAACCTCAAAGATGATGACCCCTCGCTGATGGAGCAGTATGACCTGCTGATCCTCGGTATTCCAACCTGGGATTTTGGCGAGCTGCAGGAGGACTGGGAAGCGGTATGGCCGCAGCTGCCGGGACTTAACCTGCAGGGGAAAATTGTGGCGCTGTACGGTATGGGCGACCAGATTGAGTACAGCGAGTGGTTTCTTGATGCGCTGGGCATGCTGCACGAACTGCTGCTGCCGATGGGCGTACAGTTTGTCGGCTACTGGCCGCTGGAGGGGTATACCTTTACCAGCCGCAAGCCGCTGACCGCTGACGGCACACAGTTTGTAGGTCTGGCGCTGGATGATGTTAACCAGTTTGAGCAGAGCGACGAGCGTATTGAGCAGTGGTGCGAACAGATTCTCACGGAAACAGCTGACCGGCTTTAACGCCGGTCTGCCGCGCCACTGAGCGCGTCCTGCGCGCGCAGCTGCCGCCAGCTGCGCATCGTCATGGCGTCCTGCATCAGCCAGAAACGCCAGCGCTGGCCCTGCGCATTCTGCAGGGTCAGCAGCACGCCCCACGGCTGCCATTGCGCCGTCCGGGCGGTATACCAGCGGGTTCCCTGCCAGCCCCAGCTTCCCTGAACATCCCGCGTCAGCTCGCCGCAGCGTTGCCGTAAGCGTCGCTCAGTGCGCCAGCTTTCCGCCAGCACCGCGACGGAAAGCAGCGCCTGCAGCACATGCCACTCCGCAGGCCAGACGAACAGCAGCAGCGTCACGCAGCTGAAACCCGCCGCCAGATTTGCCAGCCGGGCGCTGCGCGAAGGACGCAGGCTACATTGCCACCGGACCGCGTTCACGGTTGCGCTGCTGGATCAGTTTTACCATGCGCTTAAACTCGGGATCCGCGGGCTCGCCGTGGTCCATCATCCAGTTAAACAGATCCGGATCGTCACTCTTCAGTAAAGCAACAAACACCCGCTTATCTTCATCACTCAGCGAATCATACTCATAGTGAAAAAAAGGCATAATGGAGACATCAAGCTCAAGCATGCCCCGACGGCAGGCCCACTTAACGCGTGATTTATCATGAATATCCATGTGTCGTGTTCCACGGCTGTAAACAGTGGGGTCAGTGTACCTGCTTTTTTTACCTGCTGCAGGCTGAGTGCTGTTTCCTGCGCAGGATTACGCAAAGCGGCAGGCTGTGTTGCCGCATCATCACGCGATTTGTGCGCCCGGTTCCGTAAACAGTTTGCATTGCCCCGCTGCTCTTTTAACATTGAACAAACAACTCCGGACAAACTTGATTAATCAGGATGGACACATGCCGATTTTTACCCTCCCTCCCCGCCAGCCTGTCGCTGCGGCACGCCTGCCCCTGACGCTGATGTCGCTTGATGAGTGGGCGCTGGTGGCGGTACAGGGCAAAGACAGCACCAGCTATCTGCAGGGACAGCTGACGCTGGATGTCGCAACGCTGACCAGTGAGCAGCATCGTCAGGCTGCCCACTGCGACGCCAAAGGCAAAATGTGGAGCAACCTGCGTCTGTTTCATCGCGGCGAGGGATACGCTTATCTGGTGCGCCGCAGCCTGCGTGACCAGCAGATTGCTGAACTGAAAAAATATGCGGTGTTTGCCAAAGTGACCATCGAAGCTGACGATGAAGCTGTCGTACTGGGCGTTGCCGGCTTTCAGGCGCGTGCGGCACTGACGAATCTGTTTGCCACGCTGCCGGATGCCGCGCATGCGGTAGTGCAGCAGGATGAGAGCACGCTGCTGTGGCTGGATCAGCCTGCGGAACGTTTTGTCGTGATTACTACCCCCGCCAAAGCGGAAGCGATTAAAGCGGCACTGGAGGGTGAGGCGCAGTTCAACGACAGCAGGCAGTGGCTGGCGCTGGATATCGAAGCGGGTATTCCGGTTATCGATAGCGCTACCAGCGCCCAGCTGATCCCGCAGGCCACCAACCTGCAGGCGCTGGATGCAATCAGCTTTAAGAAAGGTTGCTATACCGGTCAGGAGATGGTCGCGCGGGCGAAGTTCCGCGGTGCCAACAAGCGTGCCCTGTTCTGGCTGGCGGGTAGCGCCGGTAAAGTACCGGAAGCGGGGAGTTCAATGGAGCTGAAGATGGGCGATCGCTGGCGGCGTACCGGCACGGTACTGTGTGCGGTACAGCTTGAGGATGGCAGCGTCTGGGTGCAGATGGTGATGAATAACGATCCGGAACCAGATGCGATCCTGCGTGCTGAAGGCGATGAAGGTGGTGAACTCACCATTCAGCCACTGCCTTACGCGCTGGACGCGTAAGAGGCACAGAGCGGGAGGCCGTCCGGCGTCCCGCTGCAATGCGCATAAAGCCCGTTTATTTCACATAAAAGTAGATGGCGCAGAAGTGCAGCACGCTGCCGCCGAGTACAAAGCCGTGCCAGATCGCATGGTTAAAGGGTATCCGGCGCGACACGTAAAAAATCACGCCCAGGGAGTAGACCACGCCTCCCGCCGCCAGCAGCCAGACGCCTCCGGCGGAAAGCCGCATCGCCAGCTGATAGATCACCACCAGCGACAGCCACCCCATGCTGAGATAGGTCACCAGCGACAGCACCTTAAAGCGGTGCGCAATTGTCAGCTTAAAAATGATGCCCGCCAGCGCCAGACTCCAGATCACCACCATCAGTCCGTGTGCCAGCGGCGATTTCAGCCCGACCAGCAAAAACGGCGTATAGGTGCCGGCGATCAGCAGATAGATAGCGCAGTGATCAAATTTCTTCAGCCACGGCCGGGCGCGCTGATGCGGAATGGCGTGATAGAGCGTAGAGGCGAGGTAGAGCAGAATCATGCTGCCGCCATAGAGGCTGTAGCTGGTGATAGCAGTGATGCTCGCCTGCGTTTCCACTGCCTGCGTCAGCAGCAGCACCAGACCGATAATACCAAACAGGCAGCCAACGCCATGGCTGACGCTGTTGGCTATCTCTTCGGCCAGCGAATAACCGGGCGTAGTGAGTACGGGTTTTACCATGGTGCGGGATCCCTGAAGATAAAGGAGCGTGTTTTTTAACCCCTTCAGCCTAACCAGAAATATTTTCAGTGTACACATGTACGCTCAATTATTTCTGTGTCGGGGTGTGTCACCCGGCCTGCGGTGCAATCTGGTACACTGCAGGCTCCTTTTGCTGCCTGAGCGATGTTCCGCATGTTTGCACACCGCGATCTCTCCAGCCTGAACGATCTTGAGATGCAGGTTTACCATTTCATCATCAAACATCCGCAAAGCGTCAGCTATATGACCATTCGCGATCTGGCGGCGCAGGCGGGCGTCTCTACCACCACCGTACTGCGCTTTTGCCGCAAGCTGCACTGTGACGGCTGGTCAGAGTTTCGTATCCGCTTTCGCCTGGCTCAGGAGCAGACCCCGCCTGCAATCCCCTCATCGGGCGCTGGCGAAATGCTGAGTTTTTTCAAAAGTATTCACAATGCCGAGTTTGAGCAGCAGATTGCGCAGGCCGCGCAGATGATCGTGCAGGCCGGGCATATTTTCTTTATTGGTGCCGGCACGTCGGGCAGCCTCGGTAAATATGGCGCACGCTTCTTTTCCAACGTCGGCAAATTCAGCCACCATATTGACGACCCTTACTATCCGGTTATGCCCGGAGTCAGTGAAAGCGCGCTGGCGATTATTCTCTCCGTTTCCGGCGAGACCGAAGAGATCCTGCGCTTCGCCAGTCAGTTCAGCCTTAACCGCTGCAAAATCATCGCCATCACCAATCACGACACCAGCTCGCTGGCAAAAATGGCGGATTTTACCCTCTCCTATCACGTGCCGCAGATCACGCTGGCCGGGCAGCACGACATCACCACGCAGGTGCCGGTAATGTACATTATCGAAACGCTGGGACGCACGCTGGCGCATATGCTATCCTCCTGAAAACACCCTGTTTTTTAGCTGTGACAGGTTACATTCTGCACGCGGTGTTATAGCGTGACATTCACCGGCTGCTTGTTACACTGCGGGAAATTCTGTTTTCACCCGACGTATGATGAGGCTGAACAATGCGTGATGATTTGCAGTTACCACAAGGGTTTCTCTGGGGCGGCGCAGTAGCCGCGCATCAGGTTGAAGGCGGCTGGGATCAGGGCGGCAAAGGCGTCAGTATCGCTGACGTGCTGACCGGTGGCGCACACGGCGTTGACCGCGTGATCACCGACGGCGTACAGCCGGGCAAACACTATCCCAATCACCAGGCGGTAGAGTTTTACTCACACTACAAACAGGACGTGGCGCTGTTTGCTGAGATGGGCTTTAAGTGCTTCCGCACCTCGATTGCCTGGACGCGCATCTTCCCCAACGGCGATGAAGCGCAGCCTAATGAGGCGGGCCTGCAGTTTTATGATGACCTGTTCGATGAGCTGCTGAAATATGGTATTGAACCGGTGATCACTCTCTCTCACTTTGAGATGCCTTATCATCTGGTAAAAGAGTATGGCGGCTGGGCTGACCGTCGGGTGGTCGATTTCTTTGTGCGCTTCAGCGACGTGGTGATGACGCGCTATCAGCACAAAGTGAAGTACTGGATGACCTTTAACGAGATCAACAACCAGCGCAACTGGCAATATCCGCTGTTTGGCTACTGCTGTTCCGGCGTGGTGTTTACTGAGCATGAGAAGCCTGAGCAGACGATGTATCAGGTTATGCATCACCAGTTTGTCGCCAGTGCAAAGGTGGTGAAACGCGGTCATGAGATCAATCCCGGTTTTCAGATCGGCTGCATGATCGCCATGGTGCCGGTCTATCCCTTCTCCTGTCATCCGGATGATGTCATGCGGGCGCAGGAGGCGATGCATCAGCGTTACGTTTTCAGCGACGTGCAGATGCGCGGCGCTTACCCCGCTTACACGCTGAAAGAGTGGGCGCGCAAAGGCTACCACATCGAGATGGCAGCAGATGATGCCGAAACCCTGCAGCAGGGCTGCTGCGACTACATCGGTTTCAGCTATTACATGAGCAACGCGGTCGATACCCGCGCCAGCGGCGTGGATGATCCGATCACCGGCTTTGACGGCGTGGTACCCAATCCGCACGTTAAAGCGTCAGACTGGGGCTGGCAGATCGATCCGGTGGGCCTGCGCTATGTGCTGAATTCACTCTATGAGCGCTATCAGAAGCCGCTGTTTATTGTGGAAAATGGCTTCGGCGCGATCGATAAACCTGATGCGGAGGCTTTATCGCCGACGACTACCGCATTGACTACCTGCGGGCCCATATCGAAGAGATGAAAAAAGCGGTGGCGCTGGATGGTGTCGAGCTGCTGGGCTATACGCCGTGGGGCTGCATCGACTGCGTCTCGTTCACCACCGGTCAGTACAGCAAGCGCTATGGCTTTATCCACGTCGACAAAAACGACGACGGCAGCGGCACCTTCGCGCGTTCAAAGAAAAAGAGCTTCAGCTGGTATCAGCAGGTGATCGCCAGCAACGGCGCCACGCTCTGACCGGCGATGCGGGCGGATGTCAGAGTCCGCCCGTCACGTCCAGCATGCTGCCGGTGACATAAGCGGCAGCATCGCTGCTCAGCCAGAGGATGGCGCGGGCGATCTCTTCCGGCTGCGCGCCGCGTCCCAGCGGAATACGCTGCGCCACCCGATCAACCCGCTCCGGCTCGCCGCCATCCGCATGCATGTCGGTATACGTGGAGCCGGGACGCACACCGGTTACCCGGATCCCCTGGGCGGCCACTTCGCGCGCCAGCCCGCGGGTCAGCGTGTCCACCGCCGCTTTTGATGCTGCATAATCCACATATTCGTCCGGCGCGCCGCTGTGTACGGCACCTGATGAAACATTCACAATCACACCGCCCTCCCCGCCGTGCGCCCTGCTCATGCGTTTCACCGCTTCCCGGCAGCAGATAAAAGTCCCGGTGACGTTCGTCGCCAGCACCCGCTGAATACGCTCAGCGCTTAGCGCCTCCACCCGGCACTGCGTAAACAGAATTCCGGCGTTGTTCACCACTATCCGCAGGGCACCCGGCTGCTCATCCAGCTGCGCAAACAGCCTCACGACCTGCACCTCATCAGCAATATCCGCCTGCAGCGCGCAGGCGCTGCCGCCCCGGCGAATAATCTCCCCGACCAGCTGCTCTGCGTCCGCAGCCCGCTGACGGTAGTTGATTACCACGCGGTAACCCGCCTGCGCCAGCAGCAGCGAGGTAGCGCGTCCGATGCCCCGGCTGCCGCCGGTAACCAGTGCCAGATCCATATGTGCCTCCAAAAGAAAAAGGACCGGCAGCCGGTCCTTAAAGGGTCAGTTCATCGCGCTTACTGATATTCGCTCATCGGCACGCAGGCGCAGAAAACGTTGCGATCGCCGAAGACGTCATCAAGACGTTTTACCGTTGGCCAGTACTTATTCGCACTGCCAGCCGGGAATACCGCCAGCTCTCGCGTATAGGGATGCTGCCACTCGCCCACAATTTCCATTTGCGTATGCGGTGCGTTGACCAGCGGATTGTCATCAGCAGGCCACTCACCGGCGGTGACGCGGTCAATCTCCATGCGGATCGCCAGCATCGCGTCGATAAAGCGATCCAGCTCTGCTTTGCCCTCTGATTCAGTCGGCTCCACCATCAGCGTGCCCGCTACCGGGAAGGACATGGTCGGAGCGTGAAAACCGTAATCGATCAGGCGTTTGGCAATATCCAGCTCGCTGATACCGCTCTGCTCTTTCAGCGGACGAATATCGAGAATACATTCGTGCGCCACGCGACCATCGCGTCCGGTATAGAGGATCGGATAGGCCGATTGCAGACGACGCGCAATGTAGTTGGCATTAAGGATTGCCACTGAGCTCGCCTGTTTCAGCCCTTCTGCACCCATCATACGGATATACATCCAGCTGATAGGCAAAATCGAGGCGCTGCCAAACGGTGCAGCCGACACGGCGCCCTGCTGCGTCAGTACGCCATCAATCTGCACCACGCTGTGCCCCGGCACAAACGGAGCCAGATGCGCTTTTACGCCAATCGGTCCCATGCCCGGTCCGCCGCCGCCGTGCGGAATGCAGAAGGTTTTATGCAGGTTAAGATGCGAGACGTCAGCACCGATATAGCCAGGCGTAGTAATGCCCACCTGGGCGTTCATGTTGGCGCCATCCAGATATACCTGACCGCCATACTGATGCACAATCTGGCACACTTCGCGGATGGTTTCTTCATAAACGCCGTGGGTAGAAGGATAGGTCACCATGATGCAGGAGAGCGCATCGCCCGCCTGAGCCGCTTTCTCACGCAGATCGCCGAGATCGATATTGCCCTGTTTATCGCAGGCAACCACAACCACCGACATGCCCGCCATCTGCGCCGAGGCTGGGTTGGTGCCGTGTGCCGACCCGGGGATCAGGCAGATGTTGCGCCGGCCTTCATTGCGGCTTTCGTGATAGCGGCGGATCGCCAGCAGGCCAGCATACTCTCCCTGCGCCCCGGAGTTAGGCTGCATGCAGAGCGCGTCATAGCCGGTGAGCTGTACCAGCCACTGCGACAGCTGCCCAATCATCTGCAGATAGCCGGTAGCCTGTTCAGCGGGGCAGAATGGATGCAGTTCAGAGAACTCCGGCCAGGTGATCGGGATCATCTCTGCGGCGGCATTCAGCTTCATGGTGCAGGAGCCAAGCGGGATCATTGCCTGATTCAGCGCCAGATCTTTTTTCTCCAGGCTGTGCATGTAGCGCATCATTTCTGTTTCGCTGTGATAGCGGTTAAATACCGGATGCGTCAGGTAGTCACTGCGGCGCTGCTGGCCTGCCGGAATAGCCGCACTCTCCGCCGATACGGCGGCATCAAGCTTATCAATATCCAGCCCGTGCGTGTCGCCCAGAAAAATGGCAAACAGCGCCTGTACATCTTCACGGCTGGTGGTTTCATCCAGCGTGATACCTACGGCGTCAGGCATATCGCTGCGCAGGTTTACGCCAAAACTCAGCGCGCGATTCAGCACGCCGGCCTTGTCAGCAACCTCAACGGTCAGCGTGTCAAACCAGCTGCCGTGGCGCAGCGTCAATCCGCCTTTCTGCAGGCCGGTTGCCAGAATGCTGGTCAGGCGATGAATGCGCGAGGCGATACGTTGCAAACCCTGCGGACCGTGCCAGACCGCATAGAGGCCGGCGATATTGGCCAGCAGAACCTGTGAGGTACAGATATTGGAGTTCGCCTTTTCACGACGGATATGCTGCTCGCGCGTCTGCATCGCCATGCGCAGCGCGGTGTTGCCCGCCGCATCGCGTGAGACGCCGATAATCCGGCCCGGCATTGAGCGTTTGTGCTCATCGCGGCTGGCAAAAAAGGCCGCGTGCGGTCCGCCATAGCCCATTGGCACGCCAAAGCGCTGAGCGGAACCAAACACAATGTCAGCACCCTGTTTGCCGGGCGCCTCCAGCAGCAGCAGAGCCATGAAATCAGCGGCCACGCTCACGACAACTTTGCGGCTCTTCAGCTCTGCTATCAGATCGTGATAGTCATGTACTTCCCCACTGGTGCCCACCTGCTGCAGAAGAACACCAAACAGATCCTCATGATCGCGTGCTTTCTCTGCCCGATCGATAATCAGATCAAAGCCAAATGTTTCGGCGCGGGTGCGTACGACATCCAGCGTCTGCGGATGAATATCATCGGCGATAAAGAAGCGGGTGGCGCTCTTCAGCTTGCTGACGCGTTTCGCCATCGCCATCGCTTCAGCCGCCGCGGTGGCTTCATCCAGCAGCGACGCAGAGGCGATATCCATACCGGTCAGATCCAGCGTCAGCGTCTGGAAATTCAGTAGCGCCTCCAGACGCCCCTGTGACACCTCAGGCTGATACGGCGTATAGGCGGTATACCAGCCAGGGTTTTCCAGCATATTACGCAGGATCACCGGCGGAGTGATTACTGCACTGTAGCCCATGCCGATCCAGGATTTGTAGCGCTGATTCTGACTGGCCATCGCTTTCAGCTCTGCCAGCGCCTGCTGCTCGGTCGCGGCGTCACCCGTGGCCGGCGGCCCGGGCAGCTGAATATCCGCCGGTACGATGGTGCTGATGAGTTCGTTTAGCGAACCGGCACCAATCGCTTCCAGCATGCTGGCCTGCTGGGCGTCGGTGGGACCAATATGGCGCTCGATAAATGCACCGTTATGTTCAAGCTGGCTGAGAGTCTGGGTCATTACAGTCGATCCTGCATCGGGCTGGGTTACACAAAGGACTTACAACAGGCAGATAAAGAAGAGGTGCCGCACTGCGACACCTTCAGAGGCTACCGGTTACTCATCGATACTGGCTTTATAGGCGTCAGCATCAAGCATGCTGTCGAGTTCAGCTTCATCGCTGGCTTGCAGGCGGAACAACCAGCCATCGCCATAAGGCGCGCTGTTCACCAGCTCGGGTGAGTCGGTCAGCGCCTCATTCACCGCTACAATTTCACCGCTCAGCGGTGCATAGATGTCGGAAGCAGCTTTAACCGACTCCGCGACGGCGCAGTCGTCGCCCGCGCTAAACGTAGCGCCAACGTCTGGCAGATCGACAAACACCATATCACCGAGCAGCTCCTGCGCATGCTCGGTGATCCCCACGGTGTAAGAGCCATCTTCTTCTTTACGCACCCACTCGTGGCTGTCACGGTATTTCAACGTATTTGGCACATTGCTCATCGCCATTTCTCCTGAAAAATTTACTGAGCGACCGGCTTACCGGCGCGTACAAAAACGGGTTTAGTCACTTTTACCGGCATTTCGCGATTGCGGATCTCCACAATGGCCTGCCCGCCAATACCGGCAGGTACGCGCGCCAGGGCGATGCTGCAGCCCAGCGTCGGCGAGAAGGAACCACTGGTAATCATACCCTGCTGCGGTACGCCCTGCTCATCGGTAAAGCGCACCGTCTGACCACCGCGCAGTACGCCTTTTTCCGTCATGACCAGCCCCACCAGTTTTTCAGTGCCCTGCTCGCGCTGCGCTTCCAGCGCTTCACGTCCGATAAAATTGCGATCGGCCGGTTCCCGGCTGATGGTCCAGCCCATATTCGCGGCCAGCGGCGAAACGCCTTCATCCATCTCCTGGCCATAGAGATTCATACCGGCTTCCAGACGCAGCGTGTCGCGCGCGCCTAAGCCGGCGGGTTTTACGCCCGCGGCCAGTAGCTGCTGCCAGAACATTTCCGCCTGGTCAGCGGGCAGCGCAATTTCATAGCCTGCCTCGCCGGTGTAGCCGGTGGTGGCAATGAACAGGTCGCCTGACTGCACGCCATAAAAAGGCTTCATGCCGGCAACGGCGGCACGCTGGCTCTCATCAAACAGCGTCTGTGCTTTCTGCTGCGCATTCGGACCCTGCACGGCAATCAGCGCCAGGTCATGACGCTCGGTCAGCGTCACGCCAAACGGTGCGGCGTGCTGCGTTATCCACGCGAGATCTTTCTCTCGCGTGGCGGAGTTGACCACCAGGCGAAAAAAATCCTCCTGCATGAAGTAGACGATCAGATCGTCTATCACGCCGCCCGATGCGTTAAGCATGCCGCTGTAGAGCGCTTTGCCGGGTTGAGTCAGTTTTGCGACATCATTTGCCAGCAGATAACGCAGAAACTCGCGGGTCCGTGCGCCGTGCAGATCAACGATGGTCATGTGCGATACATCAAACATGCCGGCGTCGCTGCGCACTGCGTGGTGCTCATCGATTTGCGAGCCGTAGTGCAGCGGCATCATCCAGCCGTGGAAGTCCACCATGCGTGCACCGTCCTGCTGGTGCTGCTTAAACAGAGGCGTTTGCTGAGTCATAACCATCCTGTGAAAACCAATAAGCGGGGCTCGCCTGCGCGGTAATAAACGCCGACGCAAACGTTCTCTTTCAGCTGACGTTACCACTGAAAAACAGATTTAACCATAAGCAAAACGAAGTCGAAGCCGGCCCTCATCTTTGCAGTGCATCTCATAGCATGCAGCATAATCCGCTGCCTTTGTGTGATTAAACGCGCAGATTATGCAACTCCGGGGCGATATCTCAGTAAATAAAACACGCCACCGCGGGTGAGGAGCTAAATGGCACGGCTGTGCGATTAATCCTGCATGAAAATAACTAATGCGAATCTGGCGGTAAAATTAGAATAAATCAAACGAGGCATCATTATGGCGCAGAGCGCTCTGTTTTAGTGCGAACAGGGAGTCAGGAGGAGGTTTTTG
>NZ_MIPP01000049.1 GCF_002095385.1 Pantoea eucrina | reverse complement strand
CATTTATGGCGCCCTGGTAACAACCGGGCACGGCGCATAAACGACGCCAGGGACGCATTAATGCGTCCCCTACGGCGGCAACGGGGATACGTTATTTATCGCATCCGCACATAATCTGTAGGGGCGCCATTTATGGCGCCCTGGTAACAACCGGGCACGGCGCATAAACGACGCCAGGGACGCATAAATGCGTCCCCTGCGAGCACCGGGGGATACGTTATTTATCGCCCCCGAACATAACCCCGCAGGGGCGCCATTTATGGCGCCCGGATAACCGACAGATACCTGACGGAATCAGCGTTTGGGGCGGATAAGCTGACTGGCGGTGTCACCGATAATCTGTGCCACGCCGCGATCACCTTTAACCATGGAGGCCATAAAGGATTTCGCCTGCTTAAAGGTGATATGCGGCGGCAGCGGTGCGACTTCCGGATCGGTTTTCACCTCCAGCACCACCGGGCGGTTTGCGCTCAGCGCCTGCTGCCAGGCGGCGGCTAACTCATCCGGATTATCCACCACGATCCCCTGCAGGCCAAGACTCTCGGCAAAACGCGCGTAGGGCACATCGGGCAGCTGCTGTGACGCCTCGAAGCGCGGATTGCCTTCCATCACGCGCTGCTCCCAGGTCACCTGATTAAGATCCTGGTTGTTAAACACGCAGACAATCAGTCGTGGATCGTCCCACTGCTGCCAGTATTTCTGAATAGTGATCAGCTCAGCCATATTATTCATCTGCATCGCCCCGTCTCCGACCAGCGCCACAACCGGTTTATCGGGATAAGCAAACTTAGCGGCGATAGCGAACGGTACAGCGGCACCCATACAGGCGAGACCGCCGGAGAGCGTGGCGCGCTGCCCCTGCTTCACGCGATAGTCGCGCGCAAACCAGTTGGCGCAGGAGCCGGAATCCGAGGTGACAATAGCGTTATCCGGCAGCTGCGGCGACATCTCCCACACTACCCGCTGTGGATTAACCGGATTAGCCGGCGCCAGCGCCCGCTCCTCCATCAGCTGCCACCAGTCGCGCACCTGCAGCGCAATCTGCTCCTGCCAGTGGCGATCGCTTTTGTGCTGCAGCAGCGGGATCAGCGCCCGCAGCGTTTCGGCGCTATCCCCGTGCAGGTTGACTTCACAGGGATAGCGCAGGCCCAGCATCGCCGGATCGATATCAATCTGTACCGCCCGCACTTTGCCCTCGGCAGGTAAAAACTCGGTCCACGGGAAGCCGGTGCCGATCATCAGCAGCGTGTCGCACTCCTGCATCAGATCCCACGACGGTTTAGTGCCGAGCAGGCCGATTGATCCGGTGACAAACGGCGCATCGTCCGGCAGCACATCTTTACCCAGCAGCGCTTTGGCGACGCCCGCGCCGAGCAGATTCGCAACCTGCACCACTTCCACTGCCGCGCCGCGCGCACCTGCACCGATCAGGATCGCCACCTTGCTGCCGGCGTTGAGGACCTCTGCCGCACGCTGCAGATCTGCTTCATACGGCACGATTTTCGGACGCTGATAGCCAGGACCGGAGTGGGTAAAACCGTGCGCGTGCTGCGGTGGCTGCCAGGTTTCATCCTGAATATCTTTCGGCAGGATCAGCACCGCTACGCCGTTCTGCGCTTTCGCAATGCGCACGCCGCGATCGACCAGATGCTGGATCTGCGCCGGTGCGGCCGCTTCCTGAACAAAATTAGCGACATCAGCAAACACACGATCGAGGTTCATCTCCTGCTGATAGCTGGCGCCGCGCGCGGTCACTTCAGCCTGTCCGGCGATCGCCAGCACCGGTGCATGATCCATTTTCGCATCGTAAAGACCAGTCAGCAGGTGGGTAGCGCCCGGCCCGCCGGTGGAGAGGCAGACGCCAGGCTCACCGGTAAATTTGGCGTGGCCGGCAGCCATAAATGCTGCCATCTCTTCATGCCGCACCTGGATAAACTCAATGCCGGCACCCGCTTTATTGGCGCGCTGGATAGCGCCCAGCACCCCGTTGATGCCATCGCCCGGATAGCCATAAATGCGCGTGACGCCCCACGCCTGCAGGCGCTCGACAAAAAAATCGCTGGTTTTTTTACTCATCCCGCTGCTCCCTTAAAGGCTGTTGTCAGCTTTTAAGGGTAGCTGACAGAAACGGGCGTGCAGAGGATCTGCCGGATTATGGCCTGACTGCGCCCGCTGGCTGCCTAACCCAGCGCCGGGGAGACCAGCGCAAAACAGTGCATCTCCTCTGTCGGGCGCCAGGGGGTGCCGTGCACCATAATGTGCGGCGCATCGACCTGCTGCAGACCCAGCGTTGCCAGCCACTTCGCCAGCCCGGCGTCTGGCGTATCCAGCCGGACAAACTGACCGGTCAGCGTCTGCAGCAGCGCGGCAACGAGCGCCTGCGCCACGCTGCCGTCCCGGGCGATAACCGGGCCGATGGTCCAGCCGCGGCCAAAGCGACGCAGGCTGGCAAAACCCTGTACTCCCTGCGCATCGCGTGCCAGCACGCTGCCGGGCAGCAACTGCTGCAGCAGACGCGCACGCTGCAGGCCGGTCGCCTGCCAGTCGGGCGTGCAGAGTTCCGCACAGGCTGCGCTGCATGCCGGCTCCAGGCTTAGCGCTGGCGGCAGCGCTATAGCGGGAGGCGCGGCTAATGCCGCCGTCTGGTACTGCCATACCTGACCGCACTCCCTGAATCCCAGCTGTGCATAAAGCCCTTTGCCCATTTCCGTTGCATGCAGGCGCAGCGTGCAGCCGGCGAAGCGCGTAATCAGCGCCTGCATTAACTTGCGGCCGATACCGCGTCCGCGCGCCTGCTGATCCACCACCACCAGGCCAATGGTGGCTGCGCTGCTTCCCCAGCGCCAGCCAAGCGCGCAGCCGGAGAGTCGTCCCGCCTCCTCCATCACCACGCCTTCACCCAGCGCAATCAGCTGCTGCCAGTCCTCAGGACGGTGTGGCCAGCCCGCCTGCTGCGTCAGGGCATGGCCCGCTGCGGCGTCGGCCGCCGTAATATCACGCAACGTCATGCTCATGCGGTTCTCCCTTAGTGAATGCAGAAGAAGAGTGCCACACCGCTGCCGAGCCTGACAGCCTCAGATCTGAAAATCGAGCGCCGGCTCTTCTTCACTCTCATAGGAGAGCGCCTGTCGCCTGATCTCCTCCAGCGACAAATTAGCGTTGCAGAGCTCCAGAAACTGCCAGACATAGTTGCGCTGCAGCTGTCCGCGCTTCAGACCAAGCCAGACGGTGTTAGCTTCAAACAGGTGACGGGCATCAATCTTGACCAGGTTTTCGCCCTGATAGATATCACACGCCTGATCGGCGAGTACGCCAACACCCAGCCCCAGCTCAACATAGGTTTTCACCACATCAGAATCCTGCGCGCTCAGCACAATATCGGGCCGCAGGCTGGCCGCCTGAAACGCCCGATCCACGCGTGAACGACCGGTGATCCCCTGTCGGTAGGTGATTAACGGCCAGGCGCTCAGGCTTTCAAGCGACACCGGCTGCTGCTGCAGCAGTTTATGCCCGGGCGGCACCAGCAGCGAGTGATGCCAGCTGAACCAGGGGAAAGCCGCCAGGCTGGCGTGGTTAACCAGCTGTTCGGAGGCGATACCGACATCCGCTTCCCCGGCCAGCAGCATGGCGACAATCTCCTGCGGCGAGCCCTGATTCAGCTCCAGCCGCACGTTGGGATAGAGCTGGCGGAACGCTTTGATGACGCGCGGCAGGCTGTAACGCGCCTGGGTATGGGTGGTGGCGATCGTCAGCACGCCGCTGGTCTCATTGGTAAACACATCGGCCAGACGCCGCACCTTGCCCGCCTCATCGAGAATGCGTTCGGCTATGGTCAGCAGCGCTTTGCCCGGCTCCGTCATGCCCAGCAAACGTTTTCCGCGCCGGATAAATATCTCTACGCCCAGCTCATCTTCCAGATCGCGGATATGCCGGCTGACCCCTGATTGCGAGGTAAACAGCGTGTTGGCAACTTCAGTCAGATTGAAGTCGCAGCGGGCGGCTTCCCGAATAATTTTAAGTTGCTGGAAATTCACATCCTCTCTCCCTTCTGGCACGGTTTTCGCCATGGTAGGGAGCAGGCGTCAATACAACAAATAATAAAAAACCGCCTGTTATGCGGTTTAGTAATAAAGAGCGTTATCGCGATGCTGTGGTTTTTAGCCCACCAGCATCAGCTCGCGATCGGCAACCGCTGGCTTATTCAGCAGCGACAGCAGTATGGTTTTGACCGCCTGCGCCGCAGGTGAGAGCGGCAGCTGCGCAGACATATTCAGCGACAGCGGCAGCGTCAGCGACGGTGAGGTAATGCGCGCCATCCAGGCGTGCGTTGAGCTGACCAGCGCCCGGGCCGCGGATTCAGGCAGCACGGTTACGCCCAGCCCGCTGGAGATCGCGGCGGTCAGGGTGGCGATCGATTCAATTTCGCCGATGATGCGCGCGCTCAGGCGGCGCAGTGAAAACGCTTCGTCTACCCGCTTGCGCACCGCGCTGTAGTCGCGCGGCAGGAACAGGTTCATCTGCGCCACGTCGGCCAGATCCACCGCCGATCCCGGACAGGCGGTGGCGCCGACCAGATAGAGCTCCTCTTTCAGCAGCGGCAGGCTGGTCACGCCAGCCGCCGGCGAGCGATCGTAGAGCACGGCCATATCGAGCTGACCGTTCAGCACTTTATCATTCAGCGAACTGCCGCTGTTTTCATGCAGATACACCAGCACGTCCGGATACTGCTCGCGCACGGTCTGCAGCAGCGGCATGGTCAGAGAAGAGGCGGCCGTGCCGGGTGCGAGACCAATAGAAACCTGTCCGCTCAGCGTCTGGCCCGCTTTGCTGACGGCGGCCTGCGCCTGTTCACACTGGCGCAATATGGTGCGGGCGTGCGCATAGAGGATTTTACCCGCGTCGGTGGGCGTTACGCCGCGCTTGGTGCGGATCAGCAGCTGCTGATCCAGCTCGCTCTCCAGCGTCGCCACCTGCTGACTGAGCGCCGGTTGCGCAATGTGCAGCACTTCGGCGGCGCGGGTCAGGCTGCCGATATCGACGATGTTCACAAAATATTTCAGCCGTCTTAAGTTCATGTTGCCTCCGTCAATCCGGTTAACCCCTGAAGGGCGCGTAGCCTGCTGGCCGATAAACAGAGTTTTGCAATAAGCAGGCCAGTTATTTCATCGCGGAAAAAAACGGCGGACAGTGGTAATTAAGAGACTGGAAAATAAGCTTTTGTGATTGCCCGAAAGGAAACAGAGTGTGCTGATGCCGCAGCGGGCGGGTAAAGCGGAGGATGGCATGCACTCTGCTGGTGCAAAACCTGCAAGGCAGACGTGCAAAAAAGTGATGACGGAGAGGCGGTAGCGTCGCGTGCCGCCTCCGGCCTGACCCCGGTTATGCCGGGGTCAGCCGTGTCGCAGAGCGAGGTGACTCAGCGTTTTTTGCGGTTGCGATGCATATCAATGGAAACCGCAGCCACAATGATCATGCCTTTGATGATGTCCTGTACATAGGCGTCCACGCCCACGAAGGTAAAGCCGCTTTTGATAAGTCCCAGGATCACGGCGCCGATCAGCGTGCCGGTGATACGCCCCACGCCACCCATCAGGCTGCTGCCGCCGATAACCGCTGCGGCGATAGCATCCAGCTCATACGCCATCCCCATGCTTGACTGGCCGCTGCTGACGCGTGCTGCCAGTACGACGCCTGCCAGGCCCGAGAGCGCGCCGGCGATGGTGTAGACAATGATCAGATACTTGTTAACGTTGATGCCGGACACTTTAGCTGACGTCATGTTGCCGCCAATCGCATAGACATATTTGCCGTAGCGGGTATGTTTCAGCGCGATGTGGAACAGGAACGCCACCACCAGGAAGATGATAACCGGCATGGCGCCCTGACCAATCGAGGTAAAGCTGTCTGACAGAAAGCTGATCGGATTACCCTGCGTATAGTACTGCGCCAGACCGCGCGCGGACACCATCATCCCCAGCGTGGCGATAAAGGGCGGAATACCGGTGCGGGTGATCAGCACGCCGTTGATGACGCCGCACAGCAGCCCGACGCCAATACCGGCGCCAATAGGGATAGCCGCAGGCAGGTTAACCAGCGAGGGAAACATCGGCGACAGGCTTTCTGAGGTTTGCGCCAGGCTTGCCGCCACCACCGCCGTCAGGGCGATAACGGAGCCGGAGGAGAGATCGATACCGGTGGTGATAATGACCTGCGTAACGCCGACCGCGATAATACCGATGATGGCGACCTGCAGCACAATCAGAACTAAACGGTTGGTGTTGAGCAGAAAAGACTGGTCGCGTACGTACCAGCCGGCAATTTCAAAAATCAGCGCAATGCCTAACATCACCACAAAAATGCCGGTATCTTTCGGCAGCTTGTGGCGCAGATTACTGAAGAAGGAGCTTTGTTCAGTGGCCTGCGGGGCCGTAGCTTTTACATTATTCATAGGGATCTCAAGCCTCACTCAGATGCCAGCGACAAAATGGTTTCCTGATCGGCCTCTTCTTTACTGAGGATGCCGGTTATGCGCCCGCCGTGCATCACCATGATGCGGTCACTCATGCCGAGAATTTCCGGCAGCTCAGAGGAGACCATGATGATAGCGACGCCGCGATTAGCGAGTTCGCTGATCAGGCGGTAGATCTCTGCTTTGGCTCCCACATCGATGCCGCGGGTCGGTTCGTCCAGTATCAGGATCTTCGGCTGTGCCAGCAGCCAGCGCGCAATCAGCACTTTCTGCTGGTTACCGCCGCTGAGGTTATTGATGATCTGATCCATGGTCGGGGTTTTGATATTGAGCTTGCGGATCTGCTCCATACAGTCCTGCGCCATTTTCACATGGCTGACAAAGCCGCTTTTGCCGGTGTAACCGGGCATGTTAACGATGCTCATGTTCTCCATTACTGAGAGAACCAGAAACAGCCCTGACTTCTTGCGATCCTCGGTCAGAAACGCCATGCCTTTCTCGATGGCCGTGGAGGGCGAATCGATGCTGACCGGCACGCCGTCAATCAGCACTTCACCGCTGTCGTAGCTCTCCATGCCAAACAGGCTCTCCATCACCTCACTGCGCCCTGCGCCCACCAGCCCGGCCACGCCCAGAATTTCTCCTCTGCGCACGCTGAAGCTGATATCGCTAAAGCGCTCTTTGCTGCTCAGGCCGCGCACCGTCAGCACATCGTCGCCGATGGTGCCGTTGAATTTAGGGAACAGCTGGGTGAGCTCACGCCCTACCATCTGGGTGATCAGCGACTGCCGCGTAAACGCGCTGGTATCGTTGCTGCCGACCCAGGTGCCGTCGCGGAAGATGCTGATCTCATCGGTAATGGTAAAAATCTCATCCATCTTATGGCTGATATAGATAATCGCCTTGCCCTGCGCCCGCAGGTCGCGAATGATAGTGAACAGGTGCGCCACTTCGGTTTCGGTCAGCGCGGAGGTGGGTTCATCCATGATCACCACGTCAGAGTTCCACGATACCGCTTTGGCAATCTCCACCATCTGCTGTGCCGCAATGCTCAGCTCGCCCACCATGCGATCCGCTTTGAGGCGAATATTGAGTTTGTTGAGCAACTCCTGCGTCTGGCGGTTTAGCAGGGCGTGATCGACGAAGCCAAACTTCATCGGTTCACGCCCGAGCCAGATGTTCTCCGCCACGGTCATATGCGGTACCAGGTTCAGCTCCTGATGGATCATCGAGATGCCGGAACGCAGCGCGTCCATGGTGTCCTGAAACTGCACGGGTTCCCCTTTGATGCGAATAGTGCCCTTATCGGGACGGTAAATCCCGATAAGGCATTTCATCAGCGTGGATTTGCCTGCGCCATTCTCGCCCATCAGGGCATGTACCGACCCCGGCCTGATTCGCAGTGAGACGTTATCGAGCGCCTTCACTCCGGGGAAGAACTTGCTGATGCCTTCGGCTTCAAGCGCAAAAGCGGTCATACATCACCTCCATACGGCTTAAGGGGAGAGCGGTTATTTCTGGTTGCGATTCTCAAACTGCGCCATGTTCTCTTTGGTGATCAGCTGGTAAGGGATGTTGATCACTTTCTCAACTTTCTCCCCTTTTGCGAGGCTCACCGCAGCCCGCACTGCGCCTGCACCCTGCCCGCTGGCATCCTGGAAAACCGTGGCGACCATTTTGCCGTTTTTCAGCATCTGCAGCGCATCCGGGGTGCCATCCACGCCGGCGATCAGGATATGGTTCGGGTTTTTACCCAGCGCCTGCAGTGCGCCAATCGCCATTTCATCGTTGTTAGAGGCGATAGCTGGATGTCATCGCCGGCGGTCATCCAGTTGCTGACCACATCCACCGCGTCGTTACGGGTGAATTTTGCGGTCTGTTTCTGCACCACTTTGATATCGGGATATTTCGCGACCACCGCTTCCACCCCTTTGGTGCGGTCGCGCGTTGATTCGTTCGCTAAATCGCCCATCAGGATCGCCACGTTGCCTTTGCCGTTCATCGCTTTAGCCAGCGCTTCCATCTGCAGGCGACCCGCCAGCTCGGAGTCTGAGCCGACATACGCCATCTTGTCCGTGAGTTCACCGGCAGGTTTACGGTTAACGAAGATCAGCGGAATGTTGGCTTTTTTCGCCGCGTCCATAATCGGTTTCACGGCGTTGGTATCCACCGGGTTGACGATGATGGCGTCCACGCCCTGTCCGATAAAGTTCTGTACCTGCTGCAGCTGCTGTGACACATCCCCTTTGGCATCTTCCAGCTGGCCTTTTACGTTATCTTTCTGCATCTCTTTCTGCATGGCCGTGCGCAGAATGGTCAGGAAATTGTCGTCAAACAGCGCCATTGAGACGCCAACCTGCAGATCTTTCGCCATAACCGCAGCGGGCAACATGCAGGCCAACAGGGAAGTGACTAACGCTTTTTTAAATTTCATAGGGCACCTTCTACCTTCTTATTGTTGGTTAACGCACGCACAGCATGATGCATCAGGTAAATGAAAAAAATTTTTTGCCTTTGCGCACCGCGGCTGGCGTTATTTATGGGTACAGATTTTGGATAGTTGCACTTTTCGCGCTGAAGCCAGCTGATGTTGTTCTGAAGAACGCGCTCCCTATCAACAGGTTAATTTTGCTGTCACCGCCACCGGGTAAAAAATAGTTTCCGGCGTGATGATAAGCAGTTCATTTGTTTCATACTTGCTTCATATGAAATTTTCATCATAAAAGCACTGAAACGGTTGTTTTAAAATCAGCAAACCGCAAAAATTTGACACGCCTCTAACATCTCAGCGGAAATGCCTCTGAAGTGAGATCCTGTTGGCAGTTTGCTTTGCCACCATATCAGGCAGAAAAGCAGCAGAATGGTGCTTTTGCGCGCACTTAAACCAAAAGTGTGCAGTACGGCTTTGACAAGCGGGATCGGGCTCGCTACTATTCGCCTCGTTCACACGATTCCTCTGTAGTTCAGTCGGTAGAACGGCGGACTGTTAATCCGTATGTCACTGGTTCGAGTCCAGTCAGAGGAGCCAGAATTAGAAAAGCCCGCTCAGGGAAACCTGAGCGGGCTTTTTGCTGTGTTGCGTTTTGATGTGGTACTGGCTGGTGATGTATCAGGCTGGCCAGAAGGGTCAGGCTTTGGTAGCAATGGAAGAGTTAACTCACTTTAATCGACATGTCTTTGCGGTTTCGCATATTGTGATAAAGAGTTGTATTGCTTTCGGTATCTCCTTCAAGCGTGGAATATTGACTCAACGTGTCGCTGTCTGAATATATACTCGAAGAACATCCTGTAGCAGGACCGAGATCAGACTCAGAATTTTTTCGAAATTCGATAAAAGAAACTATATCATTGCTTGTTATGCTTTTTTCTAAGGTATTTATCTTTGGTTCTGGTTCATTGCTAACAGAAGGTTTAGTATTATTATTCATTCCTGATAATTCATCATATTCACGTTTTAACCTATCTGTATTCTCTTCAGTTGTAATTAATTTTATCTGAGGAGGCACATTACTAAGAATCGAAAAAATATCCTTCGCATTCAAATTAGCTTCATGAATATCTGTAAGATTAATTTCTCCTGATGGCATAAGAAGATCATTATCCCTGCTGAGCCCTAATTTTTCTCTGAGCATGATCGATGAACAGAGAGCAGTAAAATTGCTGTCAGGTACAAAACCCTCTGCCTTTTCGCTTCCTCTGGATACGATAATCTGCATTACGTTATACCGGCTATCAGGCCTTAACGTAATATCCATTTTATTAAGATGTAGCTCTATTTTTTCCATATTTTGCAGTGAATCTGGCGTAGCTTTTCTATCACGAAGTTCGGTTCTGAGTTGAGCTATCACTGACTTATAGACTTCCTCCTTTTCTCTTCTGACTCCGCCAAATGTAAAAATATCAACAACACGCTCCAGCATACTTTTTGGCCGGGTAACATCTTTCATATTTAATTCACTGCCGATGCCCATCGCATAGGCGCTAAGCCGGGAAGCTTCTTTGGTACTGATTAAAGAGGGAACTGACATAATTTCTCCTGAACTGCGTCTAAAAAACAGCCCTATAGTAAAAATGATCTCCTCTCTGCGCGCTCTCTAAATTCGCTCCTTACGGCCTGAAATTCACCGCTGGCTTCGCGCCACACGTACTGCTGTCCGGGCTGGAGTATGCCTGTGTTATCATGGGGTTTTTAATCAACGCTGTGAAAACCATGTCTGAGACCCCCGGTAAACGCAAAAATGATCCGGAAGGATTAAAGCGCCGTATCATTGCGGCTGCGCTCTCTGTTTTCGCCGAATATGGCCTGCCGGGCGCGCGCATGGAGCAGATTGCAGCGCTGGCGCAGACCACGAAACGCATGGTGGTTTATCACTTCACCAGCAAAGAAGCGCTCTACATTGAGGTGCTGGAGCAGGTGTATCGCGCCATGCGCGAGCATGAAACCAGCCTGCAGCTTGCCTCGCTTGAACCGGAACAGGCGATGATCAAACTGGTTGAGGCGAGCTTTGATTATCATGTGGCGCATCCGGACTTTATGCGGCTGGTCTGCAGCGAAAACCTGCTGCGCGGGCGCTATATCATGCAGTCTGAGCGGATCAAAACGCTTAACCGCAGCGCGCTCGATCTGCTTGAAGCGATACTGACGCGTGGCCAGCAGCAGGGGCTGTTTTACCGCGACCTTAACAGCGTGGATGTGCACCGCCTGATCAGCAGTATCTGCGTGCATCATGTGTCGAACCGCTACACCTTTCATACGCTGTTCACGCCTGACGACAGCGAAGCGGAAACCATCCGCCGCAACCGCCAGCTGGCCGTGGCGGCAACGCTGCGTTACATTCGCCAGGCCCCGTCGTCTGCGGGTTCGCTGTGATGGTCTACGCTTGATCTCATCAACGGGACCGTCACAGACCTGAGACTAAGGAACACTGAAGTGAACAAAGATGCCCTTCTCTATCCGTTACGCAACACCCAGGATACTGAACATGATACGGCCCTGTGGAACTGGGCGCAGAACTCTGTCGTGGGCCAGCGTCAGCAGCTGCATCAGCCGCAAACGGAAGCTGAGCTACAGCAGCTGCTGCGCGATACGCGCGGAAAAGTGCGTCTGGTCGGCAGCCGGCTGTCGCCAGGCCGGATGCTCTGCGTGCAGCCTGATGACCTGCTGCTCGACCTGAGCGCCTTTACCGGCGTGGTGGCTGAAGATGACAATTCCATCACTTTTGCAGCCGGTACGCTGCTGCAGGAAGTTTACGACACCTTAACCGCACGCGATCGCATGCTCGCTTCTTCGCCGGGCGTGATTGCCGTTCAGACGCTGGCCGGCGCGCTGGCGACCGGCACTCACGGTCAGGGTTTACAGCAGAGTTCACTGGCCGATGAAGCGCTGCGCATCCGTATGGTGCTGGCTGATGGCAGCGTACGCGAGTTTACGCGCGGTGAGCCCGAGTTTCCGGCAGCGCAGGTTGCACTGGGTTCGCTTGGCGTCGTGACGGCGGTTACGCTGCGCACCCAGCCGTTTCGCTTATTTACCTGCTACAAGTTTGCCGTCAGTGCCGATGGACTGGAGCAGGATCTGCTGAAGTGGAATAGCGACTATGAGCTGAGCAAAGCCTGGTGGTTTGTCGATGACAACCTGATGCACGTCTGGAACGCTGAACAGGCGAGCGATGAGGATACGCAGGCCTGGCACGCCAACGGACGTCAGGTGATTGAGCATGGCGATAACGCCGACAGCAGCCTGAACCATACGATCGATCAGACGCTGGCGCAAATGCACCGCGATACGCAAATCCACGGTAAAGGCGGTAAACAGTTCCGCACCGTCACCCGGTTCCGCGATTTCACCGATGTCAGCGGCGATATTTATCAGCTTTTTTGTCGCGGTATTGCGGTGCCGCAGATCAACGTAGAAATTGCCGTGCCGCTCGATAGAACGCCGCAGGTTATCAGCAAAATCAAAGCCTGGTACGCTGAGCATCAGCCGCATATGCACTACCCGATTATCCTGCGCTGCACCGGCGCCTCGGAGGGCTGGCTGAGCCCGTCACATCAGCAGCCCTCCTGCTTCTTTGGCTTTGTAGTCTACTACGCGGATGATGGCTCGCTGTCGCAGGAGGGCCTGCATTTTCTGACGGAGGTGGAGAAGCTGCTGGCTGCCGAAGGCGGACGTCCGCACTGGGGGAAATATTACGATCCGCAGCGCTATCAGTGGCGCGATATCTATCCACAGTGGGATGCGTTCCGCGCGGTGCGTGAGACGCTGGATCCTGCCCGTCGTTTCAGTAACGACTATACCACCGCGCTTTTTGACTGATGTTTGTACAGGGAGAGAGTATGTTCGCCTGGGTAACGCTGCTGACGCAGCCCGATTATGTTATTGGCGTGAAAGCGCTGCACCGTTCGCTTCAGCGCAGTGAAACCCGCTGGCCGCTGGTTGTGATGGTAACGGATGCAATCGATGCTGACACGCGCGCTGCGCTGCAGGCTGCGGGCTGCGTGATCCATCCGGTCGCACCGCTGATGCCTGACAGCGCGCTGGAGCAGCACTACGCCTCGGCACAGTTTGGCGAGGTGTGGAGTAAACTACGCGCGTGGGAGCTGACCGACTATGAGCGCGTGGTCTTTCTGGATGCCGATATGCTGGTCCTGCAGAATATGGATGAGCTGTTTACGCTGGATATGGGTAAGTATGCGCTGGCCGCCTGCCACGCCTGCCGCTGTAATCCAAACCAGATTGCGAGCTATCCGGCCAGCTGGCAGCCAGAAAACTGTCACTATACCTGGCATGACCGGGGTGAAACGGCGCCCGCCACGCTTGATGCTTATCTCAATGGCGGTTTCCTGGTGCTGAAACCGGATAACGCTGTGTTCAGCTGGCTGCAGCAGAAAGTGCAGGAGATTGACGATCTTAAGCGCTATCCCTTCTCCGAGCAGGATCTGCTGAATGAGGTGTTTGCCGGACGCTGGCTGCCGCTCTCTTATATCTATAACGCGCTGAAGACGCTGCCATTTCAGCACAGCGCTATGTGGCAGCAGGATAAGGTTAAAAACCTGCACTATATCCTCGCCAAGCCGTGGAAGCGCGATCTCAATCAGCCAGAAGAAGAGCGCGACCGCTATTATGCGCTGGACAAGCTGTGGTGGGAGCGCGGTACCACATAGCGGCGCCGGTTTTCATCGGCGGCCAGGGCGCCATGAATGGCGCCCCTACAATGATGGTGTACCGTAGGGGCCGCATTTATGCGGCCCTGGTTTTATACGCGGTCAGGGCGCCATGAATGGCGCCCCTGTAATGGCGGTAAGGGCCGCATTTATGCGGCCCTGATTTTATACGCGGCCAGGGCGCCATGAATGATAATGCAACGTAGGGGCCGCATTTATGCGGCCCTGATTTTATACGCGGCCAGGGCGCCATGAATGATAATGCAACGTAGGGGCCGCATTTATGCGGCCCTGGTTTCAAACGGCCGGTTAACGCCAGCCGAGCGCCGGGGCGACGTGGGTGAGGATGCTGTCGATAACGTGCGCGCAGTAATCCACGCCGAGCTGATTTGGAATAGTCAGCAGCAGCGTATCTGCCTCTGCAATACCCTCATCTTCTGCCAGCATCTTTATCAGGCGATCCGGCTCGGCTGCATAGCTGCGGCCGAAAATGGCGCGCGTCTTCTCATCCAGAAAACCGACTGAATCCTGATCCTGACCACCGCGGCCAAAATAGGCGCGATCGGTATCATTCATCAGCGCAAAGATACTGCGGCTCACCGACACGCGCGGCGTGCGCTGATGGCCTGCGGCAGCCCAGGCTGCACGGTAGGCACGGATCTGCTGTGCCTGCTGCACATGGAAGGGTTCGCCGGTTTCATCATCTTTCAGGGTAGAACTCTGCAGGTTCATCCCCTGCTCTGCGGCCCAGACGGCAGTGGCGTTTGAGCCGGAGCCCCACCAGATACGCTCGCGCAGCCCTTCAGAGAACGGCTCCAGGCGCAGCAGCCTGGCGGGTTCGGGAACATCGGCTGCGGATTTGGCTTTGCAAACCCCTCACCGCGCAGCACGTCCAGCAGCGCCTCGGTATGCCGGCGTCCCATATCCGCGTCGCTCTCGCCGGCGCGGGGATCAAAGCCAAAGTAGCGATACCCCTCAATCACCTGCTCCGGTGAACCGCGGCTCAGCCCCAGCTGCAGACGGCCGCCGGAAATCAGATCGGCTGCGCCCGCGTCTTCTGCCATATAGAGCGGATTTTCATAACGCATATCAATAACGCCAGTCCCGATTTCAATGCGGCGGGTTTTCGCCCCCACCGCCGCCAGCAGCGGAAACGGCGAACTCAGCTGACGGGCAAAATGGTGGACGCGGAAGTAGGCGCCGTCGGCCCCCAGCTCTTCTGCCGCCACCGCAAGGTCGATAGACTGCAGCAGCACATCCTGCGCCGAACGGGTGGCAGAATGGGGTGACGGCGTCCAGTGACCAAATGAGAGAAAGCCAATTTTTTTCATGTTTCAGTGCTCCCCGCCGGCGACAGGACCGCCTGGCGTTACGTGTGCATAAATCGATAAACAGAGGGTACGCCAGCGCGGCAGGCAGTGATAGCCAATAGTTTTCGTGCGCATCTTCAACTTTTTTGTACAACCGCAGCCACCCTCTCGTTTATCAATCTCAGCTATCCTTAAACACTGATTTGCCGAACAGGCTGATGCACTCAGGGATGCCCTATGCACCTTATCTCTTTACCTATGTATGACATCGACAGCGCGACGACGGCGGCGACAACCAGCGCGCTGCTGAAACTGCTGGCAAAACGCGATGTGACAGCAGAGGTGGTCGCCCCGGACGATCTGCTTACCCACTGGCGCGACGACAATCTGCTGCTGAGCCAGACCTGCGGCTATGCGCTGGTCAGTCAGCTGCCGGAGGTACAGCTGGTTGGTACGATGCAGTCGTGCGCAGCGGGCTGCCAGGATCTGCGTTATCGCAGCTGGCTGGTGGTGCGCCAGGCGGAGAACGCCCGCATGCTGGAAGATTTTCGCGGACGCCGTGCCGTATGCAACAGCGCTGACTCACACTCCGGTTACAACGCCCTGCGCTATGCGATCGCACCGCTTGCAGAGAACGGTAAATTTTTTGCCGAAACGCACTTCAGCGGCAGCCATCAGCAGTCGCTGGCGGCGCTGCGCCGCAATGAAGCGGATATCGCCGCCATTGACTGCATTACCTGGGCGCTGCTGCAGAAGTATCAGCCGCAGGCGCTGGCCGATGTGACAATTATTGGCGAGACGCCGCTCTGCCCGGCCCTGCCGCTTATTACCTCTTCCCGCACCGATAGCCTGCTGCTGGAAAAACTGCGCAGCGCCTTATTTGAACTGGCCAACGTTGAGGATTTTAAACCGCTGATGCAGGCTAACCTGCTGGCCGGTTTCTCCGTGCCCCGCCGCAGCTACTATGATGAGGTGCTCGCGTGGGAGCAGCAGGCGGCAGCCATGGGCGTTACCCGGCTCTGAACAACGCGGGAACAGGTGACTAACGGGAAAATTTGTTACACTCGCCGCAGTCAATTCAGGAGAATGTAATGACCGCGCGCTCTGTAACGCTGGATGATGTCGCCCGCCTGGCCGGCGTCTCTTATCAAACGGTTTCCCGGGTACTGAACCATTCGTCGCAGGTCTCGGCACGCACGCGCGCCCGGGTAGAGGCGGCGATGGCAGAACTCAGCTACGTACCCAACCGCGTGGCGCAGCAGCTGGCGGGAAAGGCAACGCGCACGCTGGGACTGGCCACCAGCGATCTGGCGCTGATGGCGCCGGCGCAGATCGCCTCTGCGATTCAGCAGCGGGCCGCGGCGGCGGGGTATCACCTGGTGATCGCCATGGCTAACGCGCAGAGCGCCGCATCCGATACGGTCAATGAGCTGCTGGCGCAGCGCGTTGATGCCCTGCTGATTAACCTGCCGCTGGATGCCGCACAGGCGGCGCAGATTCAGCAGCAGTGCGGCAGTAAACCCGCCCTGTTTCTTGATGTCGAAACCTGCGCGCCGGTGCCGCAGTGTCAGTATCAGAGTAGCTGCGGGGCGCGGCAGGCTGTGGATCATCTGGTGGCGCTGGGGCATCGTGAAATTGGCGTGCTCAACGGTCCGGCGCGCTCAGCCTCTGCCCGCGCACGTTTTGCGGACTGGCAGCGGGCGCTGGCACAGCATCAGCTGCAGCCTTATTGTGTTCTGGAGGGTGACTGGAGCGCGGCGTCCGGCTATCAGGCACTGCTCACCCTGCTGCCGGATCGGCTGCCGCAGGCGCTGTTGGTGGCTAACGATCAGATGGCGCTGGGTGCGATGCGCGCGCTACACCAGCACGGCGTGGCGATCCCGGCGGATATCTCGCTGATTGGTTACGATGACACCGCAGAGAGCGCCTGGTATCAGCCACCGCTGACCACCATCCGGCAGGATCTGCAGCAGCTTGGGCGTATCAGCGTGGACCGGATCCTGGCGCAGCTGGCCGGAGAGACGCTGCCTGCGCCGTTGCTCGAGACCGGGCTGATTCTGCGCGAAACCACGGCCGCTCCGCAGCAGGATGGCCTGGATAACAGCGAAATTGCCCGCCAGCTGCAGGTCCTGGCGCAGGCATTAAAAAGGTCGCCATAATGGCGACCTCGTCACAGTGAAACCTTACTGCCGCACTTAGTGTCCTTTCGGCTCACCCATGCTTTTCAGTTTTTTCGACAGGTCGCGACGCTCTTTCGACAGATCGGCGTTTTTAATGATGTACTCATCCACGCGATCTTCATAGTCCACGCGCATAGAGGCGATGATCTCCTGGATCGCCTCCACGCTCATGCCGGGTTTGATATATTCACTCAGGTTATCCAGCAGCAACACACGTTTCTGGTTATCACGGATTTTCTTTTCGTTATCGTGAATTTCGCGCTGCAGTTTGTTTTTACGACGAAACATACGCACAAACTCCAGCACGTCCTGAAATGATTGCTTGGCATTTTCCATGTTGGCACCTTTCTTAAGGCCTGCAGCAGCAGGCGGAATAGTCATATAACGTCAAGAGTTGTAGCTTAGCGGCTGTTGAGCCGGGTTAGCAATTCTCACAGCAAATTTCAGACTGGTTCTTATCTTAGCGCAAAGAAAGGGCGATTCGCACTAAGTGGTTGCCGGAGAAAACTATTTACGCAGCGCCAGCCGGACCAGATCGGTCATGCGCTCCAGCTGCCGCGCCTGCTCCAGGCTCAGCCAGACGTAGCCGTAAATCGCCGTGGTTTCAAGCTGCGCGCTGCCGCTGGCGATCAGCGCCTCCAGCTCCTGCACTATCTCCTCCAGGGCGTGGCTGTTTGCGATAACCTGTTCCGTCTCGCCTTTTTGCAGCAGCAGCGCCAGCGCGTTCAGCGTCTCTTCAGTCATCTGCTGGGTACGCCGCAGCGCAGGTGCACTGAGCAGCAGCAGATGACTCTCGCGTGAGGCCCACCAGGCTTCAATCTGCATCTGCATGGTATTGACCATGTTACGGTTGATGGTCTGGATCGCTTCAAACACCGATTTTGGAATACGCGTCTCTTTACTGGCGGGCTCAAGCAGCGCGCGCATTCTGATCACGCTGCTGAGCAGCTTCTGAAAGCGCGTATTGAGACGCGGCTTCTCGACCAGATTAGGGGAAAAGCCGGCGTGATGGATCTTTGCCATGCTGACAAACGCATCTGAAAGCTGTATACGCCAGTGGATATAGGCGCGCTGCGCCCAGATGGCACTGAACAGCAGCGCCATCAGCGAGCCTAAAATCACATCGCCGCCGCGCCACAGCGCCACGGTGAAATCACCGGCTGGCGCCCCTACTACCACGCCGAGCGTGATGCCAATCAGCAGCGCCATGTAGGGATGTTTGCCCAGCGTCAGATAGCCACAGACAATCATTACCGCAAAGCACCAGACCAGCATCAGCGGCAGCGAGATCAGCTCCAGCTTCAGCGCAATCAGTCCGGAAATCAGCCCGGCAAAGGTTCCGCTGATGCGCTGAATCACGCGCGGCAGCACGTTTCCCCAGGTTGAGATAGGTCCCATTACCACCACCAGCGTAATCAGTGGCCAGGTACCTTCGGGAATATTTGTCAGCCTGACAAACAGAAAGCAGAGCACAAAGGCGATTGCGATACGCACGCCGTGTACGGCGCGGTAGTGGCGGTAGAACCAGAATTCAATCGACGAGACAGGCTTGTCAGCGCGTAACATGGTGATCCGGAAACGGGAAAAATTTGCGCGCTATGTTACCCTGGCATGGCAGCTGGCTTCAGCCCCTGCCGCCGCTTTTTCCCGCTTTTTTTCTATCCGTACGTATCAGGTAACCGTGGCGTTACATTCTGCTTTCAATAAAGAAACGCAGCGATAACGCCACGGTTAAACCTGTCAGAGTTTACGCTTCACGTAGTCGCTGATACGGGTAAGAATGCCCGCCTCTTCAACCGTCTGCAGCGCATAGAGCGGATAGCTCGCCAGCTGTTTGTCTTTATCCAGTACCTGAATCTCACCAATCTGCTCGCCCGCTTTCAGCGGCGCGGTAAGATCTTTGCGATCGATAACATATTTCGCCATCACGTTAGCCACTTCGCTGCGCGGCAGAGACAGATAGATATCCTGCGTGGTGCCTACCTCGACTTTATGCGGATTGCCGTACCAGACGTTTTCGTTGCCGATCTTCTTACCGGCATGGAACAGCTGCACGGTATCGAAGTTGCTCTGCCCCCACGTCAGCAGCTTGCGCGCCTGCTCTTCGCGTCCTTTGGAACTTTTGCCGCCCATGATCACCGCAATCAGCCGGTGACGCCCTTCAACACTGGAGGCGACGATATTGAACCCGGCGCTCTCGGTATGCCCGGTTTTCATGCCGTCGACATGCAGATGCTGATCCCACAGCAGGCCGTTACGGTTGTTCTGCGTAATGCCGTTGTAGCTCAGGGTCTTTTCGCTGTACATGGCGTAAAAGTCCTGCTCGCCATTAATAATGGCGCGCGACAGCACCGCCAGATCGCGCGCCGTGGTGTGCTGACCCGGCGCATCGAGGCCGTGCACGGTTTCAAAATGGGTATGCGTCAGACCGAGCTTCTGTACATAGTGGTTCATCATGGTGACGAAACTTTCCTGGCTGCCGGCGACATAGTCTGCCAGCGCCACGCAGGCGTCGTTGCCGGAGTCGATAATGACCCCGCGCATCAGATCGCGTACCGTGACTTTATCGCCTGGCTTGAGGAACATCAGCGAAGAGCCTTTAAACACCGGGTTTCCGGCCGCCCAGGCATCTTTGCCTACGGTCACAACATCATCCCGGGTAATTTTTCCCTGATCGACGGCGCGATCAACCACATAGCCGGTCATCAGTTTAGTCAGGCTGGCGGGATTACGCTCCGCATCCGGATTGCCGGCAGTGAGGATCTGCCCGGTGGTAGCGTCCATTAATACCCATGATGCGGCATCAATACCCGGCGCCGTCACGGGAAACGCCAGGCTGTCCTCCGCCTGCGCTATTGATGCCACAAACACTAATCCAGAAAGAGTTACCCACACACGCCTTTTCAACACATCGTCCTCAGTTTAAAAATGAATTTACCGCCGCACGTTGTACGGCAAATAGCGCTTTGATATCTGAATAAATTGAAAAAAAGTATGTCCCGTACAGAAAAAACTCAGACCCGCCCGCAGCGCAATGGATGAGGGTTGTGCTGACTGAAACGCCCGACTATTCTGTGGGTTGATTTTTCAATCCAGGATAACGCCGTGCCCGCCTCTGAGTTCACCTTTCTGTTCCATGATTATGAAACCTTCGGGAAGAGCCCGTCGCTGGATCGTCCGGCCCAGTTTGCCGGCCTGCGCACCGATGCCGACTTTAACCCGGTGGGTGAACCGCAGGTGTTCTACTGTCAGCCTGCAGATGACTATCTGCCGCAGCCGGAAGCGGTGATGATCACTGGCATTACGCCGCAGGTTGCGCGCGCGCGCGGCGTTACGGAAGCGGAGTTTGCTGCACGTATCCACGCGCTGTTTACCCAGCCCAATACCTGCGTGATCGGCTATAACAACGTGCGCTTTGATGACGAAGTCACGCGCAACATCTTCTACCGCAACTTTTTTGATCCCTACGGCTGGAGCTGGCAGAACGGCAATTCGCGCTGGGATCTGCTGGATGTGATGCGCGCCTGCTATGCGCTGCGCCCGGAAGGGATTGTCTGGCCGGAAAATGATGAGGGCTTTCCCAGCTTTAAGCTGGAGCATCTCACGCAAGCCAACGGCGTGGCGCACGAACAGGCGCACGATGCGATGTCGGATGTATGGGCGACGCTGGCGATGGCAAAACTGGTCAAAGAGAAGCAGCCGAAGCTGTATGCGTTTCTGTTTGCGCATCGTAATAAGCAGAAGCTGATGACCCTGATTGATATTCCGCAGATGAAGCCGCTGGTTCACGTCTCCGGTATGTTTGGCGCCGCGCGGGGCAATACCAGCTGGATCGTGCCGCTGGCGTGGCATCCTGATAATAAAAATGCGCTGATTGTGGCGGACCTGGCGGGCGATATGACGCCGCTGCTGGAGCTGGAGCCGGATGCGCTGCGCGAGCGCCTCTATACGCGGCAGAGCGAACTGGGCGATGCGGCTCCGGTGCCGATCAAGCTGGTGCACATCAATAAATGCCCGGTGCTGGCCCCGGCCAGTACGCTGCGCCCGGAGGATGCGGAGCGGCTCGGGATCGATCGTCAGCACTGTCTGGCGAACCTCGCCCTGCTGCGCCAGCACGTCGCCGTACGCGAAAAAGTGGTGACGCTGTTTGCTGAAGCGGAGCCGTTTACGCCGTCAGAGGATGTTGATGCGCAACTCTATGACGGCTTCTTCAGCGATGCCGATCGCGCCGGCATGAATATTCTGCGTCAGACGGCGCCGCAGAACCTGCCCGCGCTGGATCTTACGTTTAACGACGCGCGCGTCAATCCGCTGCTGTTCCGCTACCGGGCGCGTAATTTCCCCGGCACCCTCGACGATCGCGAGCAGCAGCGCTGGCTGCAGCATCGCCGCGAAGCGTTAAATCCAGAGCGGGTACAGGCGTTTCTGCTGGAGCTGGAGTCGCTCGCCAGCCTGCACGAAGAGGATGCGGATAAGATGGCGCAGCTGAAAGCGCTCTATCACTACGCTCAGGCGCTGGTCTCCTGAGGAGAGGCGCTGCGGCGGCAGGGTGTTGCCTGCCGCCGCAGGCCCGTATCAGGCCGCACAGGCTCAGAACCGGTAACTGATGCTTACCGCCGCCGCCGTATCTGACCAGCCTTTATCACCCACCTGCTGCCCGATGGTGCCTTTTACGCCAAAGCCGCCGCCCAGCGCCCCGTCTATTCCCACGCGCGCCTCCGCGATGTTGCGGCTGCCGCTCTGCGAAACGCTGACATCGTCCATCCGCACCGCATACTCCCGGGTGTTATGGATCCAGTTCAGTTCGGTAAACATGCCAAACTGCCGGCCGGTACTCTCATCCAGCTGCGAGTGACCTTTCATGAACGCCTTCATCCCCAGGCTGCTGCTTATGTTATCCTGGCCTGAACCCTGCACCAGCGTACCGTTGCGCTCAATATGATCATCCGCCTTAATTCCTGACCAGCTCACCCGCGCCTGCGGCTGCAGAAAGAATGCCGTGCGCGCATTTGCGCCCAGCGGGATCACATAGCCGGTGGAGAGTGAGGCGCTCAGCCCTTTTGATCTGTAGGACTCGCCCGCCTCGTCCTCACCATCCACGCTATTGTTAAACCAGCTGTACTGCAGCGTGCTGTCTGCCCACAGGCCCTTTTCGTCCGTGCCCTCTGCAAACCAGGTGCTGTAGACGCCAGTGGTGTAGCCGTTTATCTGCCCCTTTGCGCGATAGCCGGTGATATCAGACTGCGTGTTGCTCTTGCTGTTGCCGTAGCCCGCCATCAGGCCCAGTCGCGTAGTATCCGTTGCCGCCACGTCACCACCCAGCATCGTCACAAAGCTGTTCGCCCGGGTCGATAGCTGGCCGTCACCGCCGTTCAGGCGGTTATGATCGCCCGATGTGCGCAGCCACAGCGAAGTATGCTTCTCCTCCCCCGTGACCGGATCAAGGTACCAGGTGCCCTGGCGGTCGTTCATGCGTGTGTCGAACAGCGTCGAAGCCGTGGCCAGGTTTGCCGCATAGGCGCCCCCCTCCGGACGCAGCACCATGACGCCTTTGCCGCTGCCGTCGCTACCGCTGCTGCCCCCGCTGCCACTGCCGTTATCACCACCGCTGTTATCACCGCTGCCGCTATCACCATCACCGCCACCATTATCGCCACCGCTGCCGTTGCCCTCTTCTTCATCCGGAATAATGGGAAGCCCGGTTTCAAGATCCGTACGGTTGGTGAGATACCAGTCCCGGTTCCCGCGCACCAGACGGTAGTCGTAGGCGCCCGCCACGATGCGGCCCTCTTGCGTAAAGGCGCTGCTGTCCGCGCTGCCCTCTACCTCAATCAACGTAATACCGTTCAGCGTCTCTGCGCCGCTACCGCCCAGATTATTCACCCGGACCCGGGTAGTGCCGGTTACATCACCGGTCACGACCAGCCGATCTGAAGTGGCGCTGTCGTCGCCCAGTTCAGTACCAAACAGCAGCAGGCCGTTATAGCCGGTGTAGTTGCCGTTTACGGTCAGCACCGCACCGGCGCTGCTCCCGGCAAGGTTGATGGTACCGGCGTTGATGATGTCGCCCAGCGTCCGGCTAAAGCCGTTAAGGTCAATAAGACCGGTGCTGTTGTTTGTCAGGGTGTCAGTGTGAAGCTGCGTACCGCTGCCGGTAATCAGCACGGTTCCGTCGTTAACGAAAGTGCCTGACGTAAAGCCAGCACCCTCTTCAAGCTGCAGGATGCCGGCGTTGTCATACTGGCCGGAGAGACGCATGCTGCTGCCTGCGCCACTCAGCAGCATAGTGCCGCCGTTCGTCACGCGCCGGGCCGTGACCGCTGCGCCGCCAGTGACGCTGAAGTCAGCATTGCTGGTCAGCCCGTCTGCGAGCGTGAGCGTGGTCCCGGTATCTCTGAGCATGACCCGGCCATTATTAGTCAGCGCAGCTGCAGTGATTTTTGCGCCGGATGCCGCCTCAACAGCGCCCACATTTGTAAACGGTCCGGTAATATTAAGCGTTGTATTCTCGCCAGCCACTGACAGCCGTCCGCTGCCTGTATATCCTGCATTCATATTCACAACGGCTGCCGATGCTGAACCGCTTACGATGACGGTGCCGTCGTTGGTTACCTGCCCCAGATCCTGGCTTAGGCCATTCAGGTCCAGCGTACCTGTGCCTGACAGGCGATAGCGGGAGTTTCTGCTTAAGGCGTTGGCCGCTCCCGCGCGCAGCACTCCGCCGGTTACAGAGGTGGTGCCTGAATAGCTGTTCTGATTAGCCAAAGTAGTGGTGCCGGATAACACGGCGACATCCCCGTTGCCTGTGAGAGCATGGGTAAAAACATAATCTGAACCGGTGTGATCAAATACCACGCCTGCACGCGATGATGACGTTGAAGCCAGGGCAATTGAACGGGTTAAACGGGTATTGATCACGCCTGGCCCATTTATTCCATTTGTGGCATCACCAATCTGGAGGGTTGCCGGGGCTGAGCCTGAGCCTCCGGTTAAGCTGAAGGTATTTGCCGTCAGAGTGCCGCCTCCGGCAAGCAGCAGGCGCCCCCCGGTCTGGACCATATTACCTGTCAGGTCGGCTAATCCGCCGTTTAGGATCTGCACGTCGGTTCCATTTATAACCAGGTCAGCTACCTGTAAAGTTGAGTTTGAGCCGTTGATGCCTATTGAGCCTCCATTTGCTACCATATTTACTGGAGGTTGATTGCTACTATTTCGCCCCCGTGTATCGAGCAATCCGCCATTTTCTATATTAATGATGCTGTTTGTTAATCGCTCATCATCAACCATTATGCTTGAATGCATGCTCAGGTATGAGCCCCTACCAGAAACGTTAACTGTGCTGCCGTCACTGATTAAACCGTTTATTTGCGCAACTCTACCTGTTGCGCCGTCCAGTATATTGAGAACCGATCCCTTATTTAACGAATAGTTATTGTCATAATTATATAAAACAAAATCT
>NZ_MIPP01000048.1 GCF_002095385.1 Pantoea eucrina | reverse complement strand
CACGCTGCGCGCCGCCCGGCACGCCCCGTCGGCCCGCGCCGCGTGATTTTATTTAACAAACCCTTTGATGTGCTGCCGCAATTCAGCGACGACGCCGGGCGCCGCACGCTGAAAGATTTTATTCCGGTCAGCGACGTCTACGCGGCAGGCCGTCTGGATCGCGACAGTGAGGGGCTGATGCTGCTGACCAACGATGGCGCGCTGCAGGCGCAGCTTACTCAGCCCGGCAGGCGCACGGGGAAAATTTACTTTGTTCAGGTCGAGGGTGTGCCGCAGGAATCAGATTTATCCCGGCTGCGCAGCGGCGTTGAGCTTAACGACGGCATAACGCTGCCGGCGGGTATCGAAGCGGTCAGCGAGCCGGAGTGGCTATGGCCGCGCACGCCACCAGTGCGCGAACGCAAAACCATCCCCACCAGCTGGCTGAAAATCACCCTGTATGAAGGGCGCAACCGGCAGGTACGACGCATGACGGCGCATATCGGTTTCCCGACCCTGCGCCTGATTCGCTTTGCGCTGGGAGAGCATCAGCTTAACGGGCTTGCTCCCGGCGAATGGCGCGATATCAGCGCTGAGTTTCAATAACCGCAGGTTAATCAGAGCGAGCGAACGATGTTTAAACCTCATGTAACCGTCGCCTGTCTGGTACAGGCGCAGGGTAAACTGCTGGTGGTTGAGGAGCGTGTCGCCGGACGCGTGACCTGGAATCAGCCAGCGGGCCATCTCGAAGCGGATGAGACGCTGCAGGAAGCGGCGCTGCGCGAGCTGTATGAAGAGACCGGCATCCACGCAGAGCTGCACTATTTTCTTGGCGTGCAGCAGTGGATTGCGCCGGATAATACACCTTTTGTGCGGTTTCTCTTTGGTGTTGATCTGCCAGCACCGTGCGTGACCACGCCGCTCGACAGCGATATCGATTGCTGCTGGTGGCTAACACCCGAGCAAATTCTTACGTCCGATCAGCTACGTTCGCCGCTGGTCGCGGAGAGCGTGCGGCTGTGGCAACAGGGCGTGCGCTACCCGCTACAGCTGGTGGCGCCGTTTAACTGGCCGTTTCACAAGGGTGCGCATACCGTGACTCCATGATAGAATGCGCCGCCTGTTTTACTGTAATCAAGAGTGCGTCATGTCTGACAACAGCCAGAAAAAAGTAATCGTCGGAATGTCCGGCGGCGTCGATTCTTCCGTTTCCGCGTGGCTACTGCAGCAGCAGGGCTACCAGGTTGAAGGCCTGTTCATGAAGAACTGGGAGGAGGATGACGGCGAGGAGTATTGCACCGCCGCAGACGATCTGGCTGATGCACAAGCCGTGTGTGACAAGCTTGGCATAAAACTGCACAAAATTAATTTTGCCGCTGAGTACTGGGACAATGTGTTCGAGCATTTTCTCGACGAATATAAGGCGGGGCGCACGCCTAATCCCGATATTCTCTGCAATAAAGAGATCAAATTTAAAGCCTTTCTTGAGTTCGCTGCTGAAGACCTCGGCGCAGATTATATCGCGACCGGCCACTATGTGCGTCGGGCCGACGTGGCGGGCAAAAGCCAGCTGCTGCGCGGACTCGATGGCAATAAAGATCAGAGCTATTTCCTCTACACCCTGAGCCACCAGCAGATCGCCCAGAGCCTGTTTCCGGTCGGTGAACTGGAGAAGCCGGAAGTGCGCCGCATTGCCGAAGAGCTGGATCTGATTACCGCAAAGAAAAAAGATTCTACCGGCATCTGCTTTATCGGCGAGCGCAAGTTTCGCGATTTCCTCGGCCGTTACCTGCCTGCGCAACCGGGCGAAATTGAGACGGTCGAGGGTGAAATTGTCGGTGAGCATCAGGGGCTGATGTACCATACGCTCGGTCAGCGCAAAGGTCTGGGCATTGGCGGCCGCAAAGAGAGCAATGACGATCCCTGGTACGTGGTGGACAAAGATGTCGCACGTAACCGGCTGATTGTCGCCCAGGGCGGCGACCATCCGCGCCTGATGTCTGTGGGCCTGATTGCCCAGCAGCTGCACTGGGTCGATCGTCAGCCGGTGACCTCCCCGCTGCGCTGCACGGTTAAAACCCGCTACCGCCAGAGTGACATCCCGTGTGAAATCCTGCCGCTTGGCGACGATCGCATCGAGGTGCGTTTCGATGAAGCGGTTGCGGCGGTGACGCCGGGCCAGTCTGCGGTGTTCTATCTGGATGACGTCTGTCTCGGTGGCGGTATTATTGAGCAGCGTCTGCCGCTGCCTGAGGCGTAAAACGGCGCCGCTGATTTTTCTGCAGGAGTAGAGCGTGGCTAAAAATTTTTATGATATTACGCTGGCGCTGGCGGGCATTTGCCAGGCTGCACAGCTGACGCAGCAGCTGGCGCATCAGGGCCAGTGCGACAGCGCGGCGCTGCAGGTATCCATACGCAGCCTGCTTGATCTCAATCCCGCCTCCACGCTGGCGGTGTATGGTAATGACGAAGCCAATCTGCGCACCGGTCTGGAGACCTTGATGGCAGTGCTGAACAGCGGCAGCCGTCAGGGTGCCAGTGCGGAAGTGACGCGCTACACGCTGGGTCTGATGGTGCTGGAGCGCAAGCTCAGCGGCAACAAAACCGCGCTGGCGGCGCTGGCACAGCGTATCGGCCAGCTCGATCGTCAGCTGGCGCACTACGGTCCCGAATCTGACACCATTACCAGCGCCATGGCGGGCATCTATGTCGATATCATCAGCCCGCTGGGCCCGCGCATTCAGGTTACCGGCTCACCGCAGGTGCTGCAAAATACTCAGGTACAGAACAAAGTACGCGCGGCGCTGCTGGCGGGGATCCGTTCAGCGGTGCTCTGGCAGCAGTGTGGCGGTGGCCGCCTGCAGCTGATGTTTTCGCGTCAGCGCCTGCTGAATGAAGCCAAAGCTATTTTATCCCGGCTGGGTCCGGCGTATTAAACGCCGCCCTGCCTCATCTGTTAACGTTTCAGGAGTTGCACTGATGGAATTATCCTCTCTGACCGCCGTCTCACCCGTTGATGGCCGTTACGGCGATAAAGTCAGCCCGCTGCGCGCCATTTTCAGTGAGTTTGGTTTACTGAAATTCCGCGTGGAAGTGGAAGTTCGCTGGTTACAGAAACTGGCTGCGACCGCAGAGATCAGGGAAGTTCCTGCATTTGATGGTGACGCAAACGCTTTCCTTGACGCGATTGTCAGCAATTTTGATGAAACTGACGCTGCACGCATCAAAACCATAGAGCGCACTACGAATCACGATGTCAAAGCGGTTGAATACTTTCTGAAAGAGAAAGTGGCTGATGTGCCTGCGCTGCAGGCGGTCTCTGAGTTTATCCACTTCGCCTGCACCTCTGAAGATATCAACAACCTCTCCCATGCGCTGATGCTGGAAACCGCACGCCGCGACGTTATCACGCCCTACTGGCAGAAAATCATCGCTGCGGTGAAGGGACTGGCGCAGGAGTATCGCGATATTCCGCTGCTCTCCCGTACGCACGGCCAGCCTGCTACCCCTTCAACCATGGGTAAAGAGATGGCCAACGTCGCCTACCGCATGGAGCGGCAGCTGCGTCAGCTGGGCAACATTGAGGTGCTGGGCAAAATCAACGGCGCCGTCGGCAACTACAACGCGCACATCGCCGCTTATCCGGAAGCGGACTGGCATCAGATCAGCGAAGAGTTTGTCACCTCGCTTGGCATTACCTGGAACCCCTACACCACGCAGATTGAGCCGCACGACTACATTGCAGAGCTGTTTGACTGTATCGCGCGTTTCAACACTATCCTGATCGATTTTGATCGCGATATCTGGGGCTATGTTGCGCTGAACCACTTCAAACAGAAAACCATCGCGGGCGAAATTGGCTCCTCAACGATGCCGCACAAGGTCAACCCTATCGACTTTGAAAACTCTGAGGGCAATTTAGGCCTGGCAAACGCGGTACTGCAGCACCTCGCCAGCAAGCTCCCGGTGTCACGCTGGCAGCGCGATCTCACCGACTCAACCGTTCTGCGCAACCTCGGCGTCGGCGTCGGCTATGCCCTGATTGCCTATCAGTCCACGCTGAAGGGCATCTCAAAACTGGAGGTGAATCGCGATCGCCTGCTGGATGAGCTGGATCACAACTGGGAAGTGCTTGCCGAGCCGATTCAGACCGTGATGCGCCGTTACGGGATTGAAAAACCCTACGAAAAGCTTAAAGAGCTGACGCGCGGCAAGCGCGTGGATGCGGCGGGCATGCAGGCCTTTATCGACAGCCTGGCGCTGCCGGAAGAGGAGAAAGTGCGCCTGAAGCAGATGACCCCGGCTAACTATCTGGGCCGCGCGGTGCAAATGGTCGATGACCTGAAGTAATTCCGCCTGCACAGGCGCGCACCGCGCGCCTGTTGCGTTGTTCTCTGGTTTAGCTCCCTTCACGTATACTCACTTTATTATCACTGAGTTTGCAGGTAAGGAAAAAGTATGCGTGTTCTGGTTGTGGAAGATAATGCTCTGCTGCGCCACCATCTCGCCGTTCAGCTGCGTGATATGGGGCATCAGGTTGATGCCGCTGAAGATGCGAAAGAAGCTGACTACTTTCTTCAGGAACATCTGCCTGACATTGCGCTGGTTGATCTTGGCCTGCCCGACGAAGATGGCATGTCGCTGATTCGCCGCTGGCGTAGCGACGCGGTGCGCCAGCCGATCCTGGTACTGACCGCACGCGAAGGCTGGCAGGCAAAAGTTGAAGCCCTGGAAGCTGGCGCGGACGACTACGTTACCAAGCCTTTTCATATTGAGGAGGTTGCTGCCCGCCTGCAGGCGCTGATGCGCCGCAATAGCGGCCACGCATCGCAGATCATCTCCCTGCCGCCGTTTCAGGTCGACCTGTCACGTCGCGAGCTGGCGGTGAACGACGTGCCGGTGAAGCTGACAGCATTTGAATATACGATTGCGGAAACGCTGATCCGCAACGCGGGTAAAGTGGTCAGCAAAGATTCGCTGATGCTGCAGCTCTATCCTGACGCTGAACTGCGCGAAAGCCATACCATTGATGTGCTGATGGGCCGCCTGCGCAAGAAAATCCTTGCACTGCATCCGACCGAAGTGATCAACACGGTACGCGGTCAGGGCTACCGTTTCGATCTCTGACGCCATGAACTGGTTTCGCCAGCTGCGCCCGCTCTCGCTCCGTACCCGCTTTCTGCTGGCGACCGCCGCCGTGGTCCTGTTTATCTCTCTCTCCTATGGCATGGTCGCGGTTATCGGCTATGTCGTGAGTTTCGATAAAAATACCTACCGCGTGCTGCGCGGTGAAAGTAACCTCTTTTTCACTCTGGCGCAGTGGCAGGATAACAAACTCACCATCGCGCAGCCGGAGCGCATGACGCTGAATTTCCCGACGCTGGTCTTTATCTACGATGAGCGCGGCAAGCTGCTGTGGCAGCAGCGCGACGTGCCGGAGATCCGGGAAAAAATTCAGCCTGAGTGGCTGCTGAAGCCTGACTTTTATGAAATTGACACCAGCAACCGCACCAGCCTGACGGCATTAGGCGATAACATTCAGGCGCAGCAGCAGCTGCACGCGCTGGACAGCAACAGTAACGACACCTTTACCCATTCGGTTGCGGTGAATCGCTACGATGCGACAGTCAACCTGCCAGCGATGACCATTGTGGTGGTGGATTCCATCCCGCAAGAGCTGCAGCACTCAGACGTAGTCTGGTCATGGTTCAGCTATGTGCTGGCGGCTAACCTGCTGCTGGTGATCCCGCTGCTCTGGCTGGCCGCTCACTGGAGCCTGCGCCCGATTGGCGATCTTACCGCGCAGGTGCGCGAGCTGGAGACTGGCCAGCGGGAAAACCTGGGCGACAATCCGCCGCAGGAGCTGAAAAGCCTGGTGCGCAACCTCAACCTGCTGCTGACCAACGAGCGTCAGCGCTATACCCGCTATCGCACCACCCTCTCTGATTTAACCCACAGCCTGAAAACACCGCTGGCGGTGCTGCAGAGTACGCTGCGCTCGCTGCGCAACGGCAAATCGCTCACCATCGAACAGGCGGAGCCGGTGATGCTGGAGCAGATCAGCCGTATTTCACAGCAGACAGGTTACTATCTGCATCGCGCCAGCATGCAGGCCGATCACAATCCGCTGCAGCGTGATTTTCACTCGGTTTCCGCCCTGCTCGACAGCCTCTGCTCTGCGCTCAACAAGGTTTACCAGCGCAAGGGCGTGGAGATCACGCTCGACATTCCCCCCGAGCTGGTGTTTGTCGGCGATCAGAACGATTTTATGGAAGTGCTCGGCAATGTACTCGATAACGCCTGTAAATATTGCCTGGAATTTATTGAAGTCAGCACGCGCCAGACTGACCAGGCGCTGCATCTGTTTATCGACGATGACGGGCCGGGTATTCCTGAAAGCAAGCGCGATCTGATTTTTGTCCGCGGCCAGCGGGCCGATACGCTGCGGCCGGGACAGGGGCTGGGGCTGGCGGTGGTGCGGGATATTCTTGAACAGTATGCCGGAACCGTCAGCGCCTCTGCCAGCCCGCTGGGCGGCACGCGCATGGAAGTGGTGTTCAGGCGGCAGGAAGTTACACATCACCGCGAGTAGAACCGGCTGCGGACTGTTATACTTGCCAGCAATTATTGCTCCAACCGGAACGCTTCGTATGGATTATCAGCTCGATATCAACCAGACCGACTTTATTCAGCGCTACTGGCAGAAACGCCCGGTCGTGCTTAAGCGCGGCTTCAAAAATTTCGTGGATCCCCTCTCGCCGGATGAGCTGGCGGGACTGGCGATGGAAAATGAGGTGGACAGCCGCCTCGTCAGCCACCATAACGACAAATGGCAGGTCAGCCACGGCCCGTTTGAGAGCTATGACCATCTGGGTGAAAGCAACTGGTCGCTGCTGGTTCAGGCGGTTAACCACTGGCATGAGGGCTCTGCTGCCCTGATGCGCCCGTTCCGCTTTCTGCCCGACTGGCGCATCGACGATCTGATGATCTCGTTTTCAGTCCCGGGCGGCGGCGTGGGTCCGCATTTCGACCAGTATGATGTCTTTATCATTCAGGGTACCGGCCGCCGGCGCTGGCGCGTGGGTGAAAAGGTCCCGATGAAACAGCACTGCCCGCATCCCGATTTGCTGCAGGTTGCGCCGTTTGACGCCATTATCGATGAAGAGCTGGAGCCGGGCGATATTCTCTACATTCCGCCGGGCTTCCCGCACGAGGGCTACTCGCTGGAAAATGCGCTCAACTATTCAGTCGGGTTCCGGGCGCCAAATGGCCGCGAGCTGATCAGCGGCTTTGCTGATTATATGCTGGCTCATGAGCTGGGCAGCTATCGCTACAGCGATCCGGAAGTACCTTCACGCAGCTGCCCGTCGCAGATCCTGCCTTCTGAAGTTGAAGGCATTCGTCAGGTTATGCTGGATGTGATCAACCAGCCGGAGCAGTTCAGCCAGTGGTTTGGCGAATTTATTTCGCAGTCGCGCCATGAGCTGGACGTGGCGCCACCGGAGCCGCCGTATCAGCCGGATGAGATTTACGATGCGCTGCAGCAGGGTGACACGCTGACGCGGCTTGGCGGCCTGCGCGTACTGACGCTGGGTGATGCCGTCTATGTTAATGGCGAGCAGATCACCAGCCAGCATCCGCAGGTACTGGCCGCGCTGGCGCACCAGCATGAACTTGCTCTGGCAGATTTTGGTGACGCGCTGGATGACCCGTCACTGCTGGCGCAGCTGGCTGGTCTGGTAAACAGCGGCTACTGGTTCTTCGCTGATTAAAACCATGCGCCTCTCCCGCTTCCGGGAGAGGCGCTCTTCTGCGTTATGTCCGCTTCTCTGCCGCCAGCGCAGAGAGCCGCACAATCACTTCTGTCGCTTTTTGCATCACATTCAGTGAGGCAAACTCATGTTTGCCGTGGTAGTTATAGCCACCGGTAAAGATATTCGGACAGGGCAGCCCTTTCCACGACAGCGCGGAACCGTCAGTGCCGCCGCGAATCGGCTTCACGTCAGGCTCAATGCCGCAGTCGCGCATCGCCTGCAGCGCCAGCTCAATAATATGCGGATGCGGCTCCACTTTTTCGCGCATATTGCGATAGCTGTCGCTAATCTCGACTTTAACCGAACATTCGCTCTGCAGCCCTTTGCCCACCCGCTGTCCGATGTTCTCCAGCAGCTGTTTGCGCTGTTCATAGCTGTCTGCATCAAAATCGCGGATCAGATACATCAGCTCAGCGTGCTCCACCGTGCCTTTGATAGAGTGCAGATGGAAAAAGCCTTCGTAGCCGTCGGTAAACTGCGGCTTCTCCTGAGCAGGCAGCTCGGCGTGGAAGCGCATCGCCAGATCCAGCGCATTCACCATGACATTCTTTGCGCTGCCGGGATGAACGTTATTCCCGGTGATATAGACCATCGCAGTTGCGGCGTTGAAGTTCTCAAACTCAAACTCGCCGAGACCGCTGCCATCCATGGTGTAAGCCCAGTCAGCCGCAAACCCTTCCACGTCGAAGTGCGACGTGCCGCGGCCGATCTCCTCATCCGGCGTAAAGGCAACCCGGATAGCGCCGTGCGGCACGTCACCCTTTGCCAGCTCCGCCATCGCCGTCATAATCTCCGCAATGCCCGCTTTATCATCCGCACCCAGCAGCGTTTTGCCGTCGGTCGTGATCAACGTATGTCCGGTCAGCTTATGCAGCACCGGGAACATCACCGGCGACAGCACTTCATCCCCGTTACCCAGCGCAATGTCGCCGCCGCGATAGTTCTCCACGATCTGCGGATTGACGTTTTTCGCCGTGTAGTCGGGCGAGGTATCCATATGAGAAATAAAGCCGATAACCGGCACTGGCCAGTCGACGTTGGCCGGCAGCGTACCCATTACGCAGCAGTGGTCGCTCAGCGATACATCGACAAAGCCCAGTGCAATCAGCTCTTCCTGCAGCTGACGCGCCAGGATCCACTGCCCCTCACTGCTCGGCACCTGCCGCGCCTGCGGTTTAGCCTGCGTCTCTATCGCTACGTAGCGCAGAAAGCGTTCCAGTAACTGTTCCATCCGTTATCCCCCTGTTTAAGCCGGTGTTATTATTGCGGCGGCAGCTGCCCGCCGTGTTGCGCGATATCACTCTTCTTTAGGTTAGCCTGCCTGCCATAGCGTGTACCAGGTAAATTATTGCCGGCTGGCCTGTCACGCACAGTTCGGTAGTTTGCCCTCTTTTCCAGGTAATTCAGCGGTAAATTATGGCATTAGATAAATTTTCAGGTATTATCCCGCCTTCACTACGGCTCGCTGTCGCCGGCAGCGAGCCGCTATCCTGATCCCTTCAGACTGAGTGACTAAAATGACGCAAACATGCGCACAACAGGCGCTGGTTACGCTTTCTGGCATCAGTAAAGCTTTCGATGGGAAAACCATCATCTCTGATTTCAACCTGCATATCGGACACGGAGAGTTTATTACTCTGCTGGGCCCGTCAGGCTGCGGGAAAACCACCATTCTGCGCCTGCTTGCCGGCCTGGAAACCACCGACAGCGGCCGCATCACGCTGGATGGCAGCGATATTACCGATACGCCCGCCGAGCAGCGTCATATCAATACTGTGTTTCAGAGCTACGCGCTGTTTCCGCATATGTCCGTGTTTGAGAACGTCGCATTCGGTCTGCGCATGCAGAAGCGCCCCGCCGGTGAGATCGTTCAGCGCGTTAATGAAGCGCTGGCCATGGTGCAGCTGGAGAGTTTCGCCGACCGGCGCCCGCATCAGCTTTCAGGGGGACAGCAGCAGCGGGTCGCTATCGCCCGCGCCGTGGTTAACCAGCCAAAAGTCCTGCTGCTGGATGAGTCTCTCTCGGCGCTGGATTATAAGCTGCGTCGTCAGATGCAGAACGAGCTGAAAGCGCTGCAGCGCAAACTGGGCATCACCTTTGTTTTTGTCACCCACGATCAGGAAGAGGCGCTCTCTATGTCAGATCGTATCGTGGTGATGCGCGACGGTCGCATTGAGCAGGATGGCACGCCGCGTGAAATTTATGAAGAGCCGGGCAACCTGTTTGTGGCGCGTTTTATCGGTGAAATCAACGTCTTTGACGCCGAGGTGATCGCGTGCGACCGCGCGCCCACCATCCGCGCGCGCGTTGAAGGCATCGCCTGCGATCTGCACTGCCCGTTTCCGGTAGCGCCCGGTGATAAACTGCACGTGCTGCTGCGCCCGGAAGATCTGCGCGTTGAAGAGATTGCTCATGACAGCCGCAGCGAGTATCTGACCGGTTTTGTTCGCGACCGCAGCTATAAAGGCATGACCCTGGAGTCCTCGGTGGAGCTGGAGAACGGCAAGCTGCTGACGGTCAGTGAATTCTTCAACGAAGATGACCCCGATTTTGACCACTCGCTGAATCAAAAAATGGCCATCCGCTGGGTGCCGGACTGGGAGGTGGTACTGCCCTATGAAACTGATGCGTAATCGTCTGCAGAAAGCGATTGTTGCCCTGATTGTCAGCTGGCTGACGCTGTTTGTGCTGCTGCCCAATCTGATGATTATCGTCACCAGCTTTCTGACGCGCGATGATGCGCACTTTGTCAGCATGGTACTGACCTTTGATAACTACCGCCGCCTGCTCGACCCGCTCTATGCCAGCGTGCTGCTGCATTCACTGAATATGGCGTTTATCGCCACCCTGTGCTGTCTGCTGCTGGGCTATCCGTTTGCCTGGTGCCTGACCCGCCTCTCGCCGCGGCTGCGTCCGCTGATGCTGTTTTTGCTGATTGTCCCCTTCTGGACCAACTCGCTGATCCGCATCTATGGGCTGAAGATCTTTCTCAGCACCCGCGGCTGGCTGAACGACTTTCTGCTCTGGCTCGGCGTAACAGATAAACCTTTTCGCATCATGTTCACCTCTGAAGCGGTGATTCTGGGGTTAATCTATATCCTGCTGCCGTTTATGGTACTGCCGCTTTACTCCAGCCTGGAGAAGCTTGACCGATCGTATCTTGAAGCGGCGCGCGATCTCGGTGCCAGTAAGCTGCAGACGTTTGTACGCATTATTCTGCCGCTGACTCTGCCCGGCATTGTCGCGGGCTCCCTGCTGGTATTTATCCCGGCGATGGGCATGTTTTACGTTGCCGACCTTATGGGCGGCGCCAGAAATCTGCTGATCGGAAATATTATCAAAAGCCAGTTCCTGAACATTCGCGACTGGCCCTCTGGCGCAGCCACCAGCGTGGTGATGACGCTGCTGATGGGCATTATGCTGCTGTTTTACTGGCGGGCGGCGCGGCTGCTGAATAACCGGATGGATCTCTCATGATGGCGCGTCTGCTACGCGGCGGCTTTATGGCCGCAATCTATGCCTGGTTCTATATTCCGATGATTATCCTGATCGTGAACTCCTTCAACGCCTCGCGCTTTGGCATTAACTGGCAGGGATTCAGCACGCGCTGGTATCAGCTGCTGCTGAACAACAACAGTCTGATTCAGGCAGCGCAGCACTCACTTGTCATGGGTGTGATCTCCGCAACCTGCGCCACGCTGATTGGCGCGCTTACGGCCGTCGCGCTCTACCGTTACCGTTTTCGCGGTAAGCCCTTTGTCAGCGGGATGCTGTTTGTGGTGATGATGTCGCCGGATATTGTTATGGCGATCTCCCTGCTGGTGCTGTTTATGCTGCTGGGGATCTCGCTCGGCTTCTGGTCGCTGCTGTTTTCGCATATCACCTTCTGCCTGCCTTTTGTGGTGATCACCGTTTACTCGCGGCTGAAAGGGTTTGATGTGCGCATGCTGGAGGCGGCAAAAGATCTCGGTGCCAGTGAAGTGACGATTCTGCGTAAAATTCTGCTGCCGCTGGCGATGCCGGCCGTGGCAGCGGGCTGGCTGCTGAGTTTTACCCTCTCTATGGATGATGTGGTGGTCTCATCATTCGTTACCGGGCCGGGTTTCGAAATCCTGCCGCTGAAGATCTACTCCATGGTGAAAGTTGGTGTTTCACCCGAGGTGAACGCGCTGGCGACGATCCTGCTGCTGCTGTCGCTGCTGCTGGTGGCGATCAGTCAGCTACTGCTCCGTGATAAAACCCAATAGAGGATACCCCATGAAAAAACACGCTTGCTGGCTGATAGCGGGAGCGATGGCGCTGTGTATGCAGAGCGCGCAGGCTGACAATAAAACGCTCTACTTCTATAACTGGACGGAGTATGTGCCGCCGGGTCTGCTGGAGCAGTTTACCAAAGAGACCGGGATCAAAGTGATCTACTCCACCTATGAATCCAATGAGAGCATGTACGCCAAGCTGAAAACCTGGAAAGATGGCGCTTACGATCTGGTGGTGCCTTCGACCTATTTTGTCGCCAAAATGCGCAATGAGGGGATGCTGCAGAAGATCGATAAATCGCAGCTGAGCAACTTTAAGAATCTCGATCCCGACCTGCTCAACAAGCCGTTCGATCCCGATAACGACTACTCCATTCCCTATATCTGGGGCGCGACCGCTATCGGTGTCAACAGCGATGAGATCGATCCTAAAACGATCACCCGCTGGGCCGACCTCTGGAAGCCGGAATATAAGCAGAGTCTGCTGCTGACGGACGATGCGCGCGAAGTGTTCCAGGTGGCGCTGCGCAAGCTCGGTTATTCCGGCAACACGCAGGACCCGGCGCAGATCGCTGCCGCGTCAGAAGAGCTGAAAAAGCTGATGCCGAACGTGCTGGCGTTTAACTCCGATAATCCGGGCAACCCGTTTATGGAGGGCGAAGTCAACGTCGGTATGATCTGGAACGGCTCCGCTTACGTGGCGCGTCAGGCGGGCACGCCGCTGAGCATTGTCTGGCCGGAAGAAGGCGGCATTTTCTGGATGGATAACCTGGCGATCCCGGCCAATGCGAAAAACCGGGAGGGGGCGCTGAAGCTGATTAACTTCCTGCTGCGCCCCGATGTGGCAGCTCAGGTGGCGGAAACCATCGGTTACCCGACGCCAAATCTGGCGGCAAAAAAGCTGCTGCCTGCGGCCGTTGCGCAGGATCCGTCACTCTATCCGCCTGCTGACGTCATCAGAAAAGGCGAGTGGCAGAATGATGTCGGAGCCGCCAGCATACAGTATGAAACGCTGTTTCAGCAGCTGAAAGCGGGCCGCTGAAAGGCGTAACGGGCGCCGCACAGGCGCCCGGTTTAGTGCTCCAGGCTCTGCAGCAGGCGCTGCACAAACGCCGGTACCTCTTCGCTCGCCAGGCCATATTTTCCTTCGGCAAACTCATTGCCCACCTGACTTGGCTCCAGGTTCAGCTCAACCGTATGCGCGCCCTGCAGCGTGGCTTCATGTACAAATCCGGCGGCAGGATAGACATGGCCTGAGGTGCCGATGGCGATAAACAGATCCACCTGCTGCATCGCCTCATAGATCTCTTCCATGCCGAGCGGCATTTCGCCGAACCACACCACGTGCGGCCGCAGCCGCGCCGGAAACTGGCAGCAGGTGCAGCGATCGTCGGCGGTCACGTCGCGATGCCACGCCACCACCTGGCCACTCTCCTCACAGCGCACTTTCAGCAGTTCGCCATGCATATGCAGCACGCGCTGGCTGCCGGCACGCTCGTGCAGATTATCGATGTTCTGTGTGACCAGCAGAAAGTTATCGCCCAGCGCCTGTTCAAGCTCTGCCAGCGCCAGATGTGCGGCGTTAGGCTGGATCTCCGGCTGCTGCAGCTGCTGGCGGCGGATATTATAAAAGCGCTGCACCAGCGCCGGATCGCGGCGAAAGCCCTCCGGCGTAGCAACATCTTCAATACGATGTTCTTCCCACAGGCCGTCGGAGGCGCGAAAAGTACGAATGCCCGATTCAGCAGAGATGCCGGCACCGGTCAGTACCACCACGCGCGGCAGCGGATGCGCGGCGAGTTCAGCGCTGCGATCGCGCTCAAAGATGCGCTGGCGAAAGCGCTGATGCACTTTACGGCGGTTTTTCCGGTCGCGGGCGAGCCTCAGGCGGCGGCGCTGTATGCGCATAAAAACTCCTTGATCTGCGGCGCAGTACGCCGTGTTTCGGGTGTTGTAGTGGGCAATGCTGTCCCGGTAATAGCGACTGCGTGGCGACTCCGTCGTACGCAGGCGCTGAAATCGGACGCAGCCGCCGGAGCGGCTGCGTCCGGGCGGTTACTGACCGCTCAGCACGCGGGCCGGATCGAGGCGGCTGGCGCGTCGCGCCGGGTACCAGCTGGCGATCAGGCTCAGCACGATAGCGGTTACCAGTACAATGACAACATCCAGCCAGTGCAGTTCCGACGGCAGAAAATCGATAAAATAGATATCGCCTGCCAGCAGCGTATGCCCGGTCAGATGTTCGATGCCGCGCATCACCGGCGTCAGGTTCAGCGCCACCAGCACACCGGTGACAACGCCGCTGACGCTGCCCAGCAGGCCCGCCAGCAGCCCGTACCAGATAAAGATAGCGCGGATAAGCCCATCTTTAGCCCCCAGGGTACGCAGTACGGCAATGTCTGCGCTCTTATCTTTAACTGCCATCACCAGCGTGGAAACGATATTGAAACAGGCGACGCCAATCACCAGCACCATCGCCAGATACATAATGGCGCGGATCATCTGGATATCGCGATACATATAGCCGTAGGTGCCAATCCAGCTTTTGATATAAACATAGGCGTGGGCTACCTCACCGGCCGTGCGCACCAGCTTTTGCGCCTGAAACGGATCGCTCATCTTCAGTGCGATACCGCTGACGCTGTCGCCCAGGCCCAGATAGCGCTGCGCATCCGCCAGCGGAACCAGCGCCAGGCTGTGATCGAGCATGCCGCTCAGCTGAAGAATACCGCTGACCTGCAGCCGGATGCGCTTTGGCTGCTGCAGCTTATTATCCGCGCTGCTGTTAGGGATCATGATGGTGATCCAGCTGCCCTGCTTCACGTTCAGTGACTTGGCGATACCGCCGCCCAAAATAATCTGCTGCCTGCCGGCGGCAAACTGTGCCCAGGCGTCGCCGGCGACAAACTGCGGCAGTGCGCTGAGACGCGACTCCTGCTGCGGATCAACCCCTTTGACCTGCAGCGCCTGTAGCCTGGCGCCGCTCTCAATCAATCCGGTAAAATTAACGTAGGGGGCCGCCGCCGCGATGCCGGGCACCTGCTCCATCGGGGCAATCAGAGATTGCCAGTCGCGCAGCGGCCCTTCGACCGGCTCAATTTCACCATGCGGAACGACAGCCAGAATGCGGTTATTCAGCTCACGCTCAAAACCGTTCATGGCGCTGAGGCCGATGATCAGTACCGCCACGCCCAGCGCAATTCCCACGGTGGAGATCACTGAAATCAGCGATACCATGCCGCCGCGCCGCCGGCCCCGGCTGAAACGCAGCCCCAGCAACAGCGAGAGTGAAGAGGTCATGCCTCTGCTCCCAGCGTCAGGCGATCGCTCAGCTTTCCGTCACGCATCTCCATCTGCCGCGTCAGCCGTTTTGCCAGCTGCAGATCGTGAGTCACCACCAGAAACGCCGTGCCCTGACGCACGTTAAGCTCGCCCAGCAGTTCAAATATCGCGTCGGCGTTGCGCGCATCGAGATTGCCGGTGGGCTCATCCGCCATCACCAGACGTGGACGGTTAACCAGCGCCCGGGCAATCGCCACGCGCTGACGCTCACCGCCTGAGAGCTCAGAAGGACGATGCGCGGCGCGCTTCTCCAGCCCGACCGCCGCCAGCATTTCGCGGGCGCGACTCTCAGCTTCCGCTTTGGCGGTTTTGCCAATCAGCAGCGGCATCGCCACGTTCTCCAGCGCGCTGAAGTCAGGCAGCAGGTGATGGAACTGATAGATAAAGCCCAGTTCGCGGTTGCGCAGCTCCGCTTTTGCGGCGGCGCTCATGCCATTAAGCGAGCGGCCATCAAACACCACGTCGCCCGAGGTCGGCGCATCCAGCCCGCCCAGCAGATGCAGGAGCGTACTTTTACCAGAGCCGGAGCTGCCGACAATCGCCGCCAGCTCGCCGGGCTGCAGGCTGAAAGCCACGTTGCGCAGCACGTCGGTCTGCACGCTGCCTTCCTGATAGCGTTTGCACAGGTCGCGACACTGCAACAAAGGAGTATTACTCATAACGTAAAGCCTCAGCGGGTTGAACGGCGGCAGCGCGCCAGGAGGGGTAAAGGGTTGAGAGCAGCGCAACCGTCATTGAAATCAGGGCGATCATCACCACCTGCCAGGGATTGATGTCCACCGGCAGCGCCGCGCCATCGAGAAACAGGCCGATGACCGGCATCAGCGTGTTCAGCTGGCTGGCAAGCAGCACGCCAAGCAGCGCACCCAGCAGCGCGCCAATAATACCGGCACTCGCGCCCTGCACCATAAAGACCGCGACAATCTGCCGCCGGGTTAAGCCCTGCGTCTGCAGAATCGCCACTTCGCCCTGCTTCTCCATAATCAGCAGACCCAGCGAGGTGATGATATTGAACGCCGCTACGGCGATAATCAGACTCAGCAGCAGCCCCATCATATTTTTTTCCATGCGTACGGCCTGGAAAAGATCGCCTTTGCGCTCGCGCCAGTCTTTCCACACCGTGCCCTGCGGCAGCGGCTGGGTACTCAGCGTATCCACGCTCAGCGGCTTTTCCAGCCAGAGCCGCCAGCCGGTGATGCTGCCTGCCGGATAGCGCATAACGCGCGATGCATCCTGCTGATTAACGAGGATCTGGTAACCATCTACCTCACTATTTGCCGCGTAAGTCCCGGCAACGGTAAAGATGCGCTGGCTGGGCAGGCGCCCGACCGGCGTAAACTGGCTGACCGAAGGCACCATCAGACGCAGCGCGTCGCCCCGCTTCACGCCGAGCTGTGCAGCGAGCTGCTCACCGAGGATCACATTATATTTGCCCGCCTGCAGCACCTGCTGCTGCGTGTTAACCAGGTAAGGCGTGAGCGGATCGGGTTCGTCCGGATTAACCCCCAGCATCACGCCGACCGAGACGTTGTGCGCACTCTGCAGCACCACATCGGCCGTGGTCAGGGGAGCAACGCGCGTGACGCCCTGCAGCTTCAGGCTGTCAGCCGGCAGCTGCTGCGGATCGATACTGCCTTTGTCACTGGTAATGAGCGCCTGCGGCATCAGCCCCAGGATATTCCCCTCCAGCTCACGCTCAAAGCCGTTCATCACCGACAGCACGGTCACCAGCGCCATTACGCCCAGGGTAATACCGATAGTTGAGAGCCAGGAGACGAAGCGACCGAAGCGGTCTGAAGCCCGTCCACGCATGTAGCGTAAACCGATAAATAGCGCAACTGGTTGATACATGAGTTCCGTTCTGGCCATTGCCTGATAATAAGGTAGAGGGATGATAATGGAGCCGCCTGCTTTATGAAACCTCTAACCCACTGAGTGATGAGCGAAGTTGCATCAAAATGCGTCCCTGCCGCGCCACAGGAGAGATTTCTTTCGCCGCAACGGTTCTGCCCCGCCGTGCGGCCGGATAAAAGCTGTACGAACGGTTGCCGCTGGCGGCGCGCGCATACCATCACTGGCATATCGGGACTATTATATCTGTCAGGCTGATAGCGCGGAGTCGCTGTCGCTCCCTTCCGGCCTGCCTGCGGGCACAATGGAGAGATGATCATCAGGGCGGTTTATGGAATGATGACGCCCTGAAATACAAGGAGAGCACGTCGAGACCCTATGTCGGAACAGCATCGTTATACCCTGCCTGCCAAAGCAGGAGACCATCGTCAGCTCGGCCAGCTGGTCGGCGCCGCGCAGGCGGTTGAGTGCGCCAGTATCACCGAACGCCATCAGGGTCCGGTGTTGATGATCACCCCGGATATGCAGTCCGCGCTGCGGCTGCAGGAGGAGATCCGTCAGTTTACCGACCTGCCGGTGATTAATCTGCCGGACTGGGAAACGCTGCCCTACGACAGCTTTTCGCCCCATCAGGATATTATTTCAGCGCGCCTCTCTACGCTTTACCAGCTGCCGATGCTGGCTCGCGGCATGCTGATTCTGCCGGTCAATACGCTGATGCAGCGCGTCTGCCCGCACAGCTTCCTGCACGGGCACGCGCTGGTGATGCAGCAGGGACAAAAACTGTCCCGCGACGCGCTGCGCGATCAGCTGGAACAAGCGGGTTACCGCCACGTCGATCAGGTGATGGAGCATGGCGAATACGCCACGCGCGGTGCCCTGCTCGATCTCTTCCCGATGGGCAGCGACCAGCCCTATCGCATCGACTTTTTTGATGATGAAATTGACAGCCTGCGCCTGTTCGACGTCGACAGCCAGCGCACGCTGGAGTCAGTGGATGCGATTAATCTCCTGCCGGCGCACGAATTTCCCACTGACAAAGCGGCGATTGAGCTGTTTCGCACCCGCTGGCGCGAGATTTTCGACGTGCGCCGCGAGCCGGAGCATATCTATCAGCAGGTCAGTAAAGGCACGCTGCCCTCCGGCATCGAATACTGGCAGCCGCTGTTTTTTGAGCAGCCGCTGCCCACGCTGTTCAGCTACCTGCCCGCCAGCACGCTGGTGCTGAACTGCGGCGATCTGCCTGGCAGCGCGGATCGCTTCTGGCAGGATGCGCACGCCCGCTTTGAAAACCGGCGCATCGACCCGATGCGCCCGCTGCTGGAGCCGGCCACGCTCTGGCTGCGGCCCGATGCGCTGCTCAGCGAACTGAAAGCCTGGCCGCGCATGCAGCTCACGGCAGAAACGCTGCCGGAAAAAGCCGCCAATACCAACCTGGCCTATGAACCGCTGCCGGAGCTTACCGTGCAGGCCCAGGCGAAAGCCCCACTCGACCTGCTGCGCCAGTTTCTGGAGCAGTTCAGCGGCCAGGTGATTTTCTCGGTAGAGAGCGAAGGCCGCCGGGAAAGCCTGCAGGAGCTGCTGGCGCGCATTAAGCTACGCCCTCAGCCGGTTGAACACTTCAGCGAAGCGGCGGCTCAGCCTTACAGCCTGATGATTGGCGCCAGCGAGCGTGGCTTTATCGATACGCTGCGCGATCGCGCGCTGATCTGTGAAAGCGATCTGCTGGGCGAGCGCGTCAGCCGTCGCCGGCAGGATAATCGCCGCACCATCAATCCGGACGTGCTGATCCGCAACCTGGCGGAGCTGCATCCGGGGCAGCCGGTGGTGCATCTGGAGCACGGCGTCGGACGTTATATCGGACTCACCACACTGGAGGCTGGCGGGATTGTGGCGGAGTACCTGATGCTCTCCTACGCCGGCGACGCCAAGCTTTATGTACCGGTCTCCTCACTGCATCTGATCAGCCGCTACGCCGGTGGCGCCGATGAAAATGCGCCGCTGCACAAGCTGGGCAGCGACGCCTGGTCACGCGCGCGGCAGAAAGCGGCGGAAAAGGTACGCGACGTGGCGGCGGAGCTGCTGGATATCTACGCCCAGCGTGCTGCGAAAAGCGGCTACGCCTTTAAGCACGATCGCGAGCAGTATCGGCTGTTCTGCGAGGGCTTCCCGTTTGAAACCACGCCGGACCAGGCGCAGGCAATTAACGCCGTGCTGAGTGATATGTGCCAGCCGCTGGCCATGGATCGCCTGGTGTGTGGCGACGTGGGCTTTGGTAAAACGGAAGTGGCGATGCGCGCGGCGTTTCTGGCCGTGGAGAACACCAAGCAGGTGGCGGTACTGGTTCCCACCACCCTGCTGGCGCAGCAGCACTATGACAACTTCCGCGATCGCTTTGCCAACTGGCCGGTGCGTATCGAGATGCTGTCACGCTTCCGCAGCGCGAAAGAGCAGGCACAGGTGCTGGAGCAGGCGAGCGAAGGCAAAATCGATATTCTGATCGGCACGCACAAACTGCTGATGAGCGATCTCAAATGGCGCGACCTCGGGCTGCTGATTGTGGATGAAGAGCACCGCTTTGGCGTGCGGCACAAAGAGCGCATCAAGGCGATGCGCGCCGACGTCGATATCCTGACGCTGACCGCTACGCCTATTCCGCGTACGCTGAATATGGCGATGAGCGGCATGCGCGATCTGTCGATTATCGCCACGCCCCCTGCCCGTCGCCTGGCGGTGAAAACCTTTGTGCGCGAATATGACAGCCTGGTGGTGCGCGAAGCGATTCTGCGCGAGGTGCTGCGCGGTGGTCAGGTTTACTACCTCTATAACGACGTGGAAAACATTGAGAAAGCGGCGCAGCGGCTGGCGGATCTGGTGCCGGAAGCGCGTATCGCGATTGGTCACGGCCAGATGCGCGAGCGCGATCTGGAGCGGGTAATGAACGATTTCCATCATCAGCGTTTTAATGTACTGGTCTGTACCACCATCATTGAAACCGGTATCGATGTACCCAGCGCCAACACCATCATCATTGAACGTGCCGATCACTTTGGTCTGGCGCAGCTGCACCAGCTGCGCGGGCGCGTTGGCCGCTCGCACCATCAGGCCTACGCCTGGCTGCTGACACCGCACCCGAAAGCGATGACCACCGATGCCCAGAAGCGGCTGGAGGCGATCGCCTCGCTGGAAGATTTAGGCGCCGGCTTTGCGCTGGCGACGCACGATCTTGAAATCCGCGGCGCCGGTGAGCTGCTGGGCGAGGATCAGAGCGGTCAGATGGAGAGCATCGGCTTTACGCTCTATATGGAGCTGCTGGAAAATGCGGTGGATGCTCTGAAAGCGGGACGCGAGCCGTCGCTGGAAGATCTCACCAGCAATCAGACCGAGATTGAACTGCGGATGCCGGCGCTGCTGCCCGACGATTTCATTCCCGATGTCAGCACCCGTCTTTCACTCTATAAGCGGGTTGCCAGCGCCGCCGACGAGCAGGATCTGGCTGAACTGCGGGTAGAGATGATTGACCGCTTTGGCAAACTGCCTGACGCCGCGCGCAATCTGCTGGATATCGCCGCGCTGCGCCTGGCCGCGCGCGAGCTGGGCGTGCGCAAAATTGAAGCCAGTGACAAAGGCGGCTTCTTTGAGTTTGCCCCGCAGAACCAGATCGATCCCGGCTGGCTGATTAGCCTGCTGCAGAAAGATCCGGCACAGTGGAAGCTGGATGGCCCGACGCGGCTGCGCTTCACGCGCGATCTGGCTGAACGCAAGCTGCGCATGGAGTGGGTTCAGGAGTTTATCACCGAACTGGCAAAGCACCGGCTGCCGGCGGGCTGATGCAAAAGAAAAAAGCGCCTTACGGCGCTTTTTTTATCTGGTTTGCTGTGAAATAGCTTTGCCCAATCAGGCCTGATTCGAATTCAGGATGAGCTGACCGTTGCGATCAAGCGGGATGCGGGTGCCAGGGTCATTCTCCATACGGATTTTGCCCTGCTGGTCGCCTATTTTATAGGTCACATCATAACCCAGCATCTTTTCCTGTTTACTGTATACCGTTCTGCAGCGCTGTTCGCTGGTGGTGTAGGTGTCCCTCTCCTGCAGAGCGCCCTGCACCTGATTACCGCCGTAGCCGCCGGCCAGCGCACCCGCTACGGTAGCCACATCGCGACCGCGACCGCCGCCGAACTGATGACCCAGCACGCCGCCAGCGACGGCACCCAGCACTGAACCGGCAATGCGGTTCTCATCCTGTACCGGACGACGGTGCGTCAGCGTAACGTTACGGCACTCCTGACGCGGCTGTTTGATACTCTCTTTAATCGGGGTGGCTGACAGCACCTGAGCAAATTGCGGACCGCGATCAAACACGTTCATGCTGGCGACCGCCGCCACGCCCAGCGCTGCTGCTACGCCGATTCCGATACCCGCAAGCATTGATTTATTCACAGGAATATCCTCCTGACAGTGTTACCGCGCATTCCCGTCGCTACAGGCTGTAGCGGAGGCATAACCGGCGTGCGCGCCGCGCCGTGTTCCTGAAGATAAGTTTTGCAGATGGTCCGGAATTGCAACATCAGATTAATGGAGGAAACGCAGCGTAAGCGCAGCAGGGCCAGCTTTTAGGAGAGTTCCGAGCCGCGGATTCGGAGCGGGTAATGTTGCGGTGAACTGATGATTATCAGCAGCTTATTGCGGGCAAAACGGGAGCGGGCGACATTATGTCGCCCGCTATTGATTAGTGCAGTTTAAGTCGCGGACGCAGTACGCGGTTCAGACTGCCAACCAGCATCATCAGGCCGGTCTTGAAGTATCCATGGAGCGCAATCTGGTGCATACGATACAGAGAGATGTAGACAAAGCGCGCAATGCGCCCTTCCACCATCATTGAGCCGCGCATCAGGTTACCCATCAGACTGCCCACGGTGGTAAAGCGCGACAGCGAAACCAGCGAGCCGTGATCTTTATAAACGTACGCTTTCAGCGGCTTGCCTTTACGCTGTGCGAGGATGTTATCCAGCACCCGTGACGCCATCTGATGCGCCGACTGCGCGCGCGGCGGCACGAAGCCGCCACCTGGCAGCGCACAGGAGGCGCAGTCGCCGAGCGCGTAGATATTTTCATCGCGCGTGGTCTGCAGCGTCTCTTTAACCACCAGCTGGTTAATGCGGTTGGTCTCCAGGCCGCCGATCTCTTTCATAAAGTCAGGCGCTTTGATGCCTGCTGCCCACACCATCAGATCGGCAGCAATATACTCACCCTCTTTGGTGTTAAGCCCTTTCGCATCGGCGCTGGTCACCATGGTCTGCGTCAGAACGCGTACGCCCAGTTTGGTCAGCTCCTGATGGGCCGCCGCAGAGATGCGCGGTGGCAGCGCGGGCAGAATGCGCTCACCCGCTTCCACCAGCGTGACGTTGAGCGCGCTGCTGTCGAGACCTTTGTAGCCGTAGCTGTGCAGTTGCTTCACCGCATTGTAAAGCTCAGCAGAGAGCTCCACGCCGGTGGCGCCGCCGCCAACAATGGCGATATTGACCTTCTGCAGCTCACCTTCGCTGGCGGAAAAACGCAGGAACTGATTCAGCATCTCATTATGGAAGCGACGCGCCTGATGCGGATTGTCGAGGAAGATGCAGTGATCTTTTACGCCCGGGGTGCCGAAATCATTGGACGTACTGCCCAGCGCCACCACCAGACGGTCCCACGCCAGCTCACGCTGCGGCACCAGAATCTCGCCCTGAGCGTCGCGGATTTCCGCCAGCTCAATGGTTTTGCGATCGCGATGGATCTGCGTCAGCGAGCCCAGCTGAAACTGAAAGCCGTGGTTGCGGGCGTGAGCCAGATAGCTCAGCGCGTCAATGCCCTCATCCATAGAGCCGGTCGCCACCTCATGCAGCAGCGGTTTCCAGAGATGACTGTGGTTGCGGTCAACCAGAATAATCTCCGCTTTTTTGCTGCGCCCCAGCTTATGCCCCAGCTGCGTTGCCAGCTCCAGGCCACCGGCGCCTCCGCCAATAATGACGATCTTTTCCATGGTTGTAGTCAATGCAGACCCCCTCAAAGTTGTAAACCAAAAGTTAATTAATGGTTAAATAAAACCTTAATAAACATAGGGTTGGCGATGTTTAATCGCGCGCTGAGGGCAGAATATCACGCCGGTCTAACCAGATCATAAGGAAATTGATGCAGATCAATCTTTCGCGGGGATTATCAGAATGTTACACGTTTTGTGAATAGCATCACACGACAAACGCCGCATTCCCCCAGGGAACGCGGCGCTTCGCAACGCTTACTGCTGTGCGTTATGCGCCAGCCAGCGCGCCTGCAGATCGCTGAGCTGACGCTGATTCTGCCGCCAGCGCGCGCTGCTCTGCAGCTCATCCAGCGTATGCTGCCCGCGATGCCAGAGCCGTGCAATACGTTCTGCCGGACCCGCCTGCAGATTATCCAGCACGCTAATGGCGCCCGCCCGCTGGTTGCAAACCAGAATCATATCGCAACCGGCATCCAGCGACTGCTGCGCCCGTTCGGCGTAGCTGCCCATCACGGCGGCGCCCTCCATTGAGAGATCGTCGGAGAAGATCACGCCGTCAAAGGCGAGCTCCTGACGCAGCACCTGCTGCAGCCAGTAAGGCGAGCCGCTGGCGGGCAGCGGATCGACCTGGGTGTAGATAACGTGGGCCGGCATCACCGCATCCAGCAGCTGTTCACTGATGAGCTGCTGAAAAATAGCCATATCGTGCTGGCGCAGCGTGGCGGCGTCGCGCGTATCACGCGGTGTCTCTTTATGCGAATCCGCGCTGACCGCGCCGTGGCCGGGAAAATGTTTACCGGTGGTTTTCATACCGGCTTCGCGCATGCCGTTAATAAAGCGCCGCGCGATCTGCAGCGCAATGGCCGGATCGACATGAAACGCCCGATCGCCGATTGCGGCGCTGATGTGGCCGATATCGAGCACCGGTGCAAAGCTGATATCGATATCAAGCCCGGTGATCTCCGCCGCCATCTGCCAGCCCGCCTGCTGCGCCAGCTCGCCTGCCGCAGTCAAATCGTGCAGGGCAGCAAAGGACTGCATTGCCGGCAGCTGCGTGAAGCCTTCGCGGAAACGCTGCACGCGCCCGCCTTCCTGATCCACCGCCACCACCAGCCGGTTACGGGAAGCGGCGCGGATCTGACGCACCAGCTCGCGGAGCTGAGCAACGTCATGAAAGTTGCGCGTAAACAGAATAAGTCCGCCCACCAGCGGGTGCTGCAATATCTCGCGCTCTTCTGCGTCCAGCGTATAGCCCGCCACGTCCAGCATCAGCGGGCCGGGTGCATTGATTGTCATAGCTCAGTTCCTGAATTAAATATCCTGCCAGCTGGTCTGCGCCAGCTGCTGTAAAGTTGCCTCGCCGCTCTGCTCGGCGCGCAGCTGATACCAGCTCGCCATCAGCAGCTGCAGCCACGGCTGCCAGCGCGCGATCTGACGCGCCAGCACGGCCGCTTCCATGTGCGTCCGTGCGGCATACTCTTCTGTCCACTCCGCTGCCTGCGCCGGCGCCCATGCACAGATGGCAGCCAGCTCCAGCGCCACGTCGCCATCGGCTGCATACTCCCAGTCAATCAGCCTCAGCCCGGCTGGCGTCGCGATCACATTACCCGGATGGACGTCCATATGCAGCGGCGCAAGGCGCAGCGGGCGCGGTTCCCCCTGTCGCTGCAGCCGCTGCAGGCGCGCCAGC
>NZ_MIPP01000047.1 GCF_002095385.1 Pantoea eucrina | reverse complement strand
CGGGCGAGCGCCAGCTGGCGGCGCTGCTGGGCGTCTCGCGCTCCTCCCTGCGCGAGGCGATTCAGCAGCTGATTAACAGCGGCGTACTGATCAGCAAACGCGGCGGCGGCACCTGGCTGTGTCAGCCGCCGGAACCCTGGTCAGAACAGCGTATCGTCGAGCCGATGCGTCAGCTGCTGGCGGCCGATCCCGACTACCGCTGGGATATTCTGGAGGCGCGCCACGCCATTGAGGCCAGCACCGCCTGGCACGCCGCGCTGCGCGCAACGGAAGCGGATAAAGAAAAACTGCGCTACGCCTTTGATGCGCTGCTGCGGCTGAACGACTGCGGCGATCCCGATCTCGCCGCGCAGGCCGATCTGCGTTTTCATCTCGCCATCGCAGAGGCTTCACACAATCTGGTCTTACTGCAGACCATGCGCGGCTTTTTCGATTTGCTGCAGTCATCGGTACTGCACAGCCGTCAGCGCATGTATACCCAGCCGGTGATTTTTAACCGCCTTAATGAGCAGCATCAGGCAATGTTTGATGCGGTGATGGCAGGCGATGCCGCCGCCGCGCGTCAGGCGGCGATGGATCACCTCGGCTTTGTCCATACCACGATGAAAACGCTGCATGAAGATGAAGCGCGTCAGGCGCGCATCACCCGCCTGCCGGGCGAAACGGCAGCGACCCGTAAGGAGAACACCTGATGATTATCTCTGCTGCCAGTGACTATCGCGCCGCAGCGCAGCGCATTTTGCCTCCGTTCCTGTTTCACTATCTGGATGGCGGTGCCTATGCTGAGCATACGCTGCGGCGCAACGTGGCTGACCTTTCAGACGTCGCGCTGCGTCAGCGGGTGCTGAAAAATATGTCCGCGCTGAGTCTGGAAACCCGGCTGTTTAATGAGACGCTGGCGATGCCGGTGGCGCTGGCGCCGGTGGGGTTATGCGGCATGTATGCGCGCCGGGGGGAGGTGCAGGCGGCGCGGGCAGCGGCACAGAAGGGGATCCCCTTTACGCTCTCTACCGTCTCGCTCTGTCCTATCGAAGAGGTGGCGCCAGCCATCAACCGGCCGATGTGGTTTCAGCTCTATGTGCTGCGCGATCGCGGATTTATGCGTAACGCGCTGGAGCGCGCCAAAGCAGCCGGCTGCACCACGCTGGTGTTTACGGTCGATATGCCCACGCCGGGGGCGCGCTATCGCGATGCGCACTCCGGCATGAGCGGGCCGCACGCTGCGCTGCGCCGCTACTGGCAGGCAGCCACCCACCCGCAGTGGGCGTGGGACGTCGGGCTGCACGGCCGGCCTCACGATCTGGGCAACATTTCAGCTTATCTCGGCAAACCCACCGGCCTGGAGGATTACATTGGCTGGCTGGCTAACAACTTCGATCCCTCGATCTCCTGGCAGGATCTGGAGTGGATCCGCGATTTCTGGGAGGGACCGATGGTGATTAAAGGCATCCTGGATGCGGAGGATGCGCGCGATGCGGTGCGCTTTGGCGCTGATGGCATCGTGGTCTCCAACCACGGCGGACGTCAGCTCGATGGCGTGCTCTCGTCAGCGCGTGCGCTGCCGGCCATCGCCGATGCGGTTAAAGGCGATATCACCATTCTGGCAGACAGCGGCATTCGCAGCGGTCTGGATGTGGTGCGCATGCTGGCGCTGGGTGCCGACAGCGTGCTGCTGGGACGCGCCTTTATCTATGCGCTCGCCACACACGGCCAGCGCGGCGTAGAGAATCTGCTGACGCTGATTGAAAAAGAGATGCGTGTCGCGATGACGCTGACCGGCGCAAAATCGATCGCGGATATCACACAGGATTCGCTGGTACAGGCTAACGCCCTGCTGAGCGAGGCGGGTTTACAGCCCGCGCGCCCGCGCGCGGTGCGCTGAGCCAGGCAAAACAGAGCGGGTTGTCTATACTCAGTGCTGTCCACTAACAGGAGGAATGACATGACCATTCACAAGAAAGGATCGGCCCATTGGGAAGGTGACATCAAAGGTAAAGGTACCGTCAGCACAGAGAGTGGCGTACTGAGTCAGCAGCCGTATGGTTTTAATACGCGCTTTGAAGGCGGGAAAGGGACCAACCCGGAAGAGCTGATTGGTGCCGCACACGCTGCCTGTTTCTCCATGGCGCTGTCGCTGATGCTGGGCAATGCCGGCCATAAGCCGGAGAGCATCGATACCACCGCCGATGTCTCGCTGGACAAAAAAGGCGAAGGCTTTGCCATTACTAAAGTGGCACTGACCAGCACGGTGTCGCTGCCGGGCGTGGATAAAGATGCCTTTGACGAGATTATTCAGAAAGCGAAAGCGGGCTGCCCGGTATCGCAGCTGCTGAATGCGGAAATCACGCTGGATTACACGCTGAATAACTGATTGCGCACCGCGCAACGGTCAATGTTTTAACGATGCGCCTGCGGGCGCATCATTGTTTCTGCACTCAGGCATACTCCGCATCATGCAGCGCTTCACGCACGTTACGCAGGCTGCTGCGCGCAATACGATACGCCTTGCGCGGATCGCCCGCCACAAACTCAAACGTGGGTGAATAGTAGAAGGGAAGCCAGCCATCGAAGCCATTTTCCCACTCCCAGCGCACCGGGCAGGGCCAGAGGATACCGTCATACAAAATGTAATAAACCCAGCGTCCGGCAGGACGGCGGGGGCGCGATTTCTTCATGGGATTCACAACGATGATAGTGTAAAACAGCTTATATTTTGAACCTTATTGCCAGCGCTTGCAATGGCGACTGGCTAAAATGTGAGCAAAGCAGTAAATCCTGGCCTCAATTCAGCGATGAACCTCGCCGCACAGCAAGACCACGTTAGGACGGACTTTGTAGATACGATTGGCCATGGTTTCACAGGCCGTTTTTGTCGGATAAATACGCTCTGATACCGGCAACGCGTCACAGGCATCGTGCCCGCAGGCACTCACTAATAAAACAAAACCAATCAGCATAACCGGGCTCCTTTAACACCTTCGCGCTGGTACGGAATGTGTGGCTGTGTGTTCCCTTTTTTGATCCAGTATAGACAATTGCCTCACAGGTCAATGAACACCCTGAGCGGCTTTTTTATCCGAACGGTCTGCCAGCAGCGCGCTGCGCATCCAAACCCGGCACAATCCAGGCTAAACTGTGCAGCTGACCCCTATTAAACGAGTGAGAAAAGCATGTCTGATATTGCCCATCCTGCCAGCAGTCCAAAACAGGCTGCACTGCAGCTGGTTATCGAGCTGGTCCGTGCCGGAAAATTAAGCCCTCTGCATGGCGATGCGTCAAATATGATCTCCATTTATGAGCAGTTCAAGAGTCACTTTGAAGCGGATAAACATAAAGATTCTGCTATCTCCTGACAGCGCTAGCCGTCCGGCACGTTCTGCTGCAGCTAACCGATGCTGCGGCGACGGCCAGGCGGCGGTTTCAGATGATTATGCCCCTGCCACAATATAATCACCATCCTGCACTATTTCTTTGCCAGTTAATTTATCCGGATTGAGTTTTGATATTTCTCACACTTTCTGTATCCAGATCTGAAACCGGTTGCAGAAAATCTTCTGGCTGTGTATTCGTTAATTAAACACCATTCAAAGGAAACGAACATGCCAAAGATTTTACTGTGCTGTGCCGCCGGAATGTCCACCAGCATGGTGGTACAGAAAATGGAAAAAGCGGCAAAAGAGCAGGGTGTTGATGTTGAGATAAAAGCGGTCGGAATAGAGGAGTTTAACGAAGAAATTCAGGGCGTTGATTGCTGCCTGCTTGGTCCGCAAATCAAATATAAACTGGCTGATTTCGCCCCGATAGCCCAGCAGCTTAATAAGCCTATTGCCGTTATAAATAGCATGGATTACGGCATGATGAACGGCGAAAAAATATTAGCAGATTCATTAAAACTGATTCACCCCTGAAAATAACGCCCGCACTTAAATAATTCTTCCGCCTGCGCAACTGCTGCGCAGGTTAATTCTCTTGTTGCCTGTTGCAAGGAGCTTGCCCATGAGCAGCATCAGTGAATCTTTATTTGGCGTCATTGAAAACCGCATCAGCCCATTCGCCGGACGCCTCTCCAGCCAGCGTCACGTCATCGCAATTCGCGATGGTTTCATCGCTTCTATGCCGTTTCTGATTGTCGGCTCGTTTATGCTGCTGTTTGCCCATCCGCCATTCTCTGCCGACAGTTCATGGGCCTTCGCACAATGGTGGCTGGGTATGGTGCAGGCGCATGAAGCGCAGATCATGATGCCCTACAACATGACGATGGGTATTATGGCGCTCTACATCGCCAGCGCTATCGCCTATAACCTTGCCACCAGCTACAAAATGAACGGTTTTATGGCGGCCAGCCTGTCGCTGATGGCTTTTCTGGTGGTGGCAGCTCCCCAGAGCGATAAGATGCTGCCGGTAGGCTCGCTGGGTGGTGAAGGGATCTTCACGGCGATTCTGGTGGCGTTGTTTGCCACAGAAATGATGCATTTCCTGCAGAAACACCATATTGGCTTTAAGCTGCCAGAGCAGGTTCCGCCAAAAATCCGCCAGTCGTTCGATCTGCTGATCCCGATTGTCGCCATTTTTCTCACGCTATTTCCGCTCAGCCTGTGGGTGCAGGCGCAGTTTGGCATGCTGCTGCCACAGGCGATTATGGCCATCTTCGCGCCGGTCATCTCCGCATCTGATTCACTGCCCGCGGTACTGATTGCGGTGCTTTTGTGCCATATGCTGTGGTTTGCCGGCATTCATGGTGCGGTGATCGTCGGGGGCATTCTGCAGGCGTTCTGGCTGACCAATCTCGGGCTGAATCAGCAGGCGCTGAACGCCGGAGAGCCGGTCATGCACGTGTTTATTGAACCCTTCTGGCAGTTTTTTATTGTGATAGGCGGCTCCGGTTCCACCATGGGACTGGTGCTGCTTTATCTGCGCAGCCGTTCAGCGCACCTGCGTTCAATTGGCAAACTGAGTATTGTGCCCAGCATGTTTAACATCAATGAGCCGGTGATATTTGGCTCACCGGTGGTGATGAATCCCATCCTGTTTATTCCGTTTCTGCTTGCGCCGCTGGTTAACGCCGTGATCGCCTGGACCGCCACCAAAACTAACCTGATTAATCACGTTGTGTCGCTGGCGCCGTGGACCACGCCCGCTCCGATTGGTGCCGCCTGGTCAACCGGCTGGGACTGGCGCGTGATCGTGCTGATCGCCGTGCTGGTGGCGATTGCCACGCTTATCTACTACCCGTTTTTCAAAATGTATGAGCGCCAGCTGCTGCAACAGGAGCAGGAGCAGGCCGCAGCGGCACAACTGGCTAAGGAGTCATGATGGAAATTGATGAAACCACGGTAATGGAGCTGATCATTCAGGCGGGAGAGGCGCGCTCCTGCGCCATGCAGGCGCTGCGTGCGGCGCGTAATCAGGCGTGGAGTGAAGCGGACGCACAGCTCACGGCCGCCACGCAGGCGGCAAAAGCGGCGCATCGTATCCAGACCGAACTGATTGGTGCTGATGAGGGCTGCGGCAAAATTCCGGTCAATTTAATTATGGTACATGCCCAGGATCATCTGATGAACGCCATGCTCTGTCGCGAACTGGCGGAAGAGATCATTCAGCTGCGTCGTGAACTGGCGGCGCAACAGTAAGGAGCAGCTATGCAGCATCATAATCCCGGTGCGTTTCCGGATGGATTTCTCTGGGGCGCATCAACGTCGGCGTATCAGGTTGAGGGCGCATGGAATACGGATGGCAAAGGACCGTCAGTCATCGACCACGCGCGCTTCAGCGATAACGTCACTGACTTTACCGTCTGCAGCGATCACTATCACCGCTTTAAAGAGGATATTGCGCTGCTGGCCGAAATGGGATTGAAAACCTACCGGTTTTCGATTGCCTGGAGTCGTCTTTACCCTGACGGCGACGGCGAGCTTAATCCGGCTGGCGTGGCGTTTTACCAGCAGCTGATTGATGAAATCTGCCGGCACGGCATTGAACCGCTGGTCACGCTCTACCATTTTGATCTGCCGTGGGCGCTGCAGCAGGCGGGCGGCTGGTCAAACCGGCGCACTGTCGCAGCGTTTGAGCGCTTTGCCGTCACCTGCTTTGAACACTATGGCAAGCAGGTAAAATACTGGCTGACCATCAATGAGCAGAACATGATGATCCTCAAGGGCGAGGTCATCGGCACGCTGGCAGAGGGCACAGAAGATGTGCAGCGCAGCCTCTATCAGCAGAATCACCATATGATGCTGGCGCAGGCGCAGGCGATGATCGCCTGTCATCAGCGTCTGCCGGGTGCAAAAATCGGCCCGGCACCGAATATCTCCTGCGTTTACGCCGCCAGCTCACGGCCGGAAGATGTGCTGGCCGCCGATAATTTTTCAGCCATTCGTAACTGGCTCTATCTCGATCTTGCGGTACACGGACGTTACAACGCGGTGGTGTGGGCCTTTTTACAGCAGCGTGGCTGGCTGCCGGAGATTGCGGCGGATGATATGGCGATCATTGCAGCGGGCAAACCCGATTTTATCGCGTTTAACTACTACGCCTCCGCTACCGTCAGCGCTGACCTGCCGGATGCGGCACGCGGTGAACTCAACAGTAAGCAGAAAGCGGATCAGCAGATGGCGGGCATCGACAGCACGGTGTATGTCGGCTGCAATAATCCGCATCTGTCGCAGAATCAGTTTGGCTGGTATATCGATCCGGTCGGCTTTCGCATCACCGCCCGTGAGATCTACGCGCGCTATGCGCTGCCGCTGATTGTCACGGAAAATGGCCTGGGCGCCTTTGATACGCTGGAAGCGGGCAACAAAGTACATGACGATTATCGTATCGCCTATCTGCGCGATCATCTGCGGCAGCTGCGGCTGGCGATTGCGGATGGCGTGGTGCTGTTTGGCTACTGTCCCTGGTCAGCGATCGATCTGGTCAGTACCCATCAGGGGATCGGTAAACGCTACGGCTTTATCTATGTAAACCGCGATGAACATGACCTGAAAGATCTGGCGCGCTATCGTAAAAAGAGCTTTTTCTGGTATCAGCAGCTTATTGCCAGCAACGGCGCTACGCTCGACGACGCGGTCAGCTACTGATCGCGCCGCGCGGGTCCGTCAGCAACCGACGCGCGTTCAATCAGCCGCCCGCTAAAGGGCGGTAACACGCTAACCGGCTTGCCCTCCAGCATGGCGACCAGCTGCGCCAGCGTGTGCTGGATCATTTCAGCAACCGGCACATGTACCGTGGTCAGCGGCGGCAGAAAAAAGGCGGCCATATTAATGTCATCGAAACCCACCAGAGAGACATCCTGCGGCAGCCGTTTTCCAGCCTCGTGCAGCGCCAGTGCCGCGCCCATCGCCATATCGTCATTACTCGCCATCAGCGCGCTGAACGCGATCTGCGACGCCAGCAGCTGCTGTGTGGCCAGCTGACCGCTGAGCGAGGTCCATGCGCCCTGGATGACCCGGGCAGGCTCAAAGGGCAGCTGATGAGCAGCCAGCGCCTGCTGATAGCCCGCCAGCCGTGCGGCAGCGGTGGGCGAGCCCGGCAGGCCAGTAATAAACGCGATATCCTGATGCCCGCGCTGGATCAGATACCGTACGGCATCAAAGGTATTCTGCTGATGTGTGGCCCAGACGCAGTGTTCTGCATGCTGTGTCAGCTGCCGGTTCACCACCATAATCGGAATGGCGTGCTGCTTAATCAGCGCTTCCAGCGCGGCCGTATCCAGAAAGCGCGGATAGATAATGATCGCGTCACAGCGCAGATCGAGCAGAAATTCAATTGCCGCCCGTTCATCGTCGGCGCTGGTTTTACCGTCCGCCAGGATCAGCTGGCGCCCGTAGTTATTGGTCAGGGTGGCAGTCTGATAAAGCAGCTCGCTGAAATAGGGGCCGTTGAACAGGGAGTGGGTGACAATCAGACCAATATTCTGTGACTTCTGCGTTGCCAGACTGCGTGCCAGCAGGTTAGGGCGATAGCCGGTCTCTTCGATCGCCTGAAACACTTTCTGCTGCGTCGCTTTACTGACGTAGCGCGTACCCGCCAGCACGCGCGATACGGTGGCTTTAGAGACGCCAGCCTTCCGGGCCACATCCAGCATTGTAATCATTTTTCCGTCCCATCATCCCTTCACGTGTAAGCGTGATAGTAACTGAAAATGCGCGGCGGCAGAGGAGTGCCCAGGTAAACAGTGAAGCCGATCAGGCAAAGAACCAGGCGGGCAGGATCGCAATCAGATTATTCAGCGTATGCAGAAAGATAGGCAGGGCGAGGTTATTACTGCGCAGGCGCGCATAGCAGAGCAGCAGCGAAAAGAGCGTCAGCGCCACCAGCGTTTCCCAGTGCACATATTGCGTGTGCAGCGCCGCAAACAGCAGCGACGTCAGCAGCATGCAGGCGAAGCGGCTGCGGGGTGCCCAGATCAGAAACGCCTGCAGCAGGAAGCCGCGAAACAGCACTTCTTCAAATACCGGCGCCAGCAGTACTGCCGTCAGCAGCAAAATCAGCATGGAGTTGCGCCCCTGCTGGCTCTGCTCAATCAGCCAGCCCTCCGGCTGTAAAAACTGCGTCTGAGCCACCATCAGCAGAAACAGGGCTCCAATAAACAGCAGCGTCTGCAGAGGGCGCAGGGCACCCAGCGGAATATCGCTGCGCCGCTGACAATAAAAGCGGTAGAGTGGATAGATCACGGCGAACTCAAACAGGCAGAGAACCGGCACCAGCAGGCCATCATTCCGCAACGCACTATAGTTGGGAAAGAGCGTGATCAGCATCGTTACGAGGTAATAGACAACAAAGCAGCCCGCATAAAACAGGGTTAAGGTGACTTTGTCGGATTGAGTATCCATAGGCGACTCAGCGGGCAGGGGGAATGGCATAGTAGCAATGGCGCTGAGTGCTGTCGAGGTGCGCGATCTCAGATTTCAGTACCACCTGAGCTTTACAATAAAAACCAGGCACGGCGGGCAGATACCCGACGGGCGTGCCTGGCGGTCACCGGTCAGCGCGTTAACGAACGCGAACGGCCACGAAGGTCATCAGAATAACGCAGCCGATAAAAATCATGAGTTCCATAGTAAGCCTCCTCAGATGATTCTTAGAAATGATAGTTTTTTTCTGGGCAAAAGTGAGTCATTTAGTGCGATTAATCCTAAACTGGCCGCAGAAAATAGCCGTTTCCGGCGTGTAAACGGGCATTTTTTTCGGCCGGTAGCGTTCGTTTAGACGCCGCGCTTTGCTACTCTCAGAGGCGACGTAGTTATCTGTTCAGAAGGAGAGAGTTGTGACGCATTGTGGAAAAATCCTGTTGCTAACCGCTGCCATGGCCTTAAGCGCCTGTCAGTCTGCCGGCAAAACCAGTACCCAGGCTGCGGCCAGCGTGGATCCGGAAACCGACCAGTGTCGCGCATCGCAGTATCAGAACTTTATTGGCCAGCCACTGACAGCGATCGGCAGTCAGAAATTTGCGGGTCCGGTACGCGCGATCCCCTGGAACGGTGCCGTCACCATGGACTTTAATCTGCACCGGCTCAATTTTATGGGCGATAAAGAGGGCAATATCACCCGCGTCTACTGCGGCTGACACCAGACGGACACGCGACTGTCATCGGGTTGTCATGCCCGGCGGCGAGGATACTCTGACAAACAGAGATCGCCTCGTCATCTCAGACATGCACTGTTCGTCTTGTTTCTTCCCGCTGCGGCGGGAATTTTTTTAACCGGCGAACGCGCTACTGCAACAAGAGGTAATGATGAAAAGATTTTCAGGCTTTCTGCTGTTAACGCTGCTGGCTCCGCTGGCGCATGCATCCGGCGAAGCTGCCTGGCAGGAAAATGAGCAGCAGAGCCGTCAGGCGTGCCTGCTGGCCAGTACGCTGGCGCAGGCGAAAATTGTGGGTAAGCCGGTGCAGTTTGACGACCGCACCGGTTATGACGCGCTGCTGCTGCAGGGACGCTATCCGCAAAAGCACATGAAAAACCGCACCGGACGTGAACTCTGCCTCTACCATCGTCAGAGCGGTAAAGCCGTCGTCAGCGAAGCCGATCAGCTGCGGGTCGCAAAATAAATCATCCCTCAGGCGCCCGGCTCGCTGCTGCCCAGTAGCTGCGCCAGCAGCGTCCGGTAGCTCTGCAGACGCTGCTCATCGCCCTCAAACTCCAGCTTCTCAATGACCCGCGCAACAACCGCTTTACTGGTCGCAGGCTGCCCCTCGGCCATCAGTTCCCGCATAATAGCTGCCAGCAGATCGCTCTCATGCGGCAGGTGCCAGGCAGGCGTGTTGAAATAGTCGGTAATCGCCCGACTGGCGCTGTCAGGATAGGTTCTCATGGCTGACCTCCGCAGAGACAACACGGCGTGCCGCCAGAGGGCGGCAGCAACAGAACCTGAACGGCATGCCCGCAAACGTGGCCGCGCGTCTGGTTGTTTTTTAAACATAGTTGCGCGCCTTAAGCTTGTCAGCAACGTTTCGTCATATTTTTTCACATTTGCCGATCGTCCTGATGCAGCGTCAGCGTCATCTGCCAGCGCTGCTGCGTCAGCAGGAATTCCGGGCTGACGCTCGGGCTCCAGGAGTCATCGCCGCCAACTCCCATATGAAAACCATCAAGATGCAGCCAGCAGCCTGTTTCCGGTTGCAGCAGATGACGATGTGACGTATCGCGCAGCTGCTCAAGACTGTAGCGACTGAGTGAAAAGGCGAAATCACCGCTGATTTGCCAGCTGCCGCTGTCGAGCTGCCGGGTACCGCAGCGCAAGCCGTTTTCACCGGGGAAAACATAGTCGGTGGTAAGATCGGCAAGCGGCAGCTGCCAGCGGGAGAACTGCGCTGCCAGCTGGCGATCCGGATAGTTTTCGTGAGGACCCAGACCCAGCCAGCTGACCTGCTCCGGCGAGCGCGCCAGCTGGCAGCGCCAGCCGATACGCGCCGGCGGCGGTAATCCGGCGGCCTGCTCCACCGTCAGGGAAAGCGTAACCTCACCGCGGGCGCTGATAAAGTAGCGCTGGTGCGTGGTAAAGCAGACCTGCTCCTGCACGCGCCACTGATGCCAGCTTTCAATCTGTACCCCGTGCGCCAGGCTGTCGGCCTGCATCGCCAGCAGCACCGGTTCAAGCTCTTCGTAGCCGGCGCGCCGCCAGCGCTCGACCCAGGCGTTGGGATCCACGCTGGCTGCTTCACTGGTGCCGATATCGTTGTCAATCGGCGCGCGGACAAAGCAGGGCTGCAGCGGCGTCAGCAGGGTCTGCTGCTCACCCACCAGCCACGCGGTCAGCTCACCGCTGAGGCGCGAGAAGCGCCAGCGCTGCTGCGCGATCGCCACTTCAATCTCCTCCGGCTGCATAAGCAGCTGCGGCGCACTGTCGCCAATCGCCGGCAGGCGCAGCGGCAGCGCGGCAGGCAGCTGCCACTGATCCCACGCCACGCGGGCGTCAGCGTCGGACCAGGCGGTAGCGTCCGGCTGATGCACCGCAACATTCAGCCACGCGGCACCCTGCAGGCCTGACGGCAGCGCAATCTCAATCTGCTGACTGCCCTGCGGCGCAATATCGAGCGGCACCGTGCCGGTCGCGACTGGCACGCCGTCCTGCTCAATGCACCAGCGCAGCTGCTCGTTGTCGCTGTGCCGGAACAGATATTCACTGGTAACGGTGATGCGGCCCGGCTGCGTGGCGTCGTGGTCAAAGCGGAAAAACTGCTGCGCGCGCTGCGCCTCAAACAGGGCGGGGTGCGGCGAGCGGTCAGCATAGACCAGGCCATTCATGCAGAACTGACGATCGTTAGGGGTGTCGCCAAAATCGCCGCCGTACGCCTGCCAGGCATTACCGCTGCTGTCGTAGCGCGTCAGGCTCTGATCGGCCCAGTCCCAGACAAAGCCGCCCTGCAGACGCGGAAACTCACGGAACGCCTGCCAGTATCTGGCAAAGCCGCCAAAGCTGTTCCCCATTGCGTGCGCATATTCACACAGGATCAGCGGGCGCTGTTCACCCGGCAGGCCAATCCACTTTTTCAGCGACCACTTGGGCACGGCCGGGAAGGGTTGATCCTGATCGACCCGCGCATACATCGGGCAGATAATATCGGTTGCATTGCTGTCTGCGCCGCCTCCCTCATACTGCACCGGACGCGTTGTGTCGCTGCTTTTAACCCAGCGGTAGAGGGCGTCATGCGTGCTGCCATGTCCGGATTCATTGCCCAGCGACCAGATAATAATGCAAGCGTGGTTGCGGTCGCGCTGTACCATACGCGTAACCCGCTCGCTGAAGGCGGCAAACCAGCGCGGATCGTCAGAGAGCCGGTTCATCGGCTGCATACCGTGCGTTTCAATATTTGCCTCATCCACCACATAGAGACCGTAGCGATCGCACAGGCGATACCAGAGCGGATGGTTAGGATAGTGGGCGCAGCGCACCGCATTGAAGTTATGCCGCTTCATCAGCACGATATCGCGGCGCATGCTGGCCTCATCCACTACCTGACCGCGTTCCGGATGGTGTTCATGGCGGTTAACGCCGCGGATCAGCAGCGGCTGGCCATTCAGGCAGAGCTGGCCCTGCTCAATGCTGACGCGCCGGAACCCGACATCATACGCTTCCGCTTCCAGTACCTGCTGCTGCGCATCCAGCAGTGTGACCACCGCGCGGTAAAGGTGGGGCGTCTCCGCGCTCCAGAGCCGTGGCTGACTCACCGGCAGCCGCAGCGTGGCCCGCTCCGGATAGCGTCCGCGCTCATCAATAATGGCGCTGCCGGGCGCCTGCTCCTGCGTGCCGATGCAGGTATCGCCCAGCCACAAAGAGACGCGAATACGGCAGCCTGCCAGCGCGGTCTGGCTGGCATCAAGCTTGACGCTGACGCGCAAGTCACCCTGCGAATACTCCGGGCTGAGCACGGTTTCAAGCTGGATATCCGCGAAGCGGACGTCCGGTTTATGCAGCAGCGTCACATCGCGGAAAATGCCGCTCATGCGCCACATATCCTGATCTTCCAGATAGCTGCCGTCACACCAGCGCAGCACCATCACGGCCAGGCGATTTTCGCCTGCCTGCAGCGCGGCGCTAAGGTCAAATTCCGCCGGCAAACGGCTGTCCTGAGAGTAGCCAAGCCAGTGTCCGTTACACCACACAAAGCAGGCCGAATTAACACCGTCAAAAATAATGCGCGTCTGGCCCCGCTGTAGCCACCGATCATCAACGGTAAATGTGAGCGAATAGCATCCGGTAGGGTTGCCTGCGGCACAAACGGCGGATTAACCGGAATAGGGTACTGCACATTGGTATAAACTGGCGCATCATAACCGTACAGCTGCCAGTTAGCCGGTACCGGAAGCGCCGTAGCATCCGGCAGATCCTGCTGCAGCCAGCTCTCTGGCACCGCTTCAGGCTGGGTAAAATAGCTGAACTGCCACTCACCGTTCAGCGACTGCAGGGAAGGCGACGGGCGATCCTCGCGGGCGGCCTGTTCATCGCGCCAGCTGGCAAAGGGCGGATGGGTATCGAGACGGTGCAGGCTGGTGATAACCGGATTTTCCCAGTCGCGACGCGCCAGAATAGCCGCTAAGGAGAGCGCAGAAGTCATGATGATATCTCTGAAATTGTAATGCGCTCACATTGATGGAAATAGCATCAGCTGTAAAGCGGTCTTTGCTGAAACCGTGACAAAAAAGCAGGATCTGCAGCAGGCTGCCTGCAGCAGCAAAACGTTTCGCCATTAGATGTTGAATTGTTACGCTTTTTTAAGGCTTATTTATTCACAAAAGTGAGGAAAAGCGCTTGTTGTTTTCTTCTGCTCAGTGCTAACGTCAGCACTCCTTTCCTTATCGAGTTCATTGCATGAAAAATCTGATTGCAGAACTCCTGCTCAGGCTGGCGGAGAAAGAAGAGGCGTCCAAAGATCTGGTGGTACAGATCGAGGCGCTGGAGATAGTACTGACTGCCATGCTGCGCCAGCTGGATGCGGAACAGCACCATCAAATCGCCAGCGCGATTAAAAACGCGATGCCGCCCGCCGCGCCGGTTGCTGAGAGCGCTGATGCGGTGCTGCTGCGAAATTACATCGAAAAATTACTCAAATACCCTCGCCAGTAAGCGCGCGTAAGCGATTTGCCGCTGTTTTACTGATTTTCGTGCCAGACTGATAAAGCCCCCCTACACGGAGATCCCGGCAATGAAAAATTCGTTACTGATTCTGACTGGCGCTGCGCTGCTGTTTACCGTCGGCAGCGCCAGCGCTGCAGAAAAAACGCCGCAGCAGGAGAAGATGGCGCGCTGTAATCAGCTCGCCGCCACGCAAAATCTGAAAGGCGATGAGCGCAAAACGTTTATGAGCGACTGCCTGAAAAAAGAGAGCAAGCTCGGCAATATGACGCCGCAGCAGCTGAAAATGAAAAGCTGCAACAGTGCAGCCGGGGAAAAAGATCTCTCGGGCGATGCGCGCAAAACCTTTATGAGCACCTGCCTGAAAAAAAGCGCCTGATGATAAAAGCGGCATCTGATTAATGACTTAGCTGCCGCTTGCTTTATTTTTCCTGCCAGTTTCCCACGCTTTGCCACACTTACTCTTTGCAGGGGTTTGTCATCCCGCATCCGAAAATAATAAAGGAGCAAGGTGTGAGCTATCAATCTATCACAGAGCTTAACGCGCTGGCGCAGCAGCAGCCCGTGCCGTTCAGCGTGGGCGAGACCGACATTATTTTGATCCGCGATGGCGATCAGGTGCAGGCGTTTCAGGCCAAATGCCCGCACGCCGGCGCGCCGCTGGCGGAAGGGGCCGTCTGTGACGGCAAACTGATCTGCCCGTGGCACAAAGCGGTATTTCAGCTGCAGGATGGCAAAATGTGTGAACCGCTGGCGCTGGCCAACCTGACGCGTTATCCGGTGCGGATCGAGCAGGGCAAGGTGCTGGTCAGTGAGCAGCCGCTTTCTGAGGCATCCGCACCCGCTGCGGCAGAGCGCGCGCCAGTCTATGTCATTCTCGGCAGCGGAGCGGCGGGCGCCGCGGCGATCTGGACGCTGCGCGATGAGGGATTCAGCGGACAGATTATTCGCATCGAGCGGGAGGCCACGGCCCCGTATGACCGTACCGCGCTCAGCAAGTTTGTGCCGTCGGGCAAAATGGCTATTGAGGATGTCCCTGCGCTGCTGGAGCAGGATGTGCTGGGGCCGGTCGCACTGCTGCAGGACGAAGTGGTGCAGCTGCAGGCGCGTGCAAAGACGTTAACGCTGAAGAGCGGAGAGCAGGTGAGGTTTGATCGGCTGCTGGTGGCTACCGGCGGCGTACCGCAGGCGCCGGATATTCCGGGCCGGGATCTGGCCGGTGTTCACCTGCTGCGTTCTCGCGATCAGGCTGAGGCGCTGCTGAAAGATGTCGATGAAACGCAGGAGCTGGTGATTGTCGGCAACAGTTTTATCGGTATGGAAGTTGCCGGAGCGCTGCGCAGTCGTGACGTAAAGGTCACCGTGGTTGCCCGCCAGCGTCTGCCGTTTGTAAAACAGTTTGGCAAAGAGATAGCGGAGCATTTTTATGCGCTGCACCGCAGCAACGGCATTATCTTTGAGCAGGGTGAGCCGGAGGCGCTGGAGGGAGAGCGTGAAGTCACTGCGGTACGCCTGAAAGGAGGCAAAACGCTGCCCGCGCGGCGGGTGCTGCTCGGCACCGGCGTCAGACCTGCAACCGGGTTTGTGCATGACTTAACGCTGCAGGAGGATGGCAGCCTGCTGACCGATCGTCAGCTGCGGGTAACAGATAGCGTCTGGGTCGCCGGCGATATCGCCACCTATCCCACCGCTGATGGCGAACAGCGCATTGAGCACTATCGCGTGGCTCACCAGCAGGGGCGCATTGCCGCGCTGAATATGCTGGATAAGCAGATTGAGTACGACCGCGTACCTTTTTTCTGGACGGCGCACTACGGCACCCGTTACGAATATCTCGGGCATGCCGAAGAGTGGGATGAATATCGTCTGCTGGGATCGCTGGATGACCAGACGTTTATTGCGTTCTACTGCCAGCAGGGGAGAATTGCAGCGGTCTGCTCGGCCGGATTATACACGCTTACCGCCGCGCTAATCGAACAGATGCAGCAGCCGCTGACGCTGGCGCAGGGCGTGGCGCTGTATGAGCAGTACACCGCGTAACTGCCCGGCTTAATTCCGGTCCTCAGTTCAGGAAAGAGGACCGGATCGCCGGCAGAAGAGGGCTGCGATTACGCTTTGCTCAGCGCCTCTGACTTCGCCATGCAGCGCTGCATGGCGTTCATCACCGCCGCGCGAAAACCATTCTCTTCCAGCGCTTTTACCGCCTCAATCGTCGTGCCGCCGGGCGAGCAGACTGATCTTTCAGCTCAGCAGGATGTGTGCCCGTCTCGATGACCATCTGCGCGGCACCTTTCACTGCCTGCGCGGCAAACTCATACGCCTGCGCGCGCGGCATGCCGCCCAGCACGGCTGCATCGGCCATCGCTTCAATAAACATAAATACATATGCCGGAGCAGAGCCGCTGACGCCCACAACCGCGTGGATCAGATACTCATTGACCACGGCGGCTTTCCCGAAACTTTCAAAAATAGCGACGATATCGTCCACTTCCTGCGGCTCCACCAGCACGTTAGGTGTCACCGAGGTCATGCCCTCATTGACCAGCGCTGGCGTATTGGGCATCACCCGCACAATTTTGCGATCGTGACCCAGCACGCCGGCCAGCGAATCCAGCGTCACGCCTGCGGCAATCGAGACCACCAGCGCATCCTTCTTCATCACGCCCGCCAGATCGCTGAGCACTTTCAGAATCACATTAGGTTTGACCGCGCCAAACAGGATATCCGCCTCGCGCGCCAGTGCTTCTGCGCTCTCCGCCGCGCTGATCCCGTACTGCTGCGCCATCTGCTGGTTAGTTTCCGCTTTGCGGTCCCATACCAGAATATTGGCCGGGGCGATAAGCCCGCTGTTGACCAGGCCGCTGATAATCGCCCGGGCCATATTGCCGCAGCCGATAAAGCCGATTTTTTTCTCCAGCATCGCTCTCTCCTTAATCGTATTGATTTCGCTGCGGGTTAGCTTACGTCAGCGGTCGTGAATAACAAGTGCCGGCAAAATATCGATTGCCTTTCCTGACCAGCGCGGCAAGATCGCGCCTGTGATTCATTACAGAGAAACCATTATGTCAATCTGGGTCGATGCTGACGCCTGTCCGGTGGTCATTAAAGAGGTACTTTACCGCGCTGCCGAACGGACAAAAGTGACGGTGACCTTTGTCGCTAACCAGCCGCTGCGCGTGCCGCCTTCACCCTTTCTGAAGACGCTGCAGGTCGCGGCCGGTTTTGACGTGGCGGACAATGAAATTGTGAAGCGCGTGCAGCCCGGAGAGCTGGTGATCACCGGCGACATTCCGCTGGCGGCGGAAGTGCTGGAAAAAGGGGCTGCCGCGCTGAATCCGCGCGGCGAGCGTTACTCGCCTGATACCATCCGGCAGCGCCTGACCATGCGCGATTTTATGGAGACGATGCGCGCCAGCGGCATTCAGAGCGGCGGCCCGGCGGCGCTGAGCCCGCGTGACCGCCAGCTGTTTGCCAACGAACTCGACAAGTGGCTGCGTCAGCGCTGATCAGACAAAGCTGTCATCATCATCAAAGCCGCCGTTGTCAAAATCATTCAGATCGCTGTTGTCGGCAAAGCTGTTGTCATTCCAGCTGCTGTTGTCACTGAGAAACGCATTGCTGCTGTCGTTGCCGTTGAACGTATCCAGGTTCTCATCCACCTGCGGCAGCGCCGGTTCGTTGATAATATTCACGATCTCTTCCGGCTGCGAGTGATGAAACAGGCTGGTGAGCATATCCGCCATCACCACGCCACCTGCCACGCCCACAGCCGTCTGCAGCGCGCCGCCGAGAAAGCCTGTGCCGCGGGCCGGTGCGGCTGGCTGCTGCGCATACTGCGGGGGCGGGCTGTTCCAGCCAGGCTGCTGCTGCGGTTGCTGCTGACGCGAACCGCCGCCAAATAAACCGGAAAGAAAGCCGCCGCTCTGCTGCGGAGCCTGCTGCTGTGCCTGGTTATTTTCCAGCTCGGTGATGCGGGCATTCAGCTTTTTCAGCGCAGCTTCCTGAATCAGAATCGCCTGAGCCATGTAGTAGGGCGCGTCGGGCTGGTTCTGCAGATGCTGACGGATAAGCTGTTCCGCGCCCGCATCGCGCGGGCCACTCTGCTCACCGGCCTGTTTTAACCGGCTAAAGAGATTTTCAATGAGTTGCTGTTCCTGATTTTGCATGGTGAACCTCCGTTGGCGTTAAGGCTATCTATATGCGGGCAGGGGGCGCGAAAGTAAATCACTGACGTGGTAAGCAAATGTTGCCCGCGTACACCGCCCGGGTAATGCACAAAATGCGCATGATTTTTCGCTGTAAATTCAGTGAGCTAATTATAGCAGCCGCCAGAGTGCGCGTATTTTGTGCTTCGAAACTGGCTGCTGAAATAAAATCCGGATATTATGCGACGCATTATTGACCTGATCGCCTGCCGGCGCGGCAGAGCACGGCGGAGAATAAGCCCGGATGTCATTACCCATCTATCTTATCGGCGCACGCGGATGCGGCAAAACCACTATCGGCCAGGTGCTGGCGCGCATGCTGAATTACACCTTCTTTGATACCGACCACTACCTGCAGCAGGCCGCGCAGCGCAGCGTGGCTGAAATTGTTGCCAGTGAAGGCTGGGAGAGCTTCCGCGCGCGCGAAACTGAGGCGCTGCGCGCCGTCACCACGCCAGCAGCGGTGATAGCCACCGGCGGCGGGATGGTGCTGGCTGAAGTGAACCGCCGCTTTATGCGCGAGCGGGGGCATGCGATCTGGCTCAGCGCACCGGCGGAAGCGCTGGCGAACCGGCTGCAGCAGCAGCCTGAAACCGCGCAGCGGCCCACGCTTACCGGCCAGCCAATTGCCGAGGAGATGGATGAGATCCTGCGCCTGCGCGCGCCGCTCTATCAGCAGGCGGCCCACTATCAGGTTGATGCCATGCAGCCGCCAGAGCAGGTTGCAGAACAGATAATACGTTCGCTCGCGCTGGCCCGCGCCAGCTGATTTTTATCAGAAAACTCCCGCTTTGCTGGCATCAATGCATGCTGGTCTATACTCAGTCACAGGCAGCGGATCGCCACTGCCGTGTGGAACACTGATAAGAGAGGGAAAACGATGCCATCCAGACCACCCTATCCGCGTGAAGCCCGTGTCGTGGCCGTCGAAAAAGGGCCCGAAGGTAAAAAAGTTACCTGGTATGAACTGCGTGCCGATCATCCTAAAGAGAACTCCCTGATCAGCGAGCATGAATCTGAGCAGGAAGCGCAGGACGCGAAAGATCGCTACGAAGATGTGGAAAAAGAATAAGCCGCACTGGCAGGGACGCCAGTGAATTCTCCGCACTCTCCTGAATTTTCCTGCCGCTGCGCCAGCAGCGATTTATTTGCGTGACACCCTGAGGGCTTCCCTTGTAATCTGCTGATAACCTTCATGTGCTGCGAGGAAAAAGCATGCTCAATGTCAGTGATTATTTCGACGGAAAAGTGAAATCGATCGGGTTCGACAGCGTGACCATCGGCCGCGCCAGCGTAGGCGTTATGGCTGAAGGCGAGTACACCTTTGGCACCGGCCAGCCGGAAGAGATGACGGTGGTGAGCGGCGCACTGAAAGTGCTTCTGCCGGGTGAGGCGGAGTGGAAGTGGTATGAGGCGGGCAGCACATTTAATGTCCCTGGCCACAGTGAGTTTCATTTGCAGGTAGCTGAGCCTACCTCCTATCTCTGCCGCTACCTGTAAACGGCGCCAGAGAGACAGAGCTGCAACCTTCAGGCTGCAGCTTTTTTTATGCCTGATTAGCGTGGTGCTTCGCCGCCGAGTGCGTCGGTCAGGCTGGCGATCAGCGCAGCGAGTTCGCCGGTCATCAGCGTAAAGTCAGCGTCAAAGCGCAGAGCGAAATCCTCGCGATCGATATCATCATTCTGTTCACGCAGCGTATCGCTGAATTTCAGGCGCTTTACTGAACCATCATCAGCAATCACAAACTGAATTCGCTCCTGCCAGTCGAGCGCCAGTCTGGTCACCACTTTGCCCGCTTCAATGTGGTTGGCGATCTCATCGGAGATCAGATCCTGCTTCTTGCAGCGGATCACGCCGCCATCTTCCAGCAGCGCTTTCAGCTCCGCCTCATCCATCAGGGCGTAGCCTGCGGGCAGGTCGCCGCCGCGCACCCACTCCGTCAGCGTCAGCTCAATCGGCTTCTCCATGGTCAGCGGCACGACCGGCAGCGAGCCGAGACTTTTGCGCAGCAGCGCCAGCGTATCTTCCGCTTTTTTGGCGCTGGCGCAGTCAACAGCGATCAGGTTATTGACCGTATCGATCCACATAAAGGTCTGGCTGAAACGGCTGAAAGCGCGTGGCAGCAGGCTGTGCAGCACTTCATCTTTCAGCGAATCTTTTTCGGTTTTCTTCAGCTTGCGGCTCTGCTCCGCCTCCAGCTTCTCAATTTTGGCATCCAGCGCCTGCTTCACGACCGGTGAAGGCAGAATTTTCTGCTCGGTGCGGGCGCAGATCACTATCTGTCCGTTGACCTCGTGGGCCAGCACTTCCCCGCGGTTACCCATCGGCGATACCCAGCCGGTCTGGGCCATATCCTGACTTCCGCACGGTGAGAACGTAAATGCATCAAGCTGTTTTTCCAGATCGTCTGCGGACAGCGGAAGGTCACGATTCAGACGATAAACCATCATATTTTTAAACCACAACATCGGGATTCCTTACCGTGGGTGCGATCGGGCGCACAAGTCTCAAACAGGGAGCGCGCATGATAGCGAAACCTGCGCCGGGTTTCATTGCCTTTCCCGAATCGCCCCTCTACTGTATCTCCACCCCATGTGAATAATGAGGAATAACCCGTGCGTATCGGTATCGATTTAGGCGGCACCAAGACAGAGGTTATTGCTTTATCGGATGACGGCACGCAGCTGTTCCGTCATCGCGTGAATACCCCGCGCAACGACTACGCTGCTACGGTCGGCGTGATGGCGGATCTGGTTCGTCTGGCCGAAGCGCAGACCGGAGAGCGGGGCAGCGTCGGGGTCGGTATTCCCGGCTCGATTTCGCCCTATGCGCAGCGGGTTAAAAATGCCAACTCCACCTGGCTGAACGGACAGCCGCTGGATAAAGATCTGGCGCAGGCGCTGAGCCGGGAGGTGCGTATTGCCAATGATGCAAACTGTCTGGCGGTCTCTGAAGCCACCGACGGCGCCGGCGCCGGTCAGCCGCTGGTGTTTGCGGTGATCATCGGCACCGGATCCGGCGCGGGGATCGCCATGAACGGCGTGTCGCGTATCGGGCTCAATGGCAACGCCGGCGAGTGGGGGCACAATCCGCTGCCGTGGATGGATGCCGATGAGCAGCGCTTTCAGCAGGAGGTGCCGTGCTACTGCGGCTTACGGGGATGTATTGAAACCTTTGTCTCCGGAACCGGTTTTGCCACTGATTACCAGCGATTAAGCGGGCAGGCGCTCAGCGGTGCGGAGATTATGCAGCTGATTGCGCAGCAGGATCCGCTGGCGGAGCAGGCGATGAACCGCTACGAACAGCGGCTGGCGAAAGCGCTGGCGCAGGTGGTGAATCTGCTCGATCCCGACGTAATTGTGCTGGGCGGCGGAATGAGCAATGTGGACCGTCTGTACCAGACGCTGCCCGGCCTGATGCAACCCTGGGTGTTTGGCCGAGAGTGTGAAACGCCGGTGCGTAAAGCGCTGCACGGTGATTCCAGCGGCGTTCGCGGCGCAGCGTGGCTCTGGCCGCTGGAGGGACAGGCGACGTTATGACTTACGCGGTGCAAAGCCAAACCACGCCGGCTGGGTGCGATCGGGCGGCGGCGGTAGCGCGGCGGACTGGCCAACCAGCTGCCAGGCGCGCAGGCACAGCGCCTCATCTCCCTGCGTCTGGGTAACGGCAAAGCGCCCGCTGGCCTGCCACTCCAGCCGCAGCCAGCACTGCTGTCCGGCGTAGTGCGCCGCATCGCGAAACTGCTGGTTAAGCTGATGCTGAACGCTGCGCGTCCAGTGGCAGGAGGCGCTTTCCGGTGCCACATCCGGCTCGCACAGGTTGCTTAAGGCGGCTGGCGGCGTGGCAGGCGGACGGGCGCAGCCAGTCAGCGTCAGCGCTGCCAGCAGCAGACCGGCTGCGGCGGCGATCAAATTTATTCTCATAACACAACCTGAAAAACGGGAGCCAGCCGCTGAGTCTACCGCGCGCCGGGCGGAAAGCTATGGCATTCCTCTGACTCTCTGCAGAACCAGAATCAGTCGCAGGTTACTCCCCCGGCAGCTGCAGCTTGCTGTATCCCAGACCATTCATTTTCCGCACCCGGATCTGAACCGGGATACGCTCTTTCATCGCCTCAACGTGGCTGATCACGCCGATGGTTTTCCCGCTGGCGTTAAGCGCATCCAGCGCGTCGAGTGCGGTATCGAGCGTCTCAGCATCCAGCGTGCCAAACCCTTCATCAAGGAACAGAGATTCGATGCGGGTTTTGTGGCTGACCAGATCGGAGAGCGCCAGCGCCAGCGCCAGACTCACCAGAAAACTCTCACCGCCCGAAAGCGTCCGGGTATCGCGGGTTGCGTCCGCCTGCCAGGTATCCACCACCTCAAGCTCCAGCTCATCGCTGAGGCGTCGCTGCAGCAGATAGCGACCATGCAGGCGATCGAGCTGACGATTCGCCAGCCAGACCAGATGATCCAGCGTTAACCCCTGCGCAAACCGGCGGAACTTGTCACCTTTGGCTGAACCGATCAGATCGTTGAGGCGGCTTAGCTGCACCAGCTCAGCTTCATCGGCGGCGATCTCTGCCAGCAGCGCCTGCTGCTGCTGACGCAGGTGTGCATCACTCTGCAGCTGCTGCTGCGCTTCTCCCTGCTGGCGCGCGTTATCACGCAGCGCCAGGCGTAATGTCTCCAGCTGCTGGCTGAGAGTGGCAGCCTGTTCATCATTGAAGCCAGCGGGACGCTGCTGCTGATGCTGCGCCAGCCGCTGCTCCAGCTGTTCATAAAGAGCAATCTGCTGCAAACGCTGCTGCTCCAGCTGCTGCAGACGGGCGCGCAGCGGCAGCAGCACCTCTTCCGGCAGCAGCGCCGCGTGCAGTGCTGCTTCATCAGCAAATTCGCTCTGCCGCAGCGCCTGGCTGAACTGCTGTTGCGCCTGCTGCAGGCGCTCCGTCAGGGCGGCCTGCTGGCTGTACGTCTGCGCCAGCTGACCCTGCAGGCTGTGCAGTCCGCTTTGCGCCTGCTGCCACTGCTGCAGCGCCCCTGCCAGCGCCTGCTCCAGCTGCTGCAGTAGCGTGTGCTGCTGCCGGCGCGCCTCCGTTACGCTGCGCGTGCCAAACAGCTGGCTGCGCTGCTGCTGCAGATCCTGCTGCTGCTGCTGCATCAGCGTCAGAGCATGCTGCAGGCTCGCCTGCTGCTGCTGTTCACGCTGCAGTGTCTGCTGCAGGCTATGCTGCTCGCTCCCCGCTCTGGCAATCTGCGGCTGCAGAGAAGTCAGTAACTGCTCACTCTCTTGCCAGCGCTGCCAGCGCTGCCGCTGTGCAGCGAACCAGCTGGCGCGTCCGGCGGGTTCCGGCAGGCGAAGCTGATGGGCCGCGAGCTGCTCCGTCAGCCGCGCCGCAGCGTGCTGCAGCGCCTGCTGTTCATCTCTGAAACGCTGCTCCAGATCGGCCAGCTGCTGCTGTGCGCTCTCCCGCTGCTGCTGTGCAAGCTGCTGCTCCTGCAGATGCTGCTGCCACCGCTGCTGCTGCTGCAGATGGGCATCTTTAGCCTGCTGCAGCACTGCTGCCGCCTCTTCACGCGCCTGCAGCTGCTGTTGCTCCGTCAGCTCCTGCGCCTCCAGCTGCTGCTGCCAGGCGGTGAACTCTGCATGCTGCGCCGGCGTAAAGTGCAGCCCCAGCGGGGTGCACAGCGCCTGCCACCTGGTATCGATGGTGGCCAGCTGGCGATCCAGTTCAGCCAGCTCCTCTTCCAGCGCCTGCTGCTGCAGAGAGAGTTTCTGCTGTTCGCCCTGTGCCGTGCCTGCCTCTTTCAGCTGCGCCACTGCCGTCTCCAGCGCGGTAAGCCGCTGCTGATTCTCATCCGGCCGGAGCTGCTGATAGTCCGCTACCGCCGGGTGCTGACAGGAACCACACAGCGGGCAGGGGGCGTCAGGCTGTAGTCTGGCGCGCTCATCAGAGAGCCGGGCAATGGTCCGTTCCAGTTCGCACAGGCGACGCAGATCGAGCAGCGCCTGATGCTCGCGCTTCCAGCTGTCGCGCAGTTTCTGCAGTGTCTCTTCACCCTGCAGGTAACTCTGCTGCAGCTGCGTCAGCCGGGCAGCCCGCTGTACGCGCTGCGGTTGCAGCGATTGCCACTGCGCGGCCAGCAGCGTCAGCTGCTGACGCGGGGCGCGCTGCTGCTGATAGCGCGCAAGAGCATTGCGCAGATCGGCGCTGCGCTGCTGATTTTCCAGAGAGGTCAGCGCCTGCTCAGCCTGTTCGCGCTGCTGGCGGCTCTCCGTCTCCGCCTGCGCTAATGGCTTAGCCGCCTGTTCACGCGCTGCCAGCGTCTGCTGTAGCTGCGCCAGCTGCTGCTGCTGCCGCTGCTGCTGTCCGGCAAGCTGCGTCGCCGCCTGTTCACGCTCCTCAAGGTGTCCGATATCAGCCTGCCAGCGCGCCAGCTCCGGCCCCCAGCCGGCGGTAGCCGCTTCGCGCGTGCGCCACGCCTGCTGTTCAGCCAGCTGTAGCTGTAAGCGTTCACTCACCTGTTGCTGCTGCTGCAGCGCCTGTTCACTGCGGGCGACCGCCTGCTGCTGCTGCGTCAGCTGCTGCTGCTGTTCACTCAGCTGCTGCGCGGTGCGCGCTATCTGCTGATCGAGCGGCAGCACCTGCTCAGTCAGCAGCGTTTCGAGCTGCTGTCCGGCTTCCACCGCCTCATCGCGCTTCTGCAGCGCCTGCTGATAATCGCGTTCCGCCTGCTGCAGCGTGGTTTCAGCCTGCTGCTGCTGCGCCTGTAGCTGCCGGACCAGCTGCTGCTGTGCATCACTGTCCTGCTGCAGCTGTTCACGCAGCTGCAGTCCGCGCGCAGCTTCTCTGCCG
>NZ_MIPP01000046.1 GCF_002095385.1 Pantoea eucrina | reverse complement strand
CCGGCGGTCGCCTCCGGCCACGCCAGCTGCGGAAACAGATAGAGCCGGACGCTGAACAGATGAAACAGCGGCGTAAACAGGCGTTCATCGTCCAGCGCCAGCGCTTCCAGCTGCAGCAGCAGCAGATCCAGCGTCTGCTGTAGTTCAGCGTGCGGGGCGCTCTGCAGCGACTTCAGCCGCTGCTTCAGAAAGCGTCCCAGCTCATAGAAAAACGCCCCGCTGTCGAGCAGGTAATTACCCAGCAGCACCCGGTGCCGCGCATAGTAGTCGAAGCTGTTGACGCCCAGCCACACCTCATTAAGCAGCATACCGGCGCTGCTCATATCTGACTGCGGATCGAGACGCAGACGCGGCAGCACCATGTTGACCTTATCCAGCATCAGGCTGATAAAGCGCTGCCGGGCTGGCAGGGATGAGCCGTTGCGCTCAATCTCCTTAATAAAGCGCAGCAGCTCGCGCAGTCCGCGCCGCACCGCGCGCCGCGCACTCCACGACGGCCGCTTGTTGCGCATAATGGCCGTGGCGATCGCGGCAAACAGGACACCGGTCACCGAGGCGATGGCGTTATTCACCAGCAGCACCAGATCCGGCTTCAGATGGTGACCAAAACCGATCAGTCCCGGGATCTGAATCGCCACGCTCAGGCCAATCAGGTTGGTTGCCGGGCGGGCGATTGTCAGCGCCAGCATAATAAGCCCCGGCGCCATGCAGATTATCAGCGCCTCAAACGAGGTCGCCTGCGGCAGCAGCAGCGCGACATACACCAGGCTGATACCAATGGCGATCAGCACGCCGCGCACGAACAGCTTCATTGAGGTGAGCGGCGTATCGAGCTGGCGAAAAAAGAGCTCAGGATCGCCGCCATAACCGGGGCAGACGCACCGTCGCGCCACCCGCTTCCCATCCACAGCAGGCAGCTGCCAAAGGTGGCGCAGAAAGCGGTCAGCGCCGAAAGACGGATAAGCCCGCGATCAAAGAAGCGGTGGGTGCGTCTGCCGCGCGCCAGTGCGGTGTCACCCGACAAATCGCTCACCATGCCACTGACGCTCTGATACGCCCCGGCGATGCGCACAAAGTCGATCATGCGCTCCAGCAGCCCGCTCAGCAGCAGGCAGTGTTCCACCGGCAGCTCGCCGGCGCGCCACGCCGCGTTGATCTGCGCCTGCCGGTGGGTCAGCTCCAGCTGAATGCCGATCACATCGCCCGGCGCCTCTCCGTCGCTGAGCCACTGCAGGAACTGCTGAAATCCCTGCGCCACATAGTCAGGCAGCAGGATATTGCGTGCGGCCAGGCGCTGCAGGCGCAGCTCGATGGCGGTCAGCGTCGGGATAAGATAGGAGAGATGCTGATACTGCGCGCTGACTAAGCGGATCAGCCGCCGGGCAGCGTCACCCTCATAGACGCAGTGGGTGATCAGAATTTCCACCTGCTGCGGTGCGGTAGCCATCTGCGTCAGGATCGCTTCCCGCTCGGGCGAGACGGCGCTAACCGGCCCGGAGAGCAGATCGTGACAGAGCCGGCGGCCGGTGAGATACCACTGCGTCACGCTCTGCTCCAGCAGGCTGCGCATGGAGACCGGAAACAGCAGGCCGTGTATCAGGCTGCTGCAGACAATGCCTAAGGTGATCTCTTCAATACGCGACAGCACCGTACTGGTAATGCCCCACGGCGTGTAAACTTCCGGAAACCCCATAATCGCCGCGCTGTAGCCCGCCAGCATAAACACATAGCTTTTGGGCGTCCGATCATGCAGTGAGAGCCAGAGACAGCCGCTGACCCAGAGTGAAATCACCAGCTGAACAGCAGCGGATGCGCCACCGTCAGCGGAAAAATCAGAAAGATAAACAGGCCGCCCAGCAGCGTGCCGAGCAGACGAAACAGCGATTTAGAGATGGTCGAGGCGGAGTAGAGCTGCGAAGCGACAAACACCGTCGTCAGCGCCCAGGCGGGGCGATCCAGGTTAATCTCCAGCGCCAGCCAGAGCGCCAGAAACGCAGCGAGCGTGGTTTTTACGGCAAAGAACAGAGCGGGTCGGGTAAGCCACGGCATGTCACAGGGACCAGAAGGCACTAAGTGCGGCGTATCCTGCCAGATTGCTGCCTGCGCTCACGCAGATAACTACGACAAATTGTTTCGTCATCAAAATTTATGCTGGATGATACGCCCCGCGTGTGCGGTTATCCGTTAACGCCGCTTATCGAAGCTGCCGGTGCCGCAGCGGCCAGCGTAGTGGCTGCACGGCACCGGAGGGAATCGTCCGGTTAACAGATAAAATGTGTCGGCGATCACATTTCTCAGCTGTGCGGCGGCTCCATAAAATTATTTTGTGCAGACCGCCGCCTGCACAGCCGTCAGTAGTGCACGATCGTCACCCAGTTGGCATCGCTGCCCACCGGCGCTTCACCGGTGCGCGTCAGCGCCCCGCTTTGCGGATCGATGCGGTAACTGCCAATCACCGCGCTCTTCTCGCCGCTGACCACCAGCCCGCGTCCGTCCGGGGTAATGGCAAACCCGCGCGGCTGCTTCTCCACCGGCCAGCTGCCCGCTAACGTCAGCGCCCCGCTCTCTGCATCTACCCGGTAGCCGCTCAGCGTACTGCTGGTGCGCTCGCTGACGTAGAGAAAGCGCCCGTCCGGCGTGAGATGAATATCGGCGGCCCAGATACGCGGCGTGGGATCGCTGTATCCCGGCGGCCGTTCGCGCCCCTCTGCCAGATGATAAGAGGCGGCAACCGCGCTGGGGGATTCAGCAACTTTTACCAGCGCCCCGTTCGCCTCACGCCGGAACTGCGTGATCACCCCGCCCATTTCGCCAATGTTATACAGAAAGCGCCCGTCTGCGGACATTACCGAGTGGCGCGGGCCGTTGTTTTTAGCCGTAGCGACATACCCGCTGCCGAGCGCGGCCAGCGTGCCGCTGTCGCTCAGCGTCAGCTGCAGCACGCGGTCGGTGCCGAGGTTGCCGACATACACCGTTTTGCCGGCTGGATCCGCAATGGCCGAGTGAGCGGCAGGCCCGGTGGCGTACCGGCTCACCGGCGGTGCGCTGAGTGTCGCTTCCGGCGTCAGCCGGTATACATCAACGACGTTACCATCATACGAGGCCGCCAGCAGATAACGCCCCTGCGGCTCAGCGACGATCCAGGGATAACTGGCGGCGGCGGGCACCTGCTGCTTCTGCGTCAGGTCGCCGCTGCGGCGATCAATCACCCAGCTTGCCAGCTGCAGCGGCTTGCTGCGGATCGCCGCATAAAGATGGATTTTATCGGTGCTGAGCGCCAGCGGCATCACTTTGCCCTCCGCCGGGGTGTGCCCCAGCAGATGCAGTGCACCGTGCTGATCCAGACTGTAGCGCGCAATCGTGCCGTCGCCGGCTTCTGAAACATAGACGTAGGTCTGCGCCAGCAGCGGCGTGCTGCCTGTCAGCGTTGCCAGCAGCAGCGCGGCGCGTAACGGGTTTATCATAACGATCTCCGGGGTCAGGAAGCGGCGCATGCGGAGCCGCACGGCCAGGGTTAATTCTGACGATGAGTGACTGTTATATAACACCCTTCCGCGGATCACTGACAAAATGTTGCAGCAGGCCGTTAACGCAATATCCGTTAACAGCGCCTCTCTTATCCTCAGCTACACTTGCCTCACCCGTTTGTCATAAGAGAGGTAACTATGTCGCAACATGCTGTATCAAACCAGGCCTGGCTGCTGGCGTCCCGTCCTGAGGGCGAACCGGTAAAAGAGAACTTCCGGCTGGTGGAACAACCGGTGCCGGAGATCAAAGAGGGTGAGATGCTGCTGCGCACGGTGTGGCTGTCACTGGATCCCTATATGCGCGGCCGCATGGATGACGGTAAGTCTTATGCTCCTCCGGCGGAACTCGATCAGCCGATGGTCGGCGGCACGGTGTGTCAGGTTGAGGCATCAAAGCACAGCGATTTTAACGCGGGCGACTGGGTGCTGGCCCAGAGCGGCTGGCAGACCTATGCGGTTTCTGATGGCGAAGGCGTGGCAAAGCTCGGCGAGCTGGCTCACCCCTCCTGGGCGCTCGGCATTCTCGGTATGCCCGGTTTCACCGCCTATATGGGGCTGATGGACATTGGTCAGCCTAAAAAGGGCGAAACGCTGGTAGTGGCGGCGGCGACCGGTCCGGTCGGCGCGACCGTGGGCCAGCTGGGCAAGCTTAACGGCTGCCGCGTGGTGGGCGTCGCCGGGGGTGAAGAGAAGTGCCGCTATGCGATTGAAAAGCTCGGCTTCTCCGCCTGTATCAATCACCACAGTGATGACTTTGCCGACCAGCTGGCTGCGGCCTGCCCGGACGGTATCGATATCTATTACGAGAACGTCGGCGGTAAAGTGTTTGACGCGGTATTCCCGCTGCTGAACACCGCTGCCCGCGTTCCGGTCTGCGGCCTCGTCTCGGGCTACAGCAGCCGCGACCTGCCGCCGGGACCTGACCGCACGCCGCTGATCATGGCGGGGATCCTGAAACGCCGTATCCGCATGCAGGGCTTTATCATCTTCCAGGACTACGGCGACCGCTATCCTGAGTTTCTGAAAGCGATGACGCCGCTGGTTGAGCAGGAGAAGGTGCACTATCGCGAGCATGTGATTGAGGGGCTGGAGAATGCACCGCAGGCGTTCTTCGATATGCTTAATGGCAAAAACTTCGGTAAAACCGTGGTGAAAGTCAGCTGATACCTCCCGCCCGGGTGCCGCCACGGCACCCGGTTTTACCTCACGGCAATAACGGTAAAACGCACCGCTACCCGGCCTGCTACGCTCTCTCCCCCACAACAGGAGGCAGCATGAGTTCCATTATCGATCTTTTCGCTCAGCATAAGAGTGAGCGCAGCTATACCGATCAGCCCGTAGAGGATGCGGTACTTGAGCGAATTATTTCAGCGGCGTACTACGCGCCTACCTCGGTCAACTCCCAGCAGGTATCCGTCGTCGTCACCCGCGACGCCGCGCAGCGCCAGCAGATTGCCGCCATTGCCGGCGGGCAGCCGTGGATCGCGAAAGCGCCCGTGTTTCTGACCTTTGTCCTGGATATGCATAAGTCGCGCCTGGCGATGGAAGCCAGCGGCCGTGAGCAGATTGCGCAGCAGAGTATTGAAAGCGTGGTCTCCGGCGCCACCGATGTGGGCATTGCGCTGGGATCGGTCATGGCCGCCGCGCGGGCTGAGGGGCTGGGTATTGTGCCGATTGGCGGCATCCGCCGCGATCCGGAAGCGATGATCGCGCTGCTGGATCTGCCCGACTATACCTTCCCGGTTGCCGGGGTGGTCATCGGCCACGTCGACCAGCCTGCGCACCAGAAGCCGCGTCTGCCGCTGCCGACTTTCCGCCACGAAGAGCGTTATCAGCAGGCGGATCTGCCGCAGCATATCGCTGATTACAACGCGCAGCTGGTGCAGCACTGGCAAACTACCGGCCGCAGCGATGGCGAGAGCTGGAGCGACAGCGTCAGCGGCTACTACCAGCACATTTACTTCCCGCACGTGCTGGCGGCGCTCCATAAACAGGGGTTTGGCACCGATAAATAATCCGATCCGCCCGCAGGCCGGGCGGATAATCCGGGGCTTAACGCCCCTTTTTTTTGCGGCCGGGCTGGGTAAAGCGTTTGCGGTTCGCGCCCTGGCCCCCCGCTTTATCGCCCTGCTTTGCAGCCGCAGCGGGCGCTTTTTTCGCCGGTGACGCCGTTTTTTTCTTCGCCTGCGCCTGCCGGGTTTTAGTATCTTCTGATGACGAATCCTCAATCAGCTTAAACAGATCGATCAGTTCATCATCGGTCAGATCGCGCCACTCGCCGAGCGGAATGCCCTTAAGGCTGACGTTCATGATGCGCGTACGCTCAAGCTTCGTCACCTCATAGCCAAAGTGTTTGGTCATGCGGCGGATCTGGCGATTGAGCCCCTGCACCAGAATAATGCGGAACACAAACGTCGACTCTTTTTTAACTTTGCACTTTTTCGTTACCGTGCCCAGCATCGGCACGCCACCCGCCATGCCCGCGATAAATTCATCGGTGATCGGTTTATCAACCGTCACTACATACTCTTTTTCGTGGTTATTACCGGCGCGCAGAATTTTGTTAACCAGATCGCCGTGGTTGGTGAGGAAAATTAACCCCTGCGAATCCTTATCCAGCCGGCCGATAGGAAACACGCGCTTGCTGTGGTTCACAAAGTCGCCGATATTGTCGCGCTCACCCTCTTCCATGGTGGTAACAATGCCGGTGGGTTTGTTAAGCGCAATCAGCACCAGATCGTCGGCGTCACGCGGCTCAATCAGCTGGCCATTCACCCTGACCTCATCTCCGGCGTACACCTGAGCACCGACGGCGGCGCGTTTACCGTTAATAAATACGTTGCCCTGTTCGATATAGCGATCGGCATCACGGCGCGAGCAGATTCCGCTCTCGCTGATGTATTTGTTCAGGCGGGTAGATAAGTCAGGCAGCATGGTTCCTCCGAAAAAAAACGGACTATACCTCAACTGCCGCCGTTGCGTAAGGCTGTCGCACCTTCCGCGTACGCGCATAAATCCCTGCACACTGCAGGGTTGTTTAGCGTCAGACGCCAGGCGACAATCCCCGGCCACTGTTTCTGGCTTCTCACGGATTTTCTATGACACAACCGCAACCGGCGAGCCGACTGGCCTCGCTGCGCCTGTTTCTGGCCCGCTTCTGGCCACATCCCCTGCCCGTGGCGCGCAGACAGCGCCTGCTGGCCAGCCTCGGAGCCGGGCTGGGCCTTACGCTGACGAGTCTCATCAGCCACTGGATGCTGGGTGCGGTAAACCTGTGGTTTGTCGCGCCAATGGGAGCGTCTGCGGTGCTGCTGTTTGGCCTGCCCAATAGCCCGCTGGCGCAGCCGTGGTCGATTATTGGCGGTAACCTCGTTGCCGGCGTTATTGGCGTGACCACGGCACTGCTGATCCCGCAGCCGGCACTGGCGTGCGGAGTAGCCGCCTGTCTCGCTATTGCGGTGATGTTTCAGCTGCGCTGTCTGCACCCGCCCAGCGGCGCGGTGGCGCTGACGGCGATTCTCGGCGGCGGCAGCGTGGCGCAACTCGGCTACCACTTTGTGCTGACGCCGGTGATGCTTAACTCTGTCTGCCTCGCGCTGCTGGCGATCGTATTTAATAACCTCGCCGGACGCCGCTATCCTCATCCGCTGGCGGCCGCCGAGGCGAAACCGCAGCCGGTGGCGATGCCGGTTCCGCTCACGCGCGACGACCTGCATCAGGCGCTGGAGAGCGGGCCCCTGCTGGATATTGATGAGGACGATCTGCAGCTGCTGCTGCAGCGCGCCGAAGAGATTGCAATCCGGCGCGTTCAGATACGCTAAAGCGCGCTTTAGCGCGCCTGTACCAGGCTCAGCACCGTGCGGATATTCTGCGCCGAGGTCGCGATGATATCGATGGCCCCGGTGCGCAGCGCCCCGAGTATCGCCATCGCCTTGGTATTCTCTGCGGCTATCGCGATCACGCACGGGATCCGGCGCAGCTCATCAATGCTCAGCCCGATCACGCGCTCATTCATGACCGTCTCCACCGCTTCACCGCGGGCGTTGAAAAAGTCATAGCCGGCAATATCACCGGTCACACCCTGATTAACGCTGGCGTCGATAATTTCACGCGGGGTAAACCAGCCCAGCTTCACCATGTAGCTGTTCTCATTCATATCCCCGATCCCCACCAGCGCCACATCCGCTTTACGCGCGCGATCCAGCGTCTCTTTTACCGTACCGTTCTGCATAAAGCTGTCGCGCAGCGCGCGGTTCTCCACGTAGGCGGGGGCATAGAGCGTTTCGCTGCTGCCGCCAAACTTCTTTGCCAGCCGGCGGCTGATGTGATCGGCGTTGATGGCGTCGCCCGGGCGGTGCGTGCCGCCAATACCGCTGATAAACAGGCAGTTGCGGTCGGGCACCTGACCCGGATGATCGGCCACCGCCGCCACGTTACGCCCCTGACCGACAGCGACGATAGCGTTATCTTTCAGTGTCTGCGCCAGATGGGCAGACACCAGCGCGGCTACCTGACGGCGCTGCTCGTCGCTGTCGGCGGAATCCAGCGCAATCAGCGCCCGCTGCAGGCGCGGAAAAGAGCGCTGCAGCTGCTGCTCCAGCCGGGTACTGAAAACCGGATGGTAGCGCACGCTGATTTCCACAATGCCCTCTTCGCGCGCGCGTTTAAGCAGTCGCCCGACCTTGATGCGCGAGATACCAAATTTACGCGCGATCTCCTCCTGCGTGATGGCGTCCTGATAGTAGGCGACGGCAATCTCGGTCAGCAGCTCAGCATCCTGACCCGGCGTGGTATTCTCCATCTCTTCTCTGTCCTGTGTAACGCGGTCGTAAGCAGCCGTAAGTTATAGCACTCATCGCGGCCGCCCCGCTATGCTCTGCCACCGGCGAGCGCGCTGGCCTCTTCAATAATCTGCGCCAGCGCCTGCGGGTCGTGAGCAAAGCGGCCAAGAAACAGGCCATCCACATCACTGCCCAGCCGCTGGATCAGACCCGGTCCGGCGCTGCCGCCGTATATCACCTTCAGCGTAATACCGGCGGGCAGCGGCAGCGTCCGCAGCCCGGCGCAGACGGTACGAATATAGCTGTCGGGGGCCGGCTGCGGCGCGCCAATGGCCCACTGGGGTTCATAGGCAAACAGAATCTCGCCCCGCAGGCGATGCGCCGCCGCCTGCGCCAGCGCATCGTTAAGCTCTGCGGCACAGAGCGCAATCGCCTCCGCGGGCGTTCCCTGCTCCGACTCGCCAATACAGAGCACCGGCGTCAGCCCGTGCTGTAGCGATATCGCCACTTTGGCGGCAATCTGCGCCGCATCCTCGCGGAAGTGTCGCCGCCGCTCCGCATGACCGATTTCAGCCAGCGAACAGCCCAGCTCCTGCAGCATGCTGGCGCTGACTTCACCGGTCCAGGCGCCGTTTTCCGCCTGGCAAACATCCTGTCCGCCAATGCGTACCGGCGTGCCCGCGAAGATCTCCGCTACGGCGGGGATCGCCGGATAGGCGGGCAGGATAAACAGGCCGACGCTGCCGCTTGCGATCGCCGGGTGATCGGCCAGTCTGGCGACCTCGCGGCACCACGCCAGCGTTTGCTGGTAGCCAAAGTACATTTTCAGACTGACACCAAGTAAGCGTTGTGGCTGAGACATCATGCAGCTCCCGGTTATAGCGCGTTCTGACCCTGATGGCCGTTTGTTCATATGAACATTAATTGAATTAATGAACCTGTTTCAATGCGCGTTTAAAGGATCTGTGACCTGGCGCAAGGCTGTCAGGCACCTTAAAACCTGCCATCTGACTCATCTATCGCGATCGCGCTCACATAATCACCATATTACAAATGAACATGCATTGAACAAATGTTTATCGCTGTGGCACGCTGTGATCCACGCCTGAATGCAGGCCCTTTTTCTTTACCGGAGAACCGCTATGAAAACGATTGCAATCGGTGCTGATGATGCGGCTGTCGATCTGAAAAATATCATTAAGACGCTGCTGGAAACGCAGGGTTATACCGTGACAGATTTTACCAACGATGCTGATAACGCCCGCCCTATGTACCGGATGTTGCCTGGGCGCTGGCGACCGCGATTCAGCGGCAGGAGTTTGCGCGCGGCATCCTGCTCTGCGGCACCGGTATTGGCGTAGCCATCGTGGCCAATAAAGTGCCCGGCGTGCGGGCAGCGCAGTGTCACGACACTTTCTCTGCCGAGCGGGCGCGTAAAAGCAATAATGCCCAGATCATGACGCTGGGCGCGCGCGTGGTGGGTCCGGAGCTGGCAAAAAATATTGTGAATGCGTGGCTGGCGGCGGAGTTTGAGGGGGGCGGTTCTGCGGCAAAAGTAGAAAAGATAGATTTTTACGAGCACGCGGCGCAGCGCTGATCGCCCCTTCTGCCCGGCGCGCGGGGTGTTCCGGACAGGGTGAGTGGCGCTCGCTTCAGATTGCGTAACTAATCAGGCAAGCGCAGCGCATGCTGCTACGCTTAAAGGCTGAGATTACCCTTACAAAATCTGGAGATATTATGAGCAGTGATAATCGCAAACCGACCACCACGGATGCGGGCATTCCGGTAGCCAGCGATGAACACTCCCTGTCGGTCGGGCCTGATGGTCCGCTGGTGCTGCACGATCACTATCTGATTGAACAGATGGCCAACTTTAACCGCGAGCGTATTCCGGAGCGTCAGCCCCATGCAAAAGGCAGCGGCGCATTTGGCCATTTTGAAGTGACAGAAGATGTCAGCCGCTATACCAAAGCCGCCGTTTTCCAGCCCGGGACCCGCACTGATGTGGTGATGCGCTTCTCCACCGTAGCCGGTGAACGCGGCAGCCCGGATACCTGGCGCGATCCGCGCGGCTTCTCTATCAAGTTTTACACCACCGAAGGCAACTACGACATGGTGGGCAATAACACGCCGGTGTTTTTTATCCGCGACCCGATGAAGTTTCAGCACTTTATCCGCTCGCAGAAGCGCCGGGCGGATAACAACCTGCGCGATAACGATATGCAGTGGGATTTCTGGACCCTCTCACCCGAATCTGCGCACCAGGTGACCTGGCTGATGGGCGACCGCGGCATTCCGAAAAGCTGGCGCCACATGAACGGCTACTCCAGCCATACCTATATGTGGGTTAACGCCGCTGGTGAAAAGTTCTGGGTGAAATATCATTTTAAAACCGATCAGGGCATTGAGTTCCTGACGCAGGAGAATGCCGACACGCTGGCCGGTCAGGATGGCGACTACCATACGCGCGACCTGTTTAATTCTATCAAAGAAGGCAATTTTCCGAGCTGGACGCTCTATATGCAGATCATGCCGTTTGCAGAAGCGGACAGCTACCGCTACAACCCGTTTGATCTGACCAAAGTCTGGCCGCACGACGACTATCCGCTGATCAAAGTCGGTAAACTGACGCTGGATCGCAACCCCACCGATAACCATGCCCAGATTGAACAGGCGGCGTTTGAGCCGAATAACCTGGTTCCCGGTATCGGCCTGAGCCCGGACAAAATGCTGATGGGCCGTATTTTCGCCTATGCAGATGCGCACCGTGCACGTCTTGGCGTTAACTATAAGCAGATCCCGGTGAACGCGCCGCAGGCGCCGGTCAACAGCTACAGCAAAGATGGTGCGATGCGCATTAATCCGGTCTCCGATCCGGTCTATGCGCCTAACTCCAAAGGTGGTCCGGTGGCCGATGGCGAGCGCTATCCTACTGATTCCACCTGGCAGTCGCAGGGCGATATGGTGCGTTCACCTTATACGCTGCGCAAAGATGACGATGATTTCGGCCAGGCGAATCAGCTGGTGAATAAAGTGATGGATGATGCCGCACGCGATCGTCTGGTAAACAACGTTGCCGGTCACCTGCTTAACGGCGTGGAGGAGCCGGTGCTGTCGCGCGCTTTCACCTACTGGCGTAATATCGACAAAACTATTGGCGATCGTATTGCGCAGAAAGTGCAGAGTGAACGTGCGAAAGCGTAATCTCTGATGCAGCGTCCCGCCGGGCGGCGGGACGCTGGTTAACCCTGGTGTGATACGTCCTTCTTTACTTCAGACGAAACGCCACCACGCTGTCGCCCGCTTTGGTGCCGAGCGATCCGTGTCCTCCCGCCGCGATTACTACATACTGCTTGCCATCTTTACCCATATAGGTTGACGGCGTGGCCTGTGCGCCTGCGCTGAGTTCGGTCTGCCACAACAGCTCGCCGGTGGTGCTGTCATAGGCGCGGAAGAAGTTATCTGCCGTAGCACCGTGGAACACCAGATCGCCAGCGGTCAGCAGCGGCCCACCGTGTGCCACCATCCCCATCGGGAATCCCAGCGGGAAGCGGCCTGGCAGGAAAGTGGTTTTCAGGTTCTTCGTGGTGCCGATACGACGCAGCCACTCCGTTTTCCCGGTTTTCAGATCAACCCCCACCAGGCGGCCCCACGGCGGTGCAATGCAGGGAATACCCAGACCCGACGCGAGCTGCTGAATGTGGATCGCATAGTCGCCGTGAAAGTTTTCATTCCAGTAAGGCTGACCATCTTTGGTGAACAGGCGCTCGGTCGCCGTCTGCGGCGTGCGCTTGATCAGATTATATTTATACGCCAGGCGTACCGGCGCAGCGATCAGTATCTGGCGCTCCGGATCGACCGCGACGGATCCCCAGTTAAAGACGCCAATATTGCCCGGGAACACCAGCGTGCCCGCCTCGGTAGCTGGCGTCCACGGATTGCCATCATAACGCAGACGATGAAAATCGATCCGGCAGGCGATCTGGTCAAACGGCGTAATGCCCCACATCGATTTTTCCGTCAGCGCCTGCGGAATAAAGTTCAGGCTGGAGACCGGCTGCGTGGCGGCAAATTTTTCGCCCGGAACGCCGCCTTCAGTCGAGACTTTCACTTCGTTCACCGGATAAACCGGCTGGCCGGTCAGACGATTCAGCACAAACAGGTTGCCGGTTTTGGTCGGCAGGATCACTACCGGCTGCTTCTGGCCCTGATAATCGATATCCAGCAGTGAAGGCTGTGACGGGTTATCGCGATCCCACAAATCGTGGTGCGAGCTCTGATAGCGCCACTTAAACGCACCGGTCTGCAGATCCAGCGCCACCAGCGTGTCGCGGAACTTCTCGGTGTTACTGTCAGCGTCGCGTTCAATCCCCACTTCATCCGGTGATGCATTACCAAAGGGAACGTAGACCAGGCCATTTTTGACATCGGCGCTCAGCGTTGCCCAGGCAACCGGCGTATCCTGCGGATAGCGCTTATCTGCGGCAATCGGCGCGGTCACATCCGGCGTGGCCGGATCGAAATTCCACACCAGGCGGCCACTCTGCGCGTCATAGGCACGAATGACGCCGGAAGGATTGCCTTTCTCAAAGCCGTTATCCATGACCGATCCACCCACGATCACCAGATTACCGGCCACCAGCGGAGCAGACGTCTGCATCAGCGCGTGCGGGCGGATCTCACCCATGTTTGCGCGCAGATCCACCACGCCATCGCGGCCAAAATCAGGGCAGCGCTTGCCGCTGTCGGCATCCAGCGCAATCAGGCGCGCATCGGTGGTGGCGTTGAAGATACGCTTACGGCAAAGCGCAGGCGCACTGCTGCTGGTTTGTGCAACCGGTGCGGCGTAGTAGCTGACGCCGCGGCATGTCTGATGCTGCTGAAGATAAGAGCGGTTTTTCTCCGGCGTATATTTCCATTTCACCGCCCCGCTTTCCGGATTGAGCGCGTGGACTTCATTATGCGGCGTGCAGAGATAGAGCATATCGTTGGCTTTCAGCGGCGTCGCCTCAAACGTATACTCGGTGGCATCGCTCTCCTGACGCATATCACCGGTATGATACTCCCAGGCGACTTCAAGGTTACTGACGTTCGCTTTGCTGATCTGTTTCAGCGCTGAGAAGCGTTGCCCCGCTGGCGTACCGCCATAGGCGGCCCACTCATTTTCTGCGCCAGGCTCGTTTACCGGCTCGCGTGCATTGGTGATGGTACCGGCCTGCGGCAGCGGATCGTAAAAACAGAGACCGATGACGACCAGCACCATAATCGCCACGGTGCCGCCGAGCAGCGGATGAAAACGGCGTTCGCCGCGGGTAAGCGGCCTGACAACCCACGGCATCGCCAGCCACAGGCCGATCACGCCAAACAGGTCGCCGCGCGGGATCCACTGCCACTTATCAAATCCCGCTTCCCAGACGATCCACGCCAGCGTGATCCACATCAGTACCGCATAGAGCGTCAGCGCACTGCGCTGTTTGCGGAACAGTAAAACAGCCGTCAGCAGTAATCCTGCCCCCATCATCGCGTAGAACGCGCTGCCTCCATTGAGTAACAGCTGACCACCCATATAGAGCAGCGCTATCGCCAGTATCGCCATTACGATACTGGTGAGTTTTGTTATCATGCCAATCCCTCAGTTTTGTTCATTAATTTATGCCGTTACGACATCGCAGCAATTCCAACAAAATATTAACTTATGTAAGCACTGTGTAAAAACCCGTGAGTTTATGTGTTGTCAGATCCGCTAATGAATCAAGCGTTGCTTAAGGCTTGCCGTCAGCTTCAGGCTCACCATGTGACTGAAATCACGTTTAATTTTGATAGATTTAATTAATCATTGCCGCAGCGATTGCGCACCTTTTGCTAACTCACTGGCATAACAGATGGCGTGAGCGCGTGCACGATAACAGGCCCGGCATCATAAAAATGATTACCGTCAGGCTCGCTGAATGGCTTAAATGAGGGGCAATAGGGCCTGCAGCACGCTTTGATGAAATTGATTAACGGGTCCGCGCAGCCGGTATACGAATTATCCTGGCGTAAATTGCCTGCTGCCATTTAATTTGCCGCTACGCCTGACAATTCTTCCGATTGGTTTTACGTTGAGCTGGGGTTTAATCATTAAATAACGCAGCGTAATTTCAGTTTGAGAATTTCCTCAGCCTCTGTTTTTTCAGGAAGAGTGATATAAATCACCTGACTGCTCTGTAGCAGATCCGCAGATAAAAAGAAGGTTATTATGATCAGCGCAGATTCCCTTTATCGTAAAATACGGTTTCCATTTAAATTTACACACGCAGCGTTAAAATTCCCGGTTGCCCAGGCACATGCGCGGCAATATCAGGTGATGTCACCTGAACAGACGATCGATTTGCTGCTCAGTAACGACAGGTTATCCGTATGCCGGTATGGGGATGGAGAACTGGAGATGACACTGTTTAAAAATATTGGCTTTCAGTCATTTGATGAGCGTCTTTCTATCAGACTGAAAGAGATCATGCGGCGCGGTACGCGTGACGATAACCCCTGCCTGCTCTGCATGCCGGATGCTTTTCGCTCCACCCGCAATATGCGTTTTGGCTCAGCCCTGTTCTGGTTTTTTCATAAAGCCTTTTTCTTTCGCCGCTATGAGCCTTTATTAAAAAAAACGTATCAGTATGGAAATACTTCGGTGACGCGTCCTTATCATGATTATATTGATAAACAGCAGGCGACCCGCGTATTTGCTAAATTCAAACAGCTTTTTTACGACAAAAAATATTGATCGTTGAAGGCAGCGGCACCCGGCTGGGTATCGGCAACGATTTAATGGACGGCGCACGCGAAATAAAGCGTATTACCACGCTAAACCGTAATGCATTTTCAGTCTATAACCAGCTCTATACCAGTGTGCTGGCGCATGCCCGCGAGTATGACTTAGTGCTGATTTCGCTGGGTCCGACGGCGACCGTGCTGGCTTACGATCTCAGTCAGCAGGGGATCCGCTGTATTGATACCGGGCATATCGATATTGAATATGAGTGGATGCGCAGTGCGGCGCGTACCAAAACGGAAATTGCGGGTAAGAATGTCAATGAAGCGGGCGTGTTGCTGAGCGACGATCAGCACGACACGGATGAGCACTATCGTGGTCAGATTTTACTGCATGTCGGATTACCTCAGGAGCCGATGGTGAATGGCGTGATCCTGCAGCAGCCCGTGGTGTAATTCTGCACCCTCAATGCACGCTTAAGCATCCAGTCTGGTGCAGCGCAGCAACCTTTACGTTTCCCGAAGCATAAAGTGCTTGCTGTTCTGCCCGGTTTTATCCCTCTTCGCGCTGATATGACCCGGCTCAGAGATTCTGGCATTACCTTTGCTTACTCATTCCTGTGTTCTTCACAGGAGTTATGCCATGAAAGCCTCTGCTGTCCGCTACCGTATCTTTTCATTATTGTTCCTTATTGCGCTGATTAATTACGTTGACCGCGGTGCACTCTCCTTCGCTGCGCAGGCCATTTCGCAGCAGTTCCATTTCAGTAAGGTCGAGCTGGGCGCCGTGCTGGGGTACTTTGGTTTTGGCTATCTGTTTGGCTCGCTCTGCGGCGGTTTTCTCGCCGACCGGTTTGGCACGCGCAAAGTGTGGCTGATGGCCGGCGTGCTCTGGTCGCTGCTGGAGATCGCCACGGCCTGGGCAGGTGAAATTGGCGTGGCGCTGTTTGGCGGCTCCGCCATCATGGGGTTCGCCGCGCTGCGGGTACTGTTTGGCTTTGCCGAGGGGCCTGCCTACGCGCTGATGAACAAGACAATTGCGCACTGGGCGCCGGATAATGAGCGCGGCATGGCGCTGGGTATCGGCCTGCTGAGTACGCAGGTAGGCTCGCTGCTGACCGCACCCATCGCGGTTGGCCTGCTGCTGCTGACCAACGACTGGCGCATGATGTTTATCCTGCTTGGCGTCTTTTCGCTGCTGGCGATGCTGCTGTTTGCCCGCTACTTCGCCGATACGCCGCAGCGGCATCCGGCAGCGAACGATGCTGAGCGTGCGCTGATTGTACAGGGACAGCGTGCTGAAGCGCACGATGAGCGCCCGTTACCCTGGTGGCGCTTTTTTACCAGCCGCACGCTGGTGTGTAATGCGCTGGGCTACTTCAGTTTTCTCTATATCACCTTTACGCTGGTCACCTGGCTGCCAAAATATCTGCAGGATAATTTTCATTATGACCTGCATTCGCTCTGGTATATCGCCATGATCCCGTGGAGCGGAGCCTGTCTGACGGTGCTGCTCGGCGGACGCCTTGCCGATCGTTTGCTGGCGCGAACCGGAAATCTGCGGCTGGCCCGCAATGGCTTTGCGGCGATTACGCTCTGCGCCACCGCCTGCTGCTTTATGGCCATCCCGTTTGCCGGTTCGGCGGCCGCGATCATCGCCCTGATGACGCTGGGAAACGCACTCAATGCGCTGGTCAATAATGTTTACTGGTCGGTGGTTATAGACGTTACGCCAAAGGCGTCGGTGGGTGCATTCAGCGGGATGACGCTGGCAATTGCTAACCTGGCCGCCATTATTTCACCCATGCTGTGCGGCTGGCTGGCGGAGTATTACGGCTATAACGCCATGTTTACCGTGACTGCCGTTATCGCCTTTGTCAGTATGCTGGCCATGACATTGCTGCAGCCAGAGAAACGCCTGCAGCCAGCCCCCGCCGTTTCGTCAGCACCGGCCGCCAACGTCATTTTGTAGGGGCGCCATTTATGGCGCCCTGGCCCGGGATATACATCCGCCTTCACGGGCCGCATTAATGCGGCCCCTACGGAAGATATCTACGCCATTCCGTAGGGGCGCCATTTATGGCGCCCTGGCGTCCACCTTCACGGACCGCCTGAGCGGCCACGAAAAAAGGCGGAGGGGTGAGCTCCGCCTTGTTTCAAGTTCCGGTCAGTGCGCCTGACCGGTCAGTTGCAAAAGGGCAACGATGATTTGCAGGATGATCCGGACGATGTCCAGGAGTAATCGTACAAGTTCCATCACTTTCCTTCTCCTCTGACAGGAGCGCGCGCCGTTCAGCGGCCGGGGCCCTGACCCTACCCGCCAGCCGCCTGAGCACATCTGTGAGGAGCGCTGAGCGGCACTCATTGCTAAAGCCACAGGCCAGCACCACCTGGAACCTGCCGGGATTTGACTATCCGCGCCCCTGAGAGTCATCAGAAAGCAACGATACTCCGCCCGCACTCAACACTGTATAACCATACAGTAATTTCCTGAAACTTGAAATATTTCCCGTCACATTTTATGATTCGCTGTGTGAGGAGTGCTGAGCACCCCGTTCGCCGCGCGGTTACCCGCCGCTTAAGCGAACCAAAAAAAAGGATTTGGCTGACCAGCCAAATCCTTTTCTATTTTTACCGGTAAAAACTACTGCGCCGCGCTGATGCGCCAGATCGCATCCCCCGCATCGTCCGCTATCAGTACCCCACCCTGATTATCCGTTGCCAGTCCCACTGGCAGACCACGCACGTTCTTCTCATCGTCCGTCAGGAATCCGGTGACTACCGGCTGTGGCTTACCGACCGGCATGCCGTTTTCAAATTTAACCCATACTACTTTGTAGCCATTAAGCGGCGTCCGGTTCCAGCTGCCGTGCTCGCTGATAAACGCGCCGCCGCGATACTGCGGCATATTGTCCGCGCCGTAGAACAGCAGTCCGAGCGGTGCAACGTGCGAGCTCAGGGCGTAGTCCGGCTTGATCGCTTTCGCCACCATGTCAGGCCGCTGCGGCCGGACCCGGTCATCCACGTGCTGGCCAAAATAGCTCCAGGGCCAGCCGTAGAAGCCGTTATCCTGCACGGAGGTCATATAGTCAGGAACCAGATCGGACCCGATTTCATCGCGCTCATTCGCGATCGCCCACAGCTTGCCGCTCTGCGGCTCCCACTGCAGTCCGGTAGGGTTGCGGATGCCGCTGGCGTAAATGCGGCTCGCCCCGCTGGCGGCATCCACCTCCCAGACCGCTGCGCGCTGATACTCCGCACCCAGTCCGTTTTCGGTGATGTTGCTGTTAGACCCGACGCCAACATAGAGTTTACTGCCATCCTGGCTGGCGAGCAGCGCCTTGGTCCAGTGATGGTTAAGCTCGCCACCCGGCAGCGCCGTGACCTCTTCCGGCGCGGTGCGGATCTCCGTCTGCCCGGTCTGATAAGGGAACTTCACCAGGCTGTCGGCATTGGCAACGTAGAGCGTGTTGCCAATCAGCTGCATACCAAAGGGCGCATTCAGGTTTTCGATAAAGAGATGCTGCTCCCATTTACCGTTAACGTTACGCAGCAGTGAGATACGGTTGCCGCCCGGCGCACCTTTGCCTGAGGATTTCTGCACAATGCCCATAATAAGCTGCTTCGGCGCCGTGACCGGATTTTTTACCCCGTTGGCCTCGGCCACCAGCACATCTCCGTTTGGCAGTACGTAGAGCTGGCGCGGGTGCATCAGCTTCGCCGGGATCCGCTCTATCTTCAGTCCGTCCGCCACCTTTGGCGTTTCGCCGGTTTTCCACGGCGTCCCTTCCGGTACCTGCATAGGCGGCATGAAAAAGTTCTGCGCTTTAGGCAGCTCGGGATTGGGTCCGGTCTGTTTTTGCGGATCGAGAGAAGATCCGCTGTCGCAGGCGCTCAGTAGCGCAGCAAGACTGACAGCACTTAGAATGCGCAGTTTCATGGACGACCTCCCGGGATACGGCGCGCGCGCAGCGCCAGCTGTACGTTGGCGATCAGCAGCAGCGCCACCACGATGGTCGACAGCGTGACGCCCATGGGCACCACCGCATACGCATCACGGCTATGGATAAAGGCGTTAACTATGGCCACCAGCACCGCCAGCAGCGAGAGCCAGAAATGCGTTTTCTCACCGGCAGTGACGCCGCGAAACAGATGAATCAGGCTGATAATTCGCGGCAGAATAGCCAGCAGCAGACCAAATACAATTAGCCAGCTGGCGGCTTTGGTCCACATCACCACAAAGGTCTGCAGATAGAGGATGTCAAACAGCCAGGCGGCAAAAAAAAAGCCCAGCGGCAGTGGCTCCAGCAAGGCATACAGCGTAATGCCGAACGCCGACTTTCCCGAGGTATGAAACATGGCACGCTCCCTTTAGAGTTTTCAGACGGCGGCGAGCCGACAAGCTTCGCGACGCCGCCAGAGAAATATTAGTAAAGATAAAGGGTAATGCGCAGAAAACCGGCAAAAAAGCTAACAGTGTGGCCGGTAGTGTGCCAGTTCGCGCGCATCGTGGCTGCAAAACAGCGCAACACCGCTTTGGGGCTGCAGCGAGAGTTCGCGCAGCCGCTGCTGATTAATACGCCACGCTTCGCGATCGCTGCACATTAGCCGCTGATAGGCGCGCAGGCCCGGCGTACAGTGCCGCTGGGTGTGATGCATCTCTCCGCGATAAAACCAGGCGTCTCCCCCATGCAGCAGCCAGCCACCGCCGTGGCGGATCGCCACGCCTGCGTGTCCGGCGGTGTGTCCCGGCAGCGGCACCAGCAGGATCTCATCGCTGAGATCGTCAATCGCTCTCACCGCATCAAACCCGAACCAGCGTTCACCCTCGCTGGCGTAGCCGCGCCAGCCATCGTGCGCGGTCCACTGCTGTGGCCGGAAGCGCTGACGCGCCAGCCAGCTCTGCTCACGTCCGCTGCGTACCGTATCAAGCTCACGCTGCAGAAGATGGATCCGCGCCGCCGGAAAATCACTGATGCCGCCTGCGTGATCAAAATCGAGATGGGTCAGAATAATATGACGCACATCTTCCGCCTGAAAACCCAGCAGCTGAATTTGCGCCAGCGCGCTCATCTGCTCACTGTGACGAATATTATTCAGCAGACGAAAAAAACCAGAGAGCCGGCGTTCCGGATAGCGCATATCATTAATTCCCAGTCCGGTATCCACCAGAATCAGGCCGTGGCGATCGCTTTCAATTAACAGACAATGACACACCAGTTCAGCAAAGGGACCCCGGCTGAAGCCATCAAACAGCGCCCCGCCCAGCGGGCACATGCAACCACAGTTCAGATGATGAATACGCATACTCTCCCTCACTGCGGCGCCCGAAAATATCCCGCCGCGATAATCAGAAATTAGTCTGTTATTCAGGTATGCATCAGTTGCGGCATTATTGCAAAAATTTAATTGCTGCCTTAAATAAAGCCAGCCGCAAAAAAATAAAATAACCGCAGCGCCGGGATGATTGTCCAGATAATTATTAATTTCCTGTTTTAAAGATTATTAATCAGCGCAAATTGAACCAGCTATTATTAAAAAAGGCGCCCGCAGGCGCCCTCTGTTATCCGCTGAACTGTTCAGCCCACCATAAACGCAGCAGCAGTCCCCAGCGGCTGCTCCAGCCGCTGGTGGTACTGACAACCCGGCCCTGATAGAGCACGATAAACGTCGGCGTGGCGGCGATTTGCCAGCGCTGGCCCAGCTCGCCGCGCGCGTCGTTAACGGCTAACCCCTGCAGGCCTTTTTTTGCCAGCCACCGGGTCACCTGCGCATCAGAACCCGAGCGCAGCGCCACGCTGACTACCGGCACGCCCTGCTGGCTGAGCTTCGCCACAACCGGCGTGGTCAGTTTGCAGACGCCGCACCAGCTGGCCCAGACGTAAACCAGCACCGGTTTCGATGCGCTCAGCCCGGCCAGGCTCTGCTCACCCTGCAGCGTAGTAAGCGGCTGCTGTGCCAGATCGGCAGGCAGCTGCGGCGCGCGCAGCCAGTCGACCGCCAGCATAATCAGCACGCCTGCCAGCAGCAGCCAGAGCGCTTCACGCAGCCAGCGCTTCAGCCGGCTCACGGTGCCGCCTTCAGCGCATCTTTCACGGCCGCCTCCAGCTGGGCATAAGGCACCGCACCGCTGATCAGCTGATTACCCACCAGCGTGGCCGGGGTTCCCTGCACGCCCAGCTGCTGCGCCAGCGTCAGGTTGTGATTAATGGTATCCAGGCTCGCTTTGCTCGGTGTCGACAGGCTGATACCGGTTTTTTTCAGCGCGGCGCTGATGCTGGCCTCGTCGTGATTGCCTTTTTTCGCCATCAGCTTTTCATGCAGCTTCAGAAAGTTTTTTGGCTGCTGCTCCCAGACCGTCAGCGCCAGCCGCGCTGAACTCAGCGAGCTTTCGGCACGATAAGGCAGCGGCTTAATGACCACCGCAACCTGCGGATGCGCTTTCAGCAGCGTGGTGATATCACCCTCAAATTTTTTGCAAAATACGCAGTTGTAATCAGTGAAGTAGACCAGCGTCAGCGCCGGTTTTTCAGCGCCGATGCGGGGCGAACCGGCATCACTGAACAGCATGTCGCGGTTCTTTTCAACCATTTGCGCCACCACGTTCTGCTGCTGTCGCACGGCTTCCTTATCAAAGGCATCGGCGGCCTCAGCCAGTATGGCGGGATTCTGTACCAGCGTTTCGCGGATCAGCGCTTTGATGCGCGCCTCCTGCTCCGGCGTAAAAGGAGCGGCAGCCAGTACCGGTGCGCTCAGCAGCAGCATTGCAAACAGAGATTTTTTCATTATTTTTTCGCCTTACTCAGTGTGGAAAGCACCGCGTCGCGACTCAGCAGCGGTGACAAAATCTGACCCTGCGGCAGCGCCGGGCCATAAATCTGATTAAACGGAATCGCCGCCCGATCGCGCTGGCGCAGAAAGTCGCCAATGGCGGGGTCGGGCTGTGTCCAGTCGCCGCGCAGCAGCACGATATCGTCAGCGCTCAGCGCGGCGCGAACGTCAGGCTGATTCAGCACCCGGGACTTATTGACCTTGCAGGTAATGCACCAGTCAGCGGTGATATCGACAAACACACGCCGGTTCTGCTGCAGCGCCGCGGCGATAGCCTGCTCTGACAGCGGCTGCCAGCGCAGTTCACCGGCATCCTCTGCCGGACGCATCAGCAGGAACAGCGCGCCCGCTACCGTCAGCGCGATGGCGACGGCGCCCGCCTGCTGCAGCGCGCGGCGGCGCAGCAGCCAGATTAGCAGCAGCAACAGCAGCGCGGCGGCCAGCAGGCCTGCTGCACCACTGCCCCAGTGCGGGATCAGCAGCGTAACCAGCCAGAGCGTCGCCAGCAGCATCAGAGTGCCCAGCAGCGTACGCAGATGCACCATCCAGCGTCCCGGACGCGGCAGCCAGCGTGCGACGCCCGGCAGCGCGGCCACCAGCAGCCACGGTACGCTCATGCCGATACCCAGCGCCGCAAACAGCAGCCAGAGCTGGGGCAGTGGCGCGGTCAGCGCATAGGCTACCGCCGTGCCGAGAAATGGCGCGCTGCAGGGCGTTGCCAGCAGAGTGGCAAACGCACCCTGCGCAAAATGCCCCGCTAATCCGTTCCCCTGGTGCGTGGCCAGCCGGGTGTTGAAGGCGGAGGGCAGACGGAAATGCAGCAGATCAAACAGACTGGCGCTGAACAGAAACATGACGCCGGTCATCAGCAGCAGGAATCCGCTGCTCTGGAACTGTATGCCCCAGCCCAGCGCCTGACCGCTCAGGCGCAGCGCGCTCATCAGGAGTGCCAGCAGCAAAAAGGAGAAGAGGATCCCGGCGCTGGAGGCCAGAAACTGCAGGCGCGTCTGGCGGCGCGTCTGACCCTGCTGCTGCACCAGACCGCTGAGCTTGATCGCCATGACCGGCAGCACGCAGGGCATCAGATTCAGCACCAGGCCGCCGAGCAGCGCCAGCAGCAGCACCGACCAGAGCGTCGCGCGCGTCCCGCCGCTCAGCAGGGGCTCTGCCTCAATAGTCACCTGGCTCTGCTGCGCCAGCCCCTTATCGCCGATCACCAGCGACAGCTGGCGGCCGCGCAGGTCGGGTGCCGCATCGCCCCATTCATCGGTCACGGCCACGCGCGCGCTGAGCGTGTTGCCCTGCACGCTGATCACCGGTGCTGCCAGCATGCTGCCCGCCGGATAGTCAAAGAAGAGTTCCGGCGTGCTCCAGCCCGCCTGACGTACCGCGCGGATCTGCAGCTCACCGTTAACAAAACTGGCATTGAGCTGGTCAGTCAGGCCGGAGTCAGGCGGAACCTCTCCCATCGCGCGGGCAAAGTCGCGGTCAAACGCCGCCGCGGGCGGCCGGGTCAGATCGAGGCTGAACGGAAAATCCGTCAGGATACAGACGTCGCTGCACGTAGAGAGCGTCAGCGTGCCGGTAAGCGTATCGCTGCCCGGCGGGCGCTGCAGCACGATCGGCAGCGTGACAGTGCCTTTATAGCCCTGCGTGGTCAGCCCGCTGACGTCAAAGCGCGCCGGTACAGGCCAGAACCACTGAGCGCTAATGCCGGGCGTCTGCCAGGCGATGACGGGTGCCACGCCGCCTTCTCCCGGCGTGCGCCAGTAGGTTTTCCAGCCGGGTTCCAGATGAATATCCAGCAGCAGCCGGGTGTCGCCCGCCTGCGGCGCGGCGCGCAGGCGCACCTCAGCGTGGCTGTTTTGCGCGTTGCGCAGCCAGCCGGTATCCGCAGCCTGCGCACTCAGCACGCAGCCTGCCAGCAGGAGCAGCAGGCTCCTGATTAAAACAGTCATGATAAATTCTCCGGTAAATAACAGGGGGTACGCGAAACAGCGTGCGGTGTTATTCCCGGAAGACGCAGAGCGTAAGATGTCGCCGTCGCAGCGGCGGACGGTGCGACTGATGACGCCAGAAGAAAGAGAGGCGTTGCGGAACGGCAAGCGCGGCGACCAGCGCCATGACAAGCATCAGCAGCGGCAGCGCCGCATCAAAGACCGGCGTGCTGGCGCTGAGGGATTTTGCGCTCAGCGCACAGGGCTTGTCACTGCTGGCGGAGACATCCTGCGCGCCGGACTCACTCAACACGGCAGAGACGGTAACAGGCTGAACGGGCATACTGAAGCTGCGCTGTACCAGACAAAATGCCAGCACCAGACAGGCGAGTGCCAGGATCCACGTTGCGCGTTGGGGCGATATCATCATGCCGCAGCCTCAGAGAAAAGTGCGGGCATTTTATGTAACGCCGCCGCAAACGCCAAGTTTTGCCGTGTAAACTTTTGTCGGGACAGGCAGCGGCGCCGGTGTGTACCGGTTCAGTGCCGGTTGATCAGCAGCCGCCAGCGCCGCCGCTGACGCACCAGCCGCCGGAAAAGCTGCTGCATGCGCGGCAGCGTCAGGGCAGAGACCGCCTCAGGCGTCAGGATCGCGCCGCCCGCTTCGCGCCGCAGCAGATCCTGCGCCACCTGCCGGTTAGCGTACGGCTGGCAGCGTTCCCGCAGCGTCTGCTGCCATGCTTGCAGCATTTCGGCATCACACTCGCTCAGCGCCGTCTTCATATCCAGCAGAAAGCGCCGGCAGTGGGCCAGCAGGCGTACCCAGTCGATATCGGGCGACTGCAGCGCAAACAGCAGTCCATCCACATCGGCGCAGCGCTCATAGCGGGCCGTGACCACGTAGCCTATCTGTTGATCCACACGCAGCCGCTGAAAAAAGCGCGGTGCCAGAAACAGCCCCAGCGCCTGCAGCGCCGCCAGGCTGATATCATCCGGCGTCGTCAGGGGGATAAACAGCAGCAGCGCCTGGTCGCGCCCCTGGCAGGCGACGGGCGTAATGCCGCGCCGCAGCGGTGGCGGCGCAGAGGGCGCTATCTGTTGCCTGAGGCTCGCCAGACTCCGGGCGGCGCAGTGATTGAGGTGCCGATCGTGCCCGCACCACGCCGCCTGCCAGCCGCGGACTGCCGCCGGATACAGCAGCTGAAACGGCAGCGTCTGCAGCAGCTGGCGGATAACAATGGTCGCGGGTTCAGGCGGGTCGCCGGCCTCATCCGCTGCGCTCAGCTGCGCCGTGATAGCCGGCAGCAGCTGCCAGGCCATGGCGGCGTCGGCCGGAATATCCAGCAGCAGCTGCCAGATCCCCTGCTGCTGCTGCCAGACGCCACGCCCACCCAGATGACGCAGCTCTGCCAGCAATGGCCGCAAACGCCGCTGACAGGCCACTCC
>NZ_MIPP01000045.1 GCF_002095385.1 Pantoea eucrina | reverse complement strand
CACGAAAAATGACTGTTCGCTGCATTCCCCAGCAAAAGGGGGCTTTATACCCTGTTACGCACAGTGTTATCCACAAAACAGCGGACAGACAAATTTAAGCGAGCATCGCGCAAACGTTTTCGCTACAATGCCCGGCGACGTCAGGGACGCCCCTTTTGGGGCGTTACATGAGGCAAACGCGTTATCTTCTTTATAGAAGTGCGCTTTCAGCCTGATGTAACGCTCTTATTTACGCGAAACAAAGCCAAGGGATAAAACCACCATGCAACAACGTCGTCCTGTACGCCGCGCTCTGCTCAGTGTCTCTGATAAAGCCGGTATCCTCGAATTTGCTCATGCACTCTCACAACGGGGCGTCGAGCTACTCTCCACAGGTGGCACTGCACGTTTGCTGGCAGATGCAGGCCTGCCCGTCATTGAAGTGTCTGACTACACCGGTTTCCCGGAAATGATGGATGGACGCGTTAAGACTCTGCATCCCAAAGTACATGGCGGCATCCTTGGTCGTCGCGGTACCGATGACGCGATTATGGCAGAACACGCTATCAATCCGATTGATATGGTGGTGGTTAACCTCTATCCCTTTGCGCAGACCGTGGCTAAGCCTGACTGCTCGCTGGAAGATGCGGTCGAGAATATTGATATCGGCGGGCCAACCATGGTGCGCTCAGCGGCTAAGAATCATAAAGATGTGGCGATTGTGGTTAAGAGCAGCGACTACACCAGCATCATTGCAGAGATGGATGCCAGTGATAATGCGCTGACGCCGGAGACGCGTTTTGATCTGGCAATTAAAGCGTTTGAGCACACCGCCGCTTACGACAGCATGATTGCAAACTACTTTGGCACGCTGGTTCCTGCTTATCATGGCGAAACCCGCGCACCCGCCGGTCGCTTCCCGCGCACCCTGAATCTCAACTTCATTAAGAAGCAGGATATGCGTTATGGCGAGAACAGCCATCAGGATGCCGCCTTCTATATAGAAGAAGAGATTGCAGAAGCCTCGGTAGCCACTGCGCAGCAGCTGCAGGGCAAGGCACTCTCTTACAATAATATTGCAGATACCGATGCCGCACTGGAGTGCGTAAAAGCGTTCGACGAACCTGCCTGTGTGATCGTCAAACACGCCAACCCGTGTGGCGTAGCGGTGGGGGCATCTATCCTTGATGCTTACGAACGCGCCTATAAGACTGACCCGACCTCTGCTTTTGGCGGCATTATCGCGTTTAACCGCGAGCTGGATGAGGCGACTGCACAGGCGATTATCAGCCGTCAGTTTGTTGAAGTAATTATTGCCCCTTCTGCCAGTGACGCGGCGCTACAGGTAACAGCAGCCAAACAGAACGTGCGCGTGCTGATCTGCGGTCAGTGGCAGCAGCCGGTTGCCAGCCTGGACTTTAAACGGGTCAACGGCGGTCTGCTGGTACAGGATCGCGACCTCGGGATGATCACCGCCGACCAGCTTCGCGTGGTCACGCAGCGTCAGCCGACTGAGCAGGAGCTGCGTGATGCGCTGTTCTGCTGGAAAGTCGCCAAGTTTGTTAAATCCAATGCCATTGTTTACGCCCGCGACAACATGACCATCGGTATAGGCGCCGGTCAGATGAGCCGCGTTTATTCGGCCAAAATTGCCGGCATTAAGGCGAGCGATGAGGGGCTGAAGGTCACAGGTTCAGCGATGGCATCCGATGCCTTCTTCCCGTTCCGCGATGGTATTGATGCTGCGGCCGCGGCCGGCGTGAGCTGTGTTATTCAGCCCGGCGGTTCTATCCGCGATGAAGAGGTGATTGCTGCTGCAGATGAGCACGGCATCGCGATGATCTTTACCGATATGCGCCATTTCCGCCATTAACAGCTGGAGCAGCAATAATGAAAATTTTAGTAATTGGTAATGGCGGACGCGAGCACGCGCTGGCGTGGAAAGCGTCACAGTCACCGCTGGCTGAAACCGTGTTTGTTGCACCGGGTAACGCAGGCACCGCGCTTGAGCCGGCCCTGCAGAATGTGGCCATCAGCGCGACCGATATCCCTGCCCTGCTCGCGTTTGCGCAGCAGGAGCAGATCGACCTGACGATTGTTGGTCCGGAAGCACCGCTGGTAATTGGCGTGGTCGATGCCTTCCGCGCTGCCGGGCTGAAGATCTTTGGTCCGACGCAGGCGGCCGCACAGCTGGAAGGCTCTAAAGCGTTCACCAAGGATTTTCTGGCGCGCCAGCAGATCCCGACCGCTGAGTACCAGAACTTTACCGAGACAGAGCCAGCGCTGGCTTACCTGCGCCAGAAAGGCGCCCCCATTGTTATCAAAGCCGATGGCCTGGCTGCAGGTAAAGGTGTGATTGTCGCGATGACGCTTGCCGAAGCGGAAGCGGCAGTTCAGGATATGCTGGCGGGTAATGCGTTTGGCGATGCCGGCCATCGTATCGTGATTGAAGAGTTTCTTGACGGTGAAGAAGCCAGCTTTATTGTCATGGTGGATGGCGACCACGTGCTGCCGATGGCTACCAGCCAGGATCATAAACGCGCTGGCGATGGCGACACCGGACCCAACACCGGGGGCATGGGAGCCTATTCACCGGCTCCGGTGGTGACTGATGAGATCCACCAGCGCGTGATGGAACAAATCATCTGGCCAACCGTGAACGGTATGAAAGCGGAAGGCAATACCTATACCGGTTTCCTGTATGCCGGACTGATGATCGACAAAGCGGGTCAGCCAAAGGTCATTGAATTTAACTGCCGCTTTGGCGATCCGGAGACCCAGCCCATTATGCTGCGGCTGAACTCCGATCTGGTGGCTCTCTGCCTGGCAGCGGTCGATGGCACCCTGGATACGCAGAGCTCAGAGTGGGATCCGCGCCCTGCACTGGGTGTCGTGCTGGCTGCAGGCGGCTATCCGGGCAGCTACCGTACCGGCGATCAGATCCACGGTCTGCCGCTTGAAGCCGTGCCGGAAGGTAAAGTGTTCCATGCCGGCACCACGCTGCAGGACGATCGGGTTGTCACCAGCGGCGGCCGTGTGCTGTGCGTGACCGCACTGGGTGAAGATGTCGCCGCCGCGCAGCGCAACGCCTACGCGCTGGCAGAGACTATCTCCTGGGACGGCTGCTTCTGCCGTCGCGACATCGGCTATCGCGCCATCAATCGCTGATATCGACGGGGCACCCTGCTGTGCCCCGTTTCATTTAGCCGCTCAGATCGCTCTCTGTCGGCTGCCAGCTGCACTCATCCTCTGCGGTAACGCGCAATATCTGGATCCCCTCCGGCGCTTCGAGCCATGACACCATCAGCGGCTGAGACCCCTGCTGCTGCTGTGTCAGGCGACTCAGCGTTTCACTGTCGAACGCGACATTTTGCGGGTTATCCGCACAGTCGCGTACCCGATTGCCGCCCAGCCAGTGTCCCTGCTTCAGTAATACCCGGCCACTCAGCAGCGCATTGCTCTGGGCCAGCATACGCTGTGCGTCAAAGCGATAGAGCGCGACGGCATCATCACTCAGCGCTTCGCGCCGCCCTGCCAGCTGCCGCTGCATAAAATTCAGGTTGCCCTGATGATCAAAACGCAGCGTGACGTCATCGGGCTGCTCGCCGGTAAGATGGCGTTCCACGCTCAGCAGCGTCTCATGTTGCCAGATATAGTCTGTTGTTTCGCGCACGGGCGTGCTGAAAGGGTTATAAACGGTACGCAGGTGGATCAGATCGTGGTCGCTGTTTTTGCGCCAGATACGAACCGCGCCGCGATCGGCGAGGTAGCCGCTGGCGGTAAATGCCGGAAGATCAGGCGTGGCGCTGCAGCCGGAAAGCAGGACAGCACAGAGCAGGATACGGATGCGCCGGAAAAGCGTATTCGGCATAGCAGGCTCCGGTAACAAAAAGGGGCGAAATCGCCCCTCTTCTAAAGCTAAACCGCAAGGCGGAAAACTTACTTAACTGCGTCTTTCAGTGCTTTACCAGAAACGAAAGCTGGTACGTTTGCTGCAGCGATTTTGATCTCTTTGCCAGTCTGTGGGTTACGACCGGTACGCTCAGCGCGGTGGTTCACTTTAAAAGTACCAAAACCAACCAGTTGTACAGCATCACCTTCTTTCAGAGACTCAGTGATCGCAGCCAGGGTAGATTCCAGCGCAGCTTTAGCCTGGGTTTTAGACAGGTCCGCTTTTTCTGCGATCACATCAATCAGTTGAGTCTTGTTCATAAGTTATCCTTAAAGTGTATTTATCGCTTGCTAAGCAACGAGTGCGAGGGAAAAGCCATATTCTGGCACTCTTCAGCCTGCACGCACCGATAGCCACAATTTTCAGCCCCCCAAATGTAGACCAGACAGGGGGCTAATGTGAAGCCTCCAGGCGCGCTAATTCAGGCCTGGAGTCACGTTTTATCGCCTTACTGCTGAAAATTTATACCGATGTTACTGATTCCCGCTTCGCGCAGGTCAGAACGCAGTCCTTTGATCAGCTCAAGGTCGCGCTCTTCGCACTCAGCGAGCAGGCGAAAAATCTCCCACTGCATATCCCATTCATCAATCACCGCCTGGTTTTCACGCAGCTCTTCGTCGCTCATTTCGCGTCCGGCCTGCGTCATTTCCAGAATAGCCACGGTGGTGATAGATGTACGACTCACCTCAATCGCGTGCTCCAGCGTTTCACCGCTCAGCATCGCGTGCAGCACTTCGCTTAGTGCTACGCAGGCATCGATGGCCGGATGAACACCGTAAACATCGAAATCATCGCCAGCCGGGATCGCCTCTTCCAGTTTCTCCAGCTGACTGTCGAAATTGATTTTGGCATCTTTCACCGTCAGGCTTTCCCATACCAGATCAAGAATACGGCGATAGAGCTGAGGATCGGCAAATCCGGTCTGTTCGCAGAAGGCCCAGTAATTAGGGAACATCCGCTCGCATAAACAGGCCATGAAGGTCATATGCTGCCAGCTTTCCAGCTTCGCCAGACGCAAATGCACGGGGTTCTGTAACATCAAACTTACTCTCAATAGGTTAGCTGGCGGCAGTGTACCGCAAAAGGCGCGGACAAACAGCGTCAGCGCGCATTTTGCCACTTCACAAAGGCCGGACGCCCTGAGGCGACCGCATCTGCCCAGCGCGTAGGCTCCGGCAAACGGTAGCCGCCCATGCAGGCTTCAACCCAGTGCAGCGCGCTGTCCAGGCTGACACGGTGTCCGGTAGAGATAAACAGCGGGTTACAGCGCGCTTTGCTGCGCCACACCCAGGCAAGCTGCTCACCTTTATCCATCAGCGGCTGCCGGCTACCGGGTGCGGCGTCCAGATCGGCAAAGCGTCCACACAGCCGCTTTTTGGCCACGCCGATAGTGGGAATATCCACCATTGAGCCAAAATGTGCCGCCACGCCGAGGCGCCTGGGGTGCGAGATGCCGTGCCCGTCCACAAACAGCAGGTCGGGCTGCTGCGTCAGCTGCTGCCAGGCCGCCTGCAGCGCAGGTATTTCCCGAAACGAGAGAAAGCCCGGAATATAGGGCATGGTGGTAGGAATGCGCGCAATGCGATGCTCCACCAGCGTAAGTGAGGGGTACTCCAGAATGACGATCGCGGCGCGCGTTACCTCGCCCCCCTGCTCAAATCCGACATCAGCGCCGCCGATAAAGCGCGGCGGCAGAACGTCAAAATCGTCCTGCCGCACCACGTTAGCAGCCAGCGCCAGCTGTTCCTGACGTAATGCGGCTAAATCCATGCTTATTCCTGATGGTATTGACGTGAAAGACGATGCACCGCCTCGACGAACACACCTGCATGTTCCGGCGGCACATCCTGATGGATACCGTGTCCGAGATTAAATACGTGTCCTTCACCCTCGCCAAACCCGGCAAGAATGCTGGCCACTTCTTCTTCAATACGAGCAGGCGGCGCATAAAGCATAGACGGGTCCATATTACCCTGCAGCGCAACCTGGTGACCTACGCGACGACGCGCCTCGGCCATATCCATGGTCCAGTCCAGCCCCAGCGCGTCACAGCCGGTGGCAGCCATCGCCTCGAGCCACTGTCCGCCGCCTTTGGTAAACAGCGTAACCGGTACACGACGGCCTTCGTTCTCACGCACCAGACCGTCCACAATTTTATGCATGTAATTCAGCGAAAAATCGCGGTAGTCGCGTCCGGTCAGCACGCCACCCCAGGTATCGAAGATCATAACCGACTGCGCACCCGCTTTGATCTGCGCATTGAGGTAGAGGATCACGCTGTCTGCCAGTTTATCCAGCAGCGTATGCAGCGTGTGCGGTTCGGCATACATCATCTTTTTGATTTTGGTGAATGCTTTGCTGCTGCCGCCCTCAACCATATAGGTTGCCAGCGTCCACGGGCTGCCGGAAAAGCCGATCAGCGGAACTGCACCGTTGAGGTTGCGGCGGATGGTCCGTACCGCATTCATCACGTAACCCAGCTCCTGCTCCGGATCGGGCACCGGCAGATTATCGACGTCTGCGCGACAGGTAATCGGGCGGGAGAAGCGCGGACCTTCGCCGGTTTCAAAATAGAGTCCCAGCCCCATTGCATCCGGGATGGTTAAAATATCGCTGAAGAGGATCGCTGCATCCAGCGGATAGCGGCGCAGCGGCTGCAGCGTCACTTCACACGCCAGCTCAGCATTTTTACACAGCGACATAAAATCACCGGCTTCAGCGCGCGTGGCTTTGTATTCCGGTAAATAGCGTCCGGCCTGACGCATCATCCAGACCGGGGTAACATCTACAGGCTGGCGCAGCAGGGCGCGCAGATAACGGTCGTTCTTCAGTTCACTCATAATGGGCTCTCTCATGCTAAGGGCGTCAGTGTAGCATTTTCATGCCACGCTGGCGCGACACAGCGCCACGGTGTCCTCAATCAGGCGCCGGGCCACGGTGCCTGGCGGCGGCAGCTGGGGCAGCGCATCAAAGCGATACCAGCCCGCATCCAGCAGCTCTTTTCCATCGTGCTGCAGCTCACCACCCTCATACTCCGCCATAAATGCCGTCATCAGCGAATGGGGAAATGGCCACGGCTGCGAGGTCACGTAGCGCACGTTTTTTACCCGTACGTTACTCTCTTCCATGACCTCACGCGCCACTGCCTGCTCCAGCGTTTCGCCTACTTCAACGAAGCCGGCCAGCACCGTATAGATGCTGTTGCGATGGCGGGCGTGATTGGCCAGCAGGATCTCGTCGCCGCGGCGAATCGCCACAATGATGCAGGGCGCAATCTGCGGATAGTAACGTTCGCGGCAGTGGGTACAGAGGCAGGCAAACTCACGCGGGCTGATGCGCATTTCATGGCCGCAGTAGCCGCACCAGCGGTGGGAACGGTAAAATTCAGCCAGCTGCACCCCCCGGCCGGCGAGCTGAAACAGTCCGGTATCCTGATCGATAACCTGCCGGACCGAGCCCATATTTTCCGGACGCGACGCCTGGATCAGCCAGACGTTTTCGCCCAGCCACTCTCCGATAAGTATGCCGTGCTGACCTGCCAGACCAAAATCTGCCGCTAAGCCGTGCGGCAGCTCACCCTGCGGCAACCAAAGTTTCTGTTCAGAGCTGACAATCCACCAGCCAGCGTCTACGCTTGAGATCTCACGTTGCATCTTATTCGTTGTCCTTAGCGTCGCACGGCACGCTGAAAGTCTGATGTTAAGTGTAATGAACAACTATAACTCACCGGGAGCCTCATATGCTTACCCAGTTAGATAACCTGACCAGGCGTGTCGGTGGCGGTAATGAATTAGTCGATGCATGGTTACGTGCGCGTCGGCATTTGCTTGTCACTTATTATGAATTAATCGGCATTAAGCCTAATAAAGAGGCGCTGACGGCGCTGAATGAGCAGGCTCTGGATGACTTCTGCCACACGCTGGTGGACTATCTCTCAACCGGCCATTTCAGTATGTATGAGCGCATTATCAAAGATCTGCAGGGCGATAGCCCGCTGGTTGCTGCAGCGCATCTCTACCCGGCGCTTGAAAGCAATACCGATCGCATCATGCAGCTGTATGACAGTCATCTGCAGCAGGCGATTACCGATGAAAACTGCGTTGAGTTCCAGCGGGCGCTATCTGAAGTAGGCGAAACGCTGGCGTCACGCTTTTCTCTGGAAGATAAGCTGATTCAGATGGCGTGGGATAACCAGCTGGTTTCTCCGCCTGTTGCAAACGACAGCACTATTGCGCGTCCGGCCTGATCCTGCTGCAGTTGTAAAATCCTTGTTATTCCGTAAAAGCCCACTTATGCTGACCGGGCTTTTATTGTTTTAAACAGAAACACCTTGTCGGAGTGCCCCCCGGGGCTGAGACCGTTAATTCGGGATCCGCGGAACCTGATCAGGTTAGTACCTGCGAAGGGAACAAGAGTAGCTATTATCAGCGCGCGATTGGATTTTACCTGTCTGCAGGCGCTGTTACTCCTTCCGGACTCCGGACAAGCAACTTCCACTGACTTCAGGAATTTTGCTATGTCTGCTGCTAAACCTTCTCGTCGTGAACAGCGCGCGCAAGCGCAGGATTTTATCAACTCGCTGCAGGGCACCGCCTTTCCCAACTCACAGCGTATCTGGATCGCCGGCAGCCGCGCCGACATTCGCGTGCCGATGCGTGAAATCCAGCTCAGCCCCACCCATACCGGCGGCACCAAAGCGGACCCGCAGTACGAAATCAATGAGCCGGTTCCGGTCTATGACACCGCCGGCGCCTATGGCGATCCGCAGGCCACTATCGATGTGCATCAGGGATTGGCAAAGCTGCGCGCCGCGTGGATAGACGAGCGTGATGACAGTGAACCGGTTACGCAGCGCAGTTCCGCTTATACACAGCAGCGTCTGGCCGATGAGGGACTGGACCACCTGCGCTTTGAATCGCTGCCTTCTCCGCGCCGGGCAAAACCTGGCCGCTGCGTCACGCAGCTGTACTACGCCCGTCAGGGCATCGTGACGCCGGAGATGGAGTTTATTGCGATACGTGAAAATATGGGGCGCGAACGCATTCGTAGCGAAGTTCTGCTGCAGCAGCATACGGGCGAAGCCTTTGGCGCGCACCTGCCGGCGAATATCACCGCAGAATTTGTGCGCGATGAAGTCGCCAGCGGGCGCGCCATTATTCCGTCAAATATCAATCACCCCGAATCGGAACCGATGATTATTGGCCGTAATTTTCTGGTGAAAATCAACGCCAATATCGGCAACTCTGCGGTCAGCTCCTCGATTGAAGAGGAGGTTGAAAAGCTGGTGTGGTCCACGCGCTGGGGTGCCGATACCGTAATGGACCTCTCCACCGGCCGCTACATTCATGAAACGCGCGAGTGGATCCTGCGCAACAGCCCGGTTCCCATTGGTACCGTGCCGATCTATCAGGCCCTGGAAAAGGTGAATGGCATCGCTGAAAACCTTAACTGGGAAATTTTCCGCGATACCCTGCTGGAGCAGGCGGAGCAAGGCGTCGACTACTTCACTATTCACGCCGGCGTGCTGCTGCGCTATGTGCCGATGACGGCCAGACGTCTGACCGGTATCGTGTCGCGCGGCGGCTCAATCATGGCGAAATGGTGTCTGTCACATCATCAGGAGAGTTTTCTCTATCAGCATTTCCGCGATATCTGTGAAATCTGCGCCGCTTATGACGTGGCCCTCTCGCTGGGCGATGGCCTGCGCCCGGGATCGATTCAGGATGCCAACGATGAGGCGCAGTTTGCAGAACTCAGAACGTTAGGCGAGCTGACCAAAATCGCCTGGGAGTATGACGTGCAGGTGATGATTGAAGGTCCGGGCCATATCCCGATGCAGATGATCCGGCGCAACATGACCGAGCAGCTCGACCACTGCCATGAAGCGCCCTTTTATACGCTTGGCCCGCTGACCACCGATATCGCACCGGGCTATGACCACTTCACCTCCGGTATTGGCGCGGCGATGATTGGCTGGTTTGGCTGCGCCATGCTCTGCTATGTAACGCCTAAAGAGCACCTCGGGCTACCCAATAAAGAGGATGTCAAGCAGGGGCTTATTACCTACAAGATCGCCGCGCACGCCGCCGATCTGGCCAAAGGGCATCCGGGGGCGCAGATCCGCGATAACGCTATGTCCAAAGCGCGCTTTGAATTCCGCTGGGAAGATCAGTTTAACCTCGCGCTGGATCCGCATACTGCCCGCGCCTACCACGATGAGACGCTGCCGCAGGAATCGGGCAAAGTCGCGCACTTCTGTTCTATGTGCGGGCCGAAGTTCTGCTCAATGAAAATTACCCAGGAAGTGCGGGAGTTTGCGGCGCGCCAGCAGGCTGAGGCACATCCGGTTGAAGTGGCTGAAGCGGGAATGGCAGAGATGTCTGAGACATTCCGCCGCCGTGGAGGTGAACTCTATCATCCTGCTGATGCGATCGGTAAGGAGAAAGCATGACAACCGCGTTTGCTGCTACTGCCCCGCAGCTGGGACTCTATCCGGTGGTTGACAGCGTCAGCTGGATCGAACGCCTGCTGGCCGCCGGGGTACGCACGATCCAGCTGCGCATCAAAGATCTGCCGGATCGGGACGCAGAAGATGCGGTGCGTGAAGCGATTGCGCTGGGCCGGCACTATCACGCACGGCTGTTCATTAATGATTACTGGCGTCTGGCCATTGCGCATCAGGCATACGGCGTACACCTGGGTCAGGAGGATCTGGAGGTGGCGGATCTGCAGGCGATTCAGCAGGCGGGCCTGCGGCTGGGCATCTCAACGCATGATGACGCAGAGCGGGAGCGCGCGGTGGCACTACGCCCCTCCTATATCGCACTGGGGCACATCTTCCCCACGCAAACCAAGCAGATGCCGTCTGCGCCACAGGGAGTAGTCCGGCTGCAGCAACATCTGCCACATCTGCAGGGTATCCCTGCGGTCGCTATCGGCGGCATTTCACTGGCGCGCGTGCCTGAGGTGCTGGCGACCGGTGTCGGCAGTGTGGCGGTTGTCAGCGCCATCATGCAGGCGGCTGACTGGCGCGCGGCCACCGCTGAGCTGCTGCGGCTGGTGGGAAGCGGAACGCCGATCGCAGAGGCCTGAAAATTCGTGTAACCCGCGCAGAAATGGCGCAAGCCAGCCCGCATGGATAGTCAGCAGGCCTCGTCTGCGCGCCGGAAACCGTTACAGTACGTCTGCCCGCTGTGATTTGCAGCGGGCCAGGGCTGGTTCCCCTTCTCTCCCTCCAGCCCTGCCTTTCCGGTTTACTCCGCCAGCAGCTGCTCCGCCTGATGTCTGTCGCTACTGCACGCCTGCATGGCGCGCTCCACCGCCGTTCCCAGCCGCGCCAGCGCCTGCTCCGTCTGTTCATTCATGGGCAAGCCGTAATTGAGTCGCAGACAGTTACGGTATTTACCCGCAGCGGAAAACAGAGAACCCACGGCGACCTGCAGGCTGGCCTCGCGCAGCTCGGCATTAAGCCGCACCGCATCAAACGCCTCCGGCAGCTCAATCCACATCAGAAACCCACCCTGCGGGCGCGATACGCAGATGCCGCAGGGAAAGTAGTGCCGCACCCAGCAGCTGAACGTTTCATAGTTGCGCTGATACACCTGGCGCATACGGCGCAGGTGCGGGAGATAGTGGCCCTGGCGAATAAACTCCGCCACGGTGTGCTGCGGCAGCGTAGCCGTGGATCCGGTGCCGATATATTTCATATGCAGCACCCTGTCGCGATAGCGACCCGGCGCCACCCAGCCCACCCGCAGCCCCGGTGCCAGCGTTTTTGAAAATGAGCTGCAGAGCAGCACGCGGCCATCCATGTCGAGCGATTTGAGCGTGACAGGACGCGGGTAGTCCCATGCCAGCTCGCCATAGACATCATCCTCTATGATGGCGGCATCAACCCGCTGCGCCAGCGCCAGCAGCGCCCGCTTGCGCGCTTCCGGCATAATAAAACCCAGCGGATTATTGCAGTTTGGCACCACCACTACGGCTTTGATTGGCCACTGCTCAAACGCCAGCTCCAGCGCCTCAAGACTGATCCCGGTGACTGAGTCGGTCGGGATTTCAATCACCCTGATCCCCAGTCCGCGCAATGTCTGCATCGTGCCATGAAACGCGGGCGACTCTACCGCAATGATGTCACCCGGCGCACAGACGGCGCGAATTGAAACCGACAGCGCCTCATGACAGCCGGTGGTGATCACAATATCCTCTGCCGTCAGCTGACAACCGCTGTCGATGGTCAGGCGCGCCACCTGCTCGCGCAGGGCGCTGACGCCGAGCAGACTGTCATAGTTGAGCAGTTCAGTCTGCTGTTTCTGCGCCAGCCGGCTCATGATTTTCCACAGCGGTTTCAGCGTGGGCTGCGTCAGATCGGGCATGCCGCTGCCCAGCTGCATCACATCACCGCTGGTGCGGCTGCTGAGGAGTTCCAGCACGGAATCCCACTGCGTAACCTCTACCGGCCGCTGTACCGGGCGCGTCAGCGCAGGCACAGGCGGGGTCGCTTTATGCGTGGCAACAAAATAGCCGGATCGCGGCTGCGGTACGATCAGCTGCTTCTCTTCCAGCAGATGATACGCCTGCTGCACGGTGCTGATACTGACTCCATGCTCGCTACTCAGCGTGCGTACTGAGGGCAGGCGTTCACCGCTGCGATAAAGCCCCTGCTCAATCCGATCGGAGAGCAGGCAGGCCAGATGCTGATAGCGCGTCATTGTATGCTCCTGGTAACAAATCCATCTAAAAAAGCAGTACAGATCAGCGCTACTTTTAGCATTCAGATACGGCAAAACGCAATCTGTATGGTTAATAAACCCTGGATTTGGGTCTGTATGGTTTTGACAGAAAAACGGACAATGCTGCTCAGATACCCCTGTTAAGGAGCGAGAGAATGGAATTTGATCAGAATCGTGCTGCAAAACCTTTCAGCGTAACGCTGCCAGACATGATCCGTGCGGCGCTGCAGATGCTAAAGCAGTGGCGTGCCCGACGCGCGACGCGTCAGATACTGGCTCAGCTCAGCGACAACCAGCTGCGCGATATTGGCCTGACGCGCCACGATGTAAAGTGTAAGCGCTGAGCATCAGGCAAAAAAAAACCCTGCCGGAGCAGGGTTTTTTATCATCGGTGCAGCAGACTATTACTCGTCGTTGTTGCCACCCAGACCAGCGTTTAGCAGCTCAGCCAGGCTTGCAGAGGCTTCATCCGCAGTCACCTGCGGTGCAACCGGCGCTTCACCCGCCTGACGGCGACGCATACGATCCTGATGGTAAGCATAACCGGTACCAGCCGGGATCAGACGACCCACGATAACGTTCTCTTTCAGGCCGCGCAGTTCATCACGCTTGCCTGCTACTGCGGCTTCGGTCAGGACACGCGTGGTCTCCTGGAACGAGGCTGCAGAGATGAACGACTCGGTTGCCAGAGACGCTTTGGTAATACCCAGCAGATCGCGCGCATAGGTTGCGCCGATTTTGCCAGCGGTCTCCAGATCGCGGTTGGAGATCTTGATGCGGGAGACTTCTGCCTGCTCGCCTTCAAGGAACTCTGAGCTACCCGCGCTCATGATGGTCGCTTTACGCAGCATCTGACGTACGATGACTTCGATGTGCTTATCGTTAATCTTAACGCCCTGCAGGCGGTAAACTTCCTGCACTTCGTTAGTGATATAACGCGTTACCGCATGAACGCCACGCAGACGCAGGATGTCGTGTGGTGATTCCGGGCCGTCAGATACGACGTCACCGCGTTCCACGCGCTCTCCTTCGAATACGTTAAGCTGACGCCACTTCGGAATCATCTCTTCGTACGGATCGCTGCCATCAACCGGTGTGATCACCAGACGACGCTTGCCTTTGGTCTCTTTACCGAAGGAGATAATACCGCTGATCTCCGCCAGGATTGCTGGCTCTTTCGGACGACGCGCTTCGAACAGATCCGCAACGCGTGGCAGACCACCGGTGATGTCCTTGGTACCGCCAGATTCCTGCGGAACACGCGCCAGGGTATCACCCGAGCTGATCTTCACGCCATCTTCCAGCTGCACAATCGCTTTACCTGGCAGGAAGTACTGAGCCGGCATGTCGGTGCCCGGGATCAGAACGTCGTTGCCGTTAGCATCAACGATTTTCAGCGCCGGACGCAGGTCTTTACCGCCAGCAGTACGCTCTGCGGAATCCAGTACCACCAGCGATGACAGACCGGTAAGGTCGTCAGTCTGACGGGTAATGGTCTGACCGTCGATCATGTCGGTGAAGCGGATGAAACCACCCACTTCGGTGATTACCGGCATGGTGTGCGGATCCCAGTTTGCTACGGTTTCGCCTGCAGCAACCTGCTCACCATCACCTTTCGCCATCACCGCACCGTAAGGCACTTTATAGCTCTCTTTGGTACGACCGAACTCGTCGATCATCTTCAGCTCAACGTTACGTGAAACGATAACCAGCTTCCCGGAGGAGTTGGTTACTGACTTCGCGTTGGTCAGCTTGATAGTACCTTTGTTCTTCACCTGAATGCTGGATTCAGCAGCCGCACGCGATGCCGCACCACCGATGTGGAACGTACGCATTGTCAGCTGAGTACCCGGCTCACCGATGGACTGTGCTGCGATAACGCCGATGGCCTCACCTTTGTTGATGATGTGACCACGAGCCAGATCGCGACCGTAGCAGTGTGCACACACACCGAAGTCGGTTTCACAGCTTACTACTGAACGCACTTTGATAACGTCAACGGAGTTCTCTTCCACCACGTCACACCAGTGCTCATCGATCAGCGTATTACGCGGGATCAGGATGTCAGCAGTGCCTGGCTTCAGAACGTCTTCAGCCGTTACACGACCCAGTACGCGCTCACGCAGCGGCTCTTTAACGTCGCCACCTTCGATAACCGGCGTCATCATGATGCCTTCGAACGTGCCACAGTCATCTTCGGTAACAACCAGATCCTGCGCCACGTCAACCAGACGACGGGTCAGATAACCGGAGTTTGCCGTTTTCAGTGCGGTATCGGCCAGACCTTTACGCGCACCGTGCGTCGAGATGAAGTACTGCAGTACGTTCAGGCCTTCACGGAAGTTTGCCGTGATAGGCGTCTCGATGATGGAGCCATCTGGCTTCGCCATCAGACCACGCATACCTGCCAGCTGACGAATCTGTGCTGCAGAACCACGCGCACCGGAGTCGGCCATCATGTAGATGCTGTTGAACGAGACCTGCTGCTCTTCTTCGCCGTTACGGTTGATAACGGTTTCCGTCTGCAGGTTATCCATCATCGCTTTAGAGACGCGTTCGTTGGCAGCGGCCCAGATATCGATGACTTTGTTGTAACGTTCACCCGCCGTAACCAGACCAGACTGGAACTGCTCCTGAATTTCAGCCACTTCAGCTTCAGCTTCAGCGATGATTTCCGCTTTCTTCGCCGGGATAACCATATCGTCGATACCGACTGATGCACCTGAACGGGCTGCATAGGCGAAACCGGTGTACATGGTCTGGTCAGCAAAGATAACGGTCGGCTTCAGGCCCAGAATGCGGTAACAGGTGTTCAGCATTTTGGAGATCGCTTTCTTACCCAGCGCCTGGTTGACGATGGAGTAAGGCAGACCTTTCGGTACGATCATCCACAGAATCGCACGGCCAATGGTCGTGTCGATCAGGCTGGTTTTCGCAACGAGCTCTTCCTGTTCGTTTTTCGCATATTCTGTAATACGCACTTTAACGCGGGCGTGCAGCTCAGCCAGGCCAGCGCGATAAACACGCTCAGCTTCTTTCGGGCCGGTCAGCACCATGCCTTCGCCTTTAGCGTTTACTTTGTCGCGGGTCATGTAGTACAGACCCAGAACAACGTCCTGTGAAGGAACGATGATTGGCTCACCGTTCGCTGGCGACAGGATGTTGTTGGTCGACATCATCAGCGCACGTGCTTCCAGCTGAGCTTCCAGCGTCAGCGGTACGTGTACCGCCATCTGGTCACCATCGAAGTCGGCGTTATAGGCCGCACAGACCAGCGGGTGCAGCTGGATCGCTTTACCTTCGATCAGAACCGGTTCAAACGCCTGGATACCGAGACGGTGCAGCGTTGGCGCACGGTTCAGCAGCACCGGGTGTTCGCGGATAACTTCGTCCAGGATATCCCAGACAACCGCTTCTTCACGCTCAACCATTTTCTTGGCCGCTTTGATGGTGGTAGCAAGACCACGCAGCTCCAGCTTGCCGTAGATGAACGGTTTGAACAGCTCCAGTGCCATTTTCTTCGGCAGACCGCACTGATGCAGACGCAGGTATGGACCTACGGTGATAACCGAACGACCGGAGTAGTCAACGCGTTTACCCAGCAGGTTCTGACGGAAACGACCCTGCTTACCTTTGATCATGTCAGCCAGCGATTTCAGCGGACGCTTGTTAGAGCCGGTGATGGCACGACCGCGACGGCCGTTATCCAGCAGGGCATCTACCGCTTCCTGCAGCATACGCTTTTCGTTACGCACGATGATATCTGGCGCAGCCAGATCCAGCAGACGCTTCAGACGGTTATTACGGTTGATCACGCGACGATAGAGATCGTTGAGATCTGACGTAGCGAAACGACCACCATCCAGCGGTACCAGCGGACGCAGATCTGGCGGCAGAACCGGCAGAACGGTCAGGATCATCCACTCTGGCTTGTTGCCAGACTGCACGAACGCTTCCAGCAGCTTGATACGCTTGGTCAGCTTTTTACGTTTGGTCTCGGAGTTAGTCTCGTTCAGCTCTTCACGCAGCTGCTCGCACTCCTGCTCCAGATCCATATTTTTCAGCAGTGCCTGGATCGCTTCCGCACCCATCTTCGCGTCAAATTCGTCACCGAACTCTTCCAGCGCGTCAAGATACTGCTCTTCCGTCAGAATCTGACGTTTTTCCAGGTTGGTCATGCCGCCTTCGATAACCACGTAGGATTCGAAGTAGAGAACACGCTCAATGTCACGCAGTGGCATATCCAGCAGCAGGCCGATACGGGACGGCAGCGACTTCAGGAACCAGATGTGTGCAGTAGGTGAAGCCAGCTCGATGTGACCCATACGCTCACGGCGTACTTTGGTCTGCGTCACTTCAACGCCGCACTTCTCGCAGATAACACCGCGATGCTTCAGGCGCTTGTACTTACCGCACAGGCATTCGTAGTCTTTAACCGGTCCGAAAATACGGGCACAGAAAAGACCGTCACGCTCTGGCTTGAAGGTACGGTAGTTAATGGTTTCCGGCTTTTTAACTTCACCAAAAGACCAGGAACGGATCATGTCTGGCGAAGCCAGCGCAATTTTGATCGCATCAAACTCTTCGGTTTTAGTTTGCGCTTTCAGAAACTTAAGTAAGTCTTTCACGGATTAGCTCCCGTCGGAGTGGAACTCTCAGGGACGCGCACCCGGAGTGCGCGTCCCATAACCAGTACTTGCGAGTGCTTACTCGTCTTCCAGCTCGATGTTGATACCCAGCGAGCGGATCTCTTTCAACAGTACGTTGAAGGATTCCGGCATGCCCGGTTCCATCTGATGGTTGCCATCGACGATGTTTTTATACATCTTCGTACGGCCGTTGACGTCATCAGACTTAACGGTAAGCATTTCCTGCAGGGTATACGCGGCACCGTATGCTTCCAGTGCCCACACTTCCATCTCACCGAAGCGCTGACCACCGAACTGCGCCTTACCACCCAGCGGCTGCTGAGTAACGAGGCTGTAGGAGCCGGTCGAACGGGCGTGCATCTTGTCATCAACCAGGTGGTTCAGTTTCAGCATGTACATGTAACCTACGGTTACCTGACGCTCAAACTGCTCACCGGTACGGCCATCAAACAGCGTGATCTGACCAGAAGAAGGCAGGCCGCCGAGCTGCAGCAGCTCTTTGATCTCGCTCTCTTTCGCACCGTCGAACACTGGCGTGGCGATTGGCATACCTTTTTTCAGGTTCTCTGCCAGACGCAGCACTTCATCGTCCGAGAAGGTGTTCAGATCAACTTTCTGACGCACGTCGGTGCCCAGATCGTAAGCACGCTGGATAAACTCACGCAGTTTGGCGACTTCTTCCTGCTTCTTCAGCATCGCATTGATCTTCTCACCAATGCCTTTCGCCGCCATACCCAGGTGGGTTTCCAGAATCTGACCGATGTTCATACGCGATGGTACGCCCAGCGGGTTCAGTACGATGTCAACCGGCGTGCCGTTTTCGTCATAAGGCATATCTTCGATCGGGTTGATCTTAGAGATAACACCTTTGTTACCGTGACGGCCTGCCATTTTGTCACCAGGCTGGATCTGACGTTTAACGGCCAGATAAACCTTAACGATCTTCAGCACGCCTGGTGCCAGATCGTCGCCTTGGGTGATTTTGCGACGCTTCGCTTCGAGCTTCTTCTCAAACTCGTGCTTCAGCTCATCATACTGTCCGGCCAGCTGCTCGAGAGTATTCTGCTTCTCTTCGTCAGTCAGGCCCAGCTCCAGCCAGCGCTCGCGCGGCAGCTTGTCCAGCTTGTCCGCTTCAACGCCGCCTGCGATCAGCACAGCCTGGATACGGCTGAACAGACCCGCTTCGAGGATCTGCAGTTCTTCAGACAGGTCTTTCTTCGCCTGCTTCAGCTGCATCTCTTCGATTTCCAGCGCGCGCTTATCTTTTTCCACGCCATCGCGGGTAAAGACCTGCACATCGATAACGGTACCAGAGACGCCATTCGGTACGCGCAGCGACGAGTCTTTCACGTCGGACGCTTTTTCACCGAAGATAGCGCGCAGCAGTTTCTCTTCTGGCGTCAACTGGGTTTCACCTTTAGGCGTTACCTTACCGACCAGAATGTCACCGCCGGTTACTTCTGCACCGATATAGACGATACCGGATTCATCCAGCTTGGAGAGCGCAGCTTCGCCGACGTTCGGGATGTCAGCGGTGATCTCTTCCGGCCCCAGTTTGGTGTCACGGGACACGCAAGCCAGTTCCTGAATGTGGATCGTGGTGAAACGGTCTTCCTGCACTACACGCTCTGAGACGAGGATGGAGTCTTCGAAGTTGTAACCGTTCCATGGCATGAACGCCACGCGCATGTTCTGACCCAGCGCCAGCTCACCCAGATCGGTGGATGGACCATCTGCCAGCACGTCACCGCGCTCGATTGGCTCACCCAGAGAGACACACGGCATCTGGTTGATACAGGTGTTCTGGTTTGAACGGGTGTACTTGGTCAGGTTGTAGATGTCGATACCGGCTTCGCCTGCGTACATCTCTTCTTCGTTAACTTTGATAACGATACGGGATGCATCTACATACTGTACGGTACCACCACGTTTCGCGACGGCAGTTACACCGGAGTCAACCGCTACTGCACGTTCCATACCGGTACCTACCAGCGGCTTATCAGCGCGCAGAGTCGGGACCGCCTGACGTTGCATGTTCGCACCCATCAGGGCGCGGTTAGCATCATCGTGTTCCAGGAACGGGATCAGTGACGCACCGACAGAAACCACCTGCTGGGTGGAAACGTCCATGTAGTCAACCTGATCGCGGCTGAACAGGCTCGATTCACCTTTACTACGGCAGGTGACGAGATCGTCAACAAAGCTACCATCATCAGCAAGGTTGGTGTTCGCCTGAGCGATAACGTAGTTACCCTCTTCAATCGCAGAGAGGTAATGAATTTCGTCACTCACTTTGCCATCAACAACGCGACGGTATGGTGTCTCAAGGAAACCATATTCGTTGGTCTGCGCGTAGACAGAGAGTGAGTTGATCAGGCCGATGTTCGGGCCTTCCGGCGTTTCGATTGGACATACGCGACCGTAGTGAGTCGGGTGTACGTCACGCACTTCAAAGCCAGCACGCTCACGGGTCAGACCGCCTGGGCCCAGAGCAGAAATACGACGCTTATGCGTAATTTCAGACAGCGGGTTGTTCTGGTCCATAAACTGAGACAGCTGGCTGGAACCAAAGAACTCTTTTACTGCGGCTGAAATCGGCTTGGCGTTAATCATGTCCTGCGGCATCAGCGTATCGAGATCGCCCAGTGACAGACGCTCTTTCACTGCACGCTCAACGCGAACCAGACCTACGCGGAACTGGTTCTCAGCCATCTCACCGACAGAACGGATACGACGGTTACCAAGGTGATCGATGTCATCCACTTCACCGATACCGTTACGGATACCGATCAGCTTCTTCATCACCTCGATGATATCTTCTTTGCTCAGGATACCTGAACCTTCGATCTCATCACGCAGCAGAGAACGGTTGAACTTCATGCGGCCGACCGCAGAGAGATCGTAACGATCTTCAGAGAAGAACAGGTTCTCGAACAGGTTTTCCGCTGCTTCACGCGTTGGCGGCTCGCCCGGACGCATCATGCGGTAGATCTCAACCAGCGCGCTCAGGCGATCGTTGGTTGGGTCAACACGCAGGGTCTCGGAGATATAAGGGCCGTGATCCAGATCGTTGGTGAACAGGGTTTCGATGCGCTTGTGGCCCGACTGGCTCAGTTTTGCCAGCAGATCCAGTGACAGTTCCATGTTAGCCGGAACAATCAGCTCACCGGTGTTCAGATCGATGTAGTCTTTAGCAACGACTTTACCGGCGATATATTCAACCGGGACTTCGATATGCTGAACGCTATCTTTTTCCAGCTGGCGAATATGACGCGCAGTGATGCGACGACCTTTCTCAACGTAGACCGTGCCGTTGGCTTCGATATCAAAGGAAGCCGTTTCGCCACGCAGACGCTCAGGCACCAGTTCCATCTGCAGCTTGTTGTCGCGGATTTCAAAGACCACTTTTTCGAAGAACAGATCGAGGATCTGCTCAGTGGTGTATTCCAGCGCGCGCAGGATGATACTGGCCGGCAGCTTACGACGACGGTCAATACGGACGAACAGGTTATCTTTTGGATCGAACTCGAAGTCGAGCCATGAACCACGGTAAGGGATGATACGTGCGTTATAAAGCACTTTACCGGAAGAGTGCGTTTTACCCTTATCGCTGTCAAAGAACACGCCAGGACTACGATGCAGCTGAGAAACGATAACACGCTCAGTACCATTGATAACAAAGGTACCGTTGTCAGTCATGAGTGGAATTTCACCCATGTAGACTTCTTGTTCTTTGATGTCTTTAACGGTGCCTTCCGGCGCTTCGCGCTCGTAGATCACCAGACGCAGTTTCACGCGCAGCGGTGCCGAATAGGTCACGCCACGGATCTGACATTCAGTTACGTCAAAGACCGGCTCACCCAGGCGATAGCTGACATACTGCAATTCAGAGTTGCCGCTGTAGCTCGCGATTGGGAACACGGAACGGAAGGCTGCTTCCAGACCGTATTGGCCTTCTGGATCTTGCTCGATGAACTTCTGAAACGAGTCAAGCTGGATAGAAAGGAGATAGGGAACATCCAGAACTTGTGGACGTTTACCAAAATCCTTACGAATACGTTTTTTCTCGGTATAGGAGTAAACCATAGGGTTCCTCAGCTAGCTGACAAGTCGACCCACGCTGTCCGTCCTGACGGGACAGTTATGCAACACTATTTTTGTTTTTCATGCGATGCGTGGCACCCCATGCAATACATCTTTCTATCACTCTTAAATCATTTCATCGCTATTGTGCCGGCAGGGAACCTTCACAGGAGAGCGGTATATTAAGGCGTCGATAGAAAAAGATATTGAAGAGAAACAATGGATAAACAGTGCGAAACGCCATCGTTCCCCTGTAGCGCAAAAAGGCTGGTGACCAAAAAGTCACCAGCCATCAGCCCGATTACTCAGACTGCAACCCTAAGGTTGTCTTACTTAACTTCAACTTCAGCGCCAGCTTCTTTCAGAGCAGCTTCAAGTGCAGCTGCGTCATCTTTGCTGATGCCTTCTTTGATCACGCCAGTCGCTTCAACCAGATCTTTGGCTTCTTTCAGGCCCAGACCAGTTGCAGTACGTACTGCTTTGATTACTGCTACTTTGTTCGCGCCAACTGCTTTCAGCACAACGTCGAACTCAGTTTTCTCTTCAACAGCTTCAGCCGGGCCAGCAGCTACAGCTACAGCAGCAGCAGCAGAAACGCCGAATTTTTCTTCCATAGCAGAAACCAGCTCAACTACTTCCATTACGGACATAGCTGCAACGGCTTCCAGGATTTGATCTTTAGTGATAGACATGTCGATTGTTCCTAAAATTCACAAAAAGTTTATACGTAAGCAGGTACGAAGGAAAAGAAAGAGGCCTTAAGCCGCTTCTTTTGCATCGCGTACAGCAGCCAGAGTGCGAACCAGTTTGCCAGCAGCGGCTTCTTTCATGGTCGACATCAGACGTGCCAGTGCTTCTTCGTAAGTCGGCAGAGTTGCCAGACGGTCAATATTGGCCGCCGTGATCAGCTCACCTTCAAAGGCTGCAGCTTTGACCTCAAATTTTGCATTCGCTTTCGCGAACTCTTTGAACAGACGAGCAGCAGCGCCCGGGTGTTCCATAGAGTATGCAATCAGGGTCGGACCAACAAACGTGTCTTTCAGGCACTCGAAAGGAGTACCTTCAACGACGCGGCGCAGCAGGGTGTTGCGAACAACACGCATGTAAACGCCAGCTTCACGACCTGCTTTACGCAGTTCAGTCATTTTATCAACGGTAACGCCACGGGAATCCGCAACAACCGCTGAAAGCGCGCCTTTGGCTACTTCGCTAACTTCAGCAACAATCGCTTGTTTGCCTTGAAGATTTAATGCCATTAGCTTTGCTCCTGGATTTGACCGGGAAAAATTTCCCGGAACTCACTTCACCTGACTGCCCGAAAGCAGCAGGCGCTATTACACGGTGAGCAGAATCCAGTGAAGAAATAAATCTTTTTGGTTCTGTCACCGTCTACGCAGGATATTAAGCAGAGTTTCCGAAGAAAGTTCCGCTCCTGCGGTCTTGGACGGAGGCCAGGATTAGGCCTGGCTCCAACCTTAGCCACTGTATTTTAATGCGTTACCGCATTAAGCCGCAGCGGCTATGAATTTGGGTTCTGAGAACAGTGTTCATTCAGAACAACGGGCGTAAGATTCTAGATGAATTTTTCGCCCGTTTCAAGCAGCAATTAGTTTGCTACTGCGTTCAGACCAGCCTGGTCAACGGCAACGCCGGCGCCCATGGTGGTAGAGATGCTGACTTTCTTGATGTACACGCCTTTAGCCTGAGCAGGTTTTGCTTTTTTCAGCGCGACCAGCAGAGATTCCAGGTTTTCTTTCAGTTTGTCAGTATCGAAGTCCACTTTACCGATGGTAGTGTGGATGATGCCGTTTTTGTCGTTACGATAACGAACCTGACCCGCTTTAGCGTTCTTAACCGCTTCAGCAACGTTTGGCGTTACAGTACCAACTTTCGGGTTTGGCATCAGACCACGTGGGCCCAGAACCTGGCCCAGCTGGCCAACAACGCGCATTGCATCCGGAGATGCGATAACGACGTCAAAGTTCATTTCGCCTTTTTTGATCTGATCGGCCAGATCTTCCATACCTACCAGCTCAGCGCCAGCTGCTTTAGCAGCTTCAGCGTTTGCGCCCTGGGTAAAGACAGCAACACGTACTGAACGACCAGTACCGTGTGGCAGAACGGTTGCACCGCGTACGTTCTGATCAGATTTACGTGCATCGATGCCGAGGTTAACAGCAACGTCTACGCTTTCTGTGAATTTGGCAGTAGCCAGTTCTTTCAGCAGAGCAACAGCTTCGTTGATGTCGTACTGTTTAGTTGCATCAACTTTGTCACGGATCACGCGCATGCGCTTGGTCAGCTTAGCCATTTCTTAATCCTCCACTACCAGGCCCATGGAACGAGCAGTACCTTCGATAGAGCGAGTCATCGCTTCTACGTCAGCACCAGTCATGTCCGCAGCTTTGGTTTCTGCGATTTCACGTACCTGAGCACGAGTTACTTTACCGACTTTGTCTTTGTTCGGCTTACCAGAACCAGACTTGATGCCCGCTGCTTTTTTCAGCAGTACGGCAGCCGGAGGCGTTTTGGTAACGAAGGTGAAAGAACGGTCGCTATATACAGTGATAACAACTGGAGTAGGCAGGCCTTTCTCCAGAGATTCTGTTTTGGCGTTAAACGCTTTACAGAATTCCATGATGTTAACACCCTGCTGACCCAGAGCCGGACCAACCGGTGGGCTCGGGTTAGCCATACCAGCTGCAACCTGCAGCTTAACGTAGGCTTGTACTTTCTTGGCCATGATAATTCCTCTATTGGGTATAGCGCCTGAAAACAGGCTCCCCGTGGTAACGATTTACCCGCCGTTGCCAGCGTGTAAAAACAAAAGGCGCGAAATTATAGGTAAATTTCGCGCCTTCTGCAAGAGTCAAAAAGTGAACAAAAGGGTTAACCTTTCTCCACCTGAGCAAAATCAAGCTCAACCGGTGTTGCACGACCAAAGATAGAAACCGACACTTTCAGGCGGCTCTTCTCATAGTCAACTTCTTCGACCACGCCGTTGAAGTCAGCAAACGGACCGTCGTTGACGCGTACCATCTCGCCTGGCTCAAACAGCGTTTTCGGACGCGGCTTATCACCTACCTGCTGCAGGCGGTTCATAATCGCATCAACTTCTTTGTCACTGATTGGTGCAGGACGGTCAGATGTACCGCCAATGAAGCCCATTACACGCGGTACACTGCGTACCAGGTGCCAGCTGGCGTCATTCATCACCATCTGTACCAGGACGTAGCCAGGGAAGAATTTGCGCTCGCTTTTGCGACGCTGACCGCCACGGATTTCAACGACTTCTTCAGTCGGCACCATGACGTCACCAAACAGTTCTTCCATGTTGTGCAGTTTGATATGCTCTTGCAGCGACTTCGCTACGCGGGCTTCAAAACCGGAGAACGCCTGAACGACGTACCAGCGTTTTTTTGGAGCTTCAGACATCTCAGAACCTCAGGCCAGTAATAAACGATACCAGACGGACCAGAATACCATCCAGCCCCCACAAAATCAGTGACATCACGGCCGTAACCGCGGCAACGATTAGCGTGGTATGTAAGGTTTCCTGACGGGTTGGCCAGATAACCTTGCGCATTTCGGTTCTTGCTTCACGAGCAAAAGCCACGGTTGCTTTACCTTTGATAGTCAGTAAAGCGATGCCACCCGCAGCAGCGATCAGCACTACTACAGCCAGCGCACGTAAGGGCAGCGTAATATCGCGATAGAGATAGTTACCCACAATGGCAACCAGCAGTAACGCAACCACAGCTACCCACTTTATCGCTTCCAGGCCGCGCCCGCTCCCTTGAGCTTCGGTATTCGCACTCATAAACCAACCTGCCACAATAATTCAGAAACTATTCTGCCCCGCGTATAGGCGAGGCATCCAAACCGAATGAGCTGTTGGGCATAACTCGGTCTCCAGCGCTGTAAAACAGAGCCTGTCTCAGCAATGATTATGATTGAAAATCACTGATGAGCCAGGTTCTAAGTGACAGCGTGCAAAAAGGGCATCAAATGATGCCCTTTTCATGCGCATTGCGTCAAATACTATCG
>NZ_MIPP01000044.1 GCF_002095385.1 Pantoea eucrina | reverse complement strand
TGTTAACGCCGGCAGCGGTTTTTTACTGCTGCCGTAGCAATCAGAAAGAGCACTTCGGTGCTCTTTTTTTTTGCCTGTCAAAATCAGCATACCAATCGATAACCCTACAAACCCTGCGTTGTAATAGCAACCATTCTCATTTACACTTTGATCAGAAATTGTACCGGAGTTGAATCTGAAATGTACGTTTGTCTGTGTAATGGTGTGAGTGATAAAACGCTGCGTGAAGTAGTGCGCCGCTATCAGCCAAAATCGATCCAGCAGCTGCGCCAGCTGGTCCCGGTCGGGAAGCAGTGTGGTAAATGCATCCGGGCAGCGCGCGAAATCATGGATGATGAACTGCAGCATGCACCGCTCTATAAAGAGATCGCCTGACATTACGCGCAGAATGTCGTAATACCCACAAAAACTGTCACGCCTTTTTGACTTCTTTCTCTCTGCATCTACTATCTGGTTAACTGAAGAGGGGAGGGGTGATATGAAGGGCGACGTCAAAGTCATTGCACATCTCAACAAACTGCTTGGAAATGAGCTGGTCGCGATTAACCAGTATTTTCTGCATGCGCGCATGTTTAAAAACTGGGGGCTGATGCGCCTCAACGATATCGAATACCACGAATCGATCGATGAGATGAAGCATGCCGACAAATACATTGAGCGTATTCTCTTTCTCGAAGGTATCCCTAATCTGCAGGATCTGGGACGTCTGCGCATAGGTGAGGACGTGCCCGAAATGCTGCAGTCCGATTTGCAGCTGGAGCTGGAAGGGGCAAAAGACCTGCGTGAAGCCATTGCGTGGGCGGATAAAGTTCACGACTACGTGAGCCGGGACATGATGATTGAAATCCTGGCTGATGAAGAGCATCACATCGACTTTCTTGAAACCGAGCTCGATCTGATTCAGAAAATTGGCCTGCAGAACTACCTGCAGTCGCAAATCAGCGAAAAGGCGGACGAATAGCGGCCTGCGCATACCTGTTCTGTAAACCCGCCCGGCAGTCGTGCCCGGCGGGTTTTCTTTTGCCTGAATTTTTATGGTTAAAAACAGAGCACGGGTTGCTTCCTGAGCGTAATTACGTATAATACGCCGGCCTGCCGACATTGGTATGGCGCGATTCGAGCAGAATCGCAGGCGACAGTGCTAGGTGTGTCGCCTGACAATACTCCCAATTGGGGAGTTATATGCTGAACGATTACACTCCCCCATCAATCGTAATGGGTGCGGGTAGTAATTCTTTTCGTTTATAAAATGTTTGGAGCCTTGGTCTCATGTCGAACCAAAGAATCCGTATCCGTCTTAAAGCGTTTGATCATCGTCTGATCGATCAATCAACCGCGGAAATCGTTGAGACTGCCAAGCGCACTGGTGCGCAGGTTCGTGGTCCAATTCCGCTGCCAACCCGCAAAGAGCGCTTCACCGTTCTGATCTCTCCGCACGTTAACAAAGATGCGCGTGATCAGTACGAAATCCGCACTCACAAGCGTCTGGTAGACATCGTTGAGCCAACTGAAAAAACCGTTGATGCTCTGATGCGTCTGGATCTGGCTGCCGGTGTTGACGTGCAGATCAGCCTGGGTTAATCAGGTCATCGAGCGATTGAGAGGTTGATACAATGATTGGTTTAGTCGGTAAAAAAGTGGGCATGACTCGCATCTTCACTGAAGAAGGCGTTTCAATCCCAGTAACCGTAATCGAAGTTGAAGCAAACCGCGTTACCCAGGTCAAAGGTCTGGAAAACGATGGTTACCAGGCGATCCAGGTTACCACCGGTGCTAAAAAAGCAAACCGTGTGAGCAAGCCGGAAGCAGGTCATTTTGCTAAAGCTGGCGTTGAAGCTGGCCGTGGTCTGTGGGAATTCCGCACCGAAGGTGAAGAGTACTCCGTAGGCCAGAGCATCAGTGTTGAAATTTTCGCTGACGTTAAAAAAGTAGACGTTACCGGTACCTCTAAAGGTAAAGGTTTCGCAGGTACCGTTAAGCGCTGGAACTTCCGTACCCAGGACGCTACACACGGTAACTCCTTGTCTCACCGCGTTCCGGGTTCTATCGGTCAGAACCAGACTCCGGGCAAAGTGTTCAAAGGCAAGAAAATGGCTGGTCAGCTGGGTAACGAGCGCGTAACCGTTCAGAGCCTGGAAGTAGTACGTGTTGACGCTGAGCGCAACCTGCTGCTGGTCAAAGGTGCTGTCCCGGGTGCAACCGGCAGCGACCTGATTGTTAAACCAGCTGTGAAGGCGTAAGGGGATAGCAATGGAATTAGTACTGAAAGACGCGCAGAGCGCGCTGACTGTTTCCGAAACTACCTTCGGTCGTGATTTCAACGAAGCGCTGGTTCACCAGGTTGTTGTTGCTTATGCCGCAGGTGCTCGTCAGGGTACTCGTGCGCAGAAGACTCGTGCTGAAGTAACTGGTTCAGGCAAAAAGCCGTGGCGCCAGAAAGGTACCGGCCGTGCGCGTTCAGGTTCTGTTAAGAGCCCGATCTGGCGTTCAGGTGGCGTGACCTTCGCTGCTCGTCCACAGGACCACAGTCAAAAAGTTAACAAAAAGATGTACCGCGGCGCGCTGAAAAGCATTCTGTCCGAGCTGGTACGTCAGGACCGTCTGATCGTTGTCGAGTCGTTCTCTGTAGAAGCACCGAAAACCAAGCTGCTGGTACAGAAACTGAAAGACATGGCGCTGGAAGACGTGCTGATCATCACCGGTGAACTGGATGAAAATCTGTTCCTGGCTGCGCGTAACCTGTACAAGGTTGACGTGCGTGACGCAGCAAGTATCGACCCAGTTAGCCTGATCGCCTTCGACAAAGTCGTTATGACTGCTGAAGCAGTTAAGCAAGTTGAGGAGATGCTGGCATGATCCGTGAAGAACGTCTGCTGAAAGTACTGCGCGCGCCGCACGTATCTGAAAAAGCATCAAGCGCGATGGAAAAAACCAATACCATCGTTCTCAAAGTTGCGAAAGATGCGACCAAAGCAGAGATCGTTGCTGCTGTTGAGAAACTGTTCGAAGTAGAAGTTAAAGACGTAAACACCCTGGTTGTTAAGGGTAAAGTTAAGCGTCACGGACAGCGTATCGGTCGTCGTAACGACTGGAAAAAAGCTTACGTTACCCTGAAGGAAGGCCAGAACCTGGACTTCGTCGGCGGCGCTGAGTAAGTCGGAGGAGAAAGACAATGGCAGTTGTTAAATGTAAACCGACATCTCCGGGTCGTCGCCACGTAGTTAAAGTGGTGAACCCTGAGCTGCACAAAGGCAAACCATTTGCCGCGCTGGTTGAAAAAAACAGCAAATCCGGTGGTCGTAACAACAATGGTCGTATCACTACCCGTCATATCGGTGGTGGTCACAAGCAGGCTTACCGTATTGTTGACTTCAAACGCAACAAAGATGGTATCCCGGCAGTTGTTGAGCGTCTTGAGTACGATCCGAACCGTTCTGCGAACATCGCACTGGTTCTGTACAAAGATGGCGAGCGCCGTTACATTCTGGCCCCTAAAGGCCTGAAAGCTGGCGACCAGATTCAGTCTGGCGTTGATGCTGCGATTAAAGCAGGTAACACCCTGCCGATGCGTAACATCCCAGTTGGTTCTACCGTGCATAACGTAGAAATGAAACCAGGCAAAGGCGGTCAGATTGCTCGCTCTGCTGGTGCTTACGTGCAGATCGTTGCGCGTGAAGGTTCTTACGTGACCCTGCGTCTGCGTTCAGGCGAAATGCGTAAAGTCGAATCTGACTGCCGCGCAACCCTGGGCGAAGTCGGTAACGCTGAGCACATGCTGCGCGTTCTGGGTAAAGCCGGTGCAGCCCGTTGGCGCGGTGTTCGTCCTACCGTTCGCGGTACTGCGATGAACCCAGTCGATCACCCGCACGGTGGTGGTGAAGGTCGTAACTTTGGTAAGCACCCGGTTTCACCGTGGGGCGTTCAGACCAAAGGTAAGAAGACCCGTAGCAACAAGCGTACTGATAAATTTATCGTACGTCGCCGTAGCAAATAATTTTAGAGGATAAGCCATGCCACGTTCTCTCAAGAAAGGTCCTTTTATTGACCTGCACTTGCTGAAGAAGGTAGAGAAAGCGGTGGAAAGCGGTGACAAGAAGCCCCTGCGCACTTGGTCCCGTCGTTCAACGATCTTCCCTAACATGATCGGTTTGACCATCGCTGTCCATAATGGTCGTCAGCACGTTCCAGTCTTTGTTTCCGACGAAATGGTTGGTCACAAGCTGGGCGAATTCGCACCGACACGTACTTATCGCGGCCATGCTGCAGATAAGAAAGCCAAGAAGAAATAAGTAGGAGGAAGAGATGGAAACTATTGCTCAACATCGCCATGCTCGTTCTTCTGCTCAGAAGGTTCGCCTGGTGGCAGACCTGATTCGCGGTAAGAAAGTGTCGCAGGCTCTGGATATTCTGACTTACACCAACAAGAAAGCGGCTGTACTGGTTAAGAAAGTCCTGGAATCTGCCATTGCTAACGCCGAACACAACGATGGCGCTGATATCGACGATCTGAAAGTTGCGAAAATTTTCGTAGACGAAGGCCCAAGCATGAAGCGCATTATGCCGCGTGCAAAAGGTCGTGCAGATCGCATCCTGAAGCGCACCAGCCACATTACTGTGGTTGTGTCCGATCGCTGAGACTCTGGAGACTAGCAATGGGTCAGAAAGTACATCCTAATGGTATTCGCCTGGGTATTGTAAAACCATGGAACTCTACCTGGTTTGCGAACACCAAAGAATTCGCTGACAACCTCGACAGCGATTTTAAAGTACGTCAGTTCCTGACTAAAGAACTGGCTAAAGCGTCTGTATCTCGTATCGTTATCGAGCGTCCGGCTAAGAGCATCCGTGTGACCATTCACACCGCTCGCCCGGGTATCGTTATCGGTAAGAAAGGTGAAGACGTAGAAAAACTGCGTACGGTCGTCGCGAATATCGCTGGCGTTCCTGCTCAGATCAATATCGCCGAAGTCCGTAAACCGGAACTGGACGCTAAATTGGTTGCTGACAGCATCACTTCACAGCTGGAGCGTCGTGTGATGTTCCGTCGTGCTATGAAGCGTGCTGTACAGAACGCAATGCGTCTGGGCGCTAAAGGTATTAAAGTTGAAGTCAGCGGCCGTCTTGGTGGTGCTGAGATCGCACGTACCGAATGGTATCGTGAAGGTCGCGTACCGCTGCACACTCTGCGTGCGGACATTGACTACAACACCTCTGAAGCGCACACCACTTATGGTGTAATCGGCGTTAAGGTATGGATCTTCAAAGGTGAGATCCTGGGTGGTATGGCTGCTGTTGAACAACCGGAACCGGCTGCTCAACCTAAAAAGCAGCAGCGTAAAGGCCGTAAGTAAGGAGAGTCGCTGATGTTACAACCAAAGCGTACAAAATTCCGTAAAGTGCACAAAGGCCGTAACCGCGGTCTGGCGCAGGGTACGGATGTTAGCTTCGGTACTTTCGGTCTGAAAGCTGTTGGCCGTGGTCGTCTGACCGCTCGTCAGATCGAAGCAGCACGTCGTGCTATGACCCGTGCAGTTAAGCGTCAAGGTAAGATCTGGATCCGTGTATTCCCGGACAAACCGATCACCGAGAAGCCGCTGGAAGTGCGTATGGGTAAAGGTAAGGGTAACGTTGAGTATTGGGTTGCCCTGATTCAGCCTGGTAAAGTCCTGTATGAAATGGACGGCGTACCGGAAGAGCTGGCCCGTGAAGCCTTCAAGCTGGCAGCAGCAAAACTGCCTATCAAAACCACCTTTGTAACTAAGACGGTGATGTAATGAAAGCAACTGAGCTGCGTGAAAAAAGCGTTGAAGAGCTGAACACTGAGCTGCTTAACCTCCTGCGTGAGCAGTTTAACCTGCGCATGCAGGCAGCATCTGGCCAGCTGCAGCAGACCCATCTGCTGAAGCAAGTTCGCCGTGATGTTGCGCGCGTTAAGACTTTACTGACTGAGAAGGCGGCGTAATGACCGATAAAATCCGTACTCTGCAAGGTCGTGTTGTTAGTGACAAAATGCAGAAATCTGCTGTTGTCGCTATCGAACGTTTCGTGAAGCACCCGATCTACGGTAAATTCATCAAACGTACGACTAAGCTGCACATCCATGACGAGAACAATGAGTGTGGTATTGGTGACGTGGTTGAGATCCGCGAAACCCGTCCACTTTCCAAGACTAAGTCCTGGACTCTGGTTCGCGTTGTAGAGAAAGCGATTCTGTAATAGAATTCGTTTCCTCTAAAAACAAAATGAACGGCTCTCGCGAGCCGTTCATTTTTTCTACCCATCTGCGAGATCCGGTGTTATAATGCCGCGCCCTCAATTATGGGGCTTTTTAACGACCTGAGGTTTGGGTCCCGAAGTAGTAGTTGACATTAGCGGAGCACTAAAATGATCCAAGAACAGACTATGCTGAACGTCGCCGACAACTCCGGTGCACGTCGCGTAATGTGTATCAAGGTTCTGGGTGGCTCGCACCGTCGCTACGCAGGCGTCGGCGATATCATCAAAGTGACCATCAAGGAAGCAATTCCTCGTGGCAAGGTGAAAAAAGGTGATGTCCTGAAAGCGGTAGTGGTGCGCACCAGGAAGGGTGTTCGTCGCCCGGACGGTTCTGTCATTCGCTTCGATGGCAATGCATGCGTTATTCTGAACAATAACAGTGAGCAGCCAATCGGAACGCGTATTTTTGGGCCGGTAACTCGTGAACTTCGCAATGAAAAGTTCATGAAAATTATCTCTCTGGCACCAGAAGTACTCTAAGGAGCGAGCAATGGCAGCTAAAATCCGTCGTAACGACGAAGTTATTGTTCTTACCGGTAAAGACAAAGGTAAGCGCGGTAAAGTAAAGAACGTCCTGACTTCTGGTAAAGTCATCGTTGAAGGTATCAACCTGGTTAAGAAACACCAGAAGCCGGTTCCGGCTCTGAACCAGCCAGGTGGCATCGTTGAAAAAGAAGCTGCAATTCAGGTTTCTAACGTTGCAATCTTCAATGCGGCAACCGGCAAGGCTGACCGTGTAGGCTTTAGATTCGAAGACGGCAAAAAAGTCCGTTTCTTCAAGTCTAACAGCGAAACTATCAAGTAATTTGGAGTAGTACGATGGCGAAACTGCATGATTACTACAAAGACGAAGTAGTCCAGAAACTCATGACAGAGTTTGGCTACAATTCTGTCATGCAAGTCCCTCGGGTCGAGAAGATCACCCTGAACATGGGTGTTGGTGAAGCGATCGCTGACAAGAAACTGCTGGATAACGCAGCAGCCGATCTGGCAGCAATCTCCGGTCAAAAACCGCTGATCACCAAAGCACGCAAATCAGTTGCAGGCTTCAAAATCCGTCAGGGCTATCCGATCGGCTGTAAAGTAACTCTGCGTGGCGAACGCATGTGGGAGTTCTTTGAGCGTCTGATCACTATTGCTGTACCACGTATTCGTGACTTCCGCGGTCTTTCTGCGAAGTCTTTCGACGGTCGTGGTAACTACAGCATGGGCGTACGTGAGCAGATCATCTTCCCAGAAATCGACTACGACAAAGTCGATCGCGTTCGTGGTTTGGATATTACCATTACCACTACTGCGAAATCTGATGATGAAGGCCGTGCACTGCTGGCTGCCTTTGACTTCCCGTTCCGCAAGTAAGGTAGGGTTACTTAATGGCTAAGCAATCTATGAAAGCACGCGAAGTTAAGCGTGTGAAATTAGCAGACAAGTTCTTCGCAAAACGCGTTGAGCTGAAAGCAATCATTTCTGATGTGAACGCATCTGACGAAGATCGTTGGAATGCCGTTCTCAAGCTGCAGAGTCTGCCGCGTGATTCCAGCCCTTCCCGTCAGCGTAACCGCTGCCGTCAGACAGGTCGTCCGCACGGTTTCCTGCGGAAGTTTGGGTTGAGCCGTATCAAGGTCCGTGAAGCCGCTATGCGCGGTGAAATCCCGGGTCTTAAAAAGGCTAGCTGGTAATTGTCACCATTTGAATCACGGGAGTAACACAGATGAGCATGCAAGATCCGATCGCGGATATGCTGACCCGTATCCGTAACGGTCAGGCCGCGAACAAAGTTGCGGTCTCTATGCCTTCCTCCAAGCTGAAAGTGGCAATTGCCAACGTGCTGAAGGAAGAAGGCTATATTGAAGATTTTAAAATCGAAGGCGACATCAAGCCGGAACTGGAACTGACTCTTAAGTATTTCCAGGGTAAAGCTGTTGTAGAAAGCATTCAACGTGTTAGCCGTCCTGGTCTGCGCATCTATAAAAGAAAAGATGAGCTGCCAAAAGTGATGGCTGGTATGGGTATTGCTGTAATTTCTACCTCTAAAGGTGTCATGACTGATCGTGCAGCGCGCCAGGCTGGTCTTGGTGGCGAAATTATCTGCTACGTAGCGTAATCGGAGGAATAAAATGTCTCGTGTTGCAAAAGCACCTGTCGTTATTCCTGCCGGCGTAGAGGTAAAACTCAACGGTCAGGAAGTTTCGATCAAAGGCAAAAACGGCGAGCTGACTCGTACTATCAACAATGCTGTTGAAATCAAGCAGGAAGACAACACCCTGACTTTTGCTCCACGCAAAGGTTATGCGGATGGTTGGGCACAGGCAGGTACTGCTCGTGCACTGCTGAACGGCATGGTTATCGGTGTTACCGACGGCTTCACTAAGAAGCTGCAACTGGTTGGTGTTGGTTATCGTGCAGCTGTTAAAGGCAACTCTGTGAGTCTGGCCCTGGGCTTCTCTCACCCTGTTGAACATGCACTGCCGGCCGGCATCACTGCTGAATGTCCGACTCAAACTGAAATCGTGCTGAAAGGCGCTGATAAGCAGGTTATCGGACAGGTTGCAGCTGATCTGCGCGCCTACCGTCGTCCTGAGCCTTATAAAGGCAAGGGTGTTCGTTACGCCGACGAAGTCGTGCGTACCAAAGAGGCTAAGAAGAAGTAAGGTAACACTATGGATAAGAAATCTGCTCGTATCCGTCGTGCGACCCGTGCACGTCGCAAGCTCAAAGAGCTGGGTGCTACTCGCCTGGTGGTACATCGTACCCCGCGTCACATTTACGCACAGGTAATCGCCCCGAACGGTTCCGAAGTTCTGGTTGCTGCTTCTACTGTAGAAAAAGCTATCGCTGAACAACTGAAGTATACCGGTAACAAAGACGCCGCTGCAGCTGTAGGTAAAGCTCTGGCTGAGCGCGCTATCGAAAAAGGCATCAAAGATGTTTCTTTCGATCGTTCCGGGTTCCAATATCATGGTCGCGTCCAGGCACTTGCAGATGCTGCTCGTGAAGCTGGCCTTCAGTTCTAAGGTAGAGGTCTAAGATGGCACACATCGAGAAACAAGCTGGCGAACTGCAGGAAAAATTGATCGCGGTAAACCGTGTTTCTAAAACTGTGAAAGGTGGTCGTATTTTCTCCTTCACCGCACTGACTGTAGTGGGTGATGGCAACGGCCGCGTGGGTTTTGGTTACGGTAAAGCGCGTGAAGTTCCAGCAGCGATCCAGAAAGCGATGGAAAAAGCCCGTCGCAATATGATTAACGTCGCGCTGACTCACGGCACCCTGCAGCACCCTGTAAAAGGTGCGCACACGGGTTCTCGTGTGTTCATGCAGCCGGCTTCTGAAGGTACCGGTATCATCGCCGGTGGTGCAATGCGCGCCGTCCTGGAAGTCGCTGGAGTTCATAACGTTCTGGCTAAAGCATATGGTTCCACCAACCCGATTAACGTGGTTCGTGCAACTATTGATGGTCTGGGCAATATGAAATCTCCGGAAATGGTCGCTGCCAAGCGTGGTAAATCCGTTGAAGAAATTCTGGGGTAATCACGATGGCTAAGACTATTAAAATTACACAAACCCGCAGTTCAATCGGCCGCCTGCCTAAGCACAAAGCCACTCTGATTGGCCTGGGTCTGCGTCGTATTGGTCACACCGTTGAGCGTGAAGACACGCCTGCTGTACGCGGTATGGTCAACGCGATTTCCTACATGCTGAAAGTGGAGGAGTAAGAGATGCGTTTAAACACTCTGTCTCCGGCCGAAGGGTCTAAACACGCTTCCAAGCGTCTGGGTCGTGGTATCGGTTCTGGCCTCGGCAAAACCGGCGGTCGTGGTCACAAAGGTCAGAACTCACGTTCTGGCGGTGGCGTACGTCGTGGTTTCGAGGGTGGTCAGATGCCTCTGTACCGTCGTCTGCCGAAGTTCGGCTTCACTTCACGCAAATCATTCGTGACGACTGAAGTTCGTCTGTCTGATCTGGCGAAAGTGGAAGGCGGTATTGTTGACCTGAACACGCTGAAAGCAGCCAACATCATCGGTGTTCAGATTGAATTCGCGAAAGTGATTCTGTCTGGTGAAGTTACTACACCGGTAACGATTCGTGGACTGCGTGTCACCAAAGGTGCTCGTGCTGCAATCGAAGCTGCTGGCGGTAAAATCGAGGAATAAGTAGCAGATGGCAAAGCAACCGGGATTAGATTTTCAAAGCGCCAAAGGGGGCTTTGGTGAACTGAAGCGCAGACTATTGTTTGTAATCGGTGCACTGATTGTCTTCCGCATTGGCTCTTTTATTCCAATCCCCGGTATCGATGCCACTGTACTTGCCAAACTGCTTGAGCAACAGCGTGGCACCATCATTGAAATGTTCAACATGTTCTCTGGTGGTGCTCTCAGTCGTGCCTCAATCTTCGCGCTGGGTATTATGCCGTATATTTCGGCCTCTATTATTATCCAGCTGCTGACGGTGGTTCATCCCGCCCTGGCAGAGATTAAGAAAGAGGGTGAGGCTGGCCGTCGTAAGATTAGCCAGTACACCCGCTATGGCACCCTGGTTTTGGCCATATTTCAGTCGATCGGTATCGCTACCGGTCTGCCGAATATGCCAGGAATGCAGGGCCTGGTGTTAAATCCGGGCTTCGCATTCTACTTTACCGCTGTTGTGAGTCTGGTTACCGGGACAATGTTCCTGATGTGGCTGGGCGAACAGATTACTGAACGAGGTATCGGTAACGGTATCTCAATCATTATCTTCGCAGGTATTGTTGCGGGTCTTCCGCCGGCCATTGGCCATACCATCGAGCAAGCGCGGCAAGGCGACCTGCACTTTCTTCTGTTGCTGTTGGTTGCAGTTCTTGTATTTGCAGTGACGTTCTTTGTTATTTTCGTTGAGCGTGGCCAGCGTCGTATCGTGGTCAACTACGCTAAGCGTCAGCAGGGGCGTCGTGTATATGCTGCACAGAGCACACATTTACCGTTGAAAGTGAATATGGCAGGTGTCATTCCAGCTATCTTCGCTTCCAGCATTATTCTGTTCCCGGCAACGATAGCATCCTGGTTCGGGAGCGGTAGTGGTTGGAACTGGCTGACAACAATTTCGCTGTATTTGCAGCCAGGACAGCCGCTTTATGTGCTACTCTATGCGACTGCAATCATCTTCTTCTGTTTCTTCTATACGGCGTTGGTGTTTAACCCGCGTGAAACAGCAGATAACCTGAAGAAGTCTGGTGCATTCGTACCGGGAATTCGTCCGGGAGAGCAAACGGCGAAGTATATCGATAAAGTTATGACACGACTCACCTTAATCGGTGCGCTGTATATTACTTTTATCTGCCTGATCCCGGAGTTCATGCGTGATGCCATGAAGGTTCCCTTCTACTTCGGCGGTACTTCACTGCTGATTGTAGTGGTCGTCATCATGGACTTTATGGCTCAAGTGCAAACTCTGATGATGTCTAGTCAGTATGAGTCTGCATTGAAAAAAGCTAACCTGAAAGGCTATGGCCGTTAATTCAGTAGCTTGAGAAGTTACGGAGAGTAAAAATGAAAGTTCGTGCTTCCGTCAAGAAATTATGTCGTAACTGCAAAATCATTCGTCGCGACGGTGTCGTACGTGTGATCTGCAGCGCCGAGCCTAAGCATAAACAGCGCCAGGGCTGATTAAGTCACATATTTTTCTTGCAAAGTCGGGTTGAGCTGGCTAGATTAGCCAGCCAATCTTTTGTATGTCGATGCGTTTCCATTTGAGTATCCTGAAAACGGGCTTTTCAGCATGGTTCGCATTTATTTAATTATAGGAGTGCATAGTGGCCCGTATAGCAGGCATTAACATTCCTGATCATAAACATACCGTTATCGCATTAACTTCGATCTTCGGTATCGGCAAAACTCGTTCCAAAGCTATCTGCGTTGAAACGGGCATTGCTGAAAATGTTAAGATCAGTGAGCTGTCTGAAGAACAGATTGATCAGCTGCGTGAAGCAGTTGGTAAATTCGTTGTTGAAGGTGATCTGCGCCGTGAAATCACCCTGAGCATCAAGCGTCTTATGGACCTTGGTTGCTACCGTGGTTTACGCCATCGTCGTGGTCTGCCGGTTCGCGGTCAGCGTACTAAGACCAACGCACGTACCCGTAAGGTCCGCGTAAACCGATCAAGAAATAATCGGGGTGAGTAAATAATGGCAAAGGCACCAGTTCGTGCACGTAAGCGTGTAAGAAAACAAGTCTCAGATGGCGTGGCTCATGTCCATGCGTCTTTTAACAACACCATCGTAACTATTACCGATCGTCAGGGTAACGCGCTGGGTTGGGCAACCGCCGGTGGTTCCGGTTTCCGCGGTTCACGTAAATCTACTCCATTCGCTGCTCAGGTCGCTGCAGAGCGCTGTGCAGAAGCGGTAAAAGATTACGGTATTAAGAACCTGGAAGTTATGGTTAAGGGTCCAGGTCCAGGCCGCGAATCTACGATTCGTGCTCTGAACGCTGCTGGTTTCCGCATCACGAATATTACTGATGTGACTCCGATCCCTCACAACGGTTGTCGTCCGCCGAAAAAACGTCGCGTATAACGCCCCGTTTTTTAGGTTAGTTGGAGAAAGAAAATGGCAAGATATTTGGGTCCTAAGCTCAAGCTGAGCCGTCGCGAGGGTACCGACTTATTCCTTAAGTCTGGCGTTCGCGCGATTGATTCCAAGTGCAAAATTGAACAAGCCCCTGGTCAGCATGGTGCGCGTAAACCGCGTCTGTCTGATTACGGCGGTCAGTTACGTGAAAAGCAGAAAGTTCGTCGTATGTACGGCGTGCTGGAGCGTCAGTTCCGTAACTACTATAAAGAAGCAGCACGTCTGAAAGGCAACACCGGTGAAAACCTGTTAGCTCTGCTGGAAGGTCGTCTGGATAACGTAGTTTACCGTATGGGCTTTGGCGCCACTCGTGCAGAAGCACGTCAGCTGGTTAGCCACAAATCTATTCTGGTAAATGGCCGCGTTGTTAACATCGCTTCTTATCAGGTATCTCCGAATGATGTCGTAAGCATCCGTGAGAAAGCCAAAAAGCAATCTCGCGTGAAGGCCGCTCTGGAGCTGGCTGAGCAGCGTGAAAAGCCAACCTGGCTGGAAGTTGATGCGACCAAGATGGAAGGTGTGTTCAAGCGTATGCCTGAGCGTACTGATCTGTCTGCGGACATTAACGAACACCTGATCGTCGAGCTTTACTCTAAGTAAAGCTTAGTACCAAAGAGAGGACACAATGCAGGGTTCTGTGACAGAGTTTCTAAAACCGCGCCTGGTAGATATCGAGCAAGTGAGTTCGACGCACGCCAAGGTGACCCTTGAACCATTAGAGCGTGGCTTTGGCCATACTCTTGGTAACGCACTGCGCCGTATTCTGCTTTCTTCCATGCCGGGTTGCGCGGTGACCGAGGTTGAAATTGATGGCGTGCTGCACGAGTACTCCACCAAAGAGGGCGTTCAGGAAGATATCCTGGAAATCCTGCTCAACCTGAAAGGGCTGGCGGTAAGAGTTCAGGGTAAAGATGAAGTCATCCTTACTTTGAATAAATCTGGCATTGGCCCTGTGACTGCAGCCGACATCACCCATGATGGTGATGTCGAAATCGTCAAGCCGCAGCATGTGATCTGCCATCTGACCGATGAAAACGCATCTATTAGCATGCGTATCAAAGTTCAGCGTGGTCGTGGTTATGTGCCGGCGTCTGCCCGAATTCATTCGGAAGAAGATGAGCGCCCAATCGGCCGCCTGCTGGTCGACGCTTGCTACAGCCCTGTAGACCGTATCGCCTACAATGTTGAAGCAGCGCGTGTAGAGCAGCGCACCGACCTGGACAAGCTGGTCATCGAAATGGAAACCAACGGCACAATCGATCCTGAAGAGGCGATTCGTCGTGCGGCTACCATCCTGGCAGAACAACTGGAAGCTTTCGTTGATTTACGTGACGTACGTCAGCCGGAAGTGAAAGAAGAGAAACCAGAATTCGATCCGATCCTGCTGCGCCCTGTTGACGATCTGGAATTGACTGTCCGCTCTGCTAACTGCCTTAAGGCAGAAGCTATCCACTACATCGGTGATCTGGTACAGCGTACTGAGGTTGAGCTGCTTAAAACGCCTAACCTCGGTAAAAAATCTCTTACTGAGATTAAAGATGTGCTCGCTTCACGTGGTCTGTCTCTGGGCATGCGCCTGGAAAACTGGCCGCCAGCAAGCATCGCTGATGAATAACCCGATCACAGGTTAAGGTTTCACTGAGAAGGATAAGGTCATGCGCCATCGTAAGAGTGGTCGTCAACTGAACCGCAACAGCAGCCATCGTCAGGCTATGTTCCGCAACATGGCTGGTTCTCTGGTTCGTCATGAGATCATCAAAACGACTCTGCCGAAAGCCAAAGAACTGCGTCGCGTAGTTGAGCCGCTGATTACTCTTGCCAAGACCGACAGCGTAGCTAATCGTCGTCTGGCATTCGCCCGCACTCGTGATAACGAGATCGTGGCAAAACTGTTTAACGAGCTGGGCCCGCGTTTCGCGAGCCGTGCCGGTGGTTACACTCGTATTCTGAAGTGTGGCTTCCGTGCTGGTGACAACGCTCCGATGGCTTACATCGAGCTGGTTGATCGTCCAGAAGCTCAAGCAGAAGCTGCTGCAGAGTAATCTGCAGTATCGTAGAAAACCCGCTCCGGCGGGTTTTTTATTGCCTGAAATTTGTCATCCGCTATGATTTCCTGAGTCATTGACAGATATCGACAGGAGAGTGCTATGTGGTTAATCGATCAACTGGCGGAACAGCACATTCGTGAAGCTCAGGCAAAAGGTGAACTAAGCAACCTTCCTGGTGAGGGTGCGCCGTTACAGCTGGATGATGACAGCGCAGTTCCCCCTGAACTGCGTACCGCGTATCGTCTGTTAAAGAATGCCGGCTATCTTCCGCCTGAGCTTGAAGCCCGGAAAGAGGCGCTTGAACTGCACAAGCTGTTGCAGACGCTTGATGCAGAAGAACCTTCTCACGCTGAAATTACCCGGCGCCTCATTCTCCTTGAAAGTAAACTGCAGCAGGCTGGCCTGAGCACCGAATTTTTATACAGCCGTTATCGTGCTGATATTGCTCAACGTCTTAAGCAGGGTGAATAGCGTGTATCGCATTGGTCAACTCGCCCGGCTTGCGGAAGTCACGCCGGACACCATTCGTTTTTATGAAAAGCAGCAGCTGATGGAGCACAGAATGCGCACCGGAGGCGGCTTTCGTCTTTACAGCGATAAAGATCTGCAGCGTCTGCGGTTCATTCGCTACGGACGTCAGCTTGGTTTTACTCTGGAAGCGATTCGGGGATTACTGTCGATCAGGATCGAACCCGATCATCACACCTGTCAGGAGTCAAAAGCGATCGTGGCCAGCAGGCTGGAAGAGGTTGATCATGTTATCGCGGAACTGCAGATCATTCAGCGTTCACTGCAGCGGCTGGCGCAAACCTGCTGCGGCGAGCAACACAGCTCCGCCTGCTGTTCTATTCTTGAAGCGCTGGAGACAGGCAACGATCCGCAGCCAGAAGCGTGCTGCGGTAAAGATTGCAACGCCGGACAAAAAGAGTAAAGTTACCCCCGAAATTTATCAGGAGAAAGGTATGAGTCACTATCAGCATCGCAAAGGGATCATCAATGATAATGCGCTGGAGGCGTTACTGCATGACCCGCTTTATCGTCAGCGGATCGAGCGTAACCAGAAAGGTAAGGGCAGCTATCGTCGTAAAGAGAAGCATGCAAAGGGACAGCAGCGGGAGGCCAGCGATAAGCAACACTGTTTATCACTGGCCTTCTGCTATGGCATAAAAAAAGCCGCCTGAGTCAGGCGGCTTTTTTATCAGATCTTTGTATTCTGCTGCTTCAGCAAATCACGGATTTCCGTGAGCAGTACTTCTTCGCTGGAAGGCTTCGGTGCCGGCTTCTCTACTTCTTTTTTGGTATAGAGTTTGTTCATTACTTTAATCGCCATGAAAATCGCGAATGCAATAATGACAAAATCAAATACGGTCTGGATAAAATTACCATACTCCATCACCACAGCAGGAACATCACCCTCTGCCGGTTTCAGCACCCATCTGAACTGCTTAAAGTCCACGCCGCCAATCAGCAGGCCCAGCGGAGGCATGATGATATTCGCCACTAATGATGAAACAATTTTACCAAACGCAGCACCGATCACGACACCGACTGCCAGGTCCACTACGTTGCCACGCATGGCGAAATCGCGAAACTCTTTGAATAAACTCATGGTTATCTCCCTTGCCTAAGCCAATCGATAAAGTCTAACAAACCTTAGCGCATTTTCCATTATTGCAGCGCATTAAAGCGAGGCCGCGAAGGGAGAGGCAGTCCAGCGATTATCAGAGGAAAAACGGGCTGGGCTGAAACAGTCGCTCTACATCCGGAACAAATTTTTTGTCTGTCAGAAACATGATCACATGATCACCCTGTTCGATTCTGACGTTTGCATTAGCAATAATCACCTCATCACCGCGCACAATGGCGCCAATTAGCGTGCCGGGCGGCAATTTAATATTTTCAATCTGCCGGCCAACCACGCGTGACGTGCTCTCGTCGCCATGTGCAATCGCTTCAATGGCTTCTGCAATGCCGCGGCGCAGTGACGAAACGCCCACAATATCCGCCTTGCGTACGTGGCTCAACAGGGCAGAAATAGTGGCCTGCTGTGGTGAGATGGCGATGTCTATTACGCTGCCCTGCACCAGGTCAACATAGGCGCGACGCTGTATCAGCACCATGACTTTTTTCGCCCCCATCTTTTTAGCCAGCATGGCTGACATAATGTTGGCTTCATCGTCATTGGTCACGGCAATAAAAAGATCAACCTGATCCACATGCTCTTCAGCCAGCAGCTCCTGATCGGAGGCGTCACCATAAAATACGATGGTGTCCTGCAGGTTTTCTGCCAGTTCAGCGGCGCGCTGCTGGTTACGCTCGATAAGTTTAACGCTGTAATGTTTTTCCAGCCGCTGCGCAAGACCAAAACCGATGTTGCCCCCGCCTACCAGCATGATGCGTTTGTAAGGCTTTTCCAGCCGCTGCATCTCGCTCATTACGGCGCGAATGTGCTGACTGGCAGCAATGAAGAACACTTCATCACCCGCTTCAACAATGGTTGACCCCTGCGGACGAATAGGGCGATCCTGACGAAAAATAGCCGCAACCCGCGTATCGATGTGTGGCATATGCTCACGCATGATAGAGAGCGGATTGCCGACCAGCGGGCCGCCATAATAGGCTTTAACCACGGCAAGGCTTACTTTCCCTTCCGCAAAATTGACCACCTGAAGTGCGCCAGGATACTGGATAAGACGATAGATATTGTCGATAACCAGCTGTTCAGGAGAGATTAAGTGGTCAATCGGCACCGCTTCCGGCGTAAATAATTTATCGCCATCGCGCAGATAGTCCGCTGCACGAATACGCGCAATACGGTTTGGCGTATTAAACAGCGAGTAAGCTATCTGACAGGCGATCATATTGGTTTCGTCCGAACTGGTTACGGCAACCAGCATATCGGCATCTTCTGCGCCCGCTTCACGCAGGACACGCGGATGAGAACCGTGGCCGTGGACAACGCGCAGGTCAAATTTGTCCTGCAACACGCGTAAACGTGAAGGGTCGCTGTCTACCACGGTGATGTCATTGTTTTCACCCACCAGATTCTCTGCCAGCGTACCGCCAACCTGACCGGCTCCGAGGATAATAATTTTCATCGCTCTGTTGCTCTCATTAGCGTGCGCCGCACTATTTTTTTATCAGCTTAGCGTAGAAAAAGCCGTCACCGCCGTCAGCGTGCGGGAATACCTGCCAGCCATATTCATCCCCCTGCGGCAGCGGCACCGCGATGGCATCATCATGGTCGGCAAGAAACGTGCGGATTTGCTCATGGTTCTCTTCCGGCAATACTGAACAGGTCGCATACAGCAGCGTGCCGCCTGATTTCAGACGTGGCCAGATGGCATTAAGGATTTCACGCTGCAGTGCTGCCAGCTCCGCAATATCCCGATCGCGGCGCAGCCATTTGATATCAGGATGGCGACGTATCACGCCGGTTGCAGAACAGGGCGCATCAAGCAGGATACGGTCAAATGTCAGATCGTTACACCAGGCGGCAGGCGTACGGCCATCGCCCTGACGCACCTCTGCAGTCATGTTCAGGCGCAGCAGGTTTTCCCGCACGCGGCTCAGGCGCTGCTCATCAATATCAACTGCCATCACACTGGCCTGTGGGGCCACTTCCAGAATATGTGTGGTTTTACCGCCCGGCGCTGCACAGAGATCCAGTATATGTTCGCCTGGCTGAGGTTCGAGCAGCAGAGCACAACGCTGCGCGGAGAGATCCTGAACCGTAACCCATCCCTGCTCAAAACCCGGCAGCTGGCTTACAGGCGCTGGTGATTCCAGACGTACAGCATCCGGCGCATCGCCGCAGATGCCATTTTTGTCCGCCTGATTCAGCAATGCCAGCCAGGCATCACGCGTATGATGCTGGCGATTGACGCGCAACCACATTGGCGGACGCTGATTGTTGGCCTCGGTGATCGCCTGCCACCGCTGCGGCCAGGCGTGCTGAAGACGTTTCAGTAACCAGCCAGGATGCAGATAGCGTTGCGGTGCCTGATCCACTTCTGCCAGCAGGCTCTCCTGCTGACGCTGAAACTGGCGTAACACGCCATTCAGCAGCCCTTTCAGGTTAGCCCGCTTAAGGACTTCTGCGCCGGCAACAGTTTCCGCCAGCGCGGCATGCGGCGGGATACGCGTATAAAGCAGCTGATAAAGGCCGACCATAATCAGGTAGTGCAGCACGCGCTGTTTACCGGTTAACGGGCGCTCCATCAGCTTGCCGATCAGCGCTTCCAGCTGAGGTAATGTGCGCGTCACACCAAAGCACAACTCCTGCAGCAGGGCGCCATCTTTGTCCGCCACGGTTTTTTGCGCGGCAGGAAGGATAGCGCTGAGCGATTCGCCTTTATCCACCACACGTTCGATCAGTTGCGCCGCCAGGCTGCGCAGGTTAGTCGCTTTTTTCATAGTATTTCATCAGGCAGTTGGGCCCGGCGCGTACCGGGCAACAGGATCAGGCCAGAACGGTTCCGGGAGTGAACCATTCGCGACGTGAGTTGAGCAGGTCCTGGGCTGACATAGGTTTTTTGCCAGCTGGCTGCAGGGATAACAGGTTTAAGACACCATCCGCGGTTGCGATCTGAATGCCCTGCTTATCGGCGTGCAGGATTTCGCCCGGCTGTTTATCCTGATGCGGTAACACCGTTGCCTGCCAGACTTTTACCGGTTGATCATCGATAAGAAAATAGCTTACCGGCCAGGGATTAAAGGCACGGATGCAGCGCTCCAGCTGCGCCGCCGGCAGCGACCAGTCCAGCCGGGCTTCCTCTTTGCTAAGCTTTTCAGCGTAGGTCGCCAGAGCGTTATCCTGTACCTCTGGCTGTGCACGGTTGGTCGCCAGCATAGTTAGCGTTTGCAGCAGGCCCTGCGGCCCCAGTTCAGCCAGGCGGTCGTAAAGCGAAGCGCTGGTATCGTCCGGACCAATCGGGCAGTTGAGTTTGAGCAGCATATTGCCTGTGTCGAGGCCTGCATCCATCTGCATAATGGTCACACCGGTTTCGCTATCGCCAGCCCAGAGCGCGCGCTGGATCGGCGCCGCGCCGCGCCAGCGTGGCAGCAGCGAGCCGTGAACATTCACGCAACCGAGCCGGGGCATTGAAAGCACTGCCTGTGGCAGAATCAGCCCATAGGCCACGACGACCATGATATCTGCCTGCAGATCGGCTACCAGCTGCTGGTTCTCTTCCGGCCTGAGTGATTTGGGCTGAAAAACCGGTATACCGTGCGTCTGGGCTAACACTTTTACCGGGCCGGGAGTGAGTTTGTTGCCGCGTCCGGCAGGACGATCGGGCTGGGTAAAGACGCCGGTTACCTGATGCTCAGATGCAAGCAGCGCGTCAAGGTGACGCGCTGCAAAGTCAGGTGTACCGGCAAAAATAATTTTCAACGGTGCAGACACAATTTAGCCTTCTGTTCGCTCTCAGGATGCGCGGGTATTCTGGCGAGCCAGTTTTTCCAGTTTCTGTTTAATACGCTGGCGTTTCAGCGGTGACAGATAATCGATAAACAGCTTGCCGTCCAGATGGTCAATCTCATGCTGAATACAGATTGCCAGCAGGCCATCCGTTTCCAGTTCAAAGCTGTTACCGTCGCGATCCAGCGCGCGAACTTTGACGCGCTCGGCGCGCGGCACAAATGCACGCTGTTCCGGAATAGAAAGGCAGCCTTCCTCGATACCGGTCTCGCCACTTTTTTCCAGCAGCTCCGGATTGATGAGCACCAGGCGTTCGTCACGATTTTCAGAGACATCGATAACGATAATACGCTGGTGGATATCAACCTGTGTAGCCGCCAGGCCAATGCCTTCTTCGGCATACATCGTTTCAAACATATCATCGACGATACGCTGAACCCCGGCGTCAACTGCTGCAACCGGTGCAGCAATTTTGCGAAGGCGATCGTCAGGAAAATGTAATACCTGCAAAACTGACATAAATATCCAGATCTATATGCGTTAAAGAAAAGATTACTGGTTCATATTGTAGACTTTTCAGGGCCCGATTGACAGCATTGCACGGCACAGATACGGCGGTCATGGAAGGCAAAATGGAAAAGCTGGAAAGAGTGCTCAGAGCAGCAAACGTACGGGGCCTGAGCGGCCACAAAGCGCACCGCTTTATGACGGCGTTAAAGGCTGCTGACAGAGTGGATGATGAGTGGCTGCGCGCTCAGGGAATGAGTGAACAACAGCGGCAGCACTACCTGGTGCTGTGCCCGCGCCAGCGTGATAACACACTGGCGTGGCTGGAGCAGCCGCAGCATAGCCTGATTGACTGCACGGATGCTCGTTATCCGGAGCGGCTTAAAGAGACAGCGCGCTACCCGACCGCGCTGTTTGTCGCTGGCGATGCAGCAGCGCTTGCTCAGCCTCAGCTTGCCGTGGTTGGCAGCCGCAACTGCTCACTTTACGGGAAAGAGTGGGGGGAGTGGTTTACGCAACAGCTGGCCGTAAGTGGCCTGACTATCACCAGTGGACTGGCGCGCGGTATTGATGGTATTGCGCATCGTGCCGCGCTGGCTGCCGGAGGAAAGACGCTGGCGGTACTGGGCAGTGGATTACAGTGCCTCTATCCAAAGCAGCATCAGGCGCTGGCCTGCGACATTATCAGCCACGGCGGTGCGCTTATTTCTGAACTGCCGCTGACGTGTGCGCCGCATGGCGTGAACTTCCCGCGACGTAACCGTATTATCAGTGGCTTAAGCTATGGCGTGCTGGTGGTAGAGGCGTCGCTGAAAAGCGGTTCGCTGGTGACGGCGCGTTATGCACTTGAGCAAAATCGCAATGTTTATGCGCTGCCCGGAGCGCTGGGTAACGCCGGCAGTGAAGGCGTGCACTGGCTGATACAGCAGGGCGCACTGCTGGTGGCTCATCCCAATAATATTCTGGAAGATCTGCACTCTGCGCTGCAGTGGCTGCCCGTAAACCAATCGGACACAACATATTCACAACTCAGTGACGATGTTCCATTGCCATTTCTCAGCACGTTGGCTAACGTAGGTGATGAGGTTACACCTGTTGACGTCGTCGCTGAACGTGCCGGCCAACCTGTGCCAGTCATCGCTGCACAATTGCTCGAACTGGAGTTAGCAGGATGGATCGCAGCTGTACCCGGCGGCTATGTCCGATTGAGGAGGGCATGCCATGTTCGACGTACTTATGTACTTGTTTGAAACCTATATTCATAACGAAGCTGAGATGCGCGTTGATCAGGATAAACTCACTGATGATCTAACTGACGCCGGTTTTCACCGTGAAGATATCTACAATGCGCTGAACTGGCTTGAACGGCTGGCGGATTACCAGGAGGGGCTGGTCGCACCGGTATTACTGGCAAACGATCCTCTCTCTATGCGTATCTACACTGAGGAAGAGAGCCAGCGTTTAGATGCAGAGTGTCGCGGTTTCGTGCTGTTCCTTGAGCAGATTCAGGTACTGAACATGGAAACGCGGGAAATGGTTATCGAACGGGTTATGGCGCTTGATACGCTGGAGTTCGATCTGCAGGATCTGAAATGGGTGGTGCTGATGGTGCTGTTTAATATTCCGGGATGCGAAAATGCCTATCAGCAAATGGAAGAACTGTTATTCGACGTCAATGAAGGTATGCTGCATTAATCTGTAATGAATACCCCGGGTAATATGAATAAATCAGCGCTGTTTAGCGTGCGCAAACAGGAACCCTGCCCCGCGTGCGGGGCAGAATTAGTCATACGTTCTGGCAAAACGGGCCCGTTTCTGGGCTGTAGTAACTATCCCGCCTGCGACTATATCCGGCCGATGAAAAATCAGGCGGATGGCCATATCGTCAAGGTGCTGGAAGGGCATGCCTGCCCGCAGTGTGGTGCAGACAAAGTACTGCGTCAGGGACGGTTTGGCATGTTTATCAGCTGCAGCGGTTATCCGGAGTGCCACTATACGGAAGCCGTTGATAAACCTGATGTGACAACTATTGCCTGTCCGCAGTGCGCCAGCGGTAAGCTGGTACAGCGGCGCTCGCGCTATGGCAAAACGTTTCACGCCTGCGATCGCTATCCCGAGTGTCAGTTTGCTATTAACGCCACGCCGGTTGAAGGTACGTGTCCACACTGCCAGTTCCCCTTACTAATAGAAAAGAAAACTGCACAGGGCGTCAGGCGTTTCTGCGCCAGTAAACGCTGCGGCAAGCCCGTTGTGCAGGAAGAAGAGTAATCATGAACCAGTCTCAATCTATTCCAGGAAGCGCTGACTTTTGCATTGAACAGCTAAAACAGCAGCGCGTGATCGCTTATCCCACCGAAGCCGTATTTGGCCTTGGCTGCGACCCTGACAGCGAACGTGCGGTAATGGCGCTGCTGCAGCTGAAACAACGGCCGGTTGAGAAAGGATTGATCCTGATTGCCGCTGACTATACTCAGCTGACGCCCTATATTGACGATGAGCAATTGACAGCGGAGCAGCGCGAACGCATGTTTGCCTCCTGGCCTGGTCCGGTAACCTGGGTGGTGCCGGCGCGATCCAGTACACCACGCTGGCTGACGGGGCGTTTCAATTCACTGGCGATCCGCGTCAGTAATCACTCTGACGTTCAGGCATTATGCCGTGGTTTTGGCAAACCGCTGGTCTCTACCAGCGCAAACCTGACCGGCATGCCGCCCTGTCGCACCGCTGCTGAAGTCACTGAGCAGTTTGGCGTTGCGTTTCCGGTGCTGCAGGCAGCCACCGGAGGGCGTCTTAACCCTTCAGAAATCCGCGATGTGCTCAGCGGTGAACTGATTCGCCAGGGCTGACAGATGGAAAACTTTGCCGTTTTTGGCCATCCGATTGCGCACAGTAAGTCCCCCTTTATTCATCGCGAATTTGCCCGGCAAACCGGTATAGCTCACAGCTATGGTCAAGTCTGCGCGCCGCTGGATGCTTTTCCGCAGACGCTGCGCGCCTTTTTCGCTGCGGCGGGGAGGGGGGCTAACGTGACCCTGCCGTTTAAACAGCAGGCGTGGTCGCTGGCTGATGCGCTGAGCGAGCGCGCCAGGCTATCTGGCGCAGTGAATACGCTGCATAAGAGAAGTGATGGCTCGCTTTTCGGAGATAACACCGACGGGATCGGCCTGCTCAGCGATCTGCAAAGGCTGGAGATGATCCAGCCAGGCGATCGGATCCTGCTGGTCGGTGCAGGGGGGGCTGCGCGCGGTGTGATCCAGCCTCTGCTTGCCGCCGGCTGCTCGCTGGTGGTGGTAAACCGCACCGCCAGCCGTGCTGAAGAGCTGGCGCAACAGTTTAGTCACTGCGGAGAGATTGAGGCAGTAAACTTTGCCCGGCTCAGTACACACGCTTTTGATCTGATCATCAATGCCACCTCCAGCGGTGTTGCAGGCGACATCCCACCTTTACCTGCCACGCTGATTGAGCGCGGGGTACGCTGCTATGACATGTTTTACCAACCGGGCCTGACGCCTTTTCTTCTATGGTGCAAGCAGCAGGGTGCCGGCGCACTGGCGGATGGCACGGGCATGCTGGTGGGACAGGCTGCACACGCTTTTCAGCTCTGGCACGGTGTCATGCCGGAGATTACGCCGGTGATCGATACACTAAAGCGAGCCATGCAGCCATGAATCAGGCGATTCATTTTCCTGAACGGGAAAGCTGGGATCGGCAGCAGCAGGCAGTCATCTTTCCTGCTCTGGTAAATGGCATGGGAATCACCTGTGCTATTTCTCAGCCCGCGCTTCATGCACGTTTTGGTGAAGGAGAGGCGATGGCGCTGTTCTGCGCACATCGCTGGGATATAGAAGAGGAAGCTGAAAAGCTTATTCTGACGGATGCTATCAGCGATCAGGGCTGGGTCTGGCTCTCCTGATTCAGATAATCATCTTTCCATTTGACGTAATTGCCGGATGAGTAAAGCAGGCCGGCAATTTCAGCTTCAGTAAGCGGGCGAATCTGTTTCACCGGACTACCTAAATAGAGATAGCCGCTGACGAGACGCTTGCCGGGGGGGACCAGGCTGCCGGCTCCGATCATGACATCCTCTTCAACAATGGCCCCGTCCAGTACGATTGAGCCCATGCCGACCAGCACGCGATCGCCGATAGTACAGCCATGCAGCATCGCCTTATGCCCGACCGTCACATCTTCGCCAATCAGTAAAGGATATCCCTGGGGATTGGTGGCTGACTTATGCGTGACGTGCAGAACGCTGCCATCCTGTATATTGCTTCTTTTACCAATGATGACGTGATTAACATCACCGCGGATCGCGACCAGCGGCCAGATGCTGACATCATCCTCTAACCGGACATCACCCACAACAACGCTGCTGCTATCTACCATGACACGCTCGCCGGTTTGCGGAAAAGAGTACTTATAAGGGCGCAGGGCTACTGACATGATCTTTCTCCTTTATCAATTATTCCCAGCGTGCAGCTAAATGCAGTGCTGAACAAGGTGAAATTTAACCGGATCGCTCGCGATCGCAGCGAAAAGAACAGAAACTCGCCACTCAGTAAAAAAGATCGAAAAAAGGGGTTGTGCAAAAAATTCGGAT
>NZ_MIPP01000043.1 GCF_002095385.1 Pantoea eucrina | reverse complement strand
GCCTGAAACCAGGGCGCCATGAATGGCGCCCCTACAGGATCCGTACCCGCCTGAAACCAGGGCGCCATGAATGGCGCCCCTACAGGGAATTCCCGCGTTATGCGCGTGCCAGGGCCATACGCATCAACATACGATGGTTAAATGATGCGCTGGCTGCCTTTAAAATCGCGCAGGAAACTGCCCCAGCGCCGCTCATAAAATGGCGTGATATGCGCGGTAAAAAAATGGCTGACGCCATGCTGTCCGGCATCCACTTCGCAGATATCAACAGGAGCATCATCGGTCAGCGTATCGGTCGCCACGCTGCCTGCGGCCTGAATAATTTCATCGATATCACTGTCAGCTTCTATACCAATCAGCAGATTAGGCGCTTCGTTCACGCTTTCACGCAGGCTGGCAATGTAGGCGCGGCGCACCTGTTTATATTTAGCAAACAGCTGGGTCAGGGAGTCGATCATCTGTGCCGGCGGCTCAGCTACCTCCGACAGCAGCAGCGCGTGGCCGCCCTCCAGCACTGTCTGCTGGCTCAGCGCACTTCCCTCCTCACCCAGCAGATGCGCGATTTCACCCGGCGTAAACTCTTTACCCGCTGGTAATTTCGGGTTCAGAAACAGCGCTTCCCCCAGCGTCATCTCAAACAGCGTACGCGCCGGCAGGCGCAGCCACGGCTGTTCATCCGTTATCGCCTCGCGCATAGCCGCCTCAGAGCTGAAGAACGGGATCACGCTACCGCCTCCCTCTTTCTCCCAGTGCTGTAACTCGACGGGCGAGGTCGCGTTAAACTGTTCAGCCGGGCTTTCACCTGGCACCCAGACATCTGCGGCCAGCAACAGCTGAAAAAACTCCGGGCGATGCGCCGGCTCGGTGGCCGCCAGCTTCAGCACCTCTTCAAGACGATTACTCATGCGTGTTTCATTCCAAAAAAGCGGGCAGGAGCCAGCCTGCCCGAAGCGGGATTATTTCAGTAACAGGTTGGCAAGCGTGCGCACGCCGAGTCCGGTTGCGCCCGCTGACCACTGATCCACCGCGCTTTTGCGGTAGGTTGCGGAGCAGTCAATATGCAGCCAGCCCTGCTGATATTTTTCAACAAACCACGAGAGGAATGCGGCCGCGCTGCTGGCACCGGCGGCGTGAGCCGGGCTGGCGATGTTGTTGAGATCGGCAAAATTTGACGGCAGATGGCTGCGGTGGAACTCCGCCAGCGGCAGACGCCAGAACGCTTCATTTTCGCCGGTGGCGCTGCCCAGCAGCGACTCAGCCAGCACATCGTCGAAGGTAAACAGCGCGTGATAGTCGTTGCCGAGCGCCGTTTTGGCTGCGCCGGTCAGCGTGGCAGCATCAATCAGCAGCTCCGGCTTCTGCTCGCTGGCGTCAATCAGGCCATCCGCCAGCACCAGACGCCCTTCCGCATCGGTGTTCATCACCTCAACGGTTTTACCGTTGCGGTAGCGGATGATATCGCCAAGACGGAATGCGTTGCCGCTGACCATGTTATCGGCACAGCAGAGATAGAGTTTTACGCGCTTCGTCAGCCCACGAGCAATCGCCAGCGCCAGCGCGCCGGTGACGGTCGCCGCTCCGCCCATATCGGACTTCATAGAGTCCATAAATGCGCTCTGCTTCAGACTGTAGCCGCCGGTATCAAAGGTGATCCCTTTACCGACCAGACAGGCGTAAACCGGCGCATCTGCGTCACCGGTCGGGTTGAAGTCAAGCGCCAGCAGTACCGGCACGCGCGACGAGCCACGCCCAACGGTATGGATACCGCTATACCCCTGCTCGCGCAGATCTTCGCCTTTAGTGATGCGATAGCTGACGGCATCGCCACCCGCGTCTCTGATCAGATCGATAGCGCTGTGCGCCAGCTGTTCCGGGCTCAGGTCTTCCGCGGGCAGGTTAATGGTATCGCGCACCCAGTCAATAATCTGCAGACGACGATCGAATTCAGCGCGATCGCTGTCGCTGAGCGCCGGCCATTCCACCTGGCGCGCGCCTTTCGGGCTGCGATAGCCCTGCCAGAATGCCCAGCACTTTTCCAGATCCCAGTCGTCACCGCACAGCGCAACGTGACGGATCCCCTGGCTGTCGAGCTTGCGCGCCGCGCGCTGAATCGTCAGCAGCGCATCACTGCCCGTAAGGTGCAGCGTCATACCACTCTCGCTGCTGCTCAGCAGGGCTTTTTCGCCCCAGCGCGCATCAGCAGGCTGCGTGCTGAGCGTAATATTCATCGGTTGTGTTGTCATCGCGTCGCTCCGTTTACGTTTGGTCTCATTCCACGCCAGACCGGCGCGGAGTGGCATGGATCAGCGGGCGGCTGCCGGGGCAACGGCCCGCATCCGGCTGACGGCTTTATTGACCAGCGCAATCGCGTAGTCAATCTCCTCCTGCGTAGTGAAACGCCCCAGCGAAAAGCGCAGCGAGCTGTAGGCCAGCTCCGGCTCAACGCCCATTGCGCGCAGCACATAGGAGGGTTCCAGACTCGCCGAGGTACAGGCTGAGCCGGATGAAAGCGCCAGATCTTTCAGCGCCATAATCAGCGTTTCACCCTCAACCTGCGCAAAGCTGATATTGAGGATATTTGGTGCGCTGTGTGCCAGCGAGCCGTTAAGCTGTACGCCGCTCAGCTGGCTGATGCCCTGCCAGAGCCGCTGACGCAGCGTGGCGAGTCGCGTCATCTCTTCTGCCATTACCTCGCCTGCCAGCGCATAGGCTTCACCCATACCGACAATCTGATGCACCGGCAGCGTTCCGGAACGCATACCGCGCTCGTGCCCGCCGCCGTGCATCTGTGCGTCAATCTTCACCTGCGGCTTGCGGCGTACCCAGAGCGCACCGATGCCTTTGGGTCCATAGAGCTTATGCGCCGAGAACGACATCAGATCCACCGGCAGCGTGCTGACGTCAAGCGGCAGCTTGCCCACGCTCTGCGTGGCGTCCACGTGGAACAAAATGTCACGCGCGTGACAGAGCGCGCCCAGCGCCGCAATATCCTGGATGACACCCGTTTCGTTGTTCACGTGCATCAGCGACACCAGCACGGTATCGTCGCGCAGTGCGGCAGCCAGCATATCCGGCGTGACAATACCGTCGCTGCCGGGCGTCAGCCAGGTCACATCAAACCCTTCGCGCGCCAGCTGCAGACAGCTATCGAGTACCGCTTTATGTTCCGTCTGGCTGGTAATGATATGCCGTCCGCGCGCCTGACGGGCGTGTGCTGCCCCTTTAATGGCGAGGTTATCCGCTTCGGTCGCGCCGGAAGTAAAGACTATTTCGCGCGGATCGGCGTTAACCAGCGCCGCAATCTGATTGCGGGCAACATCAACGGCCTCTTCAGCCTGCCAGCCAAAGCGGTGGGAACGGGATGCGGGATTACCGAAGGTGCCATCCAGCGTCAGACACTGCATCATTCTGCTGGCGACTCGTGGATCCACAGGCGTGGTCGCTGCGTAATCCAGATAGATCGGTAATTTCATGGCGCTGTAACTCCGTAAAATAAAACACAGGTCTTTATAGCATGATTCAGCCTGCAGAGAGTAAACCGGTCATGCGGCCGGTGACGGGAGCGCTAACAGCACAAAGCCCCGGGGGCTTAATCGCTAAGCGCCCGGGGCTTTGTAAAAGTCAGTCTTCAGTCAGGCAATAGGATTGCGATCAGGCACGCAGATTAACGTTAATGGTTTCCTGCACGCGATGCTGCTGAAAACGACGGTTATCCACGCTGTTCTGACGATCGGCAACATCCAGGATTTCCTGATTATTCACCAGCTCAGCCAGCGTAATATTGTTCAGGAAATCGCTGATGCGCTCGCTGAGATCGCGCCACAGAACGTGAGTCAGGCAGCGTTCGCCACCCTGACAGCCCTCTTTGCCCTGACATTTGGTCGCATCCACCGACTCATCTACCGCGGTGATCACCGCACCCACTGCGATAGCACTGGCATCTTTACCCAGCAGATAACCGCCACCCGGCCCGCGCACGCTGGCAACCAGGCCGTGCTTACGCAGACGCGAGAACAGCTGTTCCAGATAGGAGAGTGAAATCCCCTGACGCTCGGAAATATCCGCCAGCGGTACCGGCCCCTCATGCGAATGCAGGGCTACGTCCAGCATAGCGGTAACGGCATAGCGTCCTTTGGATGTCAGTCTCATAGCGTAAAACCTCGTCGGCATCCGCCCTTATGCAGGCGGGTTATCGGTGGAATGTCAGTCAGCGCAGTCTGACATTCCCGAGTATTTTGGTCAACTATTTAACCGAGTAATTTACTCAACTATTTAACCTGGCGTTTTACTCAACTATTACCCTTGTCGCCTTTGGGTTTTTCAAAGGAGGAGAGCATGCCGCGCAGAATGTTCAGCTCATCGCGTTCCGGACGGGCACGCGTATAGAGGCGGCGCAGTTTGCTCATCACCTGGCTCGGCGTGCCGGTACGGATAAAGCCGCTCTCCAGCATCATCTGTTCGATATGCTGATAAAAGCGTTCCAGATCGTCCACCAGCGGATAAGGTGAGGCTTCATATTCCGGCTGCGGAGCCGCTTTTTCCTGCGCATCCAGCCACGCCATACGCACTTCATAAGCGATGATCTGCACCGCCATTGCCAGATTCAGCGAGCTGTACTCCGGGTTAGCCTGAATGGCTACGTGATAATGACACTTCTGCAGTTCGTCGTTGGTCAGTCCGACGCGCTCACGGCCAAATACCAGCGCGACCGGTGCCTGCTGTCCCTCTTCCACGCTCTTGATGCCGCACTCGCGTGAATCCAGCATCGGCCATGGCAGCGAACGTGAACGGGCGCTGGTACCTACCACCAGGCTGCAGCCGGCAATCGCCTCATCCAGCGTATCAACAATGCGGGCGTTGCCGATAACGTCGCTGGCCCCCGCCGCAAGAGAGATCGCCTGCGAGTCAGGTTTAACCAGCGGATTCACCAGATAAAGGTTGCTTAACCCCATGGTTTTCATGGCGCGGGCAACAGAACCCATGTTGCCGGTGTGGGACGTTTCAACCAGTACAATTCGGATATTTTGCAGCATAATTATGAGCGGGTGAGAAAATGATGGCGCGTATCCTAACATAAATGCAGGACATTTGCTGAACACGCTGCTATACTCCGCGCCGTTTTCCCCGTTCTTTAACATCCAGCGAGAGATACCGATGCATCCGATGCTCAACATCGCCGTGCGCGCAGCGCGCAAGGCCGGAAATTTAATTGCCAAAAATTACGAAACTCCCGACGCTGTCGAAGCCAGCCAGAAAGGCAGCAACGACTTCGTGACCAATGTTGACCGTGACGCAGAAAGCCTGATTATCGAAGTCATTCGTAAATCTTACCCACAACACACCATCATCACCGAAGAGAGCGGTGAGCTGGCGGGTGAGGATCAGGATATTCAATGGGTAATCGATCCGCTGGATGGCACCACCAACTTCATCAAACGTCTGCCACACTTCTCCGTCTCTATTGCCGTGCGCATTAAAGGCCGCACTGAAGTGGCTGTGGTTTACGATCCAATGCGTAATGAACTCTTCACCGCCGTACGCGGTCAGGGCGCACAGCTGAATGGCTATCGTCTGCGCGGCAGCAACGCCCGCGATCTGGATGGCACCATCCTGGCGACCGGCTTCCCGTTCAAGGTTAAGCAGCACGCGACGCCATATATCAATATTGTTGGCAAACTGTTTACCCAGTGCGCAGACTTCCGTCGCAGCGGTTCAGCCGCGCTGGATCTGGCTTATGTCGCAGCCGGCCGCGTGGATGGCTATTTCGAGATTGGCCTGAAGCCGTGGGATTTTGCAGCGGGTGAGCTGCTGGTACGTGAGGCGGGCGGTCTGGTGACTGACTTCACCGGCAACCACGGTTATCTGCACTCAGGTAACATCGTAGCCGGCAATCCGCGCGTCGTAAAAGCCATGCTGGCTAATATGCGCGAAGAGCTGAGCGAAGCGCTGAAGCGCTAAGCAAAAAAAAGGCGGCCCGCGGGCCGCCTTTTTTAATGGTACTGATTAACGACGTTCGTGCGTTAACACCTGACGCGGCTGAGTACGGCGACCTACACCACCCAGAATCGCTGCCAGCACGGCTTCGATAATCAGCATGATGAAGGTGAACCAGCTCGCTTTCGCCGTAGCAGCGGCAGCCTGTTCTGCTGCTTCACGTGCTTTCTGCTCCGCTTCCTGCTTCAGCTGCTGATACTTCTGCATCGCCTGCTGATAGCTCTGCTCTGCCTGGTTAACAATCTGTTCTGCTTCCTGGTCACTCTTACCGGTACGCGCTTTGATAATATTTTTCAGCGCATCGCGGTCAGCAGCCTGCAGCGTATCAGAATGACGGCTCAGCACGCCTTTAAACCAGTTGCTCAAATCAGCATCCGCGTTCTGCGGATTTTGTGCCGTATTTTTTGCCTGATTCTCAGCGTTGTTCGCTTCGTTATTTGCATCCTGCTGCAGATTTTCTGGCTGTAATTCCGGCTTGCCGGTCTGGCGCAGCGTGGTCTCCAGCTCATTCTGCAGATCGTCGAGGTTAATATTATTTTCCTGCAGCTTCTCTTTCGCCATATTGGTCAGCGAAGGCGCAACAGAAGAAATACCATTACCCAGCGCATTTACACCTGAACCCAGAATATTAAAGGCGCCGCCAATAATACCGCTTGCCAGAGAGAAAGCCAGCCACAGAGTAATAAGCGTACTGACACCAAACATCAGTAAACCGTGCAGTGCGCCTTCGCGCTGTGCCAGACGGCCGGCGATATAGCTACCTACCGCCATCGCAATCAGCATGCTGGCACCGGTCCAGATCAGCGCGCCAGTACCAAGATGCTCCAGAGGATTTTGCTCCTGCTGTGGATCAATGGTCGTAGCACCAATTGCCGTACCCAATACTCCCAGTAATATATGAACAATCAGCGCAGCGATAACACCTGCAAATATTGCGCTCCATGAAATGCGTTTTAACGGCAGTCCCGCATGTGTATCGGTCACGGTCTCCGTGATGCCATTATGAGTCCGGATTTCAGGCATGGTATTCTCCTCGCAAAAAACGACGACTGATAAAAGTTTATTTTAAAAAAGTTAATTCTCAGCTGATGTCATTTAGCGTAGACAGAGAATGCTATTTACACCAGAGGTGCACAGCAGGATATTTTTCTCTGATAGCGGAAAATTAAACATCCGGCAGATTATGCGCGGCCGGATGTTTATCCCGGGTCCGGTTAAAAGGGGCGCAGGCCGTTGCTGGCAGCGGGGAGTGCACTCTGCCACAGAAGCGCTCCGGCAAGTATCAGCGCAACCGCCCCCAGTAGCATGAGCAGCGCCATCACTACCGCAGTTCGTTTTTGATCGGCTGCTGAACGGCTCAATCTCGCTGCCAGCACGCGCGAACGCTGAACCATGATGCCCAGCAGAGACACCGTCAGCGCGGTCCCCAGCGCCATCGCCAGCGCAGCGGCCACGCCCCACAGATAAACATCAATCACTTTAGCGAATAGCAGCATCATCAGCGCCCCTGAACAGGGGCGCAGGCCCATGGAGAGGACCAGCAGCAGCTGAGTCCTGAAGCTCACCGCGTGCGCCAGCTGATGCGCATCCGGTACATGCGTATGGCCACATGCGCAGGCTGCGTCATGCTGATGCTGCGTATGTATTGCCCGGATCTGCCAGCCCGCCGCCGGACGCAGGGCTGCCCGCAGCGATTTCACGGCGCGACAGCCCAGCCAGCAGCCCAGCGCGATAACCAGCAGGTAGCTCCCCTTTTCCAGCCAGTAGCTGCTGAGATGGAGCTGGCGCGATGAGGTCTGCAGTACCACCAGCATCAGCGTCACCAGGGCAATGGCTACCCCGCCCTGCAGCAGCGCAGCCAGCAGAGTCAGACGAATGCTGGTGCGCAACTGCGCAGGGTGCGTCGCTAAAAAAGTGGCGATCACCACTTTGCCATGCCCCGGTCCCAGCGCGTGCAGGACGCCATACGCCAGGCTCAGCAGCAGCAGCGTTATCCCCGCCTGGCGCGGCTGTGCTGCGACCTGCTGCAGCAGCTGTGTCAGGGAATGGTTAAGCGCTTTCTGCCACAGCACGCTCTGTAACAGAATGTGCGGCCAGGCGTGCCAGAGCAGCATTGCGGTCAGCAGCAGCAACAGGCCGGCGGCGGGCAGTGGCCAGCGACGCCGCGTAGGGAGCGGAATATTCAGCGACATATCAGCGTCACCGTCTGGGCAAACTGGCGGCCCAAATCCATATCTTCCGGCGGCGCGTCAGCTTTATCCAGCGACAGTGCATACTGCTGCAGCGACGCGTCCGGCTGTGGGGTCGTAAGCTTCAGCTGGCAGTGCGCCTTTAGGTTCTCATCCATGGCAATATCCTGTGACGTCTCATACTGCATATCAACAAAATAGCTGGGATCAAACGTCAGCATACGGTAACGCTTCCCGGCCAACGGCTGCGGCTCGCCCAGCGGCACAATAAATTCGAGCACGGCCTTATGTCCGCTACGCGACAAATTGTACTCCTGCGGCAAATTAAGAAATTTTATCCGCGTTTTCTCCTGCCACAGCTCGGTAAAATAGTGCTGACCCAGTACGTTAGCCATCACCTGAGCCGCCAGCTTTTTCCATACCACATCACCCGGACTGGCCTGCCCGGCATCATAAAGCAGGTCGGCGGAGGTGATTTCGTCCATCGTCCAGACCATTTTTATGCCAGTCAGCCGATCGTTCTGGCTTTTCAGCTCTGCTTTCATCGCAATAAAACTGTGCGGATGGCATGCAGCCGCAGCGGAGAAAAACAGCGTAACCAGTAAAAGCGCAATTTTCATATGTTATAAAGTAACAATTTATAAGGTAAAGGTTTACGTGGCCCGAAAAAAACTGTGACCCGCCCTGAAGCTCTGAGTAAAAGTCTGCACCGATAGCGTAATTTCAGCGCGATATTGGCTATTCTTAGCTGAAAAATGAGCTGCGGATAAAATACGTGATGAGTTTTGCGCCTGCTACAGCACCGCTCTTCAGCCGTTCCCAGCGACGTTGCCATCTGTTACTGCTGTTATTTCTGCCCGCCCCCGCCCTGACGCTCGATAAACTGTGCCAGCTGAACGGCGTTGATCCTGCGGTTGCCCGTCAGGATATCGCGGATGTGGGCGATGAGATACAGCGCTTTCATCAGCTGGAACTGCATCAGATGGTGGATGGCAGCTTTCGCATTCACGGCACGGAACTGGACAGAAGACTCTGCCTGATCCACTGGCTGCGACGCGCGCTGCGCCTGTCGCAGGCGTTTGTCTGCGACCATTTTGTTCCCGCCCTGCGTCAGCGGCTCAAAGTTTTGCAGATTGAAAAAGCGCTGTGGGATGAGATCAACCTGCAGGCGCTGATCCAGCACTGCAGCCTGCGGCTGATGCGCAATTTCTCTCCCCGCGACCAGCTTTTTCTGCTTATTTTTATGAAGTATGCCCTTTGTCAGCGTCAGGCGGCGCTGTTCAGCGAGCGGCAGCGCAGCTGGCTGGCAGACAAAGCGGAGCGTGCCGCAGCAGACGATGTCATTCACCACTGGCAGAAACGCTGTCATCTGATGCCCGATGCCAGCGAAACCGATTTCTGGACGCTGCTCTTCAGCCTGATTCATGCGCCTGATGCCACCCAGCTGAGTATGCCACAGGCGCACCGGTTGATGAGTGCCACCGAAGCGCTGATTGCGCGTTTTGAACAGCTGGCAAAAACGCGCATCCGCAACCAGCATGAGCTGAAGCTCCAGCTCTATACCCATCTGGCGCAGGCGCTGGACCGCAGCCATTTTTCTATTGGCATCGATAATAGCGTGGCGCTGGATGTGGCGCGGCTCTATCCGCGGCTGATGCGCACCACCGAGCGCGCGCTGTACCATTTCAGCAGCGACTTTGGCACGCAGTTCAGCGCGGAAGAGACCAGCCTGGTGGCGGTGCTGTTTGGTGCCTGGATGATGCAGGAGAGCGCGCTGCAGGAGAAGCAGGTACTGCTGCTCACCGGCGTCGACGCCGCGCTGGAGCAGCTGCTGGAGCAACAGCTGCGCGACATGACGCTGCTGCCGATCAATATAACCTATCAGGATATGCTGCACTTCCAGCGCGAGGGCGCACCGCGCGATGTGGCGCTGGTAGTGACTCCCTATGCTATTTCGCTGCCGCTCTTTTCGCCGCCGCTGATCCATGCAGAACTGCCGTTAAGCGATCATCAGCAGCAGCGTATTCTTCAGCTGCTGGACGCCTGAGCCGCAGGGCGCAGGAACAGCGCCGGCAGCGCCACCAGCGCCATGACCCAGAAGAGATGCCCCTGCAGGTGAGCAAACAGGACACCGCAGATCATGGTCATCACGGCAATTCCGCCCCCCATCGCCAGCGCCGAGTAAAGCGACTGCAGGCGAATCACCTCGGTGCCTTTACGTGCAGCGATAAAGCGCATCGCCGCCAGATGACAGATGGTAAAACTGCCGCAGTGCAAAATCTGTGCGACAACCAGCAGCGGCAGCGCGGTCGTGGCGCCGAGCAGCGTCCAGCGCAGCAACGCGCAGACGCCGGAAAGCAGCAGCAGATCGCGCGCGCTCCAGCGTCTGAACAGACGGTTACTGAGGGCAAAGACTACAATCTCCGCCACCACGCCGAGCGACCACAGATACCCCACCACGGAGGCGGAGTAGCCCGCCTGCTGCCACCAGATGGCACTGAAGCTGTAGTAGGCAGCATGCGCGCCCTGCAGCAGCGTAACGCAGATCATAAAACGCCAGACGCTCTTTTCCCGCAGCAGATCGCGCCACGCCGCCCAGCCGCCGCTGGCGCCCTGTCGCGCCTCACCCTGCGGACGCGTCTGCGGTGGCAGCAGCATCCCGCTCAGCATGGCCACGACGCCCAGACTCAGCAGTAGCAAAACCGCCTGATAAGAGTAAGCGCTGACCAGCATGCCGGTGAGCGCCGAGCTGATGACAAACGCCAGCGATCCCCACAGCCGCACCGGACCGTAGGCCAGCCCAATCTGGCGCGTCCAGGTTGCCGCCAGCGCATCGCTCAGCGGCACCAGCGGAGAGAAAAAGAGATTGAACCCTACCATGACCAGCAGCAGCCAGAGCCACTGGCCGCCGAACCAGAAGCCGAGAGCGAACAGTGCGGTCAGAAGCGCCAGCAGCCGCAGCGCGACAATCAGCTGAGCCGGATTTTTAACCTGTGAAGCGATAAGCAGGCTGCCGGCGAAGCGCGCGACCATGCCACAACCGAGCAGCAGGCCAATTTTTTCCGCATCGAGTCCGCTGCCCTGCAGCCAGACGCTCCAGAAAGGTAAATAGATGCCGTAGCAAAAAAAGTAGGTGAAATAGCTCAGTCCCAGCCATCTGGCTGATGCGATGGTCATGCTCTCTCCTGTGGCGCGCGCCACTGCCTGCGGTTTGGGCGCTACTTTGGCAAAGCACCGGCTAAAAAGAAACCCGCAGAGCGAATCAATCGTGCGCTAAGCAGCGGAAAATACACCAATAAAAAAGGATGGCCGGAGCCATCCTTTTTTCATCCGTTAAAACCTGTCAGGCATAAACGGGCAGACGGGCACAGATATCGAGCACTTTCTGTTTGGTGCGTTCGATGGTGGCCTCGTCATTCACGTTATCCAGCACGTCGGCGATCCAGCCAGCCAGTTCACGCACGTCTGCTTCTTTGAAGCCGCGACGGGTTACCGCTGGTGTACCGATACGCACGCCAGAGGTCACAAACGGGCTTTTCGGATCGTTTGGCACGCTGTTTTTGTTCACGGTGATATTTGCACGTCCCAGAGCGGCATCCGCTTCTTTACCGGTCAGGCCTTTGCTCACCAGATCGATCAGGAACAGATGGTTATACGTACCGCCGGAAACGATGTTGTAACCGCGCTCCAGCAGGACTTCAACCATCGCTTTCGCGTTTTTAGCCACCTGCTGCTGATAGGTTTTGAACTCCGGCTCCATCGCCTCTTTGAAAGCTACAGCTTTACCGGCGATGACGTGCATCAGTGGGCCGCCCTGTCCGCCAGGGAAGACCGCAGAGTTGAGCTTCTTATACAGATCCTCATCTCCGCCCTGCGCCAGAATCAGGCCGCCACGCGGACCCGCCAGCGTTTTATGCGTAGTTGTGGTCACGATATGCGCGTGCGGAACCGGGTTAGGATAGACGTCAGCTGCCACCAGACCTGCCACGTGAGCCATATCCACAAACAGCCAGGCGCCGATGCTGTCAGCGATTTCACGCATTTTTGCCCAGTCGCAGACGCCGGAGTAGGCAGAAAAGCCGCCGATGATCATTTTTGGCTTATGCGTCTGTGCCAGCTCGGCCAGTTCGTCATAGTTGATTTTGCCGGTTTCATCGATGCCGTACGGGATAACGTTGTAGAGTTTTCCGGAAAGATTGACCGGTGAACCGTGGGTCAGGTGACCACCGTGCGCCAGATTCATACCAAGAATGGTATCACCCGGCTGCAGCAGCGCGGTGTAAACAGCGAAGTTTGCCTGCGAACCAGAGTGAGGCTGAACGTTGGCAAAATCTGCACCAAACAGGGCTTTTGCGCGGTCGATCGCCAGCTGCTCAACGATATCAACATATTCACAACCGCCGTAGTAGCGCTTGCCCGGATAGCCTTCCGCGTATTTATTGGTGAGCTGTGAACCTTGCGCCTGCATAACGCGCGGGCTGGTGTAGTTTTCTGAAGCGATCAGTTCAATGTGCTCTTCCTGACGCACTTTCTCCTGCTCCATAGCCTGCCACAAATCGGCATCATAATCGGCAATGTTCATATCACGCTTTAACATCCGCATCTCCTGACTCAGCAACTTTAACGGCAATTTAAGCCCCCGCTTAGGGGCGAAGGCCAACAGTGTAAACGGTTTTGCCAGGGGACGATAGCGCCAGGGCGCTCTTTTTACGCAAACGATTGGCATGCCGCTGGAACGCCTTTTTTACGCTTTAGCTGCACGCAAAAAAAGGGCATGGATTGACGGAAGATCAGCGTAAACCGCCCGGAATGCGTACCCGGCTCGCGCTAAAAGCTGCTGCTGCCGGTTTACAGCCGGACGTGCACGGCATAAGATTCATTTAAAATACATCTTTTAAGTTATCCGCTGAGGAACACACCATGCTTGACGCTCAGACTATCGCGACCATTAAATCTTCCGTGCCCGCTATAGCAAAAATGGGACCCGCTCTTACCGGCTGTTTTTACCACAAACTGCTGAACGATCATCCTGAACTGAAAAACGTGTTTAACATGAACAATCAGCGCAGCGGCGATCAGCGTGAAGCTCTGTTTAATGCGATTTGCGCTTACGCCACCCATCTGGAGGATTTGCCAGCGCTGCTGCCGGCGGTCGAGAAAATTGCGCAGAAGCACGCCAGCCTGAATATCCGGCCTGAACAGTACGATCTGGTAGGCGCCACGCTGCTGGCCACCATGAAGGAGCAGCTCAATCCGGACGAGGAGGTACTTGCGGCCTGGGGCAAAGCATATGCGCTGCTGGCGCAGGTCTTTATTCAGCGTGAAGAAGCTATCTATCAGGCATCTGAGCAGAAGAGTGGTGGCTGGCGCGGCCTGCGTGACTTTCGTATCCGCCGCATTACGCCGGAAAGCAGCGTGATTACCAGTCTGGAGCTGGTTCCCAATGACGGGCAGCCGGTGGCCGATTTTCTGCCGGGACAATACCTGACGCTCAGCCTGCGTCTGACAGAAAACGGGTTTATGCAGCATCGCCAGTATTCGTTGACGCACGCGCCTGACGGCAAAGCCTACCGTATTGCTGTCAAACGTGAAGCGCACGGAACCGTGTCGGGCTGGCTGCACGACTGCGCCCGGGTGGGAAATATTGTGCAGTGCAGCGCGCCGGCGGGTGACGTCGTGCTGCAGACAGAACCAGCGACGCCGGTGACGCTGATCTCAGCGGGCGTCGGTCAGACGCCGATGTTAGCGATGCTCGCGGTGCTGGCGCAGCAACAGCATCCGGCAGCCGTGACCTGGCTGCACGCGGCTGAAAATGGCGCGCAGCACGCCTTTGCGCGGGAAGTTGCCGCGCTGGGTGCCACCCTGCCGCACTTTCGCAGCCACGTCTGGTATCGCCAGCCTGCCAGCGACGATGCCGGCCGGTATGATGCAGAGGGCGTAATGGATCTGGCCTGCGTGTCAGCGGAGCTGAACCAGCCGGACCGCGCGTTCTGGCTGTGCGGGCCGCTGCCGTTTATGCAGTTTGTCGCTCGCCAGCTGCTGGATGCAGGCGTCGATACCGCACGCATTCACTATGAGGTTTTCGGCCCGCACAAGGTGCTGTAATTGCAGCAATAAAAAAGCCTGCGGCAGGCAGGCTTTTACTGTGACACCGGACAGAGTATCAGATTGCCTCTTCATCCTCTTCGCCGGTGCGGATACGCACCACGCGCGCCACGTCAAATACGAAAATTTTACCGTCGCCGATTTTGCCGGTCTGCGCCGTTTTCATGATGGTTTCCACGCAGGTATCGACAATGTCATCCCCGACCACCATCTCGATTTTTACCTTGGGCAGGAAATCGACCATATATTCGGCACCACGATAGAGTTCGGTGTGGCCTTTCTGACGTCCAAACCCTTTGACCTCGCTCACCGTCATCCCGGTGATGCCGACTTCCGCCAGCGCTTCACGCACGTCATCAAGTTTGAATGGTTTAATAATTGCATCGATCTTTTTCATCGCAGATCCCTTTTTCGCTCCCTCCATGACGGACGGATAACAGAAAGTATATATCGCTAACGGCGCCGGTGGCGCGGCTAACTACTCTTTAAAGTCGCTGGCGTCCAGCTCATGACGAGACAGCAGCTTATAGAACTCGGTACGGTTACGTCCAGCAAGACGCGCGGCGTGAGTAACGTTGCCTTTGGTCATCTGCAGCAGCTTGCGCAGATAGTTCAGCTCAAACTGGTTGCGCGCCTCCGCAAAGGTGGGCAGCGCGGTGTTCTCGCCCGACAGCGCCTGCTCTACCAGCGCTTCACCAATCACGGGAGCAACGGTCAGCGCAACGCACTGCTCAATAACGTTAACCAGCTGACGGACGTTACCCGGCCAGCTGGCGCTGACCAGCCGCTTCATTGCACCGGCAGAGAAGCTGCGGACAAATGGCTTGTGGCGCCCGGCGGCCTGACGCAGTAAATGGTTAGCCAGCAGCGGAATATCTTCAGCACGCTCGTGCAGCGCCGGAAGTTTAAGATTCACGACATTGAGCCGGTAGTAGAGATCTTCCCGAAAACTCTTTTTCTCCATCGCTTTTGGCAGGTCGCGATGGGTGGCAGAAAGGATACGTACGTTGATCTCCACATCCCGGTTACTGCCAAGGGGACGCACTTTGCGCTCCTGCAGCACGCGCAGCAGTTTGATCTGCAGCGCCGGAGGCATATCGCCAATCTCATCCAGAAACAGCGTGCCGCCCTCTGCTGCCTGAAATAATCCTTCGCGCGCGCTGACCGCGCCGGTAAATGCGCCCCGCGCGTGGCCAAACAGCTCTGACTCCAGCAGCTGCTCCGGCAGTGCGCCGCAGTTAATGGCGATAAAGGGTTTCGCCGCGCGCGGACTGGCAGCATGAATTGCCTGCGCCAGCACCTCTTTCCCGGTGCCGCTCTGACCGTTAATCAGTATGGAGACGTCCGACTGCGCCACCATGTGCGCCTGCTCCAGCAGCCGCTGCATCAGCGGATTCCGGGTGACAATCGCTTCACGCCACCGGTCGTCACTGATCGGTGCACGCAGCGCCAGCGCCTCATCGATCGCTTTATACAGCGCGTCGCGATCCACGGGTTTGGTGAGAAAGCTGAATACCCCCTGCTGCGTGGCAGAAACCGCATCGGGTATGGAGCCGTGCGCGGTCAGGATAATGACCGGCAGCCCGGCGTGACGCCGCTGAATTTCGCCAAACAGCGCCAGCCCGTCCATCTCATCCATACGCAGATCGCTGATGACCACATCCGCGGGCTCTTTCTGCAGCTGACGCAGCGCCTCAGCCCCGCTGGCGGCGGTAGCGACCTGAAAACCTTCACTGCTGAGACGCATACCGAGCAGCCTGAGCAGGCCCGGGTCATCATCCACCAGCAGTAAACGGGCACGTGCACTCATGGCTGCTCCTCCCGGATTTCGTCCCCGGCGTGCGGGCTGTCGCTGCTGTCCGGCGCTTTACGCGATGAAAGCTGGCGCTCTATGTCAGTCAGCCGCTCCAGTTTACGCTGGGTTTCGTTCAGCGCCTGATGCAGCCGGGCCTGCTGGTGGCGCAGGGCATCCAGTTCGCTATCGTGACTCTGCTGCAGCGCGCTGTAGCGGCTGCGCGCCTCGCTCAGCTCCAGCTGCGCAGCCTGGTTACTGCGCCACAACTGGATCAGCGGACGCACCGTTGCGGGAAAGTCTGCGCTGTAGCTGTCGAGCGTGGCGATATACTGACGGCGCTCAACCGGCGTGACGTTACCGTTCGCCAGCAGAATGCCCTGCTTGAAGGCGCGCGCCCAGCTCTGCACCGGCCAGCGGCGGGCCTCTGCGCGGGCTTCAGCCGCCGAAAACCGTTCGCTGCAGTCAATCGCTCGCTGCCAGTAAAGCGGATTGTTTACCGCCGCTGCGGTTTCAGCAGGCCATACGTTCTGACAGGCGGTAGTAAGGTAGTCCGGCAGCCGGGTATCGGGTTCAGTGACGCTTATATGCTCACGCTGGGGCACCGGCACCGCATGCGGCTGGCAGGCGCTCACGCCGCTTAAAATAAGTACGCTCAGAAGAGCTTGTCTGATAAGGCGTTTCATGGTTCAGGCTTCCTGGCACCGGCGGGTAAAATAATGCGGAAACAGACATCTGCCTCTTTGTGACTGACCAGCTGCAGGTCTCCCTGCATGCGCCGCAGACAATCTTTTGCAATGCTCAGGCCCAGGCCGCTGCCTTTTACGGGCCCCTGCCGCTGCTGGCTGCCCTGGTAGAAAGGTTCGAAGATCATCGCCTGCTCCTCTGGCGGAATCGGAGTACCGCTATTCGCCACATCAATCCACACCCTGTCGCCTTTTTGCCGGCTGTGCAGCCAGATGTTACCGGATTCACGACCATAGTTCACGGCGTTCGAGTAGAGGTTATCGATAACGCGCTCCAGCAGCGTCGCTTCCGCCAGACAGCGGGTGGCCTGCAGATCAACGTGCGTTTTTATTCGCCGGGCGCTGGCAGGCAGCGAATGCACGCGGGTGACAGCCGCCACGATCGCATCCAGCGCGACCGGCTCCGGAGTAAGCGGCATCTCGTTCAGCTTGCGGTTGTAATCCAGCAGCTGCTCAATCAGGCGCTGCAGATGGCGACTGCTGCTGTCGAGAATAGCGACGATCTCCTGCTGCTCTGCGTTAAGCGGCCCGGCAACGCCATCGGCCAGCAGCTCTGTGCCTTCACGCAGGCTGGCGAGCGGCGTTTTCAGCTCGTGTGAAAGATGACGTAAAAATTCATGTCGCTGTGCCTCCAGCCAGCTTAGCCGTTCGCTAAGCCAGGCAATACGCTGTCCCAGCGAGCGCAGCTCACGCGGTCCGCGAAAGCTGACGTTATTTTCCAGCGACTGCCCTTCCCCCAGCCGGTTGATCATCCGCTCCACGCGCTTTACCGGCCCGATAATCATGCCGGTAAACAGCAGCACCAGCATCAGCGTAACCAGGAACAGGATCAGCGCCTGCCAGCCAAAGAACTGACCGCGCTCGGCGATATCGCGCTGCAGCTGCAGCCCGCGGGAAAACACCACGTCGCGCGTCGCCTGCACCATACGCGCGTTAGCATCAGAAAAGCGCTCCAGCGCAGCGGCACCGGACGCTGAAGGATTACCGTTTTCGCAGGCGGCCGTGGCGAGCTGTGGCAGCGTGCTGCGCAGCAGGGTAAACGTGGGCAGTTCCGGCAGGCTGGCCGCATGGCTGTTCAGCATCTGTCCGTAGCGGGTCCACTGGGTGGTATAGAGTCTGACCAGCGCAGCATCACCGAGTACGCAATATTGACGATAGCTGCGCTCAAGCTCCAGGGCGGTGCGGGCCATCGCCTCGCTGCGCCGCACGTCGGTAAAGGTATTGCGGTTGGTATCTGCCGCCTGATTACTGAGCGCAGAGAGGCTTTCCCACGCCTGCCACGCCAGCACCAGCAGCGGCAGTAGCACCAGTAAAAAGGCCATCAGAACCAGTTGTCGCAGGGATCGGGGAAACGGACGCCATCTCATACTGCCGCGCTCTCGTAAAAAGTGTGCTGCAGGCATGCTAGCTAACTCTGGCGCGCTTAGAAAGCCGGAAATGCAAACGGCAGACCCGAAGGTCTGCCGCTCAGAAAAGGTGGAGCCTAACTCAACGTTACGTCCGGTGCTTGATAACGCTGCAATGCAGACGATTATCGGTCAGGTGGACGGCAGGCTCCGTTTGGTGCGTCATTCAGGGTTCTGTGAGCTCTGCCGTAAATTACGGGGCAATCACAGACAGGCGAATGAGCCACGTCCTGATTATAGCAACTATCGTGCCACTTTTTAAAACTCTTTATTTATCAGAGTGGCGCCATAGTACCGCTGCCTCCGGCAGGTGGCTCTGAGCTGCTGACCATATGAAAGTGTCTCTGCTTAGCGACGCATTTAGCCTGGATTTTTCTGATTAATATAAATCAAAGAGTTAAGTGTCTCAATAAAGAGACAGTGCGGCAGGCGATTTGTCGGAATTGAGCGACAGTCGTCTGCGTCAGATAAAAAAACCGCCCTTTACTGCGGCGGCTTTTTTTTACTGCTTACAGGCACCTGCTGTAAAACGCAGATCAGCCCAGCTGCTTACGCGCATTACGGAAAATGCGCATCCACGGGCTGTCTTCGCCCCACTCTGCCGGATGCCAGGAGTTGGTGACGGTTCGGAAGACGCGCTCCGGATGCGGCATCATGATCGTAACGCGACCGCTTTCGTTGGTGACCGCCGTGATACCGTTTGGCGAGCCGTTCGGGTTAGCCGGATAGCTTTCGGTCACTTTACCGAAGTTATCCGTGAAGCGCAGTGCCACCAGGCCTTTTGCTTCCAGCGCCGCCAGATGGGCGCCGTCGCGCACTTCAACAAAGCCTTCACCGTGTGATACCGCAATCGGCATGCGTGAACCTGCCATCCCCTCCAGCAGCAGCGACGGACTGGTCGCCACTTCCACCAGGCTGAAACGCGCTTCAAAGCGCTCAGACTGATTGCGGACAAAACGCGGCCACAGCTCGCTGCCGGGGATCACTTCACGCAGATTTGACATCATCTGGCAGCCGTTGCAGACCCCCAGCGCCAGCGTCTGCGGACGATGGAAGAAGTTTTCAAACTCGTCGCGCACGCGATCGTTAAACAGAATCGATTTTGCCCAGCCTTCGCCGGCACCCAGTACGTCGCCGTAAGAGAAACCGCCGCACGCCACCAGCGCATGGAACTCCTCCAGGCCGCGACGTCCCGCCAGCAGATCGCTCATGTGTACATCCACAGCGGTAAAGCCGGCGCGATGAAACGCTGCTGCCATCTCAACGTGTGAGTTAACGCCCTGCTCACGCAGCACGGCGATGCGCGGGCGCACGCCGGTGGCGATCATCGGCGCAGCCACATCTTCTTCCGGCCGGAAGGTCAGCTGAGCGTTCAGACCCGGATCGCTGTCGTTTTGCTTCGCCTCATGCTCCTGATCGGCACAGGCCGGATTATCACGCAGGCGCTGCATCTGCCAGGTGGTTTCGGCCCACCAGGTACGCAGCGTCGTGCGGCTTTCGCTGTAGACCGGATGCTCGCCGGCGCGGATCACAAAGCGGTCGCCCGGCAGCGCCTTGCCAATCACATGCAGCGCGCTGCGCAGACCGTGGTCAGCAAATACCTTCTCTACCGCTGCCAGATCGGCCGCGTTGATCTGCAGCACCGCGCCCAGCTCTTCGGTGAACAGCGCCGCCAGCGCATCGCTGCCCAGCGCGGCGATATCCGCCTCAATACCGCAGTGGCCGGTAAAGGCCATCTCCGCCAGCGTCACCAGCAGCCCGCCGTCGGAACGGTCGTGGTAAGCCAGCAGCTTCTGTTCGCTGACCAGCGTCTGGATAGCGTTGAAGAAGCCTGCCAGCTGCGCGGCGTCGCGCACGTCAGCCGGCTTATCGCCCAGCTGACGATAGACCTGCGACAGCGCGGTTGCGCCCAGCGTATTGGCACCGTTGCCGAGGTCCACCAGCAGCAGCAGGTTATCCTGCTCCGCCTGCAGCTGCGGCGTTACGGTACGCCGGACATCTTCCACGCGCGCAAACGCGGTGATCACCAGCGAGAGCGGCGACGTCATTTCACGCTCTTCATTGCCCTGCTGCCAGCGGGTTTTCATCGACATTGAGTCTTTGCCGACCGGGATAGTGATCCCCAGCGCCGGGCAGAGTTCTTCGCCAACGGCTTTGACCGCTTCGTAAAGGCCGGCATCCTCACCCGGATGTCCGGCTGCTGCCATCCAGTTCGCAGAAAGCTTCACGCGCTTCAGCGAACCAATCGCGGTAGCGGCCAGGTTAGTGAGCGCTTCGCCTACCGCCAGACGCCCGGAGGCGGCAAAATCAAGCAGCGCGACCGGGGCGCGTTCGCCCAGGGCGAAAGCTTCGCCGTGATAGCTGTCGAGGCTGGCCGTGGTCACGGCGCAGTTTGCCACCGGGATCTGCCACGGTCCCACCATCTGATCGCGCGCCACCATGCCGGTCACGGAACGGTCGCCGATGGAGATAAGAAACGTTTTCTCAGCCACCGCAGGCAGATGCAGCACGCGGTTAACCGCATCCGCAACCGTGATGCCGTTACGCTGCAGCGCGTCGCCTTTTGCCTGCTGCCGCGTGACGTCGCGCGTCATTTTTGGCGTTTTGCCCAGCAGAACATCCAGTGGCATGTCGATAGGCTTGTTGTCAAAATGGCTGTCGCTCAGCGAGAGGTGCTGCTCTTCAGTCGCCTCGCCAATCACCGCATACGGGGCGCGCTCGCGCTGGCACAGCTCATCAAACAGCGCCAGCTTCTCTGGCGCAACGGCCAGCACATAGCGCTCCTGCGACTCGTTACACCACACTTCCAGCGGGCTCATGCCCGGCTCATCGCTGAGAATGTCGCGCAGGTTGAAGTTACCGCCGCGTCCGCCATCGCTGACCAGCTCAGGCATGGCGTTAGAGAGACCGCCCGCGCCGACGTCGTGGATAAACAGAATCGGGTTGCTTCGCCCAGCTGCCAGCAGCGGTCAATCACTTCCTGACAGCGGCGCTCCATTTCCGGGTTGTCGCGCTGCACTGAGGCAAAATCGAGGTCGGCATCGGACTGACCGGAGGCCATGGATGAGGCCGCACCGCCGCCGAGGCCGATATTCATCGCCGGCCCGCCCAGCACAATCAGTTTGGCCCCCACGACGATCTCGCCTTTCTGCACGTGATCGGCACGAATATTACCAATCCCGCCTGCCAGCATGATCGGCTTGTGATAGCCGCGCAGTTCAACGCCATTGTGGCTATTAACCTGCTCTTCATAGGTGCGGAAGTAACCGTTCAGCGCCGGACGGCCAAATTCATTGTTAAACGCCGCGCCGCCCAGCGGGCCTTCGGTCATGATATCCAGTGCGGTAACAATACGATCCGGCTTGCCGAAATCCTCTTCCCACGGCTGCTCAAAGCCCGGAATACGCAGATTGGAAACGGAAAAGCCGGTCAGACCCGCTTTCGGTTTGGCGCCACGCCCGGTTGCGCCTTCATCGCGGATTTCGCCACCTGAACCGGTAGCGGCACCCGGCCAGGGAGAGATAGCGGTTGGATGGTTATGCGTCTCTACCTTCATCAGGATATGCGCGGCTTCCTGATGAAAAGCGTACTCGCCCTGCTGCGCATCAGCGTAGAAGCGGCCAACTTCCGAACCTTCCATCACGGCAGCGTTATCTTTATAGGCTGACAGCACGTGATCGGGATGCTGCTCAAACGTATTTTTGATCATCTTAAACAGCGATTTCGGCTGTTTTTCGCCATCGATGATCCAGTCAGCGTTGAAAATTTTGTGGCGACAGTGCTCTGAGTTCGCCTGCGCAAACATATAGAGTTCAATGTCGTTGGGGTTGCGACCCAGACGGGTGAAGGCATCCAGCAGGTAATCTATTTCATCATCCGCCAGCGCCAGGCCCAGCGTGCTATTCGCCTGCTCCAGCGCCTGACGTCCGGTTCCCAGCACGTCAACGCTCTGCAGCGGCTGCGGCGCGTGATGAGCAAACAGCTGCTCTGCCGCCTGCAGATCGCTGAATACGCACTCCATCATGCGATCGTGCAGCAGGCCAGCCAGCTGCTGCCACTGCGCTTCTGTCAGCTGCGGCGCCTGAACATAGAACGCCAGGCCGCGCTCCAGGCGCTTAACCTGCGGCAGATCGCAGTTGTGAGCAATGTCCGTGGCTTTCGATGACCAGGGAGAGATAGTGCCGGGGCGCGGCGTGACCAGCAGCAGACGCCCTTGAGGCGCATGTTCAGCGAGAGAAGGGCCATATTTCAGCAGACGCTGCAGGCGGGCGTGTTCATCCGCGCTGAGCGGTGCGGCAACATCAGCAAAATGGACATACTCGGCGTAAATATCACTCACCGGCAGATGAGCGTTCTGAAAGCGGGTCAGCAGTTTGTTTACACGAAAAGCTGACAGAGCGGGCGAACCACGCAGAATTTCCATCATTAAAGATCTCTCGTCTTCGAAGCGCCGGGCGACGCTTCCTTGGGCGCAACAGGGAAAACGGGCGGTATTATAGAGAAAGCGTGCGGGTAACGAAACCGTTTGCGCAGAAAAACTGCCATACGGGATTTGCCTGAATTTTGCGCAAAACTTGCTATATGAGTTGCCCTGTTTCGCTTTGTTGCGCAAAATGCCCCTCGCTCTGGGAGTAAAAAACAATACCAATACTGCCTTTAAAGGACAGAGGCCTGTGAGCCATTAAGAGACAACCATTTGAAACGCCTAAAATTAAATTATCTGTTTATCGGTCTGATCACCGTGCTGCTGGCGCTGGCGCTGTGGCCGGCAATCCCCTGGTACGGGGGCGATCGGGACGCGCTGACAGCGATCAAATCACGCGGTGTGTTGCGCATCAGCACCGTCAATTCGCCACTGACCTATTACACCGTCAATCAGGCACCGGCTGGCATGGATTACGAGCTGGCAAAGCGCTTTGCAGACTACCTCGGCGTCAGGCTGGAAGTCACTGTGCGACCCAGCCTGGGCGATCTGTTTGACGATCTCGATGACGGAAAAGCCGATCTGCTCGCCGCCGGGCTTATCTATAACAGTGAGCGTCTGGCGCACTATCAGGCCGGTCCCAGCTACTATTCGGTGTCGCAGCAGCTGGTTTACCGTATCGATAAGCCGCGTCCGCGCACGCTGGGCGACCTGAAAGGCCGTCTGGTGGTGCAGTCCGGCTCAGCCTATCTCTCCACGCTGCGGGCAGAAAAAGCCAACAGCTATCCCGATCTCGACTGGGCTATCGCCACCGATCAGGGACAGAAAGCGCTGCTGGAGGCGGTGGCTGACGGCAAGCTTGACTACACGGTAGGCGACTCGGTGACCGTGGGCCTGCTGCAGCGTATTCATCCGCAGCTGGCGGTAGCCTTTGATATTACCGATGAAGAGCCAGTGACCTGGTATCTGCCGCGCAATGCTGACAGCAGCCTCAACGCGGCCATGCTCGATTTCTACAGCCAGATGGGTGAAGAAGGCACCATGGCGCGGCTGGAGGAGAAGTACCTCGGTCACGTTGGCACGTTTGATTATGTTGATACCCGCACCTTCCTGCGCGCAATTGACAATACGCTGCCGGATATCAAACCGCTGTTTGAGAAATATGCGGCGAGCATGGACTGGCGCCTGCTGGCGGCGATCTCCTATCAGGAGTCGCACTGGAATCCGCAGGCGACCTCGCCCACCGGCGTGCGCGGCATGATGATGCTGACGCGCAACACGGCGGATAGTCTTAACGTTGATGACCGGCTCGATCCGGAGCAGAGCATTCGCGGCGGCAGTGAGTATCTGCAGCGCATGATGGATAAAGTGCCGGCGAGCGTGCCTGATGACGAGCGCATCTGGTTTGCGCTGGCAGCTTACAATATGGGATATGCGCACATGCTCGACGTGCGCCGGCTGACAGCAAAACAGGGGGGTAACCCTGACAGCTGGGCGGATGTAAAACTGCGCCTGCCGATGCTCAGCCAGAAGCGCTACTACGCGCAAACCGCCTACGGCTATGCGCGCGGGCATGAAGCGTATAACTACGTGGAGAATATCCGCAAGTATCAGCTAAGCCTGGTGGGCTATCTGCAGGAGCAGGAGCGTCGCCTGGCGCAGCGTTCAGCGCTGGAAGCGGAGCTGGGCGCCGGTTATCCGGCGGTTGAGCCCAAAATCGCCATGAATTAATCTGCGCGCTGTGCCTGGCGCAGCGCGCGCTTCTGCTCGCGTCGCATACGAAAAAAGTCGCTCAGCATGCCGGCGCACTCCTCCGCCAGCACGCCGCAGGCGATCTCAATCTGATGATTCATCCCCGGGTGCCCCAGTACATCCAGCAGCGAACCGGCCGCGCCGGTTTTAACATCTTTCGCGCCGTAGACCAGCCGGGTAATGCGGCTGTGGACCATAGCGCCGGCACACATGACGCACGGCTCCAGCGTGACATAGAGCGTGGTATCCAGCAGGCGATAGTTATTCAGCACTTTGCCGCCCTGGCGCAGCGCCATGATCTCCGCGTGTGCGGTGGGATCGCACTGGCCAATCGGCCGGTTCCAGCCCTCGCCTATGACTTTATCTCCCTGCACCAGCACGGCTCCGACCGGCACCTCACCCTGCTCCCGGGCACGCTGCGCCAGCTGCAGCGCATAACGCATCCAGTATTCATCAGTTTGTGGCTTCACCGGGTAACTCCTGCAGAATCAAAAGGCGGCGCATTATAGACAAAAACGCCGCGCGATTCACTCCAGCTGCTGCAGTTCACCGCGCGGCGTTACGCGCCAGCGATGCTGGCAGAAAAACAGCAGCGGGTTATCCTGCTTGCTGTCGCTATAGCCGCTGTAGAGCTGCAGCGGCGTGCCAATCTGCTCTTCCAGCTGCGCGACCTTTTCGTGGCCCAGGCAGCGCATTGCCAGCACGCGTCCGCCGCGTCCTGGCCGCATCTGGCTGGCGATCAGTTTCACACGCGGCAGAAAGGCGGAATCGAAATAGACCTGCTCCACCAGTGATTGCGGTGAGCCGGTAATCAGCCACACATCAGCATCGTTGCTCTGCAGGTAATCGGTCAGGCGCTGCTGCACCACCGGAAACGCTACTACCCGCTCGCGGAACCACTGCGCAAACTCCGCTTCACGCGCGCGCAGGCGCGTTTCGCTGTGCCCGAACGTGATTGCCCAGAGCAGCAGACTCATTGGCCAGCGCGCTGCCCGGCCCTTAATCAGCAGCCCGAGGCCAATAACCGGCAGCAGCGGAACCACCAGCAGCAGATTCAGCGGCTGCCGGCGCAGCAAAAAGCGCATAAAGGTGCCAAACATATCCTGCTGATGCAGCGTGCCATCCAGGTCGAAAAATACGACGCGGCGTTGCGAGTCCTGTGTCAAACCTCTCTCCTTTTTTAAATCAGTTGCTGCTCTACAGTGTAGCCAGCAACCGCGCTTAGCGAA
>NZ_MIPP01000042.1 GCF_002095385.1 Pantoea eucrina | reverse complement strand
TATATTGAGAAGCCCTGACTGTTAAAGTCAGGGCTTTTTCATATTCTCTTTTTCCCTCCGGCATTGTGAAGCTTTGTCGTGAGGTGAATTCCGACATTCGATACCACGAATTGAAACCCCGCGCTAAAATCCCTATAACAGTCAGTGTGAACTTTTTGTTGTTATCAGCCAGGCGGTAAAGTGCGAAAGAAAACCTATGCAATGCGCTATATAGCAGGCCAGCCAGCGGAGCGAATTTTTCCGCCGGGTGCGATGCTGCATCTGGGTCAGGGTCTGCCGCCAGGGGAGCCGCTGCCGGCCGATCCCACCCTGCGGGTGCTGGTATGGAACATCTTCAAGCAGCAGCGCGCTGACTGGATGTCGGTGTTGCAGGGATTCGGTCGTGATGCCCATCTGGTCCTTCTGCAGGAGGCGCAAACCACGCCTGAACTGATCCAGTTTGCTACCAGCAATTATCTCGCAGCCGATCAGGTGCCCGCTTTTGTGCTGCCTCAGCACCCGTCAGGGGTGATGACGCTCGCATCGGCGCATCCGGTCTACTGCTGCCCGTTGCGCGAGCGCGAGCCGCTGCTAAGGCTGGCAAAATCCGCGCTGGTCACTGCATACCCTCTGCCAACCGGCGATATGCTGATGGTAGTGAATATCCATGCGGTTAATTTCAGTCTGGGTGTGGATGTATACAGTAAGCAGCTGGGGCCTATAGGAGAGCAGATCCGGCATCACCGTGGCCCGGTGATAATGGCAGGGGACTTTAATGCATGGAGTCGTCAGCGGATGAACGCGCTCTATCGCTTTGCCCGCGCCATGTCTTTGCGGGAAGTGGCGTTTACAGACGATCACCGGCGTAAAGCGTTTGGCCGGCCGCTCGACTTTGTCTTTTACCGGGATATGAAAGTGAGTGAAGCAGCGGTGCTGGTCACCCGTGCCTCCGATCATAATCCGCTGCTGGTAGAGTTTAACCCCGTCACTGTTGCGCGCTAAACGCACCCGCCTGTAACGACGAGACGCTCTGGCCGGCACTGCTATAGATGATGCTATGCCGATAAAGAAAAAAGGCTGACAAATGTCAGCCTTTTCAGTGCATCAGGTATCTGGCGTTGCGCTATTCTTAACAAACAGAGTGAGCTTATCACCCGGCTGTATATCCTTCGCGTCGCTGTTCCAGCGCATTACGTCCTGCGTGTTAACGCCGTGACGTTTTGCAATACTGGCAAAAGAATCACCCTTACGAACGCGGTAGGTGATGCTGTTGCCGTTATCTGCCAACTGCGATGCTGCTGTCGTACCGCTAACCGTCAGGGTCTGGCCGATACGCACTGCCGCACTGCGCAGATTGTTCTGCTGTTTTAGCGAGCTCATGCTGACACCCAGCTTACTGGCGATACCGGATAGCGTGTCGCCTTTACGTACTTTGTAGCTGTTACCGGCTGCGCTGGCTTTAGCCAGTTCAACAGGCTGCACGGAGGCAATATCTCCGGAGGCCAGAGAGTTGCGCAGCTGTGCCACGTTGGACTTAGGCACCATAATATAGTGCGGTCCGTTTGGCGCAGTCGTGCCGTTTTTGTACCCGGCGTTAAATGTCTTCAGTTTACTGAGCGACATACCCGCCATTTCTGCAGCCTGAGTTAACTGCATCTGCTGTCCCACTTCCACACGCGCCAGCGCGCGGCTTTCATTAGGGGCTGGCAGTTTAATGCCGTAACGCTTGTTGTTCTTGAGCAGTTCGCTTAAAGCCAGCATTTTCGGGACATAGATGGTTGTTTCGCGCGGCAGTGATAAATGCCAGAAGTCAGTCGGCTTGCCCCGTACCTTATTCTGCTTCATCGCTTTCAACACGCGTCCTTCGCCGCTGTTATAGGCTGCTACGGTCAGTAGCCAGTCGCCATCAAACATGCGATTCAAACGCTGCATCATATCCAGTGCTACTTTGGTTGAGGCCACCACATCACGGCGTCCGTCATACCAGCGGTTCTGTTTCAGACCATAATTTTTGCCCGTTTGCGCAACAATCTGCCAGATGCCTGCGGCATTGGCGGAGGAGGTTGCGTGAGGGTCAAAAGCGCTCTCCACTATGGGTAGCAGTACCAGTTCCATCGGCATTTTACGTTTCTGTATCTGCTCGACAATCCAGTACATGTACGGCTCTGCCCGTAATGTTACATCGTGGAGATAGCTCTTATTTTTTAAAAACTTTGTTTTCTGTTCGCGGATCCGGGCATTTTCCGGGATCCCCATCTTCAACTCGTCACTAATGAGATTCCAGAGATCGGTGTCTTCTGCGAGGCTGGTTCCATCATCTTGCCAGCGCGGCGACAACAAGCGATTTCCGTACTTTCCATTTTCACCTTGACCAGCTGAAGACAGGCTCTGTGCATGCTGAGCGGGGATATTGGCGTCATTCCGTGATGCCTGACATCCGACCAGCAAGACTGAGGCGAGTAATAATATCGCTTTAGCCTTCATGTGTGTGTCAGTAGTTCGCTTAAAAGACGAGCAACTATACGTGACGTACCGGCACAACACAACCCAAAAAATTAAAATTGGTCTTTCTTATTACGCAATTCAGCAAAAGTCTGCCATAACGGGGCGGATTCCACATTAATTGCTAAAGCTTTTTGTAAATCAGCATCTTGTGTGCGTAAAAATAAATTTATCTCACGTTCCAGCGCCAGTTTTGTCGGTAAAGTAGTGCGATTTTCTGCCCGTAAATCCTTAATTTCCTGATATCTGGCCAGAATTTTCGGATCATGGGGTAAAATTGCAGCAGCAAACTTCATGTTAGATAAAGTATATTCATGTGCGCAGCAGAGAAGCGTATCGGCGGGAAGTTTATTAAGCTTTTGAAAGGAATGGAACATTTGTTCTGCTGTACCTTCAAAAAGTCGTCCGCAGCCACCTGAGAACATTGTATCGCCGCAGAAAAGATAAGGTGCGCTGTAATATGAGATATGTCCTAAAGTGTGGCCCGGCGTGGCGATGATCTGAAAAGGCAGGCCGAGCAGCGTAACGGTTTCACCTTCATGAACAATATGCTGTGCACCTTTAGCCGCCGTTTCCTGAGGGCCATATACCTCAAGCTGAGGATAACGCTGTAACAGTTCAGCGACGCCACCGGTATGGTCCTGATGATGATGCGTCAGCAGAACAGCCACCGGCGTCCAGCGGTTGGCTTCAATTTTTTCAATCAGCGGCCGGGCTTCACCGGGGTCAACAATCAGGCAGCTGCCGGCGTCATCGGTCAGCGTCCAGATGTAGTTATCCGTTAATGCGGGAATACTGGTAAGATTCATAAACACCTCTCTGGTTGTCTTAAAGGAAGATGGTAGAGCATGAAGCCAGCGAAAACACGCCAGATCCTGACCGCGCCGCGCACCTGGAATGATATGCCCTGGGGAGAGTACTTTCGCGATGCGTTAACCCAGCAGCTACAGCCCTGGCTGGCGAGGCTTTATGGCTTCCATATGCTAAAAATTGGCAGCCTGAGCGCAGAAATCAATACCAGCCAGTGTGCCATATCTCATCAGGTCAATGTTGGCAGTGAGGGCGACGCACTGCAGGTGCTCGCCAGCGTTGCTCAGCTGCCGTTTGAGTCTAAATCAATCGATGCCTGCCTGCTGGCGCACACGCTGGCATGGGAGCAGGATCCGCACCGCGTGTTACGCGAAGTGGACAGGGTGCTGATTGATGATGGCTGGCTGATTATCAGCGGCTTCAATCCTTTCAGCCTGCTGGGGATTAGCAAAGCGATTCCGGGTCTGAGCCGGCGAGCGCCCTGGAACAGCAGAATGTTCAGCCAGGTGCGTCTGCTGGACTGGCTGAGCCTGCTGAATTATGAAGTGGTGTACCGCACGCGTTTTCAGGTGGTGCCGTGGCATCGACAGGGGGGCAGGATGATCAGTGCGCATCTGCCCGCTCTGGGGTGTCTGAACATCGTGGTGGCCCGCAAGCGCACGTTCCCGCTTACGCCAGCTAAAATGAAAACGGCGCGCAGCAGTGCGCAGCTGCGTCCGGTAGTCAATGCTACGCGTCAGTTTCGCGAAACGCAGGATCAGGATGCAACCTGATAGCCAATGTCTTCCAGTGCCGGATTACCGGCAGCGCTGCGCGCCAGTTCATCGCAGCGCTCATTCTCCGGATGGCCGGCATGCCCCTTCACCCACTCCCATTTAATGGTATGGGTGCTGAGCGCCGTATCCAGACGCTGCCACAGGTCAGTATTCTTAACCGCTTTTTTATCAGCGGTTTTCCAGCCACGCTTTTTCCAGTTGTGGATCCAGCTGGTAATGCCCTGGCGGACATACTGGCTGTCTGTGCTGATGACCACGTCGCACGGCTGCGTCAGCGCCTCTAAGGCGACAATGGCCGCCATCAGCTCCATACGGTTGTTGGTGGTCAGGCGATAGCCCGCGCTGAATAACTTTTCATGCTCGCGATAGCGTACAATAGCCCCATAGCCGCCCGGTCCCGGATTACCAAGGCAGGAACCGTCGGTGAAAATTTCTACCTGTTTGCGCATCTCTGGTAGACTTCCCTCTGAAAAAACGCCAAGTCTGACACAAAACGAGCCCTATGATCACTGCAAATAACCGCCAGATTGTCCTCGATACTGAAACCACCGGCATGAACATGATCGGGGTTCATTATGAGGGGCATCGCATCATTGAGATCGGTGCGGTTGAAGTCATCAACCGTCGCCTGACCGGCAACAACTTCCATATGTATCTCAGGCCCGATCGGCTGGTGGATCCGGAAGCGTTTGGTGTTCACGGCATCGCCGATGAGTTTCTGGCCGACAAGCCCACCTTTGCGCAGATAGCCGATGAGTTTCTCGACTATATTCGCGGAGCTGAGCTGGTGATCCATAACGCCTCGTTTGATATCGGCTTTATGGACTATGAGTTTGGCATGCTGCAGCGTGATATCGGCAAAACTGAAAGCTTTTGCAAAATCACCGACAGCCTGGCGATGGCGCGTAAAATGTTTCCGGGCAAGCGTAATAGCCTGGATGCGTTGTGCAACCGTTATGAAATCGACAACAGCAAACGTACGCTGCATGGCGCACTGCTGGATGCCGAAATTCTGGCGGAAGTCTTCCTGACCATGACCGGCGGCCAGACGTCGCTGGCGTTTTCAATGGAGGGTGACCAGCGTAATCAGGCTGAAGGTGAGCATATTCAGCGTATCAGCCGCCCCGGTTCAGGCCTGCGCGTGATTAATGCCAGTGATGAAGAAGTCATGGCGCACGAAAGCCGCCTCGATCTGGTTAATAAAAAAGGTGGCAGCTGTCTGTGGCGCGCCTGATGCACTGATTTTGCTGCTAAAAACAGCGGGGAGCTGAAAAAAGCGGCAAACGTGTCATTTTGATATAAAAAGCGTTGACGGGGGAGGGGGCTGCCATTAATATGCGCCTCGTTCCCGACGGGGAACAAAGCGCGGAGCGGTAGTTCAGTTGGTTAGAATACCTGCCTGTCACGCAGGGGGTCGCGGGTTCGAGCCCCGTCCGTTCCGCCAATCTATTTAAAAAAGCCGATTCAGAAATGAATCGGCTTTTTGCTGTCTGCAATTCAGTCAGAGCTACACACCCTCTTTTTGCAGCGTCGCTTCCGGGCGATAGGAGACCGGTACGATCCGTTCCGCACGCGCCAGCCAGCGATAACAGCCCGCGCCCAGCGCCACACCGATAAACCAGCTGAAGTTAGCTACCGCATGCAGCGCCGGAATAAAACTTATCGTCAGGCAGATCCCGACCGCCGGCAGTAGCGCCGCGATCGCTTTGGGATTAAAGCCGTTGCGGTACCAGTAACGTCCCTGCGGCGTGGCGTTAAACAGGTCATCAACGCTTACGCTGCCGCCTTTGATCAGATAAAAATCCGCAATCAGAATGCCGAACAGCGGGCCAACAAACGAGCCCAGCACATCCAGCGTATAGTGGATCAGTTCAGGTGACTGAAACAGATTCCACGGCGTCAGCAGCACGGAACCCACCGCGGCGATCATGCCACCGGTGCGGAAACTGATCTTCTGCGGGGAGCAGTTAGAGAAATCGAAGGCGGGTGACACAAAATTCGCCACGATATTGATACCAATGGTGGCGGTGATCATGGTCAGCAGGCCGATAGCGACGGCCAGGTCGTTGCCTACCATACTTACCGTCTCAATCGGATCGGTGATCATTCTGCCAAACAGCGACTGGGTGCCGGAGACAATCACTACCGTAACCACGGAGAACAGCAGGAAGTTAAACGGTAATCCCCAGCGGTTGCCGCGGCGAACTTCACTCATGTTTTTGCCGTAACGCGAAAAGTCGCCGAAATTAAGCAGAGGACCGGAAAAGTAGGAGACGACCAGGGCGGTTGCAGTGATCATCTGCCAGGTCTGTTCGCCGGCACTCAGTGATTTGCTGGCCAGCGTAAAAGAGATACCCGCCAGACCAGTTTTGTATACAATCCAGCCCGCCAGCGCGACCATCACGACATAGACTGCCGGACCCGCCACGTCGATAAAGCGCTTAATGGCGTTCATGCCGTGCCAGAACACCATCGCCTGGAGCAGCCACATGATGCCAAAGCAGCACCAGCCGAGCAGCGACAGCCCCAGCCAGCTGCTTTGCGTCATGCTATTAAGCGCCGGGAAGAACTTCAGCAGAACCAGCATCAGGCATTCGCCGCCAGATAGGTCTGAATACCGTACCAGGCAAACGCGATCAGTCCGCGGATCACGGCCGGAATATTGGCGCCGAATACGCCAAATGCCTGGCGGCAGATCACCGCATAGGGCACGCCCGCCATCTGGCTGGGTTTTGCCACCAGATTCGCACAGAGCTGCACGATACCGATCCCGGCCAGCAGACACAGCAATACCTGCCAGCTTGCCAGCCCCAGCGTAAAAAAGCTGGCGGCAACCACATACCCGCCCATGCTATGCACATCGGACATCCAGAAAGAAAAGATGTTGTACCACGTCCAGTTCTGCTGGCGCGTCGGAGCCAGATCCTCATTACACAGGCGTGGACTATAGGCCGCGCGGGCATCAGCCTGCGCTGGCGTCACTTCAGTATGAATTGGCATGAAACCTGCTCCTCTCACCATGATGGGGAAAATATTCACCGTTTAAAGAGCTATTGCAGGATCCAGGCCAGAAGTGATTTGTTGTATACAAAAAATGAAAGGAGTGTATACGATATCTGGCAGTCAGCTATTTTCCGGAGCAGGTAATGAATCATGAATCCGCAGTGAAGCCGCGCGCTGTGCCGTTTGAAAAAGATGAAGCGATCTTTCAGGCATTGCTTAGTGCCATCGTTGAGCACCAGCTTCCGCCGGGCAGCAAGCTGCCTGAAGAGGCGCTGGCAGAGGTGTTTGGCGTCAGCCGTACCGGCATTCGTAAAGTGCTGCAGCGCCTCGCGGCGGTGCAGATGATCACGCTGTCGCCCGGACGTGGTGCACAGGTCAGCACGCCCGATGTGGCGGAATCACGCGATATCTTTGCCACGCGCAGCATGCTGGAGTGCGCCAACCTGCCCGCTGTACTGACGCATCTGCAGTCGCCACACCTCGCGGCGCTGGAGGCGATTATCACGCAGGAGCAGCAGGCGCATCAGCAGAATGACGGCGCGGCTGCCATTCGTCTTTCAGCCGCGTTTCATATCCAGCTGCAGGCGATATCCGGCAATCAGGTGCTGACCGATATCATCACGCGCCTGACCCAGCGCTCATCGCTGGTGATTGCCGCCTGGGGCACGCCCTGGCAGCACGGCTGCCGCTGCGATCATCACGACAGGCTGGTCGATCTGCTGCGCCAGCGGGCGCTGCCTGCGCTGACTGAGGCGCTGACGCACCACTTCGACCACATTCTCTCCAGCCTGCACTTTGAGCGCAGCGGTGAAACGCTGCCCGATTTCAGCCGGTTATTTGCCGGTCATAAAGGAGCCCTATCATGAGCCTGATACAGGTGATCAACCCCAATACCAGCCTGGCAATGACTGAAACTATTGGTGCGGCCGCGCGCGCCGTGGCGGCACCGGGCACGGACATTCTGGCGGTCTGTCCGCAGCAGGGCGTACCCTCCATAGAGGGACACTTTGATGAGGCGATAGCCGCGATCGGCGTACTGGAGCAGATTAAGCGTGGCGAAGCGCAGGGGGTCAGCGGCCATGTGATCGCCTGCTTTGGCGATCCCGGCTTGCTGGCGGCGCGCGAGCTGGCCAGCGGCCCGGTAATCGGTATTGCCGAAGCGGCAATGCATACCGCCACGCTGGTGGCGACGCGCTTTACCATCGTCACCACGCTGCCGCGTACGCTGGTGATCGCCCGCCATCTGCTGCAGCAGTATGGTTTTACGCACCACTGTGCGGCGCTGCACGCCATCGATCTGCCGGTACTGGCGCTGGAGGATGGCAGCGGCGTGGCGCAGGAGAAAGTCCGGGCGCGCTGCATTCAGGCAAAACGTGAAGATAACAGCGGCGCGATTGTGCTGGGCTGCGGCGGCATGGCGTCGCTGGCGCAGGATCTGACCCGCGAACTGGATATGCCGGTGATCGATGGCGTCAGCGCGGCGGTAAAAATGATAGAGGCGCTGGTGGCGCTTGGCCTGGGCACCAGCAAGCATGGCGATCTCGCTTATCCGCTGCAAAAACCCCTCAGCGGCGCCTTTCAGCACCTAAACTAAGGTCTGGCTGAGGTGTGACAACAGGAACTGACTGAATGAATGATGCATCTGAAAAGAAAGAGTACAGCTTCAACAAAAATTATCCGCGCGATCTGATCGGCTATGGTGGCCAGCCGCCGCATGCGCAGTGGCCCGATAACGCCCGGGTGGCGGTACAGTTCGTACTCAATTATGAAGAGGGCGCAGAAAACAACGTGCTGCATGGCGATGCCGGTTCGGAGCAGTTTCTGTCCGATATCATTGGCGCAGCCAGCTACGCCGATCGCCACATGTCGATGGATTCCCTGTATGAGTATGGGTCGCGTGCCGGTTTCTGGCGCATTCATCATGAGTTTCAGAAGCGTGGTCTGCCGCTGACGGTGTTTGGCGTGGCGATGGCGCTGGCGCGGCACCCGGAAATTGTCGCCGCGATTAAAGCGGCGGATTATGACGTGGTCAGCCACGGCTGGCGCTGGATCCACTACCAGGGAATGGATGCGAAAACCGAACGGCAGCATATGCAGCAGGCGGTCGACGTGCTGACCGAACTGTTTGGCAAAGCGCCGACGGGCTGGTATACCGGGCGGGACAGTCCGAACACTCGCCGGCTGGTCGCAGAGCAGGGCGGCTTCAGCTACGACAGCGACTATTACGGTGACGATCTGCCGTTCTGGACCCAGGTCACACGTCAGGATGGCACCGTCAAACCGCATCTGATCATCCCCTATACGCTGGAGTGCAACGACATGCGCTTCGCCACGGCGCAGGGCTTTAACACCGCCGAACACTTCTTCACCTACCTGCGTGATACCTTTGATGTGCTGTATGAAGAAGGAGAGCGCGCCCCGAAAATGATGTCGGTCGGCATGCACTGCCGCCTGCTGGGGCGGCCGGGAAAATTCCGCGCGCTGCAGCTTTTTCTTGATCACATTCAGCAGCATGAAAAGGTGTGGATCTGCACCCGCCAGCAGATTGCCGATCACTGGATGACGGTACATCCTGCGCCCTGATAATGCCCTCACCGCAGGGGTGAGGGCTGACGCGCTTACTCACTCATCAGGCTGACCTGCGCGGCCACAATGCGCCACCCCTGCGGCAGCCGCACCCACGTCTGCTGCTGCCGTCCGATACGCGCCGTTCCCTCGCGGGTGAATTCGGTGCTGCACACCGCATAGTCATCGCCAAACGTGGTGATCACCGTATTGCGCAGCGTGCGATCGAGCCCTTTTGACGGTCGTGCCGCGCGAAAGGCGCGAATCTCCTCAATCCCGTACAGATTCTCTCCGGCACCCAGCCGGACGGTACGCGCGTCGTGCCAGAACAGTTCGTCCAGCACCGCGACATCATTGCTCACCAGCGCCTGCTCGTAGCGATAAAATGCAGCGCTTACGGCGGCAACGGTATCCGGATCGTTTATCCTGTCCGTCGTCATTATCAGATATCCATTAAAGTAGGTTGATCGTAAGTCAGGCCCTGCTGCTGCAGCGCCCAGGCGGCGCGCAGCGCCAGCTGTTCGTTAAACGGCGCGGCAATCAGCTGTACGCCAATCGGTAAGCCGCTGGCGGTGAGCAGCGGTACGCTACATACCGGCAGGCCAGCGAACGAAATCGGCTGCGTCAGCATGCCCATGCTGGCGCGTGTCGGCAAATCCTGACCGTTGATGTGAATGGTTTCCTGGCCGATGGTGGTGGCGGTACAGGGCGTGGCGGGGGCGATCAGCACGTCATAATGGTCGAACAGCGGCAGCACCTGTTGCTGGAAGTGACGCCGGAAACGCTGGGCCTGCACATACCACGCGGCGGGCAGCATCGCGCCGGCCAGCAGGCGTTCGCGTGAATTCGGCTCAAAGCGTTCTGGCTGGGTGCGCAGAGCGGGCAGATAGTGATTGCCGCCTTCCGCCGCGGTCATGATAAACGCGGCCGCGCGCGCCAGTTCGGCCTGGGGCAGCGTCACTTCTTCTGCCGCGCCGAGCGCGCTGGCGGCTACCGCTACCGCCGCGCGCGCCTCATCATTGCACCAGGTGGTAAAAAAACCGCCCAGCGTCGCGCAGCGCAGCCCGTCGCTGCCCGCCTGCAGGCGGTCGCTGACCAACTCCGGCGGCCGCGTCAGCTGAAACGCATCCTCTGCGTCGCGGCCCTGCAGCGCATCATAAACCAGGCTGAGATCCTCAACCGAGCGGGCAAACGGGCCGATATGATCGAGGCTGGCGACAAACGGCTGCGTACCGCTGCGCGACAGGCGGCCAAAGGTGGGCTTAAGGCCGAAGATGCCGCACAGCGACGCCGGTACGCGAATCGAGCCGTTGGTATCGCTGCCGAGCGAAAAGTGCACCAGTCCGGCCGCTACCGCGGCGGCTGAGCCGCCGGATGATCCACCGGCGATGCGCGTGATATCGCGCGGGTTGCAGGTGGCGCCATAGTGACTGTTTTCGGTAGTAAAGCCATAGGCGTAGGCATCCATGTTCAGCATACCGGAGAGTAGCGCGCCCGATTCACGCATCCGGCTGACCGCCCAGGCGTCTGCACACGCCACCGCCCGCGTGCTAAACAGGCTGGCACCCGCCAGCGTGGTATGGCCGGCTACATCAAACAGATTTTTTACCGCATACGGAATACCCGCCAGCGGTGGCAGCGTTTCACCGCGCAGGCGCTGCCGGTCAAGCTCTTCAGCCTCGCGCAGCATGCGCTGCCCGGTGATCGCCGTCCAGGCGTTGAGCGCCGGGTTATGCTGCTCAATCGCCGCCAGCGTATGGCGGGCAATCTCAGCGGCCCCGATTTCACCCTGCTGCAGCGCACGCTGCAGCGCTGCGATCGATAATGATGTCAGGCGCATGGCTGGAATACCCCGGCCACTTCCAGGCGATCGTCCAGCGGCAGCGCCATCAGCGGCGCGGCTATAGCCGCAATCCGGCTGAGCTGCAGCTGCAGCTCAGCACGACGTGCGTCATCCAGATCCAGTGCGAGGATCTGCTCCATCTGAGCGACATAGTTCGCCCACTCTGCGGATTCGGTCATGAGTCTCTCCTGTTAAAAACCGGCTGCGCTGCCGTTGCTGCGCGGATCGAAAGCGCCTTCCAGCATGCCGCTGGTGTGGCGCACTACGGCGCCCGCATGGCCTACCACTTCACTGAAGTCAGAGAGCAGCTCAACCTGATGACCCAGCAGACGCAGCCGACCCACCGTTTCCGGCGCCACGCGCGCTTCCAGTTTGAGTGAGTCAGAGGCCTCGCCCCAGGTGCGCCCCAGCAGCCAGCGTGGCGCACTGACCGCCTGCTGCAGCGGCATACCCTGAATGACGTGACGGGTAAAAATGGCCGCCTGCGTCTGCGGCTGACCATCTCCGCCCATCGATCCATACACCATGATCCGGCCATCTTTCAGGCGGGCGGCAGCAGGGTTAAGCGTGTGAAACGGCTGCTTGCCCGGCAGCAGCGCCAGCAGATGATCGGGCTGCAGGCTGAACGCCGCGCCGCGATTCTGCCAGGTGATGCCGCTGCCTGGCAGCACCACGCCGCTGCCAAATTCGTGGTAGATGCTCTGAATAAAAGAGACCGCCAGCCCGCTGCTGTCGATGGCGCCCATCCAGACGGTATCGCCCGGACCGCGTCCGGTTCCCCACGGCGCGGCGCGATGGTCATCAATATTGGTCGCAAGGCTGGCAAGATGATCGGCACTGAGCAGCGCCTGCACGTCGGTATCGCTATGGCGCGGATCGGTGATATGCCGATCGCGCAGGCTGAACGCCTGCTTGGTCGCCTCCACAATCCGGTGCAGCGTCTGAGCTTCATCAGCCTGCGCCATATCCAGACGATCGGTAATACCCAGAATCGCCAGCGACACCAGCCCCTGCGTCGGCGGCGTCATGTTCCAGATATCGCCTTCGCTGTGTGCGAGGTGGAGCGGGGTGCAGCGCCGGGCGCGATGCTGCTGCAGATCGTTCAGCGTGACCGGCATCCCCAGCGCGTGCATGTCATCTGCCAGCGACCGCGCCAGCCGGCCGCGGTAAAAGCTCTCCAGCCCCTCTTCACTCAGCTGGCTGAGCGTGGCCGCCAGCGCAGGCTGGGTAAAGCGGCTGCCCGGCTGTGGCGGTCCGCCGTCCGGCATAAACGTGGCGGCAAAGCCGGGCTGATGCTGCAGCTCAGGCGCTTTTGCGGCGGTAGCGGCCGCCTGCGAGGCGGTAACCGGTATGCCGTCGGCAGCGTAACGGATAGCATCGCGCAGCAGACGGTGCGGCGGCAGCGGCGCATGGCCCAGCTCCTGTGACAGGGTCAGCGCCTCCTGCCAGCCGCTGACGGTGCCGGCGACGGTCAGCGCCGCTTCCGGCCCGCGATGCGGGATCGTCTGCCGGCCCTGATAAAAACTCATTGTCGCCAGCGAGCCGGCGGCGCCACTGGCATCAATCGCAACGGGTTCCCCTTCAGGCGGCACCACCAGCCAGAAGCCGTCGCCGCCCAGCCCGTTCATATGCGGATAGACCACCGCAATGGTTGCGGCGGCGGCGACCATCGCTTCGAGTGCGCTGCCGCCGTCGCGCAGTACGGCAAGGGCGCTTTCACTCGCCAGATGATGGGGGGTGACGACCATGCCCTGCGGGGCCATGTTGCTCTGAATCATAATTGTTCCCGGCTGATTTCTGCTCATCTCCATCCGTCACAGCTGCCAAACCCGCTGCGGCGGCATTCCCTGACGTACACATAAGCAAGAGCTGTTCCACTTTTTCTGTCGGTGGGTGCTGGATCGATTTATGCTAGAGCAGGGTGAAACGAAAGTTACAGGACAACGCATGAAACAACTCGATGAACGTCTGCGCAGCCAGTACGCGCAGCTGTCGCCTCAGGAGCAGCGCATTGCTGACTTTGTGTTTGACCATTTTGATGACCTGATCAGCTACAACAGTGCTGAACTGGCGCGGCTAAGCGGCGTCTCCAAAGCAACGGTAAGCCGGCTGTTCCGGCGCCTTGGCTATGAAAAATATAAAGATATGCGCGATGAGCTGCGCACCCTGCGGCAGAGCGGAATGCCGCTCACCGACAACCGCGATGCGGTGCAGGGCAATACGCTGCTGGCGCGCCACTATAAGCAGGAGATGGCAAACCTCACGCAGTGGATCAACCGTATCGACAGCCAGCAGTTAAGTGACGTTATCGCCGCGCTGGGCAGCGCAAAACGCGTCTTTATCATCGGTATGCGCAACGCGTATCCGGTCGCGCTGCACCTGCGGCAGCAGCTGCTGCAGGCGCGTGCCCACGTGGTACTGCTGCCGCAGCCGGGCCAGACGCTGGGCGAAGAGCTGGTGGATATTACCCCGGACGATATGGTGGTGGTGATGGCGTTCCGGCGACGTCCGCGCCTGCTGCGTCCGCTGATGCAGCAGCTGCAGCAGCGTGATATCCCGCTGCTGGCGCTCTCGGAGCCGCAGGCGCAGGGGATTCAGGGCGTGGCACGCTGGCAGCTTTGTGCACCGCTTGACAGCGTGTCTGCCTTCGACAGTTACGCTTCAGCCATGAGCCTGGTCAATTTACTGGCAAACGCGCTGCTGCATGAAACCCTGTCGCAGGGGCGGCAGCGTATTCATCAGATAGCCGATCTCTATCAGCATCTGGATGAGCTGGAACACCGATAGCGGGCACTGAAATGGTGCGTTGCACCGTTTTGAATCTCTGAAGCAGGGTACGCCAGTACCCGATTTTTCCTGCTGCTGACCCCTTTTATGCCGGTTTGTTACCGGTTTTTTTCTGTCGCTTTGATTGGCACATTAGTTGCAGTCACTGCCTGTAAGAATCTTTTGTTTCACGTTCAACACACCGGGGTGCATAATGAAAAAGGTTTTACTGGCGGTAGCGGGTGCGGCGCTTTTACTGGCTCAGGCAGGCAGCGCGCAGGCGGATCAGCTACAGGATATTCAAAAGCGCGGCGTGATCCGCATTGCAGTACCGCAGGATTTCCCGCCGTTTGGATCAGTGGGCACCGATCTGCAGCCGCAGGGATATGACATCGACATGGCGCGCTATCTGGCAAAGCAGATGAAACTGAAGTTGCAGCTGGTGCCGGTCTCCAGTGCCAACCGCGTACCTTATCTGCAGACGGACAAAGTCGATCTGGTGATCTCCAGCATGGGTAAAAATGCGGAGCGGGAAAAGGTCATCGCCTTCAGCCGCGCCTATGCGCCCTTTTTCCTCGGTGTGTTCGGGCCGAAAGGTGAGACGCTGAAGGATGCCGCCGCACTGAGCGGCAAAACGATCGGCGTTACGCGTGGCGCGGTTGAGGATATGGTGCTGAGCGCGGCCGCGCCGAAAGATGCGCAGGTCAAGCGTTACGAAGATAACAACACCACGCTTTCGGCTTATCTCTCCGGTCAGGTGCAGTATGTGGCAACCGGTAATCTGGTGGTGGCGGCCATTACCCGGCAGAACGCGGCAAAAGCGCCGGTGGCGCAGTTTATGCTGAAAGATTCTCCCTGCTTTATCGGTCTGAAGAAGAATGAGCCGGCGCTGAAAGCAGAGGTCGATACGCTGATCGAACAGGGTATAAAGGACGGTACGCTGAATAAGCTCTCGGAAGAGTGGCTGAAAGCGCCGCTGCCCGCTTCGCTCGGTGCCTGAGTCATGGCGCAGCTAAATTTCGCTGAACTCTGGCCTTACTGGCCGGAACTGCTGGCCGGGCTATGGGTCACTGTGCAGCTTACGGTGGTGGCTACGCTCGGTGGCGTCAGCCTCGGCATCCTCGGCGCAGCGCTGCGCAGCGGCAGGCCAGGCTGGGCCAGCCGCCTCTGGGGCGTCTATGTGGAGCTGATCCGCAATACGCCGTTTGTCGTACAGCTGTTTTTTATCGTGTTTGGCCTGCCCAACCTGGGGGTAAAACTTACCGCCGGAGAAGCTGCGCTGCTGGCGATGCTGATCAATCTCGGCGCTTACAGCACAGAGATTATCCGCGCCGGCATTCAGGTCACGCCGAAAGGACAGTGGGAAGCGGGGCGCGTGCTGGGTTTAAGCCGCGCGCAGACCTTTCTGCGCGTGGTGCTGCCGCCTTCGCTGCAGCGCATCTATCCGGCCCTGGTCAGTCAGTGCATCATCGTTATGCTCGGCTCATCGGTGGTGTCGCAGGTCTCTTATGAGGAGCTGACCTTTGCGGCCAATCTGATTCAGTCCCGCACATTTTTGAGTTTTGAAGTCTACCTGGTGACCACGCTGCTCTATCTGGCGTTGTCAGTTGCGATGCGTCAGCTGCTGCTGGCGCTGGGGCGTAAATGGTTTGGAGTAGAGCCGGCATGACAACCTTTACCGACTGGGACATTCTGCGCAATCTGCTGCTGGCCGCACGCTGGACGCTGCTGCTGTCGCTGGTGGCCTTCGCCGGCGGCACGCTGGTGACGCTGCCGCTGCTGCTGCTGCGCCTGCTGAAAAAGACGTGGCTGACGCGGCTGATTCAGGGCTATACCGCGCTGTTTCAGGGCACGCCGCTGCTGATGCAGCTGTTTCTCGCGTTTTTTGGCGTCGGGCTGTTTGGCGTGGACGTGGCGCCGTGGACCGCTGCCTCGCTGGCGCTGACCTTTTATACCAGCGCCTTTCTGCTCGATATCTGGTACGGCAGCATACGCGCGCTGCCAAAAGGTCAGTGGGAGGCGTCACGCTGCCTCGGCCTGAACTTCGGCCAGACGCTCTGCCGCGTCGTGGCGCCGCAGGCGATCCGCATCGGCATTGCGCCGACGGTGGGCTTTGCGGTGCAGGTGATCAAAGGCACCGCGCTGGCCTCAATTATCGGTTTTATCGAGCTGACGAAAGCCGGCACCATTTTAAACAACGTCACGTATCAGCCGTTTAAGGTGTTTGGCCTCGTGGCGCTTGGCTACTTCCTGATGTGTTATCCGCTGTCGCGCTACAGCCAGTACCTGGAGAAAAAATTCCATGCCGCTCATCACCATTAATCAGGTTCAGAAATACTACGGCGAGAATCATGTCCTGAAAGGGGTTGATCTGGATATCGATAATGGCGAAGTGATCTCGATTATCGGCCGCAGCGGCTCCGGTAAAAGCACGCTGCTGCGCTGTATGAACGGTCTGGAGGGCTACCAGGAAGGCAGCATTAAGCTGGGCGGCATGACCATTACGCATCGTGAATCTCAGGCGCGTGAAATCAGCCGCTCGGTCGGTATGGTGTTCCAGAATTTCAATCTTTTTCCGCACATGACCGCGCTGGAGAATGTGATGCTGGCACCGCGCCGCGTGCTGAAAAAAAGCGCGGCGGAGTGCCGGCAGCTGGCAACAAAAATGCTGGAAAAAGTGGGGCTGGGTGAGCGACTGGACTACTACCCGGCCAGCCTCTCCGGTGGCCAGCAGCAGCGTGTGGCGATTGCCCGGGCGCTGGCGATGCAGCCAAAAGTGCTGCTCTGCGATGAGATCACCTCCGCGCTCGATCCGGAGCTGGTGGGCGAGGTACTGAAGGTGCTGGAGCAGCTGGCGGCGGAGGGGATGACGCTGATCCTCGTGACGCATGAAATGAATTTTGCCCGCGACGTGGGCGACCGGGTGGTATTTATGCATCAGGGTCGGGTGTGGGAGCAGGGCAGCAGTAAAACGCTGTTTGCGCAGCCGCAGACCGCCGAACTGAAACAGTTTATCTCGACCGTACGCCTCTGAGCGGGGCCATTAAGGAATTCACTATGGACATTCATCAGTTCTCTCAGATCAATCCGCCGCAGCGTCTGCTGATGGGGCCAGGGCCGATTAACGCCGACCCGCGCGTGCTGCGCGCCATGTCGAGCCAGCTGCTCGGGCAGTACGATCCGGCGATGACGCACTACATGAATGAAGTCATGGCGCTCTATCGCGGCATTTTTCGCACCGAAAATCGCTGGACGCTGCTGATTGACGGCACCTCTCGCGCCGGCATCGAGGCGATTCTGCTTTCTGCTATTCGTCCCGGCGATCGGGTACTGGTGCCGGTGTTTGGCCGTTTTGGCCATCTGCTGTGCGAGATTGCGCGGCGCTGCCGGGCGGAAGTGCATACGATTGAAGTGCCCTGGGGCGAAGTGTTCTCGCCGGATCAGATTGAGGATGCGATCAAACGGGTTAAGCCGCGCCTGCTGCTGACGGTGCAGGGCGACACGTCAACCACTATGCTGCAGCCGCTGGCGGAGCTGGGCGCTATCTGTCGCCGGTATGGCGTACTGTTCTATACCGATGCCACCGCCTCTCTGGCGGGTAACGCGCTGGAAACTGATGCCTGGGGGCTGGATGCGGTCTCTGCCGGCATGCAGAAATGCCTGGGCGGTCCCTCCGGCACCTCTCCCGTCACCCTGAGCCCGCAGATGGAGGAGATCATCCGCAAGCGTAAATGCGTGGAGGAGGGGATCCGCACGGCGGCGCATCAGGATGGTGATGATGAGATGATCTACTCCAACTATTTCGATCTCGGCATGATCATGGATTACTGGGGGCCGGAGCGGCTTAATCACCATACGGAAGCGACCAGCGCACTGTTTGGTGCCCGGGAATGCGCGCGCATCATTTTGCAGGAGGGGCTGGATAACAGCATCGCCCGGCACAAGCTGCATGGTGACGCGCTGCTGAAAGGCATCCAGGGCATGGGACTGGAGACCTTTGGCGATCTGCAGCACAAGATGAACAACGTGCTGGGCGTTGTCATTCCGCAGGGCGTGAACGGTGACCAGGTGCGCAAACTGATGCTGGACGATTTTGGCATTGAGATCGGCACCTCATTTGGTCCGCTGCACGGCAAAGTGTGGCGCATCGGCACTATGGGCTACAACGCGCGTAAAGATTGCGTGATGCAGACCCTGAGCGCGCTTGAAGCGGTGCTGCAACACTGCGGTTTTCGTACGCCGCAGGGTGCGGCGCTGCAGGCCGCCTGGGATCGCTACGGGAGCGAAGCATGAGTGCACGCCAGATGAGCGCTGAAGAGGCGCAGTCGGCCGCCGCGCGCATTATGGCGCGCTGTGATGCGCTGGCGGAGATCAGCGAGGAGGAGGATAGCCTGACGCGCGTTTATCTCTCTCCGGAGCACCTGCGCGCTAACGCCTGCGTGGCGGAGTGGATGCAGGCGGCGGGCATGCGGACCTGGCAGGATGCCGTGGGCAATATCTGCGGCCGCTATGAGGCGGCCGAGCCGGGCGCAGCGGCGCTGCTGCTCGGTTCCCATCTTGATACCGTGCGCAACGCCGGACGCTATGACGGCATGCTGGGCGTGCTGAGCGCAATTGAAACCGTGCAGTGGCTGCACGATCGCCGGCAGCGCCTGCCGCTGGCGGTCGAGATAGTGGGTTTTGCGGATGAGGAGGGGACCCGCTTCGGCATTACGCTGCTGGGCAGCCGCGGCCTGACCGGCAGCTGGCCGGAGAGCTGGATCACCCATCCCGACGGCAACGGTATTACGGTCGCCGCCGCGATGCAGGATGCCGGGCTGGATGCTGCACAGGTGAGCCTCGCGGCACGTCATGTGAGCGAGATCGCCGCCTATCTGGAGCTGCATATCGAGCAGGGGCCCTGCCTGGAGGAGGCGGATTTAGCTCTGGGCGTGGTCACCGCCATCAACGGCGCGCGCCGTCTTAACTGCCATTTTAGCGGCGAGGCGGGACACGCCGGCACGGTGCCGATGCTGCTGCGTAAAGATGCGCTGGCCGCCGCCGCCGAGTGGATGCTGTTTATCGAACAGGCGACGCAGGCGCCGCTGGTGGCGACAACCGGCACGCTCAGCTGTCAGCCTGGCGCAGTGAATGTCATTCCGGGAGAGGTGCAGCTGTCGCTGGATATTCGCGGCCCGCAGGATGAGCCGCTGGAGCGGCACCTGTCGCAGCTGTTAACGCAGGCGCAGGCGATTGCGCTGCGGCGCGGGGTGAGCTTCAGCGCCAGCGAATATTACCGCATTGCCGCGACGCCGTGCGATAAACGGCTGCAGCAGGCGCTGGGCGCGGCGGTTGAAACCGTTCAGGGCTGCACGCTGGCACTGCCGAGCGGGGCGGGCCATGATGCAATAGCCATGGCGGAGCGCTGGCCGGTCGGCATGCTGTTTGTGCGTAACCATCGCGGTATCAGCCATCATCCGGCGGAATCGGTAAAAATGGACGACGTGGCGCTGGGCGTGCAGGCGTATCTGCAGGCGGTAACCGCGCTGGCGCAGGCATAAGGGAGCGGGCATGAAGCTGAATGAGTTTAATCAGGCGGATGAGGCTAACGCCCGTCAGGCGATCGCGCACTGCGTCGCCATTCCTGCCTGGCAGCAGGCGCTGGTGGCCGCACGGCCCTATGCCTCCCTGAGCGCGCTCGCAGAGCGGGCGCAGCAGCTGGCGCAGCGCTGGCAACAGGCGGAGCTGGAGCAGGCGCTCAGCGCCCATCCGCGTATTGGTGAAGCAGCCCAGGGTACGGCGCATGAGGCCACGCTGTCGCGTCAGGAGCAGGCTGCGATGCAGCAGGCGGACCGCGACCTGCAGCTTGCGATGCGCGCAGGGAATCAGGCCTATGAAGCACGCTTTGGCCGGGTATTTCTGATCCGGGCCAGCGGACGCAGCGCGGAGCAGATGCTGGCAGAGTTGCAGCGCAGGCTTAACAATAATAAGGCGTGCGAACAGCAGGAGACGCTGGCGCAGCTGCGGGAAATTACCCTGTTACGGCTTAAGGAGAGCATCATATGAGCACCATCACCACGCACATTCTTGATACCGCGCTCGGCACACCGGCCGCAGGCGTTGCCGTCTCGCTGGAGCAGAACAGCCCGGAAGGGTGGTTTCCGGTCAGTGAAGGAGAAACCGATCGCGACGGGCGTATCAGCGATTTAACACCGGAACCCTTAGCGCCGGGGCACTACCGGCTGACGGCAGAGATTGGCGACTATTTTGCCGCTGACGGGCGCGATGCGCTCTATGTCAGCGCGCAGATAGACTTTGTGATCGGACGGGCGGGCAGCCATTATCATCTGCCGTTTCTGATCTCCCCCTGGTCCTGGTCCACCTATCGCGGCAGCTGAACGGCCGCGCTTCATTTTGTGCAGCCTGTCACAAAACCTCTTTTTGAAAGACAAAAGCTATCAAAGCTTTCGGTCCATCCAAATATATTCTGCTCCTGAGTGCCGCTATCTTAACCGCAAAACGTGAAGCCAATGGAGCCGAATAATGAGCACGCCAGAACATAACGATAATGCTGCAGCGTCCGGAAAATGTCCTTTTCATCATGGAGCGTCAGAAGAGAAGAGCGTGCTTGCACGCGGCGCCGGCAGCGGCACCTCGAACCGCGACTGGTGGCCTAATATGCTGCGGGTCGACCTGCTGAATCAGCACTCCAGCCGCTCTAATCCGCTGGATGAAAATTTCAGCTACCGCGAAGCGTTCAGCCAGCTTGACTACGCGGCACTAAAAGCGGATATCCGCGCGCTGCTGACCGATTCACAATCCTGGTGGCCCGCCGACTGGGGCAGTTACATTGGCCTGTTTATTCGTATGGCGTGGCACAGCGCCGGTACCTACCGCACCATTGATGGCCGCGGCGGCTCCGGACGCGGACAGCAGCGCTTTGCGCCGCTCAACGCCTGGCCCGATAACGTCAGCCTTGATAAAGCACGACGCCTGCTCTGGCCGGTAAAACAGAAGTATGGCCAGAAAATTTCCTGGGCCGATCTCTACATTCTGGCGGGTAACGTCTCTTTGGAGAACGCCGGGTTCCGTACCTTTGGTTTTGGTGCCGGTCGTGAGGATGTCTGGGAGCCGGATATGGATGTGGACTGGGGCCATGAAAAAGAGTGGCTGGCCCACCGTCATCCTGAGAGCCTCGCAAATGCCCCGCTGGGCGCCACCGAAATGGGCCTGATCTATGTGAACCCTGAGGGCCCGGAAGCGAGCGGCGATCCGCGTTCTGCAGCACCGGCGATCCGCGCCACCTTTGGCAACATGGGCATGAACGATGAAGAGATCGTCGCGCTTATCGCAGGCGGGCATACGCTGGGTAAAACGCACGGGGCGGCGGCCGCCAGCCACCTTGATGTCGATCCTGAAGCCTCGCCGATTGAAGCGCAGGGCTTTGGCTGGCACAACAGCTACGGCAGCGGCGCCGGCGCAGATGCCATCACCTCCGGTCTGGAAGTGGTCTGGACGCAGACGCCAACCCAGTGGAGCAACTACTTCTTTGAGAACCTGTTCAAATATGAGTGGGTGCAGACGCACAGCCCGGCGGGCGCGATTCAGTTTGAAGCGGTAGATGCAGAAGCGATCATCCCCGATCCGTTTGATCCGGAGAAAAAGCGCAAGCCCACCATGCTGGTGACCGATCTGACGCTGCGTTTCGATCCGGAGTTTGAGAAGATCTCGCGCCGCTTCCTGAACGATCCGCAGGCGTTTAATGAAGCGTTCGCCCGCGCCTGGTTCAAGCTGACTCACCGCGATATGGGACCCAAAGCGCGCTACCTCGGCCCGGAAGTGCCGAAGGAAGATCTGCTGTGGCAGGATCCGTTACCGCAGCCGGTGCATCAGCCTGGCGCTGATGATATTGCGCAGGCTAAAGCGCAGATCGCCGCGTCGGGCCTGAGCGTCAGCCAGCTGGTCTCCGTGGCCTGGGCATCCGCTTCAACGTTCCGTGGCGGCGATAAGCGCGGAGGGGCCAACGGTGCGCGTCTGGCGCTGGCACCGCAGAACGGCTGGGCGGTCAATGCCGGCGTGGTAAGCGATGTGCTGCCGGTCTTGCAGCAGATCCAGCAGGCGTCCGGCAAGCTCTCACTGGCGGATATCCTTGTGCTGGCGGGCAGCGTCGGTATTGAGCAGGCGGCAGCCGCCGCTGGCGTGGCGGTACAGGTGCCGTTTATGCCAGGCCGCGTGGATGCGCGTCAGGATCAGACCGATATTGAGTCGTTTAACGTGCTGCAGCCGCTGGCCGATGGCTTCCGCAACTATCGTCGCGTGCAGAGCGGTTCCTCAACGGAGACCCTGCTGCTGGATAAAGCGCAGCAGCTGACGCTGAGTGCGCCGGAGCTGACGGCGCTGCTGGGCGGCCTGCGCGTACTCGGCACCAACTATGACGGCAGTCAGCACGGCGTGTTTACCGATCGCCCGGGCGTGCTGAGCAACGACTTTTTTGTCAATCTGCTCGACATGCGCACCGCATGGCGCGCCACTGATGAACGCGCGGAGCTGTTTGAAGGACGCGATCGTGAAAGCGGTGCAGTGAAATATCACGCCACGCGCGCCGATCTGGTGTTCGGCTCTAACGCCATCCTGCGCGCGCTGGCGGAAGTGTACGCCAGCAGCGATGCGAAGCAGAAATTTGTCCATGACTTTGTGGCCGCCTGGACGAAAGTGATGAACCTGGACCGTTTCGATCTGGCGTAATTATCCTGCGCTGCATCGCGCCTGATACGCCCGTGTAAAAACAGAACCGGAAGCCACGCGCTTCCGGTTTTTTATGTGACGAAAAACAGCCTGTAGCGCAGATCAGGTATGCCCAACTGGCCAGGCAAGCCGGAAAATGGAATGCTGCTGTGACGTTACCACGCAGGTGGCATTGCCGCCGTGTGCCTGCATAATAGCCCGGACGACAGAGAGCCCCAGACCACATCCTTTTGGATTCGCCTCTCTGGCACTTATCCCGCGCTGAAATGGCTGAAACAGCAGTGGCTGAAATTCAGGTGGAATACCAGGGCCTTCATCCTGAACAAGAATGTAATTCTCTCTCTCTGTCATACCATTTTTTATCACCAGGGTGCGTGATGTGGAGTAGTGCAGCGCATTATCAAACAGCACGGTCAGGCACTGTGTCATGCGCAAAGCATCACAGACGCAGAGCTGTGGAGTGAGTTCAGTGATAACCGTAAAGCCTTTGTTTTCAAATTCCGGCGTAAATACGTCAATGGCATGTGTAATCAGCTGCTGCAAATCGGTTTCATGCGGATCCAGCAGGTAGCCAGCTCCGCCTGCAGAGCTGACCACGCGTAAATCTTCAATCAGTCTGTTTAAGCCTTCGGTTTGTCTGAGCAGCTTTTCAAACAGAAGCGGGTCGGGGCCAAAAACGCCCTCCACCAGCCCCTGTAAACGGCCGCGTAATATAGTAACCGGTGTCCTGAGTTCGTGTGCGATGGCCGCATTCCACAGATTTCTCTGCTCATCGAGCGTCTGCAGCTTCTCCGCCATTTCATTAAAATCTTTTACCAGGCTGTTGATCTCGCCCAGCATTGAGGTTGTGCAGAGCGCCCGGGCGCCTAAATCACCGGCAGATATCTTTTTCAGGCTGGAAGCAATCGTGTTCAGCGGAGTCAGTATGCGCGCAGAGAGCTTCACCGTAAAAAACAGAGAGATAACCAGACTGGAGAGCGTCATAACCAGAACCCATATCCAGTCCCACAGGTTCATAGACTCTTCTGCACCTGCTGTATTTTCGCCAGGAATATAGTCAGTGATAAAGGTATAAAACAGCCATGAGCCTGCAACTGATATAGTAACAATAATGAAAGTCAGCGACAGCATATAGGTGAGTATCTGGCGACTGAGCACAGGCTCCCGGCTCATTGACTTTCTCCCAAACGATAACCCATCCCTCTGATACTTTCCGGCACACCCATCAGACCGGCATGCTCAAGTTTTTTACGCAGTTTACTCATATGGCTATCTACCGTTCTGTCGAGTGTGTCTCCCTCAGGCAGACAGGCGTTGAGTAGCTCTTCACGGGAACAGACTTTACGTGGACTTTTTGCCAGATAGGTCAAAAGTTTAAACTCGGTTGTGGTGAGTACCGGCGTTATGACGCTCTCTCCGGTTTTAATTTCCAGATAAAAGTCGTCAGGATAAATAGTGATATGAGCTGTTCGTATTGGCCTGGCTGCCTCAGCTGGCACATTACGCGCGGCTCGTCTGAGGACAGCCTCAACCCGGGCAATGACTTCGGAAGGGTTGAAAGGTTTGATGACATAATCATCAGCCCCCAGTCTTAACCCCATCAGTTTATCGATATCCTGATCGAGAGCGGTGACCATAATAACCGGCACGTTGCTCTCTTTACGCAGCGTGGTCATGACGTTCCAGCCATCAAGCAGGGGAAGGTTGATATCCAGCAAAATCAGGTCGGGCTTTTTCAACCGGCTCAGACTGATGGCCTGCTCGCCATTGGCTGCCCGCAGGCTGCTCATGCCTGCTCGCTGCAAATAGCTCATTAATATATCTGCTATTTCATCATCATCTTCAGCAACAAGAATTAAAAAGCCGCTATTCATTTATTCTCCGAAAGAGCCAGGTAATGCTGGCTGGCCGGCGGGCAGAAGCAGGCAGAAGCAGGCAGCATAATCTTTTGCTCAAAAAGGTAACTGATATCTCATCAGGACAGGCTGGTTTAAAAAAAGTTTCATAAGGCTGACCCTATTTCTTTGCCGCTGCCTTATCTGCACGCGCCGGGGGATCTTAATGCTATCTCCACAAACCACAGATAAACACTCCATAGTGTAATGAGATAATGAAAAAAACAGGCATGCCTCTCTGGTTTTTCATTAATTGAGCGTAAAAGAGAACAGGATACCCGATGACAGGCGCTAACAGAGATACAGAAGAGATGAATGGCCTTCAGGATGTTTTTATCAAAAGATTGCGTGTGCTGGCACCTTTTATCTCAGTTTCATGGGGACTACTTTATCTCTGGCTTATACTGGCGCACGCCGCTGACGACCGGGTATCGCATACGCTTATGGCGTCACCATTGATCTATCTCTCTATTGTAGCAGCCGCTTTACTGCTGGTGATGCAGAAGAGGCCCGGTGCATTAAAAGAGATACTCATTATTGCATTCTGGCTGCTGATGATAATGCTGTGGCTGGTGTCATTTTTCTCCAGCATGCTGAATCTGCATCCGGGATTAAATGAATTACTATTTTATTATGAATGTTTTTTGATTTTATTTTTCTGCGGCTCTCCGCTCTATCTGATGATGAGAATAATTAATGCTATTTACTAGCCGTTATTTTAAGGTTTTTTGCTCCATAATCTATCCATAAACCTCACATACAGCCTAAACAATGGCGCTTTAAACTGCCTCCCTGTCTGGTTGTCACTGCGCAACAGGTTTGTTGCGGGCAGAAGCGTGCTGTAGTCAGTTGCTGAGTATGAGATAAATATAATGCCGCTATTTTTTATTCACCGCCCGGTTTTCGCCTGGGTTATTGCTCTGTTTATCGTTCTCAGTGGCGTTTTATCGATTCCGCATCTGCCGGTTGCTCAATATCCTGCTGTTGCGCCTCCCAGCCTGATCATTTCAGTGAGCTATCCGGGCGCAAACGCAGAGGTCATGAACACCTCGGTGGTGTCGCTAATAGAGCGCGAGATATCAGGCGTTGATCATCTGCTCTACTTTGAGTCATCCAGTGACACGACGGGCATGGCTTCCATTACGGTTACCTTTAAACCGGGTACTGATATCAAACTGGCGCAGATGGATCTGCAAAACCAGCTTAAAACGATTGAGCCACGGCTCCCGCAATCTGTCCGCCAGAATGGGATTAATGTTGAAGCGGCAAATGCCGGCTTTCTGATGATGGTGGGTCTGCAATCCCGAAACGGTGCGTTTCAGGAAGCGGATTTAAGTGATTACTTTGCCCGCAATATTGCGGACGAACTGCGGCGGGTACCGGGGGTCGGCAAAATTCAGCTGTTTGGCAGTGAAAAAGCGCTGCGCATCTGGCTGGATCCGGTACGGCTGCACGATTATAAACTTTCTGTCACGGAAGTGCTTACGGCAATCAGTCAGCAAAACGTCATTGTTTCGCCGGGTAGAACCGGCGACGAGCCAGCCATCGACGGGCAGGCGGTAACCTGGCCTATCACGGTAAGGGGCCAGCTTACGTCTGCGGAGGCGTTTGGTAATATTAC